>NZ_BAAIHU010000002.1:358500-786790 GCF_054590795.1 Kineococcus anabasis
CCCGCACCACCTGAGCGCGCCCGCACGCCCCCGACCGGCTGGAGACCTCCCGTGCCCATCGCCAAGGCAGCCCCTCCGCAGGTGCGCCGCTGGACCCCGCCGTCCGTCGAGGCCGTGCGCACGTCCCTGCCGGAGGCCGACCTGGCCGGGGTCGCCGTCCTGGCGGTCCCGGTGGCCCCGGCCCCGCCCGGGGACGCGGGCGGGGCGGGGAGCGCCGACGGGCCCGGCGTGCAGCCGCGCCCCGGTGCGGCCGACGCCGCGCTGCGCTACGGCCTGCGCTTCGAGGAGGCCTGTGCGGCCGAGCGCGTGAGCGGAGCGGCCGGCCAGGTGGTCCGCCTGCCGGTGCAGGCACCGGAGGGCTCCCCCCGCGCGCTCTACGCCGTGGGGGTCGGGGAGTCCGCGCCCGCCGACCTGCGCCGCGCCGCGGCCGCGCTCGCGCGTGCCGTGCGGGCCGAGGACGACGTCGCGACCACCCTCGCCGACGGCGCCGGGCCCGAGGGGGTGCGCGCCGTGGTCGAGGGTTTCCTGCTGGCGGCGCACACCCCGCCCAGGGCGGGCCTGAAGGTCGCCGAGGAGCCCGCCCGCACGCGCCGCCTGCTCCTGCTGGGCGAGGTGGCGGACGCCGACGTGCAGCACGCCCTGGCGCGGGCCGGCGCGACCCTGCTGGCCCGGGACCTGGCCGCCACCCCCTCCAACCTCAAGGACCCCGCCTGGCTCGCGGAGGAGGCCCGCGAGGTCGCCGCCACCCGCGGCCTGGAGATCGAGGTGCTGGACGAGCGGCGCCTGCGCGCCGAGGGCTTCGGCGGGCTGCTGGCCGTCGGCGGCGGTTCCTCCTCACCGCCGTGCCTGGTCCGCGTGGCGTACCGGCCGCGGGGGGCCGGTTCGCGCACGGCCCCGCACGTCGTCCTCGTCGGCAAGGGCATCACGTTCGACTCCGGCGGGCTGTCGCTGAAGCCGCGGGAGTCGATGGTGCCGATGAAGACCGACATGGCCGGGGCCGCGGCCGTGCTCGCCGCGGTCGGCGCCTGCCCGGCGCTGGGGGTGCGGGCGCGCGTGACGGCGCTGCTGCCGCTGGCGGAGAACTCCCTGGGGGCCTCCTCGTACCGTCCCGGTGACGTGGTGACGCACTACGGCGGGCGCACCAGCGAGGTCGCCAACACCGACGCCGAGGGCCGCATGGTCCTCGCCGACGCCCTCGCCTGGGCGGACGCGACCCTCGAGCCGGACGTCGTGGTGGACGTCGCGACGCTGACGGGCGCGGCGAGCCTGGGCCTGGGCAAGCGGCACGGTGCCCTCTTCACCGACGACGAGGACCTCGCCGCCGGGCTGCTGGCCGCGGCCGGCACCAGCGGGGAGCGGCTGTGGCGCCTGCCGCTGGTGGAGGACTACGCGCCGCTGGTGCGCTCGGAGATCGCGGACGTCCGGCAGGTCACGGCCGACCCGGACGCCGGGGGCGGGGCGATCGTCGCGGCGCTGTTCCTGCGCGCGTTCACGGCGGGGCGCCGCTGGGCGCACCTGGACGTCGCCGGGCCCGCGCGGGCGGACTCCGCCGAGCACGAGGTGAGCCGCGGGGCCACGGGTTTCGGGGCGCGGCTGCTGCTGGACTGGCTGCTGGACGCGGCCGTCCCGCCCGCCCGCCGCACCCCGCGGCGCACCCCGCCGCGCAAGCCGGGGCCGCGCGGCGGTGACCTGCCGGCCGCGGGGACCGGCGCCGGGGACTAGCCGCGCTTGACGGCCAGCAGCAGCCCGTCCCCGCTGGGCACCAGCGCCGGCTGCAGGCGCTCGTCCTCCAGGACGGCCTGTGCCATGGCGCGGATCGCGACGGTCTGCGCGTCGCGCTGGGCGGGGTCGGCGACGCGTCCCTTCCACAGGGCGTTGTCCACGGCGAGCAGCCCCCCGGGGCGCAGCAGCCGCAGGGCCTGCTCCAGGTACGCGGCGTACTCGGTCTTGTCGGCGTCGACGAGCACGAGGTCGTAGGCGCCGTCGGTCAGGCGCGGCAGCACCTCCAGGGCGCGGCCGGCGATCATCCTGGTGCGGCCGCTGCGCACGCCCTCCTCGGCGAGGGCCTCCTTGGCGGCCCGCTGGTGCTCCACCTCGATGTCGATGGTGGTCAGGACGCCGTCCTCGGGCATCCCGCGCAGCAGGTAGACGGTGGACACGCCCGTGCCGGTGCCGATCTCCACGGCCGTGCGGGGCCGGACGGCGGCGGCCAGGACGCTCAGCACGGCCCCCACCCCGGGCTGGACGGGGGTGCAGCCCAGCACGTCGGCGCGGGCCCGGGCGCGCTGCAGCACCTCGTCCTCGGGGACGAAACCCTCGGCGTACACCCAGCTCGCGGGCTGCTTGGCGCTGCTCTGTGACACCACGTTGCGCACCCTAGTCGTTGAGCGACGGGGCGGTCAGCCGAGCGATGCGCCGCCGCCCGGCTCCGAGCGCGCTCACGGCCCGCTCACAGGGACCTCCCAGGCAGCAGGGGGAACCTGGGGTTCCCAGGGTGCGTTGTCCAGATCCGGAGCCGGTGCCCACCGGTCCCGGTTCGTCGGGCGAGAGGACGTACGACACCATGGGTTCGTTGGCGGTGCCCTTCGCGGTGCCCTTCCCCGCGGTCCCCAGGAGGCGAGCGGTGCGCGAACGCGGTCAGGAGGACCGGTCCGCGACGAGCGCTGCCCCCGCGGCGGCGGACGTCGTGGCCCCCGAGGCGGCGTGGGTGCCCCCGACCTGGGACGAGGTCGTGCGCGACCACTCAGCGCGCGTGTACCGCCTCGCCTACCGCCTCACGGGCAACCAGCACGACGCCGAGGACCTCACGCAGGAGGTCTTCGTCCGGGTGTTCCGCTCCCTCTCCAGCTACGCGCCGGGGACGTTCGAGGGCTGGCTGCACCGCATCACGACGAACCTCTTCCTGGACCAGGTGCGCCGCAAGCAGCGCATCCGCTTCGACGCCCTCGGGGAGGACTCCTCCGAGCGGCTGCCGAGCACGGACATCGGGCCCGAGCGCGCCTACGAGCACCGCAACCTCGACGACGACGTGCAGGCGGCCCTGGACTCCCTGGCGCCGGAGTTCCGCGCCGCGGTGGTCCTGTGCGACATCGAGGGGCTGAGCTACGAGGAGATCTCGGCGACGCTGGGGGTGAAGCTGGGGACGGTGCGCTCGCGCATCCACCGCGGCCGCGCGCAGCTGCGCCAGGTCCTGGCGCACCGCGCCCCCCGGCGGCCGGCCGCCGCGGTCGTGGAGGAAGCGTGGTGAAGGGCGTCTCGGGTCCGCACCTCGGCGCGCGCGTGAGCGCGCTGGTGGACGGCAGGCTCCGGGCGGACGCCGCGGCGCGCGCCGAGGCCCACGTGCGCTCCTGCCCGGAGTGCGCCGACGCCGTCGAGACCGAGCGCCTCGTCAAGGCGAGGTTGCGGTCGCTGGCCGGTCCGGAGCCCTCGGAGGACCTGCTGCTGCGCCTGCGGGGCCTCGGTGGTCCCGTCGGGCCGCTGCGCCCGCGCGAGCGGCCCATGCCGGGCGGGTCCCAGCGTCCCCCGGTGGCGCCGCCCCGCATGGCCGACGCCTCGCGCCGTCCCGCGGGCCGGCCCGCGCGGGACAGGCGCCGCCGCGTGGTGCGCCGCCCGCTGGCCGCCGTGCTGGTGAGCGCGTTCTCCCTCGTGGGGGCGGGCCTGGCGGGGGCGGTGCTGCTGTCGAGCCTGGACGAGACGCCGGCGCTGCCGCTGGCGCAGCTGACGTGGTGGAACTCCTCGCCCGCCGTGACGCAGCCGGTCTCCGCGTCCCCGGACGCGCAGGAGCCGGGTGCGTCGCAGGACGGGCGGGGCCGGTGACGGAGGGGACGTCGGGTCGGTGACGACGGATCGGGCGGGGGCGGACCCCGCGCCGGTGGACGGCGGTGCAGCCGGTCCCGGCAGGCCGCGCTCCGCTGGGTGGCACAACCCGGGCGGTCCGGGTGGTGGCGCGACCGACCCGACCGACGCGGCCGGGCGCTTCCCGCCGGACGGGTCCGCGCCGGTGCAGGACCCTGCCGGGCCGGACCCGTTCGCGTACCGGGACCCCTCCGCGCAGCCCGACCCGTTCAGGCCTCCCGCTCCGCCGGCCGAGCACGACGGGCTCACGGACCCGCCGCTGCCCCCGTCGTGGCAGCGCGCGCCCGGTGCACCCGCCGGGCTGCCCGCGGGGCCCCCACCCGGTGAGCCGGGACCCGGGCAGCCCCCGCCCGGCACCCTCCCGCCCGGCACCCTCCCGCCCGGCACCCTCCCGCCCGGTGGACCGGCGGGAGACGGGCTGCCACCTGTGCCACCCGCGCCGGGTCGCGGCGCCGGGACGTCCACCCGCGCCCGCACCGCCCGGCTGCTGGCCGCCGGCACGGGTGTGCTGGCGCTGTCCGTCCTCGGGGGCGCCGTGGGTGGCGCGCTGCAGGACCGCGTGGACGAGCCGCAGCCGCGGCGCCACCCCGGCTTCACCGTGCCACCGGCGCCGTCCGGGTCCACCGAGCGGACCGCCGGCTCCGTCGCCTCCATCGCCCGCGCCGCCCTGCCCGCGGTGGTGGACATCCAGGTGCGGACCGAGGAGGGGCGGGGCACCGGCTCGGGCTTCGTCTTCTCCGTCCAGGGGCCGGACCAGGCGTTCCTCGTCACGAACAGCCACGTCGTGGCGGGCGCCGGGCGCGACGACGTGCGCGTCGTGTTCTCCGACGGGGTGGAGGCCGTGGCGCGCGTCGTCGGCGCGGACCCCTCCTACGACCTCGCGGTGCTGGCCGTGGAGCGCGCCGGGCTGGCGCCGCTGCCCCTGGGTGACTCCGAGTCCGTGGTCGTCGGGGACCGCGTCGTCGCCGTGGGCTCCCCGCTGGGCCTGGCGGGCACGGTGACGGAGGGCATCGTCTCCGCCGTCGACCGCCCGGTCTCCGCGGGCGCCTCGCAGGAGGAGCAGTCCTTCCTCAACGCCATCCAGACCGACGCGGCCATCAACCCCGGCAACTCCGGCGGGCCGCTGCTCAACGACCGCGGGGAGGTGGTCGGGGTGAACAGCGCCATCGCGCAGCCCCCGGGCGCCGAGGCGGTCGGCGGCAGCATCGGCCTCGGTTTCGCGATCCCGAGCGAGCAGGCCCGCCGCACGGCGCTGCAGCTCATCACCGAGGGCCGTGCCGTCCACCCGGTGATCCGTGCCTCCCTCGACGTCGCCTGGGAGGGCGAGGGGGTCCGCGTGGGCGGCGACGGGGACGCCCCCGCCGTGGCGCCCGGTGGCCCGGCGGACCGCGCGGGCCTGCGCGAGGGCGACGTCGTGCTCGCCGTCGACGGGCGGCCGGTGACCACCCCGGAGGAGCTGATCGTGGCGATCCGCTCCCGCGAGCCCGGGGACACGGTGCGGCTGCTGGTCCGGCGGGGGGGCACGGAGCAGGAGCGGGCCGTGGTCCTGGATCCCGACAGCTAGTCTGCGACGGTGTTCGGCATCAACGGCGGCGAGCTCGTCGTCCTCCTCCTCGTGGCCCTCGTCATCCTGGGTCCCGAGCGGCTGCCCCACTACGCCGAGCAGCTCGGCCGCCTCGTGCGGCAGGCACGCCGGTTCGCCAAGGGCGCGCAGGAGCAGATGCGCGAGGAGCTGGGCCCGGAGTTCGATGACATCGACTGGCGCAAGCTGGACCCCCGCCAGTACGACCCGCGCCGGATCGTGCGGGACGCCCTGACCGACGTGTGGGACGACGACGAGGACGAGCCCGCCCGCCGGCCCGCCACCGGCTCCAGCGCCGCGCCGGCCCCCTCGGGGTCGGGCATCTCGCTGAACAAGAACACCTCCCGCCGGGACACCGGCGAGCAGGCGACGCCGTGGGACGAGGACGCCACCTGAGCCCAGGGGCCTGGGTTCCCGGGGCCTGGGTTCCCGGGCCCTGAACCCCCGGCCGCGGCCGGGCGGTGCCTCAGGACCCGGCGACGGACAGGTTGAGGCGGCGTCCGGACAGGTCGGCGCGGGAGCGCACCAGCCGGCGGGCCACCTCCCGCAGCGCCACCGCCGCGGGGGAGCCCGGGGAGGACATCACCACGGGCGTGCCGGCGTCCCCGCCCTCGCGCAGCGCCACGTCCAGGGGCACCTGCCCGAGCAGCGGCACGTCCGCACCGAGGCGCCGGCCCAGCGACGCCGACACCGCGGCCCCGCCGCCGGAGCCGAAGACCTCCAGGCGCGAGCCGTCGGGCAGCGTCATCCAGGACATGTTCTCCACCACGCCCACGACGCGCTGACGGGTCTGCTCGGCCATCGCCCCGGCCCGCTCGGCGACGTCCGCGGCGGCCTGCTGGGGGGTGGTGACGACGAGGACCTCGGCGGAGGGCAGGAGCTGGGCGACGCTGATGGCCATGTCGCCGGTGCCGGGGGGCAGGTCCAGCAGGAGCACGTCCAGGTCGCCCCACCACACCTCAGCGAGGAACTGCTGCAGCGCCCGGTGCAGCATGGGCCCGCGCCACGTCACCGGCTGGTTGCCGTCGACGAACATGCCGATCGAGATGACCTTGATGCCGTGCGCGGCCGGCGGCAGGATCATGGTGTCGACCTTCGTGGGGCGCCCCGCCACGCCGAGCAGGTGCGGCACCGAGAAGCCGTGCACGTCGGCGTCGAGGACACCCACGGACAGCCCGTCGGCGGCCATCGCCGCGGCGAGGTTCACGGTCACGCTGGACTTGCCGACGCCGCCCTTGCCGGAGGTGACCGCGAGGACCCGCGTCAGGGAACCCGGAGCGTTGAACGGGATGGTCGGGGCGGCGCCGGTGGTGCCGCGCAGCTTCACGGTGAGCGCCTGGCGCTGCTCGGTGCTCATGACGCCGAAGGTGACCTCCACGGCCGCCACGCCCTCCACCCGCGACACCGCCGCCGTGACGTCCCGCGACAGGGTCTGGCGCAGGGGGCAGCCGGCCGTGGTGAGGAGGATGTGCACCGCCACGGCGCCGGCGTCGCCGACGCGGACGTCCCCGACCATGCCGAGGTCGGTGACGGGCCGGTGCAGCTCGGGGTCCTGCACGGACGCGAGCGCCTCGCGCACGGCGTCGACGGTGGGAGCAGCCATGGCGCAAGGCTACGTCGGGACGCGCCCCCCGCCCGCCGGGTGCGGGCGGCGCGGCGCCGGGCGGGGAGCGTCGGTGGGGAGCGTCAGCCCGCGGTGACGCGGACGACCTCCTCGAAGGTGGTCTCCCCGCGCATCGCCTTGATGAGGGCCGAGTCGCGCAGGGACTTCATGCCCGCGCGGCGGGCCTGCTCCAGGACGGCGGTCTCCGACGGCTCGCGCATCAGCACGGTGCGCATGTCGTTGTCGACGTCGAGGACCTCGTAGACGGCGGTGCGGCCGCGGTAGCCGCTGCCGCCGCACTCGGGGCAGCCGGTGCCCTTCAGCGGGGTGGCGTCGAGGATGTCCTCGATGCCCAGGCCCAGCAGGCCCAGCGTCTGCTCGTCCGGGATGTAGCCCTCCGCGCAGGAGTCGCAGGGCTTGCGCACGAGGCGCTGCGCGATGGCCGCGGTGAGGGAGGAGGCGACGAGGAACGGCGCGGCGCCCATGTCGATGAGGCGCGTCAGGGCCGCGGGGGCGGAGTTGGTGTGCAGGGTCGTCAGCACCAGGTGACCGGTGAGGGAGGCCTTCAACGCCAGCTCGGCGGTCTCGGTGTCGCGGACCTCACCGATGAGGACGATGTCGGGGTCCTGGCGCAGGATCGAGCGCAGCCCGGCCGCGAACGTCATGCCGACCTTGGCGTGCACCTGCACCTGCGTGATGCCGGGCAGCTGGACCTCGACGGGGTCCTCCAGCGTGACGATGTTCTTGTCCGGGGTCATCGTCGCGTTGATCGCCGCGTAGAGGGTGTTCGTCTTGCCGGAGCCGGTGGGGCCGGTGATGAGGACCAGGCCCTGCGGCACGGACAGCGCCCGCTCGAACGTCGCGAGCTGCTCGGGCTCGAAGCCGAGGGAGTCCAGCGCGGGCACCGCGTCGCCGCGGGTGAGCAGGCGGATGACGATCTTCTCGCCGTGCAGGGACGGCAGGGTCGAGACGCGGCAGTCGATCTGCGCGCCGTCGACGCTGATGCGGGTGCGGCCGTCCTGGGGGATGCGGCGCTCGGAGATGTCCAGCCCCGAGATGATCTTGACGCGGCTGATGACGGACGACGCGACGCGCTTGGGGGCCTGCATGACGTCCCGCAGCATGCCGTCGACGCGGAAGCGGACGCGCAGGGCGTCGCGCTGGACCTCCAGGTGGATGTCGGAGGTCCGCAGGCGCACCGCGTCGGACAGGATGCGGTTGACGAGCTTGACGATGGGGGCGTCGTCGTCGCCGGCGTGCTGGTGGGAGCTGTCCTGCTCCTCGTCGTGGGAGACGTCCTCGACCATGGCGCTGACCTGGGAGGAGTCCGCCGAGAGGGACCAGGCGCGGCCGATGTGGTCGCGGATCTGGCTCTCCATGCCGACGACGACCTGCAGCTCGGGCGTGCGGGTGTAGAGCTTGACGTCGTCCAGGGCCAGGACGTTCGTCGGGTCGGCGGCCGCCACGAGGAGGAAGTCGGCCGTCTTGTCCAGGACGAGCACGCAGGTGCGCTCGGCGACCGCGCGGGGCAGGAGCCGCACCACGTCGGGCGCCGGGACCATGCGGGAGAGGTCGACGCTCTCCAGGCCGAGCAGCTCGGCGAGGCACTGGGCCAGCTCGGCCTCGCTGACCAGGCCGAGGGAGACGAGGATCTGCCCGAGGCGGCGGCGCGGGCCGGTGCCGTTGCGCTGCTCGGTGAGGGCCAGGTCGAGGTCCTCCGGCAGCACGAGGCCCTTCTCCACGAGCACGTCGCCGAGCCGGCGCCGGGAGGGGGCGGCCGGGGCCGGGGAGGAGGGCGTCTCGAGCGTCGTCACGGGTCCGTTGTCGGCAGCCGCGGCTCCCGGGTTGAGCCTTCCGGGTGACGAACCGTGCGGGCGACCCCCGGCGGCGGGATCGCCCCCGGCACGGCGGGGACGTCGCTCAGGCCCCGTCCCCGGTGGTCCCCGCGCCCTCACCGGCGCGCCCCTTGCGGGGGCGTTCCGCCTTCTGCGCGCCACCGCCGTCGGGGCCGTCCTCGACCGGGCCGTCCTTGACCGGCTCGCCCTTCACGAGGGACGTCCTGCCGGGGGCCGTCCTGTCGGGGCCGGGCCTGTCGGCGCCGCCCTTGCCCTGCCCGCCCTTGCCCTTGCCCTTGCGCTTGGTGGTGGGGGAGTCCTCGTCGTCGCGCAGCTCCTCCAGCACCGCGCGCAGCTCCGCGCGCACGAAGTCCCGGGTGGCCACGTCCCGCAGCGCGATCCGCAGCGCCGCCACCTCCCGGGTCAGGTACTCGGTGTCGGCCAGGCCCCGCTCGTCACGGGCGCGGTCCTGCTCGGAGATGACCCGGTCCCGGTCCGTCTGCCGGTTCTGCGCCAGCAGGATCAGCGGCGCCGCGTAGGAGGCCTGCAGGGACAGCACCAGGGTGAGGAACGTGAAGGAGTACGGGTCGAACCGCATCCGCTCCGGTGCCAGCGAGTTCCACGCCACGTACGCGAGGACGAAGGCCGTCATGTAGACGAGGAAGCGCGCCGTGCCCATGAACCGCGCGAACTTCTCCGAGACCCGGCCGAAGGTCTCGGGGTCCACGCTGGGGCGGGAGAACCACGGCCGCCGCGCCTCCTGCGGGGTGTCCAGGCCCACCGCGGGGCGCCGGTCGGCCCAGGTGCCGCGCTCAGCCACGGCGCACCTCCCGGGCCACCCTGCGGCGCTCGGTGCGCAGCTCCTGCTCGTCGTCGTCCTCCCGCCAGTCGTCCGGGAGCAGGTGGTCGAGCACGTCGTCGACGGTGACCGCGCCGAGCAGGTGCCCGGCGTCGTCCACCACGGGGACGGAGACGAGGTTGTACGTGGCCAGGTGCCGGGTGACCTGCTGCAGGGTGTCCTCCGGCGCGAGGGGCTCGATGTCCTTGTCGAGGACCTTGCCCACGGCGATGTGCGGGGCCTCGCGCAGCAGGCGCTGGATGTGGGCCATGCCGAGGAACTTCCCCGTCGGGGTCTCCAGCGGCGGGCGGCACACGAACACGGCCGCCGCCAGCGTGGGCGAGAGCTCCTGGCGGCGCAGGTGCGCCAGCGCCTCGGCGATCGTGGCCTCCGGGCCCAGCAGCACCGGGTCGGTGGTCATGAGCCCGCCCGCGGTGCGCTCGTCGTAGGCGAGCAGGCGGCGCACCGGGTCGGCGTCGTCGGGCTCCATCAGCTGCAGCAGCCGCTCGGCCTGCTCCGGCGGCAGCTCCGAGAGCAGGTCCGCGGCGTCGTCGGGCTGCATCGCCTCCAGGACGTGGGCGGCGCGGTCACCGCCGAGGTGGGAGAGGATCTCCACCTGGTCGTCCTCGGGCAGCTCCTCCAGGACGTCGGCGAGCCGCTCGTCGTCGAGGGCGGCGGCGACCTCCTTGCGGCGCTTGGCGGTCAGCTCGTGGATGACGTCGGCGAGGTCGGCGGCCTTGAGCTCGTCGAAGGCGGCGAGGAGGTTGGTGGCGCCCTGGTCGGCGGAGGGGGAGGCCAGCCCCACGACGGCGTCGACGTCCACGACGACCGTCTCCCCGCGCCGGCGCAGGCGCCCGGTGAGGCCGCGGGTGTGCACGCCGCGGCGCACGAAGAGCTTCGTCAGGCGCCACTCGCGCAGGCGCGCGGGCTCGATGGCGAGGTCCTCGATGGTGGCCTGCCCGCTGCCGTCGGCGAGGGTGACCGTGCGGTCCAGCATCTCCGCCAGCAGCAGCGTCTCGGTGGGCCGCTGCTCGAAGCGGCGCATGTTGACCAGGCCGGTGGTGATGACCTGCCCGGCGTCCATGCTCGTCACCCGCGTCATGGGCACGAAGACCCGCCGCCGGCCGGGGACCTCCAGGACGAGGCCGATGACGCGCACGGGCTGCTTGCCGGGGCGCACGGTGGCGACGACGTCGCGCACGCGGCCGACGGGGTCGCCCTGCGGGTCGAACACGGCGGTGCCCGCGAGCCGCGCCACGAACACCCGGGACGGCGCACCAGTCATGGACGTCAGGCTAGTGCGGCGCACGGGCACCGGTGGCCGGGGAGCGGGGTCGCGGCGATCTCGGACTGCGGCCTCGCCGGGGCGCTCCTACGGTGTGGGCATGGCCAAGGCGAGCGACATCACGACCGCAGCGGGCGTGCCCGCTTACACCGTCCCCGGGCTGACCCCGGAGCAGGGGCTGCGCGTCGCGGCGATCCTGCAGAACCGGCTGACCGCCCTGACCGACCTGCACCTGACCCTGAAGCACGTGCACTGGAACGTCGTGGGCCCGCACTTCATCGCGGTGCACGAGATGCTCGACCCCCAGGTGGACACGGCGCGGCAGTTCGCCGACGAGGTGGCCGAGCGCATCGCGACGCTCGGGGTCGCCCCGGTCGGCACGCCCGGCGCGGTCGTGGCCGACCGCGACTGGGACGACTACTCCATCGGCCGCGCCGGTGCCATCGAGCACCTCGCGGCGCTGAACCTGGTGTACACGGGCGTCATCGAGGACTACCGCTCGGCGATCGAGGAGACCGAGGAGCTGGACGGGGTCACGGAGGACCTGCTGACCGGCCAGGTGGGGCAGCTGGAGCAGTACCACTGGTTCGTGCGGGCGCACCTGGAGACGGCGGGCGGGCAGCTGACGTCGGCGGGGGCGCACACGGAGAAGGAGGCCACGGCCGCGGTGGACGCGGCCGTGGACTCCGCCGGCAGCGCCGCCTGAGGTCCCGCCGGCCGCGCCCGGCGCGGCCGGCGGGCACCACCGGCGCTCCCGCCTCGTTGGACGGGGCGGGACCGCGGACGGCGGCCGCCGTGCCGGTGGCCGCCGCGGGCGCGGGATCGAGGAGGATGGGGAGATGTCCAGCTTCAGCCCGATGGGTTCGCGCCCGACGCTGCCGACGCCGCCGCAGGGCGAGCCGATCGGCAGGTACGCCACCTACGAGGAGGCGCAGCGCGCCGTCGACTTCCTCTCGGACGAGCAGTTCCCCGTGCAGAACGTCACCATCGTGGGGACGAACCTGCAGATGGTGGAGCGCGTCACCGGGCGCCTGACGTACGCGCGGGCCGCGGGTGCGGGCGCCGCGTCCGGCGCGTGGTTCGGGTTGTTCGTCGGGGTGCTGCTGTCGGTGTTCGGCAACGGCGGGGTGCCGAGCCTGCTGACGAGCCTCTTCATCGGTGCCGGTTTCGGGATGCTGTTCGGCGTCATCTCCTTCGCCCTGACCGGCGGGCGGCGGGACTTCACCTCCGCCAGCCAGATCGTGGCGGGGGAGTACACGGTGCTGTGCGCGCCGGCGCTGGTGGGCCAGGCGGTGGAAGTCCTGGACCGGCTGCCCGGCGGGCGCGGGCGCGGTGTGCACCAGGTCCCCGCGCACCAGCGCCCGGGCGGGCCGTGGGGCGTGGGGCCGGGCGGGCAGGGGCCCTCGGGTTCCTCCCCGGCGCCGTGGCCGCCGGCCCCCGGCCGGTACGGGCCCCCGCCGCTGCCGGGCACGGGCGTGGACCCCGCCTCGGCGCCCCCGCCGCCGCCGGGCCACGTGCCCGGGCAGGTGGCCGGGCAGGGAGCCGGGGAGGACGCGCCGGCGCCGGTGCCCACGGGCCCGACGTACTCCGAGCAGATCGAGCGGCAGCGCCGCGAGCGCCGCGAGCAGCAGGAGCGCGAGCGCCGCGAGCAGGAGGAGCGGGAGCGCACCGCCGGCGGCTGAGCCGTTGCGCCGCACCGGGGACCGGCCCGCGCGGGCCGGTCCCCGGTGCGCGTCCGGGCGCGTTCCCGGTGGTGCTCCCGGGGATGCGCCGGAGCGGGTGTCAGGCGCGGCCGCTCCACAGCGCGGCCATCCACCGCTCCACGGCGTCGGGCTCGCGCGGCAGGGCCGCGCTGAGGTTCTCGCACCCGTCGGCGGTGACGAGGACGTCGTCCTCGATGCGCACCCCGATCCCCCGCAGCTCCTCGGGGGCCAGCAGGTCGTCGGCCTTGAAGTACAGACCCGGCTCGATGGTGAACACCATGCCGGGGCGCAGTTCCGCGTCCAGGTACATCTCCCGCCGGGCCTGGGCGCAGTCGTGGACGTCGAGGCCGAGGTGGTGGCTGGTGCCGTGCGCCATCCACCGCCGGTGGTACTGGCCCTCGGGGTCGAGGGACTCCTCGGCGCTGACGGGCAGCAGCCCCCACTCGGCCAGACGGGCGGCGACGACGCGCATGGCGGCCTCGTGGACGTCGCGGAACCTGCGGCCGGGGCGGGCCTCGGCGAACGCGGCGTCCGCGGCGTCCAGCACCGCCTGGTACACCTTGCGCTGGGCCGGGGTGAACCGGCCGGTGACGGGCAGGGTGCGGGTGATGTCGGCGGTGTAGAGGGAGTCGACCTCCACCCCCGCGTCGAGCAGGAGCAGGTCGCCCTCGCGCACGGGCCCGTCGTTGCGGATCCAGTGCAGGGTGCAGGCGTGCTCCCCGGCGGCGGAGATCGTCTCGTAGCCCACGCCGTTGCCCTCGGTGCGGGCGGTGCCGTCGAAGGCGGCCTCCACGACGCGCTCCCCGCGCGGGTGCGCCGTGGCGGCCGGCAGGCGGCGCACGACCTCCTCGAAACCGCGGACGCTGGCCCCGACGGCCAGGCGCACCTGCCCGATCTCCCACTCGTCCTTGACCAGCCTGAGTTCCGAGAGCGCCACGGCCAGTTCCGAGTCGGCCTCCACCAGGGCCTGCGCGCGGGCCTGGGCGAGAACCTCGGCGGGTGCCTCGGCGCCGTCCGGGCCGCCCCCGGCGCGCAGGCGGTCGGCCAGGGCGGTGGTGCGGGCGTCGGCGTCCCGCACCACCCGCAGGCCCTTGGCGGCGGGCTCGGCGAGCCAGGCGGCCAGGTCGGCCTCCAGGGTCGCGGTGTCGCGGCACTCCACGCCGGTGGCGGTGCCCATCTGCGCGAGCGTGGGGCGCGGTCCCACCCACAGCTCCCCGTAGCGGGCGTCGGCGAAGAACTCCTCGCTGCTGCGCTCGCCCTGCGGGCGCAGGTACAGCACCGGCCGGTGCCCGTCGGCGCCCGGGGCGAGGACCAGCACCGCGTCGGGCTCGCGGTCGGTGCCGAGCCCCGTCAGGTGCGCGAAGGCCGAGTGCGGCCGGTAGCGGTAGTCCGTGTCGTTGGAGCGCACCGACAGCCCGCCCGCGGGCACCAGCAGCACCTCCCCGGGGAAGAACCCGGACAGCACGGCGCGGCGGGAGGCGGCGTGGGCGGCGGCGGGCTCCGCCCCGGTGGGGCCGGCCGGGGGCGGTCCCCAGCCGGAGGCGATGAAGCGGCGGAAGGCCGCGGAACGGGGCACGGAGCGGTGGCTCTTCGCCTCCGGCTCCCCGTCCCGGCCCGGTGCCGCGCCGGAGGAGGCGGGGGCGACCTCGGGGGGCAGTCCCTCGCTGGCGGGGACCTCGCTGGCGGGTGCGTCGCTCACGGCTCCAGTCTCGCCCATCCGGCCCCCTGCGCGCCGTCCAGGTCACAGATCGATCACCGCTGGTGTTGACGGTTCCGCAGGAGCCGTAGGACGGTGGAGCATGAGCGGTCAGGCAACCTGCCCGAGGTGTGACGCCGTCCTGCGTCCACCGAGCATCTGGCGCAGCTCGTGGTCCTGCGCCGTCCACGGTGACGTGGTCCCCCTGCATCCGGCCCACGCCGCGGACACCGAGCACCTGGAGTGGCTGGCCGGGTGCTCCGACGTCCCCATCTGGCTGCCGTGGCCCCTCCCGGACGGCTGGCTGGCCACGGGCGTGCGCTGCGCCCGCGACGGCAAGAGCGACCGGGCCCAGGCGGTGGCCATGTCGGTCAGCGGCCCGAACCCGCTGCGCACGGTGGACTCCCACCAGCCGGTGGCCGACGCCCTGCTGGTCTCGGAGGTGCCCGGCGTCGGGCTGGGCGCGCACCTGGCCGGGCGCGCCGACCTCGACCCCGGTGACGGGCTGCTGAGCGGCCCGCCGGTGGCGAAGCTGCACGCCGCCGGCGTGTGCGCGCCGCTGTGGGAGGTCGACGGCCACCCCGGCGACCGCGCGGTGTTCCTCGGCGAGGCCGGCGGGGTGTGGCTGTGGGTCGTGCTGTGGCCGGCCTCGGCCAGCGCCCTGCTGGACCTCGGTGTCCACCTCGTCGACGCCCGCGACCCCGGCCACACGCTGGACGTGCCGTGCGGGGCGATGTCCCCGCACCTGCGCTGGGAGCAGCGGGAGCCGCAGGCCTCCTAGGCCGGGGCCGGTGGCGCCCCGCCGCGCCGGTCGCGACGGCGGGTGCGGCGGCCCTCGCCTCAGCCCGCCAGGGCGAGCAGTTCCGCGTCGGCCGCGGCGCCGGTGCCGCGCGGCCGCGGCAAGGGCGCCGCGGAGCGGCAGCGGCGCAGCAGCGCCTCCACGAGCGCGGCGCGGCGCACGACCTCCGCCCCGGACAGGCTGCCCGGCAGGATGCGCACCTCCAGGGTGTCGCGGTCGGGGTCCTCCGCCAGGACCTTGGTGAGGTTCACGTCGAAGAACTTCGTCAGCCCCGTGGCCCGCGCGGCCTCCCGCAGCGCCGGCCAGCCGCCGCGTCCGGCCCAGGGCCGCTCCACGAGCTCCACGAGCGCGGTCGGCAGGGGCTGCAGGCGCGTGCAGGCGGGGTTCGTGGCGAGCACCCGCCGCAGCGGTCCGCGCCAGTGCGCGAACAGGCGGACCACGTTGCAGAACGCGCTCACGTCCCGGTAGGGGGAGCCGTCGAGGTGCAGGTGGACGGCGGCCTCGTGCGGCACCGTGAAACCCAGCTCCCGCGCGGGTTCCAGCAGTTCCTCCAGCGCCGCGAGGTGGTTCCCCACCAGCGGCGGGGTGACGATCTCGCAGGGCCGCTCGCGCTCGCCCGGCAGGGGGGCGGCGAGGGCGACGGTGGCGCCGGCGGAGTCGTTGAGCCGGCGGACGGGCCCGTGCACCTCGACGTCCACCCCGAACGCGGCGGCGACCGGGTCCAGGACGTGCGCGAGACCCACGGCCGGGTCCGCCAGGTGCTCGACGAGGCGCAGCAGCCGGGCGTCGTCGGACAGGACGCGGTACCAGCCGGGCACCGGCGGGGTCCGCGGTTCCAGGTCGGCGCGGATCGTGATGTCGTCGACGAGGGTGCACAGGGGTTCCCCGCCGCGCCGGTGGACGGCGAAACCCTTCGTCAGGTGCAGGAAGTGGCCCATGCCGGGCACGAGCGAGGGCTCGGCGTCGGCGTGGAAGACGGGGGTGTACGTCCCGCCGCAGCGCCGGGCGAGCTCCCCGGCGAGGGTCTCCCGGCTCGCGCCGCGCGGCGCGAGCAGCTCCAGCTCCACACCGGTGCGCTCGTGCAGGACGGAACCGTCCAGCACGAGCGCACCGGCCGCCGTGGGCTGGGTCACCTCTTCCCCGGCGCGGGGGTCCCGGTGCCGGGCACCTCGCCGAGCTCCTCCGGGGTCGGGTCGCCCTCCAGGAGGGGGGCGGGCACCTGGCCGAGCTCCTCGGGGGTGGGGTCGCCCTCGAGGTACGGCGCCGAACCGGCGGGGGCACCGCCCGGCGGGACGGGCGGGGTGGCCCCGTCGAGGATCATCCGGCCGGCCTTGACCTTGGCGTCGGAGGGGTCCTGGAGGTTCCACAACGCCGCCAGCTCCACGGCGTCGTCCCAGTCGTACCCCTTCTCGAAGAAGGCGTCCAGAGCCCGCTGGTCGTCCACGGGTGCCGCGGGGCTGCTGCCGGGTTCCACGGGCAGATCCACCCCGGCGAGGAGCTTGAGCCCGGCGATCGCCTTCACCGACGGCACGTACCCGACGTTCCACGCCTCGTCGAGCGCGACGGCGTCGTCGTAGGTGTGCTCGCTCTCCGCCCACGCCTGCAGCGCACCGGCCGGCAGGCCCTCGGCGTCCTCCGGCCGGCCCGGCCGGACCGGCAGCGCGGTGTCCGCCAGCAGCTTCTCGCCGGCCGCCACCTTCACGTCGGAGAGGAGGTTGCCGGCACGGGACGGCACCTCACCCACCCACAGCGCGGCCAGGTGGTGCGCGTCGGCGGAGGTGTAGCCCTCGTCGAAGAAGGCGTCGATCGCCCGCCCGACCGCCGGGTCGGTGGACCCGTCGCCCGGGTCGGAACCGGGCGCGGCGGGCTGCGCGACGTCCGGCAGGGTTCCGCCCGCCAGCAGGACGCCGCCGGCCTTCACCTTCGCGTCGACGGGCTGCGGCAACTGCCACAGCTCCTGCAGCGCCACCGCGTCGTCGTAGTCGTACCCGCTGTCCCAGAACGCGTTCATCGCCTTCTGGTCCGGGGTCTGGCCGTAGTCCTCCGGGGTGCTGCCCGGCGCCACGGGCAGCGCCATGCCGCGCAGCAGCTTCTGCCCCCCGACGGACTTCGCCTCGGCGGCGTCCGCGCTGTTCCACAGCTCGGCGAGCTTGAGGGCGTCGGCGTAGGTGTACCCCTCGGCGAAGAAGGCGTCGACGGCGCGCTGGTCGTACGCGGTGGGGACCGGAGCGGGCGCCGAGGTGATGGCCGGCTGGACCCGCTGCCGGTCGGTGCCGAACGCGCCGTTCGTGCTGAGCAGGAACGCGGCGCCCACGCCCGCGGCGAGGGTCGCGCCCCCGGCGGCGCGGGCGAGGCGGCGGCGCCGGCGGTGGCGCACCACGGTGCGCTCGATCCCGGCGAGCACCGAGGTGGTGTCGGGGGCCAGTTCCTCGGCCGCGGTGAACGCGCGGCGCAGGTCGTCGGCGGTGGAGGTCATCGCGCTTCTCCCACGGTGGTGAGGCGGGCAAGGGGCTCGGAGTCGACGCGCAGCGCCTTGAGGGCGCGGGAGGCGTGGCTCCGGACTGTCGCGGGGGCGCACTGGAGGAGATCGGCGATCTCCTCGTCCGAGCAGCCCTCGTAGTAGCGCAGGACGAGCACGGCGCGCTGCTTGCGGGGCAGGGTCGCCAGCCGGTTCCACAGGTCCTCGCGCAGGGCGTGGTCGTCGGCGTGGTCGCGGCCGGTGCCCCGGGCGTCGCCGAGGTCGGTGAGGCGCTCGGAGGCGGCGGTGATGTTGCGCACCGACCAGCGCCGGCGCCAGGACAGGTACTCGTTGAGCACCATGCGGCGTACGTAGTGCTCCGGGGAGTCCGAGGCGGCCACGGAGCGCCAGCGCACGTGGGCGCGGGCCATCACCTCCTGCACCACGTCCTGGGCCAGGTCGCGGTCCCCGGTGAGGGCGGCGGCGTAGCGCAGCAGCGCCGGCAACCGGGCGGTGGCGAATTCCTCGAAGGTCACGTCCTAGTAGACGCACGCCCGGGCCGTTCCGTGCAGTTCCCCCGGCAGGAGATCGCGACGGGACGTGCCTGTCACTCTGCGTTGCTCCGGTCGGGGGGAGGAGCCCCCCTGACGGGTCAACCGTGCACGCAGAGCGATGACGGGGGCGGGGTCGCTGCCTACGTTCGGGGAGTGCCCCGGCGTCGCAGGCCGCACGGGCACCCCCCGATCCCGCTCCCGGAGGAGTTCCATGCCCCGCTCCGCCACCCTCCCGGTGCCCGACGCGCCCGCGGCGCTGCGCCGGCCGCCCGCACCGGTGCGCGACCGCCGCCCGGCGACGGCCGCCCTCGCCGCGCTCCTCGTCGTCGGCGGCGGCCTGGGCAGCGCCCTCGTCGTGCACCGCAGCGGGGACCGCGTGGACGTCCTGGTGGCCCGCGACACCATCGAGCCCGGGCAGCGCGTCAGCGCCGAGGACTTCTCCGTGGCCCGTGTCGCCGCCGACACCGGCGGGGTCGTGCCCGCCGCCGCGCAGGCGAACTTCGTCGGCACCCACGCCACCGCGCGCATCCCCGCCGGCACCCTCGTCCACCGCGCGATGTTCCTCGCGGGTGGGGTGGTGCCCCCCGACGCGGTCGTCGTCGGCGCCGTGCTCGGCCCCACCCAGCGGCCCGCGGAGCAGCTCACCACCGGCGACGTCGTGCGCGTCTACCTCGTCGTGCAGGGCGACGCCGGCGGCACCCTCGGCGGCGCACCCGGCGAGGTGCTCCTGGAGGCCGCCCGCGTCGTGGCCGCCACCGCGGCGGGCCCGGCGGAGAACGCCACGGTGTCGCTGCTGGTGCCCGCCGCCGCCTCCGGGGAGGTCGTCTCCGCCGCGGCCGCGGGCCAGGTCGCCCTGGCCGAGCTGGCGGGGTCCACCCCGCCCGCCGTCGATCTGCTGCGGGGCTGAGCCGTGGCCCTGGTCTCGTTCTGCTCCGCCAAGGGCTCCCCGGGGGCCACCACCGCCGCGGCGCTCGTGGCGGCGCTGTGGCCCGCGCCGGTGCTCCTCGTCGACGCCGACCCCGCCGGCGGCGACCTGTCGCTGCGGCTGCCCGCCGCGGACGGGCGGCCCCTGGACCCCGAGCGCGGCGTCCTGCAGCTGCTGGCCGGGGCACGGCGCGGCCTGCGCCCCGACGCGCTGCTGGGCCAGGTGCAGACCGCCGCGGGCGGCACCGAGGTGCTGTGCGGGGTCCCCGGCCCCGAACAGGCCCACGCGGCGGCCGCGTCCTGGCCGGTGCTGGCCGACGCCTGCGCGGCCCTGGCCCGGCCCGGTCGCGCCGCCCGCCGGGACGTCGTCGTCGACGCCGGCCGCGTCCACGCCCGCTCCCCGCACCTGCCGCTGCTGCAGGCCTCCGACGTGGTCGTCCTGGTGTTCCGCCCCACCGTCTCCGGGACCGTGCAGGCCCGCGAGCGCCTCCGCGTCCTGGCCCCTCTGCTGTGCCCGTCGGCGGGCTCCGGACCGCGCCTGGCGCTGCTCGCGGTCGCCACGCCCGCCGAGTCCACCGCGCTCGCCGGTGCGGTCGCCACCGTGGGGCAGGGCGCCGGGCGCCTCGCGGACCTGGGCTGCCTCGCGTTCGACCCCCGGGGCGCGGCCGTCTTCGACGGCGCCGGGGTGCACCGCCCCGAGCGCACCCTCCTGGTGCGCTCG
Organism: Kineococcus anabasis; assembly: GCF_054590795.1. NCBI lineage: Bacteria > Bacillati > Actinomycetota > Actinomycetes > Kineosporiales > Kineosporiaceae > Kineococcus > Kineococcus anabasis. Next base: position 378,354 of record NZ_BAAIHU010000002.1, read on the forward strand.
GGCCGGCCCGTCGTCTCCGCGCTCGCCGCCCTGGCCACCGGCCCGCGGCGCACCGGCGAGGCCCCCGCGGACACCGCCGGGCCCGGCGGCGCGCTGCGGGAGCCGCTGGCCGCGGGGGTGCCGCGGTGAGCGCCGCCGTCGACCACGTCCTCGTCCGCGCCCTGCGCACCCGGGTCGCCGAGCGCCTCAACGCCCAGCGGCGCCGCGACGACCTCGCCGGGCGCGCCCCCATGAGCGGGGAGGACGAGCGGCAGTTCGCGCGCTCCCTCGTCGTGCAGGTGCTGGAGGACCACGCCCGCGGTGAGATCGAGGCCGGGCGCACCCCGCCGGGCGCGGAGCAGGAGGAGGCGCTGGCCGCGGCCGTCAACGCGGCCCTGTTCGGCGTGGGCCGCCTGCAGCCGCTGCTGGAGGACCCCGACGTCGAGAACATCGACATCAACGGCTGCGACCGGGTGTTCGTCAGCTACGGCGACGGGCGGGAGGAGACCCACCCGCCCGTCGCGGACTCCGACGACGACCTCGTGGAGCTCGTGCAGATCCTCGCCGCGAACGTCGGTCTCACCTCCCGCCCGTTCGACTCCGCCAACCCCCAGCTCGACCTGCGCCTGCCCGACGGCTCGCGCCTGTCCGCCGTCATGGGCGTCTGCCAGCGCCCGGCGCTGAGCATCCGCCGCTCCCGCCTCGGTGCCGTGGGCCTGGCCGACCTCGTCGCGGGGGGCACCATGACCCCCGACCTGGCGCGGTTCCTGCGCGCGGCGGTGCTGGCCCGCAAGAACATCATGGTCGCCGGGTCCACGAACTCCGGGAAGACGACCCTGCTGCGGGCGCTGGCCAACGAGATCCCCGCGCACGAGCGCCTCATCACCGTCGAGCGCGCCCTGGAGCTGGGGCTCGACCAGTTCACCGACCTGCACCCCAACGTCATCGCGTTCGAGGAGCGGCTGGCGAACTCCGAGGGCGTCGGTGCGGTGACGATGGCGGAGCTGGTGCGGCGCTCGCTGCGCATGAACCCCAGCCGCGTCCTCGTCGGCGAGGTCCTCGGCGACGAGATCGTCACGATGCTGAACGCGATGAGCCAGGGCAACGACGGCTCGCTGTCCACCATCCACGCGAACTCCTCGCTGGAGGTGTTCAACCGCATCGCCACGTACGCGCTGCAGGCGGAGGAGCACCTGCCGGTGGAGGCGACGCACATGCTCATCGCCGGCGCCGTCGACCTCGTCGTGTTCCTGCGCAAGCGCACCACCGCCTCCCCGGGGGTGCGCCGCGTCGTGGAGAGCGTCCGCGAGGTCACCGGCATCGACGGCCGCGTGCTGTCCACCGAGGTGTTCGCCCTCGGCGCCGACGGGGTGGCGCGCGCGCACTCCCCGCTCAGCTGCGCCGACGAGCTCGCCGCCCACGGCTACGAGGCGCCCGTCGTGGCGCGGTGGTCGGCGTGAGCGGCGCGGGTCCGGCCACCGGGTTCGCGGCCGCACCGCCCGCGCTGCTGCCGGAGGCGCTGGCGGCCGCGCTGGTGGCCTCCCCGGCGCTGGCGGCCCTGCCGGGGGCGGTGCTCGGCGCGGGCCTGTTCGCCGCGGTCCTCGCCGTCACCGGCCTGCCGGCCCGCGACGCGGCCACGCCCCCCGCCCCGCGCCGGCGGCGCGGGACACCGTGGCGCCGGCGCTGGGTGCGCGCCGCCCTGGTGGGCCTGGCCGCCCTCGTGCTCACCCGCTGGGTGGTGGCCGGGGTGGGGCTGGGGCTGCTGGCGGCGAGCTGGGAGCGGCTCGTCGGGGGCGGTGCGGACGAGACCCGCGGCATCGCGCGGCTGGAGGCGCTGGCGAGCTGGACGGAGTCCCTGCGCGACACCATCGCCGGGGCCGTCGGCCTGGAGCAGGCGATCCCCGCGACCGCCGGCACCTCCGCGCCGGTGCTGCGCCCGTCGCTGAACCTGCTCGTGGACCGGCTGCGCGTGCGCGAGCCGCTGCCCGAGGCGCTGATGTCGTTCGCCGAGGACGTCGACGACGCCGCCGCGGACGTCGTGTGCTCCGCGCTGGTCCTCAACGCCCGGCTGCGCGGCCCCGGTCTGCGGGACGTGCTGACGGCGCTGGCGACCTCCACCCGCGAGGAGCTCGACATGCGCCGGCGCGTGGAGGCCTCCCGGCGCAGCATCCGCCGCAGCGTCCGCATCGTCCTGGTCCTCGTGCTGTCGGTGATGGGCGGCCTGGCGGTGTTCAACCGGCCCTACGTCGAGCCCTACGGCACCGTCACGGGACAGCTCGTCCTGGTCGCGGTGGGCGGCCTGCTGCTGGTGGGCCTGTGGTGGCTGCGGCGGCTGTCGGCGCCCGTGCGCGCCGGGCGCCTCCTCGTCGGCTCCACCCGGGCGCCGGTGGCGGAGGCCGCGGCGTGAGCGCGGCCGTCCTCGCCGGGGCCGCCGCCGGCCTCGGCTGCCACCTCCTGCTGCGCCTGCTGCTGCGCCCGCGTCCGCCGGTCGCGGTGCTCGTCTCCCGCCTCGACTCCGGGCGCCGCTCGATGCGCGGGGAGACCCTCAGCGAGGCCGAGGCCGCCCGCGGCCTCACCACCACCGCCCGCGGTGGCCTGGCGCGCCTGGCGGAGGTGCTGGAGACCCAGGCCGCCGAGCAGGGCTGGCAGCTGCGCCGCACCCGCCGGGACCTCGCGGTGCTGGGCCGCACCCTCGGCACGTTCCTCGCCACGAGGCTCGTCTGCGGTGTCGGGCTGTTCCTGCTCGTGCCGCTGTGCTGGGCGGGGTTGCGCGCCTCCGGGGTCCCCCTGCCCGGCGGGGTGCCGCTGCTGCTGGCCGCGGTCCTCGGCGCGGGCGGTGCGTTCCTGCCGGACCTGGCGCTGCGCGCCGAGGCCGAGCGGCGCCGCCGGGACCTGCGCCGGGTGGTGGGGGTGTTCCTGGACCTGGTCGCCATGAACCTCGCGGGGGGCCGGGGCCTGCCCGAGGCGCTCCTGGCGTCGGCGACCGTCAGCGAGCACTGGGCGCTGGTGCGGATCCGGCAGGCCCTCGCGAACGCCCGGCTGTTCGGCACCACCCCCTGGGAGGCCCTGGGGGAGCTGGGCCGGGAGGTCGGCGTGGAGGAGCTGGAGGACCTCGCCGGCGCCCTGTCCCTCGCGGCGGACGACGGCGCGAGGATCCGGGCCTCGCTGTCCGCGCGCGCCGCGACGATGCGCCGGCGGCAGATGTCGGAGTCGGAGGGCGAGGCGGGGGAGCGCTCGCAGTCGATGCTCGTGGCGCAGCTGCTGCTGTGCTCGGCGTTCCTGCTGTTCCTGGCCTACCCGGCGGCCGCCGGTCTGCTGGCCCAGACGTGAGGCACCTGCCGGAGGTGCTGCCCCGCAACGCCTCCCGCGGGGAGGGGCGGCACGAGAGCCCTCCGCACGGGAACCCCCCGCACGAGAACCGCCCGCACGGAGCCCGCGCCACCACGGTGCGGGCACGAGAACCCAGGAGAGACGACATGAGCCCGCACCTGATCGGCCGGCTGCTGCACACCGCCCGCCGGCGTTCCCGCGCCGCGCGCGCCCGCGGGGAGCGCGACCTCGGCGCCTCGGCGCTGGAGTTCGCGATCATCGCGGCGGTGGTCGTGGTGGCCGCCTCCGTGATCGGCGGGATCATCTACAACATCGTGCAGGCCAAGAGCGCCCAGCTGCAGACCTGCGCGAACCAGCCGATCGGCGCGGCCGCCTGCGGCACCGGTGCCGGCGCCGCGACCGGCGCGAGGCCCTGACCGACGTGCGGTCGGCGGCCCGGCGCGAGGAGGGCAGCGCCGCACTGGAACTGGCGTTCGTCGCCCCGGCCCTGCTGCTGCTCGTGTTCACCACCATCCAGGTGGGTCTGTGGTACTCCGGGCGCAGCGTCGCCCTGCAGGCCGCACGCGAGGGCGTCTCGCAGCTGCGCCTGGCCGGGACGGAGGCCCAGGCGGCGGCCCTGGAGCCGTTCGTGACCGAGCGGGTGCTGCGGTTCTCGCAGACGGTGGGCCGCGAGTCGCTGCTGGCCCCGGCCGCCACGGTGCGCTGGTTCGTGGTGCCCGAGGACGGCGGCAACGCCCGCGTGGAGGTCGTCGTCACCGGGCGGGTCGTCTCCCTCGTGCCGGGTCTGGACCTGCGCACCACGCAGCGCGCCCAGGGCGAGGTCGAGCGGTTCGAGGGGGCCGTGCCGTGACGCCCCGTGCCGTGACACCCCGAGCCCTGGTGTGCCGGGCCGCAGCGCGCCCCGACGCGGGCAGCCTGTCCCTGGAGGTCACCTTCCTCGCGCCGGGCCTGCTGCTGATGCTGCTGTTCCTCGTGGCGGCCGGGCGTTTCACCGACGTCAGCGGGGCGCTCGACGCGGGGGTGCGCGACGCCGCGCGGGCCGCCACGCAGGCGCGGTCGCTGACGGAGGCGCAGCAGCGCGCCCAGCGGGTCCTCGCCGACGCGGTGGGCACGGCCTCCCAGCGGTGCCGGGACACCCTGGCCGTGGAGCCGATCGCGACGTTCCGGCCCGGCGGCGCCGTGACGGTGAACGCCTCCTGCCGCTACCCGCTGGCGGACCTCGGCCTGCCGGGGGTGCCCGGGGAGCTGACGGTGCGCGGCACGTTCGCCAGCCCGCTGGACCCGAACCGGGAGGTGCGGTGAGCGGGTTCCGCCGGCACGCCGGCCCCGGCAGGGACGCCGGCTCGATCGCGGCGGCCGTCCCGGTCCTGGCGATGGTGCTGCTGCTGCTGGCCGGGCTCGTCCTCGACGGCGCCCGCCAGCTGGGCGCCCGCGCGCGCGCCGTGGCCTACGCGGAGGAGGCCGCCCGGGCGGGCGCGGCCGCCGTGGACCTGACCGTGGACGAGCTGCGCCTGCTGCCCGACGACGTCGTCGCCGAGCGGGTGCGCGGCTACTGCCGCGACGCGGTGGCGGGCGGTGCGCCCCTGACGGATGCGGAGCGGTGCTTCGTCGGGGTCGAACCCTGGCGCGGGGACGCCGCCCGCCGGCTCGTCGTGGTGACGCGCGTGGAGATCGCCGTACCCGCCGGACTGCTCGGGATCGTCGGGGTGCGCGAACTGCGCGCCAGCGGCGAGGGCAAGGCGCGGCCCTGGCAGGGCCTGGACGCCACGGACGTCCGGTGAGGAACGGGCGTGCGGTGCGGGACGGACGGGTGGACGTGAGAGGGGGAGCGGTGCAGAACTCCGGGACGACGCAGAACTCCGGAACGACGCAGAACTCCGGAACAACGCAGAACTCCGGAACGGCCCTGCGGCGGCGGGCGGCGGCCGTCGCCCTGCTCGGGCTGCTGTCGGCCGGTTGCGGCGCAGAGGGTTCGGACGTGGCGCCGCCACGTGCGCCCGTGCCCGCCGCCGGGCCCGCCACCGTGCCCGCCGCCGGGCCCGCCACCGGGCCCGCCACCCCCGCACCGGCTCCGGCCGGCGGTGCGGAGACCCCCGGGACCGCGGCGGAACCCGCGGCCGGTGCGCTGCCCGACGGGGGCGACCCGGCCGTCGCGGCGCTGCGCGCCTACCTGCGCGAGCAGGCCCGCGCCGTCAACGCCCGCGACGAGGCCGCCCCCGCCTTCCGCGCCACCCTCACCCCGGAGGCGCTGGACTGGGCGCTGCCGCTGCTGCGGGAGAACTTCGGCGACCTCATGCCCGGCCCCTACCCGGTGGGCGTCCTGGAGTCCGCCCGGCCCACCGCGGACTCGGCGGTGGTGCGGTTCTGCCTGCGCTCGCGCGGCTGGCAGGTGGACCGCGCGACGGGCTCGCCCGTCAACGCCCCCCGGCACACCACCGGGCACGCCGAGGTCCGCAGGGTCGGCGGGACGTGGCTCGTGGCGGACGTCGTCGACGACGGCGGCACCTGCGACGCCTCCGCCGTCGTGGAGGAGAGGTTCTGATGGCCCGCCCGCGTTCCGCGCGCTCCCTGCTGGCCGTGGTGCTGCTCGCCGCGACCGCCCTGTCCTGCCCACCCGCCGCCGCCCGCGAGGCCGGCGCCGGGCGCCCGGGGACCTCCGGCGCCCAGTACCGGGGCGCCGGCAGCTGCAGCATGTACGCCAGCGGAACCACCGGCAGGTTCGGGGCGCGGTGCCGGACGACGACGCGCTCCGTGAGCGACCCCGCGGAACTCCTGCGCGGTTCCCGGGTCCCGCCGTGCTGGCTGCTGCCCTGGCGGTTGCGCGGCGGGGACCCCACCCCCGAGGGTTTCCGGCCGCTGCCCTCCGACGAGCCGCCGAGGCTGGTGCCCGTGCTGCCGCCCGTCCCGCCGGTGCCGACGGTCCCGGTCCCCCCGCCGGGGAACGGTTCCGGACCGGCCGTGCCGGGCGCCGGTGTGCCCGGGGCGGTGGCCCCGGCCGCGGTGGCGACCGCACTCCCCACGGCCGCGCCGACCCCTGCGCTCCCGCCCGCCGCGCCCGCGGTCCCGGTTCCCGCTCCCCTCCCGGTCCCCACGCCGACGATGTCCCCGGAACCGCCGGAGGTGTACTGGAGGGTGTGCGTCACCGGGTTCACCGCGGACGGCCACCAGGACGGCGACGTCCAGTACGTGGACTCCAGCGAGACGGTCGTCTGGGACGCCGGGCACACCGTCTTCTGGTGGGACCTCGAACCCGGCCAGCAGGACTTCCTCGACCTGGTGGACGAGGAGGGCCGGATCCTCGAGGAGCCGACCCTGGACATCAGCCCCACGCAGCTCCCCCGCGTCCGGCAGGACGTCGCCTTCTCGGTCGGCGACGACGCCCCCGAGGAGGTCCGGCGCGGGACCCTCACCATGCGGGCCGTCGAGGAGAGGCTCGACGTCGACCCGGGCGAGCCGGGGCGGGCGGCGGTCTCCTGCACGGGTCGCGGCCGCGCACCCCGCGCGGGGGAGGAACCCGGCACCACGGGCCGGGAGGTGTGCTGGTTCCGGTACCGGCGCTCCTCCGTCGGCGAACCCGGCCGCGACTTCGCGGCCGACGCCACCGTGACGTGGCGCATCGAGTACCGGATCGGCGCCGGGCCGTGGCAGCTCTTCACGACCATCACGCGGTCCCAGCCCACCGGTGTGGCGGTCACCGAGGTGCAGACCCTGGTCGTGCCGTGAGCACCGCGCACACCCCCCGACACCCGCAGTTCCCCGACCTGGAGGCGGCAGCATGACCAGCGCCACCCGCAGCGCCACCCGCAGCGCCCCGGCGCCCTCCCGCCTGCCCGCGCCGGCACCGGTGCCCGGTCAGCGGCGCCGGGAGGTGCTGCACGGCCTCGCCTCGGCCGTCGTCCTGCTGGCCCTGCTCGCCGGGGTTCCCGCGGCCCTCGCGCTCCTCGTCGGCAACCCCCTCCCCACCACGGCACCCGGCCGGGAGTGGCTCGGCGCGGAGCTGTCCACCGGTGCCGTGGTCGACGTGCTCGCGGTGGCGCTGTGGCTGGCGTGGCTGCACTTCGCCGCGTGCGTCGGGGCGGAGTTCCGCGCCTGGCGCCACGGCGGCCCGGCCCGCACCGGCTGGGGCGGGGGCAGCCAGGCCCTCGCGCAGCGCCTCGTCGCCGGGGTGCTGCTGCTGAGCACCACGGTCGTCGTCGTGCCCTCGGCGGGCGCCCACCCGCTGCCCCCCGACCGCACCGTCGCCGCCGCCTCCGTCGCCGCGGGCACCACCGCCCTGCCGGCACCGGCCGCCGTCGCGGTGGAGCAGCCGGCTTCCGCGGCCGCACCCGTCGCGCAGGTCCCGGCCGCGTCCGCGCAGGCCACCAGGTGGTACGAGGTGCGACCGGCGAACGGCCGGCAGCACGACTGCCTGTGGGACATCGCCGAGCGCACCCTCGGGGACCCGCTGCGGTACAGGGAGATCTACGAGCTGAACCGGGACCGCGTGCAGGCCGACGGCCGGCGGATGGCCGACGCCGACCTGATCCGCGCCGGGTGGACCCTGCTGCTGCCCGCGGACGCCGCCGGTGAGGGCGTCGTCGAGCAGGTCGGCGTCCTCGGTGCCGATCCGGCCGAGGTTCCGCAGGTGACAGTTCCGCAGGCGGCGATCCCGCACGTGGAGGCCCCCCAGGCGGAAACCCCCCAGGCGGAGACCGCGCAGGCGGAAACCCCCCGGGCGGACATTCCGCAGGCGCAGACCCCGCAGCCTGCGGCACCGCAGCCCGCGGTCGTGCAGGCGGCATCCCCCCGGCCCGGGGCCGAGCCGCCCACTCCGCAGCCCGGCACGTCCGGGGTGGTCGCCGCCGACACCACGCGCGACGCGCCGGACACCGGCCCCGGGTGGGCGCCGACCTCCCCGGTCTCGTCCCCCGCCGCCGACCTCCCCACCGCCACCGTGGACCTGTCCGCGACCGGGGGCGGCCTCATCGGTGGCGGGGTGCTCGCCTCCGGCCTGTTCCTCGCCCTCGCGCGCCGCCGCGGCGCCTACGGGACGCCCGGCGCCGCGGAGGAGCGGCTGCGCGCGGGCGCCGACCCGGACCGCACGCGCTTCCTCCAGGAGGCCCTGCGCTCGCTCGCCGAGGCCTGCGAGGCCGACCGGGCGCCCCTGCCCCCGGCCGTCGCCGTGCGGCTGGGCGACTCCGAGCTGCACCTGCACCACCTCGGTGCCGCCTGCCCGCCGCCCTCGCCCTGGCGCGTGGACGAGCGCGTGCCCGGCGGGCGGGTGTGGACCGTGCGCCGCGAGGACCTGCCGGGATCCGCACCGGGGGCCGCACCGGGGGCCGCACCGGGGGCCGCACCGGGGGCCGCACCGGGGGCCGCACCGGGGGCCGCACCGGGGGCCGCACCGGGGGCCGCACCGGGGGCCGCCGCCCCGTACCCGGCGCTCGTGGAGGCCGGAGCCACCGCGGGCGGCGCGTCCGTCCTGCTGGACCTGACCGCCGCGGCCGGGGCCGTCGCCGTCGGCGGGGACCTCGACCGCGCCCGCGAGGTCGTCGCCTCGCTCGCGGTGCAGCTCGCCACCAACCCGTGGTCGCGGGGTGTGCGGATCTCCCTCGTCGGCTTCGCAGCCGACCTGGCCGCCGCCTGCGCGGCCGGCGGCGGCGACGTCCGGCCCGTCGCGTCCCTCGACGAGCTGCTCGCCGTGGAGCCGGCGGGAGCCCTCCCGCACGTCGCGGTGCTCTCCGGGCCGGCGACCGCCGCGCAGGTGGCGCGTGCGCGGCAGCTCGCGGCGCGGGAGCCGGGGTTCGTCCTGCTCTGCGTGGGGGACAGCTCCGAGGCGGCCTGGCGTCTCACCGCCGGCGAGGACGGGCGTGTCGACCTCGGTCTGCTCGGTGGCAGCGTGCGGGCCTCCCGGCTCGACGCGGCGTCCCTGGCGGCGCTCGGCGGTGCGTTCCGCCGCGCCGGCGCCTCCTGCCGGGAGGGGGAGCGCGACGCCCGCGCCGGCGCCCTCCTGCCCGGCGGGTCCGAGCTCGCGCCCGGTTCCGTCCCCGCCGGTGCGACGGCCGGCTGCACCCTGTCGCTGCTCGGCCCGGTGGTGCTGGACGCGCCCGGCCCGGTGGAGCCCGCCCGCCGGGACCTGCTCACCGAGCTGGTGACCGCGGTGGCCCTGCACCCCGGCGGCGCGCCGGAGACCGTCCTGCAGGCCGCGCTGTGGCCCCGCGGCGCCGGCGGGGGCGAGCTGCGCGACGCGGTCGGGGAGGCCGGCCGCTGGCTCGGCACCACGCCGGACGGCGCTCCCCGCCTGCACCTCACCGGCGACGGCACCGTCCGCCTGCACGACGTCGCCACGGACTGGGCGCGCTTCTGCAGGGCCGTGGAGGCCGCGGCCACGGCGACCCGCCCCCTGGAGGAGCTCACGAAGCTGCTGACGGCGCTGGACCTCGTCCGCGGTCCCGCCCTGGACGGTGACGGCACGCCCCGCTACGGCTGGCCGGCCGCCGCCGGGTTCGCCCGCGCCGCGCGCGCCGCGGGCACGGCGGTGGCGCTGCGCTCGGTGGAGCTCGCCACGGCCGCCGGCCTGCCCGAGACGACGGTGCGGATCCTCGACCACGGGCTGCGGCTGGCCCCGCAGTCCCAGCTGCTGTGGCGCGCGCTGCTCGGCACCCTGCGCGCGGGGCAGGGCGGTGCGCCCGCCGACCAGGACGCGGTGGCGGCCTGCGTCGCCCACCTGCACACCGCCCTCGCCGGTCAGGAGCTGGAGCCGGAGACCGAGAGCCTCGTCGCCGAGCTCCTGCCGCGGCGGGACCGCGGGGCCGCGGCGTGAGGGCCCCGGGGCCGTCGTGCCGGGGCACCCGCCCGGGGCACCTAAGCTGACGAGAGTGCGTATCGACCTGCACGCCCACTCCAGCGCCTCGGACGGGACGCAGCCACCGGCGGACGTCGTGGCCTCCGCAGCCGCCGAGGGGCTCGACGTCGTCGCCCTGACCGACCACGACACCACCTCCGGCTGGGCGGAGGCGACCGCCGCCGGGGAACGGCTGGGCGTGCGGGTGGTGCCCGGCACGGAGATCAGCTGCCGGGCCGACGGCGTGTCGGTGCACCTGCTGTCCTACCTGCACGACCCCGCCGCGCCCGCCCTCGCGGAGTCGATGCTGGACGGGCGCACCTCCCGGGTGCACCGCGCCCGGCTGATGACGGAGCGGCTCGGGCCGGAGACCGGCATCACCTGGGAGGACGTCCTGGCGCAGACCAGCGAGGGCGCGACGATCGGGCGCCCCCACATCGCCGACGCCCTCGTGGCCGCCGGGATCGTGCCGGACCGGCAGACGGCGTTCGAGACGTGGCTGAGCGCGCGGGGCAGGTTCTTCGTCCCGCACACCGCGCCCGACCCCGTCGAGGCCGTCGCCCTGGTGCGCGCCGCCGGTGGGGTGCCGGTGTTCGCGCACCCCATGGCCTCCGCGCGCGGATCCTGCGTCAGCGTCGCCGTCATCGAGGCGATGGCGGAGGCGGGGCTCGCGGGCCTGGAGGTGGAACACCGCGACCACGCCGACTCCGAGCGCCGGACCCTGCGGGACGTCGCGCGGCGCCTGGGGCTGTTCACCACGGGCTCCAGCGACTACCACGGCACGGGCAAGCCGAACCGGCTGGGGGAGAACACCACCGACCCCGAGGTGCTGGAGCGGCTGCTCGCGGCGGCGGTACCGGTGCCGCGCCCGTGAACTGGCAGCTCCTCGGGGAGACGTTCGTCACCCTGTTCGTCATCATGGACCCGCTGGGGACCGTGCCGATCTTCCTGGGGCTCACGTCGCGGCTGGCGGCGCACGAGCGCGCGCGGGCCGCCCGGCAGGCGGTGCTCGTGGCGTTCGGCGTGATCGTCGCCTTCGCCGTGTTCGGCCAGCGCATCCTGGACTACCTGCACGTCTCGCTGCCGGCGCTGCAGACGGCGGGCGGGCTGCTGCTGCTCCTGGTGGCGCTGGAGCTGCTGACGGGCAAGACGGACGAGCCGACGTCCACGGTGGGCGTCAACGTCGCGCTGGTGCCGCTGGGCACACCGCTGCTGGCCGGGCCGGGCGCGATCGTCGCCACCATGGTGTTCGTCCAGGGCGCCCGCGGCGCGGGGGACCTGCTGGCCGTGGCGGCCGGCATCGTGCTGGTGCACCTGGCCCTGTTCCTGAGCATGCGCTTCGCGGACGTGGTCCACCGGGTGCTCGGCGAGGGCGGGGTCATCCTCGTCACCCGCATCGCGGGTCTGCTGCTGTCCGCGATCGCGGTGCAGCTCGTGGCGGACGCCGTGCGGGTGTTCGTGACCGGCGGGGCCTGACCCGGCCGGACCGGTGGTGCGGGCCCGCTCGGGGCGTGGGGTCCCGGGTCGCCGGAGGGGCCGGGCTCAGTCGTCGGGGGTGTCGGTGACGAGCCTGAGGTGCCGCAGGGGCTGGCCGTCACGGGCCTCGCTCAGCGCGGTGCGCAGGGTCCGCAGCCCGACCGCCAGGGTGGCGCCGCGCAGCCCCGCCACCCCGCCCGGCTCGGGCACCCCGTACAGCTCCCGCGCCCAGCCGGGCAGCACCGCCACCGCGAGTCCCGCCACCGGCGCCCACGGGGGCAGCGCGGGACCGCGGCGGCCCGTGCCGGGGTCCCCGGCCAGCGCCAGGACGTGCTCGCGCCCCCCGGGAGGGCCCTGCAGCAGGGCGCGGCCCGCGTCCAGGCAGCCGTGCAGCTCCGCGGCCGTGGCCGGGACCTCGTCCGGCTCCAGGCCCAGCAGCAGGGCGGCGGTGAGCTGCTCGCCGACGTACGTGTCGGTGTCCGCCTCGCTCAGCTCCACCCCGGCGGCGCGGGCCACCAGCAGCCGTGACGTCACCGCCGCGCAGTGCCGCCACGCCAGCAGGTCCGGGTCGTCGCCGCGGAAGACGCGATCGCTCCCCGGGTCGTACCCGGCGACCATGCCCGCCTCGGCGCGCAGCCGCGCGGCGCACGTCAGGGCCGCCATGCGGCTGCCGTACGTGGTGGTGCCGAGCACCCGCGCGTCCCGCTCCAGGCGGTGCCACGTCCCGACCCCCTCCTCGGCGGCGGCCGCGGCCGCGACGGGGTGCAGGTCCTGCAGCAGGACCGCGACCAGACCGGCCAGGCCCGTCAGGGGATCGGCGTGCAGGCGCCAGCTGACGCTGCCGGGGCCGAAGAAGCCGGGGTCGGCCTCCTCCGCGCGGTTGCGGTGGTGACCGTCGGTGCCGTCGCGCCGGGTGCGCTGCTCCGGAGGTGCGGCCGCGCCGGCGGGACCGGTGAACACCGGCTCCGGGGGCAGCGACGCGACGCTCCGAAGAGGTCGCTCCGGGTTGCGGGGCACGTCCACAGGATTACCTCCTGCCCGGGAGATCGCAGCTCGAGCGCCCGGACGGGCGAGTCGCAGGTGCCTGCGCGGCCCCCGTCGCGGCGGGCGGCACCCTGCTCCCGCGGGGTGGGAGGAGGGAGCCGGTCCGCCGCGCGACGGGGGTCACGGGTGATCAGCCCTGATCCGCCGCGGGAGCGCCGGCGGGGGCGTCGGTGCTGCCGGCGCCGTCGGAGGCGTCGGCGCCGCGACGCGTCCGGGACCGCCGGCGACGCGGCTGGCCGCCCTCGGCGGGACCCGCGCCCTCCGCCGCGTCCCCGGCGGGCTCGCGGTCCGGGGCCTGCGGTGCGGAGGCCTGCGGTGCGGGGGCCTGCGGTGCGGAGGCGTCCGGTGCGGAGGCCTGCGGTGCGGAGGCGTCCGGGCCGTCCTCCACCGGCTGCCCGTTGCGCGTGCGGCGGCGCGTGCGGTTGCGCTGGCGGGCGGGAGCGCCCTCCTCCTGCGCGGGGCCGGTGGTGGGCACCTCCTCCGCGGGAGCGCCACGGCGGCCCTCACCGGCGCTGCGGCCCTCACCGCTGCTGCGGGTCTCTCCCGCGCCACGGCTCTGACCGCCTCCGCGGCCCTGGTCGCTCCCGCGGCCCTGACCGGCGCCGCGGCCCTTCGGGCGCGCACCCCGGCCCACCTCGCCGAGGTCCTCGACCTCCTCGGCCCCCAGCCCGGCCCGGGTGCGCTGGGTGCGCGGCAGGCGGCCCGTCGTCCCCGCCGGGATGCCCAGGTCCTCGAACAGGTGCGGGGACGTGGAGTAGGTCTCCACCGGCTCCCCGAACCCGAGGTCCAGGGCCCGGTCGATCTGGGCCCAGCGGTGCATGTCGTCCCAGTCCACGAACGTCACGGCGACACCGGTGTTCCCGGCCCGGCCGGTGCGCCCGGTGCGGTGCAGGTACGTCTTCTCGTCCTCGGGGCACTGGTAGTTCACGACGTGGGTGACGTCCTCCACGTCGATGCCGCGCGCCGCCACGTCGGTCGCCACGAGGACGTCCACCTTGCCGTTGCGGAACGCGCGCAGCGCCTGCTCCCGGGCGCCCTGGCCGAGGTCGCCGTGCAGGGATGCGGCGGCGAAACCCCTCTCCTGCAGCTGTTCCGCCACGTTCGCCGCGGTGCGCTTGGTCCGGCTGAACACGATGGTCAGCCCGCGGCCCTCCGCCTGCAGCAACCGGGCCAGCACCTCGATCTTGTCCATCGCGTGGGCGCGGAACACGAACTGGGTGATGGCCGCGACCGTCGCACCGTCGTCCGTGGGGTCCACCGCGCGGATGTGCGTCGGGTGGGTCATGTACGCGCGGGCCAGGGACACCACGGCGCCCGGCATCGTCGCGGAGAACAGCATCGTCTGCCGGGCCGGGGACGTCTGCGCGAGCAGTTTCTCCACGTCGGGCAGGAACCCCAGGTCCAGCATCTCGTCGGCCTCGTCGAGGACGACGCACCGCACGCGGGACAGGTCCAGGTGCTTCTGCTGCGCCAGGTCGAGCAGGCGGCCCGGGGTGCCGACCACGGCGTCGACACCCTTGCGCAGCGCCTCGATCTGCGGCTCGTAGGCACGCCCGCCGTAGACGGTGAGGATGCGGGTCTTGCGGATGCGGCTGGCGGTGGTGAGGTCGTGGGCGACCTGGACGGCGAGCTCGCGGGTGGGGACGATCACGAGGGCCTGGGGCTTGCCGGGGGCGGGCAGCGCCTCGTAGGCGGCCTCACCGGGCACGGCGGTGCGCTGCAGCAGCGGCACCCCGAAGCCGAGGGTCTTGCCGGTGCCGGTCTTGGCCTGGCCGATGATGTCGTGCCCGGACAGCGCCACGGGCAGCGTCATGGCCTGGATCGGGAACGGCTTGACGATGCCCGCCCCGGCGAGCGCCTCGGCGATCTCCGGGAGCACGCCGTGGTCGGCGAACGTCTCCTTCTGCGGGCGGTGCACCGTGAGGGCGCCGGCCTCGTCGGAGGCGGGGAGGGTGCTGTCGAGGTCGGTGGTGCTGGTGTCGGTCATGCGTCTCCGTACGTGGAGCGGCGCCCGCCTGGCCTCGCGCGCGGGACCCGACTGGGGTCCTCCGGCGCTGGGCGCGGGCCGCGTCGCGGCGGTCGGCAGCCGATCGTGACTGGCGACCGGGCAACCATGAACACCTTTCATGGTAGCCGTGGGTAGCGGCGGGCGGCGCCCGCCCGGGTCCGGCGTGCCCCCGGGCCGCTCCGGAGCGGACCGGCGAAGGCCCCTGCGGCATCGCCCCGGCGGACCCGGGAAGCCCGCCCACTAGCCTCTCGGGGTGACAGGTGACTTCACCCGAACGGCTCAGCAGGACGAGGGTGGGACGGCGGGCACGGCCCGGGAGGCTGTCCGGGACCTCTTCGGGGCGATGGCCTACGGCCAGCTCGTCGCCTTCTCGCAGCTCGCGGCGGACGCCCGTCGCGCGCCGACGCTGCGGGAGGGGCTGGGGCTCTCGCGCCTGGCGGCCTCCGAGCTGGCCAACGCCGAGCTCCTCCTCGCACGCCTGGAGGAGCTCGGTTTCGGCGCGGAGGAGGCGATGGAGCCGTTCACCGCCGCCGTCGACGACTTCCACGCCCGCACCACGCCCTCGGACTGGGCCGAGAGCCTCGTGAAGGCGTACGTGGGTGAGGGCATCGCGGGGGACTTCTTCTCCGAGATCAGCGCCTACGTGGACCCGGCCAGCCGTGAGCTGGTGCGACGGGTCGCCACGGGCACGGAGCGGACCGCGTTCGTCGTCGCGGCGGTCCGGAACGCGATCGAGCGCGAGCCGCGCCTGACGGGGCGGCTCGCGCTCTGGGGGCGCCGGCTCATGGGGGAGGCCCTGAGCCAGGCGCAGCGCGTCGCGGCGGACCGCGACGCGCTGTCCTCGTTGCTGGTGGGGGACGGCCGCTCACCGGGGGCCGATCTGCTGGAGGTGAGCCGCATGCTCACCCGCATCACCGAGGCCCACACCCACCGGATGGGGTCCCTCGGGCTGGAGTCCTGAGGGACCGGCGCCCCGCGTCCGCGGGGCGCCGGACCGCGTCAGTGGTGGGTCAGGGCGCGGTTGCGACGGCCGGCGGTGCCGCCGACGATCGCGACGCCGACCGTCGCGAGGACGACCTGCAGCAGGATCGGGACGATGCCGCCGCGGAAGCCGAGGGCGTGGGCGATGAAGCCGCCGATGAAGGCCGCCACGATGCCGACCACGATGGTCAGGACCCAGCCCATGTTCTGGCGACCGGGGGCGATGGCGCGGCCGATGACGCCGAGGATGGCGCCGACGATGATCGCAGAGATGATTCCGCCGATGGTCACGTGTGCCTCCGAGCTGTCGGGCCGGGCTTCGGGGTGAAGCGCCGGCGTGATCCGAATTCCCCGAGAGCGTGGCATGCAAACAACAGCCCCGCCACACGAGAAGTCTTGTGGCGGGGCCCCTGCGAGTGGTAACGAATCCGTCTCGGGAAACCGGTGTGCGACAGCCTCAGGCGAGCGTGAAGCCCACCTGGCGCACCTCCGAGGCCCCGATGTCGATGTAACCGATCGTGCGGCCGGGAACGATGACCTCGCGGCCCTTCACGTCCTTCAGGCGCAGCGTCCCGCCGTCCGCCAGGGCGGCCGTCACGGCCTGGGCGACCTCGTCGGCCGTCTGGGACGACTCGATCACCAGCTCTCGCGCCACGTCCTGCACTCCGATGCGAACTTCCACCACGGGTCCTCTCGAGGAGTCGGGCAGTGCCGGCGCCGCACGGCACCCGCACAGGGCTGTGATCGAGGTTAGTGCTCCCCGCCTCCCCGGGGGCGGGGGGTTCGCCCGCAGCGGAGCGCGGGACGCCGCTCCGGTGGGCGGACACGGGCGGGGACACGGGCGGGGACACGGGCGGGGACACGGGCGGGGACACGGGCGGTGCTGCGATGCTTCGCCGCATGAGGGAATCCGTGCGCGCCTCCACCCCGGGCCCCGGCCCCGCGCGGACCCACCGGGCCGCAGCCGCGGCGGTGCTGGCGCTCGCCGTCGCAGCGGCCGGTGGGTGCACGTCCGCGGGGGAGGAGGTCGTGTTCGGTGAGCGGGGTCCGGCCACCTCCACCACCCCGGCACCCGCTCCCACCACGCCGGCACCCGCTCCCACCACGCCCACCCCGACGCCCCCGGCCCCGACGCCCCCGGCTCCGACGCCCCCGGCCCCGACGGGCACGGCGCCGGTGCCCGCGCCCTCCGGCACGTCCGGGCCGGAGGCTCGTCCCGCGGCGCCGGTGGACGCGGCTCCGGTGGACGCAGCGCCGACGCCCGCGGCGCCTGAGGGCGCGGCGGGGGTCACCGACGCCGACCGGGCGGCCGGGGTGCGCACCCTCACCGTCGCCCAGAGCGCGTCCGGGGAGACGGACGTCGTGCCCGGCGGTTCCCCCGCCCCCGGTCCGGGACGCACCCGCACCGTGCGCGTCGAGGTCGAGCGCGGCCTCGACGTCGACCACCAGGCCTTCGCCGGGTTCGTCCTGGCCACCCTCAACGACCCCCGCGGCTGGGGCGTCGGGGACGGCGTCACCTTCGCCCGCACCGACGGCCCGGCCGACATCCGCCTCGTGCTCGCCAGCCCCGACACCTCCGCGCGCATGTGCCGCCCGCTGCGGACGTTCGGGAAGCTCTCCTGCCGCAACGGCGACCGGGTGATCCTCACGAACCACCGCTGGACCCTCGGCATGGACGGCTACGGCGAGGACCGCACCGGCTACCGGCAGTACCTCGTCAGCCACGAGGTCGGGCACGCCCTGGGGCACGGGCACGTCTCGTGCCCGGGGCCCGGCGAGCTCGCGCCGACGATGATGCAGCAGACCAAGGGCCTGGACGGCTGCCGGCCCAACCCCTGGCCGAACCCCTAGCGCGGTTCCCCGCCGGGACCCTCCCCGGAACCCTCGCCCGAGGCGCGGCCGGGCCACCCCAGCCCTGGTGCGCTCCCCGGGGCCACCACCACCTCGTGCCCGGGGTCGTGCGGCAGCACGGGAGTTCCGCAGACGGTGAGGACCGCGCGCTCCCAGGGCCGGTCCGCGGCCAGGAACGGGCGTTCCTCGGCCTCCCACTCCTCCCAGAACCCCACGTCGCCGCCGTCGCGCTCGATGCCCCGGCGCTCGGCCTCCGGCCGGTCCGACTGCACCCACACCACGGCGTCCAGCCACGGCGAGAACGCCCGCCGCCCGGAGCCCACGCCCTCCACCAGGAGCAGCCGCGCGCCCGCCGGGACCTCGATCGCGCCGGGGCGGGCGCGCTCGTCCCACGCCGGCGGGCGGAACGCGACGGCCTCGCCGCGGTGGACGGGGACCAGGACGCCGTCGACGAGCAGGTCCTCCCAGCCGAAGAACGAGACGTACCAGGCGATGTCGTCCGTGTGCACCACGGTGCTCCCCGGGACGGCGGCGGCCAGCCGCGCGGCGAAGGTGGACTTGCCGTTCGCGGAGCGCCCGTCGACGGCCACGACCGCGGGGCGGCCCGCGGGCTCGCCCACCACCGCGAGCAGCCACGCCGCCAGGTCGGTCAGCGCGTGCACCTGCCAGGGCCCCGCTTCCGGCTCCCCGTCCGGCAGCCGCATCGGTGCGGCCCCGCGCCCGTCCCCCGCCACGTCGTCCCCCGCCACGTCGTCCCCCGCGTTCCGCACGGCAGGAGCCTGCCGGGTCAGGTCCGCACGACCTCCCGCAGCCCCGCCCGCGGCGTCCACCACCGCACCAGCAGCCCGCTGCCGTCCGGCGCGATCGAGGTGTGCACCACGTCCGTCGGGTGCAGGCGGAACAGGTGGAACGGCCCCGGCACCGGCTCCTCCAGCGTGGCGGCGAACTCCGCCAGCTCCGCCGGGTCGGTCACCTCCACCGCCACCCCCGACAGCTTCGCGTCGCCGCCGGACATGGACCCGTCCCCGGTGTGGGCGTGCAGCGCGAAGCGCGGGTCGCGCAGCAGGTCGCGCGCCTTCGCCGAACCCGGCATCGACCCCAGCGCCAGGTCACCGCGCCACCGCGAGACCTCCGTGCCGCTGACGCGCGGGGAGCCGTCCCGGCGCAGCGTCGCGAGCACGTGGTGCTTGTGCGCACGGAGGCGGGCCTCCACCGCCGCGGCGAGGTCGGGGGCGGCGGCCTCGACCTGCGCCCAGGACGCGGGAGGGGGCCCGCCCGGAACGGCCGTGCCGCGGGTTGCGCTGCTCATGACGTCATCGTGGCGCGCGGCTCCGACAGCCCGCGGGTGCGCAGGCTCCGACGGCCCCCACGGGCGCGGGCTGGCACCCTGGAGGGGTGACAGCCCCGCCGGCGCCCAGCGGCGGCGGTGCGCTGCCCGGGCCGGTGGAGGACGTCCTCGACGTCGTCGCCGCGATCCCGCCGGGGTGCGTCCTCACCTACGGGGACGTGGGCGAGCTCGCCGGGGACGGGCACCGCCGGATCGGCCCGCGGTTCGTGGGGATGGTGCTGCGCCGCTACGGCGGCTCCGCGCCGTGGTGGCGGGTGCTGCGCGCCGACGGCAGCGCCGCCCCGCAGCTCGCGGGGGCCGCGGTCACCCGCTGGCGCGCCGAGGCCACACCCCTGCGCCGCACCGCTCCCGACCCGGCCGACGTGCGCGTCGACCTGGCCGCCGCCCGCTGGGACGGGGTGCCCCGGTGAGCGCCCGGGCGCGCCGCACCGCGCGTTCCGCGGCCCGCCCGCCGGGACCGGCGCGGTGTCGGAGGCACCTGGTCCCATGAGCGGCGTGAGACTGCAGCACACCGGCGCCCCCGCGGCCTCCGTCCCGCGGGTGCCCCGCCTGCGCCGGCGCGCCGGGACGCCCGCGACCGCGGTGGAGCCGGACCCCACCCAGCGGCAGGTCGTCGGCGCCCGCACCGGCAGCGGCCCCCTCGTGGTGCTCTCCGCGCCCGGTACGGGGGCGACCACGACGCTGGTGGAGGCGGTCGCCGCGCGCGTCGAGCGCGACGGGATCGACCCCGACCGCGTCCTGGTCCTGGCACCCTCCCGCAGGGCGGCGGGGCGCTTGCGCGACCGCATCACCGACCGGCTGCGCCGCACGATGGCCGAGCCCGCCGCGCGCACCCCGCAGTCCTACGCGTTCGGTCTGCTGCGCCGCGTGCGGGCTGCCGCGGGCGAGGCGCCGCCGCGCCTGATCACCGGTGCCGAGCAGGACCTCGTCCTGGCGGACCTGCTCCGCGGGCACCAGGAGGGCGCGGACCCCGGCTGGCCCGAGGACGTGCCGCGCGAGGCGTGGACGCTGCGCACGTTCCGCACCGAGCTGCGCGACCTGGTCATGCGCGCCACCGAGCGGGACGTCCCCCCGGCCGAGCTGGCGGAGCTGGGGCGCCGGCACGCGCGGCCGGAGTGGGTCGCCGCCGCCCGCACCATGCAGGAGTACCTCGACGTCAACGCGCTGGGGCGCGCGGACGGCTACGACCCCGCGGGCGTGGTCACCGAGGCCACCGCCCACCTGCAGGAGTCCGCCGAGCTGCTGCGCGCGGAGCGGGAGCGCTGGGCCCTGGTCGCCGTCGACGACGCCCACGACGTCTCCGAGGCCGGCTTCCGGCTGCTGGACGAGCTGTGCGGCGGCGGGCGCGACCTGCTGCTGTTCGCCGACCCCGACGCCGTCACCGAGGGTTTCCGCGGCGCCGACGCCCGCACCGTCGCGCTGCTGCCCGAGCGCTACCGCCGCGCGGACGGCCGGCCCGCGCCCACGGTCGTGCTGTCCACGTCCTGGCGGCAGCCGCCCGCGCTGCGCGCCGCGACCGGCCGGGTCGCGGTCCGCATCGGTGCCGTCGGCGGGGGCGGCCACCGCGCCCCGGTCCAGCCGGCGTCCCGTCCGCAGGGGGCGCCGGGCGCCGTCGGGGCCGTGGTGCTGTCCTCCCGGACCCAG
Organism: Kineococcus anabasis; assembly: GCF_054590795.1. Taxonomy (NCBI): domain Bacteria; kingdom Bacillati; phylum Actinomycetota; class Actinomycetes; order Kineosporiales; family Kineosporiaceae; genus Kineococcus; species Kineococcus anabasis. The sequence goes on from NZ_BAAIHU010000002.1 coordinate 398,838, forward strand.
GAGGCGGCCTGGGTGGCGCAGCGGTTGCGCGCCCGCCACCTCCTGCACGGGGTGCCGTGGGAGGAGATGGCCGTCCTGGTGCGCTCCGGCGGCTCCACGGAGGCCCTGCGGCGCGGCCTGGCCACCGCCGGGGTCCCCGTCACCGTGCCCCTCGCCGAGCTGCCCGTGCGGGACGAGCCCGCGGTGCGCCCGCTCTGCACGGCGCTGCGCGCGGTGCTGCAGCCGCAGAGCCTCACCGCCGAGACGGCCCGCGAGCTCGTCACCTCGCCGCTCGGCGGGGCCGACGTGGTCGGCCTGCGCCGGCTGCGGCAGGCCCTGCGCCGCGAGGAGCGCGCCGGTGGCGGCACCCGCTCCAGCGACGTGGTCCTCGCCGCCGTCCTCGCCGACCCGGTCGGGCTCGTGGCGCTGCCCGACCCCGCGCTGCGTCCCGCGCACCGGGTGGCGGCCGTCCTGCAGGCGGGCCGTGCCGCGGCCGCGGCACGCGGCGCCTCCGCCGAGACGGTGCTGTGGGCGATGTGGGAGGCCGGTGGCCTGGGGCCGCGCTGGCAGCGCACCGCCCTGGCCGGTGGCCGCGACGGCGCCCGCGCCGACCGCGACCTCGACGCCGTCGTGGCGCTGTTCGAGGCGGCGGGACGCTTCGTCGACCGCTTCCCCGGCAGCGGCAGCGCGCTGCGCTTCCTGGACCAGCTCCAGGCCGAGGAGGTGCCCACCGACACCCTCGCCGAGCGCGCCCCCGGCACCGGGGCGGTCACCCTCACCACCGCCCAGGGGGCCGTCGGCCGGGAGTGGGACGTCGTGGTCGTGGCCGGCGTGCAGGAGGGCGCGTGGCCCGACCTGCGCCTGCGCGGCTCCGTGCTCGGCTCCCAGGCGCTCGTCGACCTCCTCGCCGGTCGTGACGCCGACGGCCCGGGAGCCCGCCGTGCCGTGCTGGAGGACGAGCTGCGCCTCTTCCACGTCGCCGTCTCCCGCGCCCGCCGCGAGCTCGTCGTGACGTCCGTGCGCACCGAGGACGAGCGGCCCTCGCCGTTCCTGGACCTCGTCGACCCCCGCGGCGGGGACGAGGAGGGGGAGCGCCCCCTGGCGGAGGTGCCCCGCGCCGTCTCGCTGCCCGCGCTGGTGGCCCGGCTGCGGCAGGTGGTGTGCGCCCCGGCCGAGGTGGAGCCGCCCGTGCGGCGCGCGGCCGCGGCGGCGGTCCTGGCGAGGCTGGCCGACGCGGGGGTGCCGGGCGCGGACCCGGACGACTGGTACGGCGTGCCCTCGCTGTCCGACCCGCGCCCGCTGCGCGAAGCCGGTGAGCAGGTGGACGTCTCCCCCTCGCGGGTGGGGCTGTTCGAGCAGTGCCCGCTGCGCTGGCTGCTGGAGTCGGTGGGCGGCACCGGCGCCGACAGCGGCGGGCAGTCCCTGGGCAGCCTCGTGCACGCCGTGGCCGCCGAGGCGCCCGACGCCGGGGCCCACGAGCTGCGCGCCCGCCTCGACGAGCGCTGGCCCGAGCTCGGCTTCGCCCCCGGCTGGATCAGCGACGCCGCCCGCCGCCGCGCCGACCGCATGCTCGTCAAGCTCGCCGACTACACCCGCACCGCCGCCGCGCAGGGCCGCGAGCTCGTGGCCGTCGAGCAGGACTTCACCGTCGCGGTGGGCCGGGCCCGCCTGCGCGGGCGCGTGGACCGGCTGGAGCGCGACGCGGACGGGCGCCCGGTCGTCGTGGACCTCAAGACCGGCGCCGCCAAGCCCCGCAGGGACGAGCTGGCCCGCAACGCCCAGCTCGGCGTCTACCAGCTCGCCGCGGAGCAGGGCGGGTTCGAGGGACAGCCCGCCGCGACCGGCGGGGCGGCGCTCGTGCAGCTCGGCACGGCGGAGAAGTCCGTGGCCGTGCAGGCGCAGGCACCCCTGGGCGAGGACCCAGAGCCGCACTGGGTGCACGACCTGCTGGAGCGCACCGCCGAGGGCATGGCCGCGGACCGCTTCGACGCGGTCGCCGGGCCGCACTGCCGCACCTGCCCGGTGCGCAGCAGCTGCCCCGTGCAGGAGGAGGGCCGCAGCGTGCTCGACGGCGAGGGGGGCGCCCCGTGAGCGCCGCCGCGGCGCAGGCCCCGCGCGCGCTGCTGTCGGCCGCCGCGATCGCCGAGCGGCTGGAGCGGCCGCAGCCCACCCCCGAGCAGGCCGCCGTCATCGAGGCGCCCGTCGAGCCGCTCCTCGTCGTCGCCGGGGCCGGCTCCGGCAAGACGGAGACCATGGCGGCGCGGGTGGTCTGGCTCGTCGCCAACGGTCTCGTCGAGCCGGAGCAGGTCCTGGGCCTGACGTTCACCCGCAAGGCCGCCGGGGAGCTCACCGAGCGGGTGCGCCGTCGCCTGCGCACGCTGCGGGCCCGCGGCCTGGCCGGCTCCGGCGCGCACGACCTCGACGCGGGCGAGCCGACGATCGCCACGTACAACGGCTACGCCGCCTCCCTCGTGGCCGACCACGGGCTGCGCCTGGGCGTGGAGCCGCAGTCCGGTGTCCTCGGCGAGGCCGGTGCCTGGCAGCTGGCCACGGAGGTCGTGGAGGGCTGGCGCGGGGACCTCGGCGACGTCGACGCCTCCCCGGAGACGGTGACCCGCGCGGTGCTCGGCCTGTCCGGGCAGTGCGCCGAGCACCTGCTGGACCCGGCGGACCTCGCCGCGTGGAGCGACCGGGTCCTCGCCCACGTGGCGCGGCTGCCCCGCGACGACCGCAGCGTCGCCAAGCTCGGCGCCCGGGTGGCGGGGGAGCCCTACACCAAGGTGCGCGAGGTGCTGGCGAGCCTGCGCACCCGCCGGGCGCTGGTGCCGCTGGTGCAGGAGTACGCCCGGCGCAAGGCCGAGCGCGAGCAGCTCGACTTCGGCGACCAGATCCGGGTGGCCGCCCGCCTGGCGCAGGAGGTGCGCGTCGTCGGCGCGGGGGAGCGCACCCGCTTCCGCGTGGTCCTGCTGGACGAGTACCAGGACACCAGCCACGCCCAGCTCGTGCTGCTGCGCTCGCTCTTCGGCGGTGGGCACCCCGTCACCGCGGTGGGCGACCCCAACCAGTCGATCTACGGCTGGCGCGGGGCGAGCGCGGGGAACCTGCGCAGCTTCCCGGCGCACTTCCGCCGCGCCGACGGCACCCCGGCCGCGGTGGCCGCCCTGTCGACGTCGTGGCGCAACGACGAGGCGGTGCTGGCGGTGGCGAACGTCGTGGCCGCGCCCCTGCGGGAGGAGGCGGGCACGGTGCCGCGCCTGCGGGTGCGCCCCGGCGCCGGTCCCGGGGTGGTCCGGACCGCGTTCGTCGCGACCGTGGAGGAGGAGGCCGCGCACGTCGCCGCCCGCCTCGCGGAGGTGTGGGCGGTGGACACGGAGGCGCTGGCGCGGGGCCGGCGCACCGAGCGGCGCTCCACCGCGGTGCTGTGCCGCAAGCGCAGCCAGTTCGTGCCGCTGCAGCGGGCGCTGCGCGCCGCGGGCCTGCCGGTGCAGGTGGGCGGCCTGGGCGGGCTGCTGTCCACCCCGGAGGTCGCCGACCTCGTCTCCTGCCTGCACGTCCTGCACGACCCCGCGCGCGGTGACCACCTGGTGCGCCTGCTGACCGGTGCCCGCTGGCGCATCGGCGCGCGGGACCTGGAGGTGCTGGCGCGCTGGGCCGTGGAGCTGGACCGGCTGCGCCTGGCGCGCCCGGGCCGGGACGCCGACACCGTGCTGCCGGACACCTCCGACGGCGTCAGCGTCGTCGAGGCGCTGGACGTGCTGCCCCGGGGGGCGTGGGCGGCGCCGGGCGGGCGGGGTTTCTCCGCCGAGGGCAGGCGCCGGCTCGAGGCCCTCTCGCGCACCCTGCGCCACCTGCGCACCCGCACCCACTCCGCGCTGCCGGACCTGGTGGGAGAGGTCGAGCGGGCCCTGCTGCTGGACATCGAGGTCGCGGCCCGCCCGGGCAGCTCGCCCGGCTCGGACCGGGTCCACCTGGACGCCTTCGCCGACGCCGCCGCGTCCTTCGCGGCCACGGCGCAGCGGCCCACCCTCGGGGGGCTGCTGGCGTGGCTGGACGCCGCGCAGACCCGCGAGCGCGGCCTGGAGCCCGGAGCGGTGGAGGTCGACCCGCACGCGGTTCAGCTGCTGACGGTGCACGCCGGCAAGGGCCTGGAGTGGGACGTGGTCGCGGTGCCCGGCCTGGTGGAGGGCGTGTTCCCCGCAGCCTCGGACACCGCCCCGGGGTGGCTGAGCGACATCGGGGCGGTGCCGTTCCCGCTACGCGGGGACCGTGCGCACCTGCCGGTGTGGGGGCTGGGCGCGGCGGGCACGCAGAAGGAGCTGGACGTCTCCCGGGAGGAGTTCCGCGCGGCGTGCGGTGCGCACGAGGTCGCCGAGGAGCGCCGCCTGGCGTACGTGGCGTTCACCCGCGCCCGCGAGGAGCTGCTGCTGACGGGGGCGTGGTGGGACGAGCCGAACACCCCGCGGCAGCGCTCGCGGTTCCTGCAGGAGCTGCTGGAGGTGCCGGCGGCGCAGGTGCCCGGCCTGGTGAGCGTGCCGGCGGCCCCGCGGCCCGCGCCGGGGACCCCGAACCCGCGCACGGCGGAGCCCCAGCGCGTGGTGTGGCCGGTGGACCCGCTCGCGGCGCGGCGCGAGGAGGTCGAGCGGGGTGCGGCCGCGGTGCGCGCGGCGGTGTCCGCGGGCACCGCCACCGCCCCCGTGCCGGCCCCCGTGCCCGGCCCCGGGGTGGTGTCGTACCCCGGCGGTGGGGAGCACGGCGGCGACCGGGAGGCACCGGAGTGGGCGCTGCAGGCGGAGCTGCTGCTGACCGAGCAGGCCTCCTCCACCGCCGCGGAGGAGGTGCTGCTGCCCCCGCACCTGTCGGCCTCGCGGCTGGTGGCGCTGGCGGAGGACCCGGAGGCCCTCGCCCTGGCGCTGCGCCGGCCCATGCCCTCGGCGCCGCAGCCGGCGACGCGCCGGGGCACCGCCTTCCACGCCTGGCTGGAGCGCCGCTTCCGCGCAGGGGCCCTGCTGGACCTGGAGGAGATGCCCGGGGCGGCCGACGCCGACGCCGACCCGGACGCCGACTCCGGTTCGGCGCTGGCCGCCCTGCAGGCCAACTTCCTCGCCTCGCCGTGGGCCTCGCGCGACCCGGTGGCGGTGGAGGTCGCGGTGGAGACGCCCGTGGCGGGGGTCGTGGTCCGCGGCCGCATCGACGCCGTGTTCCGCTCCACCGGCGCCGACGGCACCGTGCACCACGACGTCGTGGACTGGAAGACGGGGCGCCCGCCCGAGGGGGAGCGCGCCCGGGCCCGCGACGTCCAGCTCGCGGTGTACCGCCTGGCGTGGTCGAGGCTGCACTCGGTCCCGGTGGAGCAGGTCAGCGCCGCGTTCTTCTACGCCTCCACGGGGGAGACGGTGCGTCCCGTGGACCTGCACGACGCCGCGGCGCTGGAGGCCCTCGTGGCGTCCGTGCCCGCGGCGGCGGGGACGGAGGTCGTGGTGCGCTGATCCCGCCGCCGGCCGGGAAGGCGGGAGCCCGCCGCCACGTTGACCTCCACCGCGGTCGAGGTCCTACCGTCCCCGGAGGGCGGACCCGTCCGGGGCCCGGCCCCGCGACCCGCTCCCCGCGCTCCTCCCCACGAACAGGCGGTCACCCATGGACATGCAGGGCACGGCCTGGCACTCGCTCTACAGCGTCATGCACGCCAAACAGGGCAGGCGGCCCATCTCCTGGGCCACCGTCCGCCGCATCGGCGGTTTCGCCGCCCCGCACCGCCGGCGCCTCGTCGCCTTCGTCCTGCTGAGCGTCGTGACCTCCGCCCTCGCGGTGGCGACACCGCTGCTCGCGGGTGACGTGGTGGACGCCATCGTCTCCGGCGCGGACGTGAGCCTCGTGGTGCGCTACTCGCTGCTGATCGCGGTCATCGCCCTGGTCGAGGCGGCCCTGGGCCTGCTGGCGCGCTGGCTGTCGGCGACCATCGGCGAGGGCCTCATCGAGCAGCTGCGCACCGCCGTGTTCGACCACGTGCAGCGCATGCCGATCGCGTTCTTCACCCGCACCCGCACCGGTGCCCTCGTCAGCCGCCTCAACTCCGACGTGATCGGCGCCCAGCGGGCCTTCGCCGGAACCCTGTCCGGGGTCGTGGGCAACGTCGTCACCCTCACCCTGACGCTGGCGACGATGCTGAGCATCTCCTGGCAGATCACCCTGCTGGCGCTGCTGCTGCTCCCCGTGTTCGTCCTGCCCGCCCGGGCGATGGGCAGCCGGCTGGCGCAGCTGGAGCGGGAGTCCGCCGGCCACAACGCGGCCATGAGCACCCAGATGACGGAGCGGTTCTCCGCTCCCGGCGCGACCCTGGTGAAGCTGTTCGGCCGCCCCCACGAGGAGTCCGCGGAGTTCGCGCGCCGGGTGCTGCGCGTCCGCGACATCGGGGTGCGCCGCGCCATGCTGCAGACGGTGTTCGTCACCGCGCTGACGACGGTCTCCGCGCTCGCCCTGGCCCTGGTGTACGGCCTCGGCGGTCTCTACGCGCTGCGCGGTGCGCTCGACGCCGGCGCGGTGGTGTCGCTGGCGCTGCTCATCACCCGCCTGTACGCCCCCCTCACCGCCCTGGCCAACGCCCGGGTGGAGGTGATGAGCGCGCTGGTCAGCTTCGAGCGGGTCTTCGAGATCCTCGACCTGGAGCCCCTCATCCGGGAGAAGCCGGACGCCGTGGCGGTCCCCGAGGGGCCGGTGGCGGTGGAGTTCGACGACGTGCGCTTCACCTACCCCACCGCCGACAAGGTGTCGCTGGCGTCCCTGGAGGACGTCGCGGTCCTCGACGACCGCGCGGGCGTGGAGGTGCTGCACGGGGTGTCGTTCCGCGCCGAGGCCGGCCGGCTCGTCGCGATCGTCGGCTCCTCCGGGGCGGGCAAGTCCACCATCGCCCAGCTCCTGGCGCGCCTGTACGACGTCGACTCCGGTGCGGTGCGCCTGGGCGGCGTGGACGTGCGGGACCTCACCGCCGAGTCGATCCGCCGCACCCTCGGCGTGGTCACCCAGGACGGGCACCTGTTCCACGAGTCGCTGCGCGCGAACCTGCTGCTGGCCGCCCCGGACGCCGACGAGGAGGAGCTGTGGGACGCGCTGCGCCGCGCCAGGATGGCCGACCTCGTCGCGGACCTGCCCGAGGGGCTCGACACCGTCGTGGGGGAGCGGGGCTACCGGTTCTCCGGCGGGGAGCGCCAGCGCCTGACCATCGCGCGGCTGCTGCTGGCGCACCCGCGGGTGGTGGTGCTCGACGAGGCCACCGCCCACCTGGACTCCACGTCGGAGGCCGCCGTGCAGGAGGCGCTGGGCGAGGCCCTCGCGGGGCGCACGGCCGTCGTCATCGCCCACCGGCTCTCCACGGTCCGCTCCGCCGACCTCATCCTCGTCGTGGAGGCCGGGCGGGTCGTCGAGCGCGGCACCCACGGCGAGCTGCTCGCCGCGGACGGGCGGTACGCGGAGCTGTACCGCACCCAGTTCGAGGGGGCCCGCGCCGGTGCCACCGCCGCGGCGCTGCCCGAACAGGCGCCCGCCGAGGCCGGGGCGTGAGGGGGGAGGCCCCCACCGCCGACCCGGCCCCCGGAGTCCTCCTGGTGACCGGTGCCTCCGCCGGCATCGGGGCGGCCACCGCCCGGCTCGCCGCCGCGCGCGGGTGGCGGCTCGTGCTCGCCGCACGCCGCGCCGGGCACCTGCGGGCGCTCGCGGCGGACCTCGGCGGCCCGGCCGTCGCCGTCGCCGTGCCGTGCGACGTCGCGGACGAGGACGCCGTCGCGGCCCTGCCGGGCGCCGCCCTGGAGGCGTTCGGGCGGCTCGACGCGGCCTTCGCCAACGCGGGCGTCTTCGCCCCCACGTCCTTCCTGCACGGCACCGGGACCCCGGCGCAGTGGCGCGAGATGGTGCTCACGAACGTCCTGGGCACCGCGCTGCTCGCCCGGGCCGTCCTGCCGCACCTCGTGGCCTCCCGCGGGCACCTGCTGCTGACCGGCTCGGTCGCGGGGAGGGTGACGGTGCCGGGGCAGCTGTACTCGGCGACGAAGTGGGCGGTGACGGCGGTGGCGCAGTCCGTCCGCGCCGAGGTCGTCGGCACCGGGGTGCGGGTGACGCTCGTGCAGCCGGGTCTGGTCGAGGCGGGGACCGCGGCGCCGGGGCGGGAGGACGAGCCGAGGCTCGCCCCGCCCGACGTGGCCCGCGCCGTGCTGTTCGCGCTGGAGCAGCCCGCGCACGTGGACGTCGGCGAGGTCGTCGTGCGCCCCACCGGCCAGCGCCCCGACCGCTGAGGAACCCCGGCCGGTGGTGGGCCGGCCCGTGACAGGCACCGGTCCGGCCAGCACACTGGTGGCCGTGCCGGTCAGCGGGCGGGACGTCAGCGGGCGAGGGGTCGACGAGGACGACGTGCGGGCCGTGGCGCTCGCCCTGCCCGCGACCGCGGAACGCGTCTCGTGGGGCACGCCCGCGTTCTTCGTGAAGGACAGGCTTCTCGCCCGCGTCCACGAGCGTCCCGCCACCCTCGTGGTCCCGGTGGCGGACCTGACGGAGAAGGAGGCGCTCCTCGCCGCCGACCCGCGGGTGTTCTCCACCACCGCCCACTACGACGGCAAGCCCTACGTCCTCGTCGCCCTCGACGCCGTCACCGCGGAGGAGCTGCGCGAGCTCCTCACCGACGCCTGGCGCGCCCGCGCCCCCCGCACGCTCGTGCGCCGGCACGCGCAGGACGGAGAACCCCCTGCGCCCCGCCCGGTGTGAGGAGCTCAGCCCAGCTCCACGACGAGGGCCCGGTGGTCGCTGACGGGCAGTTCCACCGCCCGCACGTCCCGCACGGGTGGCACGGGGTCGGCGGCCAGGGCGTGGTCGAGCTGCAGCCGCGGCGCCCCCACCGGGAACGTCGCGACCTCCGCCAGCCGGTGCCACCCGCTCACCAGGGCCGGCAGCGGGCCGGGCAGGTTCAGGTCGCCCAGCAGGACCACCGGCCCCGGCAGCCCGGCCGTCCAGCGGCACACCTCGCGCAGCTGCGCCACGGCACGGGCCGGGGAGAACGACAGGTGGGTGGAGACGACCGTCACCGCTCCGCCCGGGGCGGCGACCACCGCCGCGAGCGCCACCCGCGGCTCGTCCGGCACGAGCAGCACCCGCCGTCCCGAACCGGGTGGCAGCGGCAGCGGCAGCACCGCCCGGCCGGGGGCCAGCCGCAGCTCGTGCCAGGAGAGCACCGGGTACCGGCTGAGCAGCGCCACCCCGTAGAGCGGCCCGCCGGCAGGCTCTGCGCCCGTGGCGGCGGTGAAGTCCTCGCGCCGGCCGGGGACCCCGCTCAGCGCCGCCGCGAACCGGTGCTCCCAGGGGGAGCCGTCCGCCGCCGAGCACGCCGCGGCCGCCAGCGCCGCCTGGTCCGCCCGGCCCGAGCGCTCCTGGCCGGCGTCGACCTCCTGCAGCGCCAGCACGTCCACCCCGAGCGCCGCCGCGCACGCCGCGAGGGCGCCGTTGCGGACCCGCCCGTCCGGCCCGCGGCCCGACGCGGCGTTCCACGTGGCCAGGCGCAGCGGGGCGGGGCTCACCGGCCGCTCCGGCACAGAGCCGCGCTCAGGGCGCCAGCGGGACGGCGTCGGCGTGCTCGTCGAGGTCGAGGAGCATCCGCCGCGCGTCGTCCACGATCGCGTCGTCGTCGAGCCGGACGCCCAGCAGCAGCCAGCGCGCCAGCGCCAGCTCCCCGGCCAGGCGCGCCCGCGTCAGCAGGTTCGGGTCGGGCGCCTCGCCGCGGGCGTGGGCGTACGCCTCGAGCACGGACTCCAGCGCGTCGGCGTCGGCGCCGACCGCCAGCCACGCGAAGTCGTCGGCGGGGTCGGCGACCTTCGCCTCCGTCCAGCCCTGCACGGCCACCACGGACGTGCCGTCGGTCAGGACGTGGTCACCCATGAGGTCCCCGTGGACGGCCAGCGGCACGAAGCGCCAGCGGGGCACGTCCTCCATGAGGACCTCCCAGCGCGTCAGCAGCCGCGGGGGGACGTGACCGGTGGCGGCGGCGCGGTCCAGCTCCGACAGCCGCCGCAGCCGGTACTCCTCCGGCTCGTAGACGGGGGTCCCGGCGTCCGCGAGCACCGCCGGGTCCAGGGAGTGGACCGCCGCGAGCGCCGCGCCCAGGGCCGCCGCGAGCCCCGGGCCGGGCTGCAGGTCCTCCGGCTGCAGGGGGGAGCCGGGCAGCCTGCGGTGCACGAGGCAGCGGCCCCCCTCCGGGAGGTCACCGGTGCCCTCGTGGACGGGGACCGCGAACGGGAAGCGGCCCGCGAGCCGGCGCAGCAGCTGCAGCTCGGCGTCGAGCGCGGCGCCCGCGGCGGCCCGGGCCGGGGCCCGCACGACCCAGTGCCGGCCCTCGGTGTCGAGCAGCACCGCCACGTCGAAGTCGCCGCCGTCGCCGTCGCCCGACCCGGCCGCCACGACGTCGAGGCCGCGGACGGCGGCTGTCGCGAGGGCTGCGAGGGCGAGCGGGGAACGGTGCGGCACGCCCCCACGGTATTGGGCCGCGCAACCCGCGCGGGGCCGCCGTGGCGGATGTCGTCGTGCACCCGGGGCGCGGGGGCGCGCCCGGACCCCTCGCCCGGCCGTCGCCTCCCCGTCGCCTCCCCGTCGCCCCGGCGTCCCGCGGGCACCCGGGCCCCGCCCGCGGCGGTGGTGCCCGCCCGGTGCGCGCTGTCTAGGGTTCGGGGCGTGGACGACCTCCGGCCCGACCGCTTCGCCGACCGCCCGGCCGACAGGGCCCCAGAACCCGCGCCGATGCCCGGGCCGCCGCTGCGGGGGCTCGCGCTGTCCCGGCACGCGCTGGACCGCAGCGCCCACCGGCGCGCCGAGCCCGGTCTGCTGGAGGAGCTGTGGGCGCGGCAGGACACCCGGGTGCTGGAGGTGCGGGCCGGGCGCGCCCCGGTCTCCCCGGGACCGGCGGGGACCCGGCTGGTGCTGCGGGCGCCCTCGCAGGTGAGCGCCGGCGAGGACGACCTGCGGCTGTACCTGGGCGGCGACGCCCGCACCGAGTACGTGGCCCTCGTCTCCGCCGACGAGCCGCCCGAGGACGGCGCGGCGCCGGAGGAGGACGGCGCGCAGGTGCGCTGGTGGGGGCTGCGCCAGGCCGGTGTCCTGCTCGACGACCGCGACGCGGGGATGCTCACCGAGGCCGTGGCGATGGGCAACTGGCACGCGGTGACGCGCTTCTCCCCCCGCACGGGCAACCCGCTGCGCCCGGCGTCCGGGGGCTGGGTGAAGGTGGACGTCGAGGACGGCACCCAGCACTTCCCGCGCACCGACGCCGCCGTGATCATGGGGGTGCTCGACCCGGACGACCGGCTGCTCCTCGGGCACCAGGCGGTGTGGCCGGAGAACCGCTGGTCGGTCCTGGCGGGTTTCGTGGAGCCGGGGGAGTCCTTCGAGGCCACGGTGCGGCGCGAGGCGTCCGAGGAGGCCGGCGTCGTGATCGGGCACCGCGCCGAGGACGTCGTCTACCTGGGCAGCCAGCCCTGGCCGTTCCCCGCCTCGATCATGGTGGCGTTCGTGGCGCGCGCCGTCTCCACCGCCCTGGCGGTCGACGGGGAGGAGATCGAGGTGGCGCGCTGGTTCTCCCGCGCGGAGCTGGCCGAGGAGGTTGCCGCGGGCAGGGTCCTGGCGCCGACCCCGCTGTCGATCGCGCGGCGCATCATCGAGGCCTGGTACGGCGGGCCGCTGCCGGAACCGGAGGACGGCCCGCGCTGGTGAGCCGCGCGCTCGTGCGCGGCGTTCAGCCCCGGAGCACGAGCGCGGGGTGGCGGGGGTCCTCGAAGCGCAGGACCGCGGCGGCCGCCGCCTCGGGGGAGACCTCGGCGCAGTACCGGTGCCAGGCGCCGAGCACCTGCCCGGTCTGCCCCTCGGGCACGCGCCGGCGCACCGCGGCGTCGGAGGTGCGCAGGTGCACCACGGCGTCGAGGGCGCCGTCCAGCTCCGGGCGCAGCAGGAACGGCCCGTCGAGGACGACGACGGTGCCGGGCGCGGCCCGCACGCGGGCGGCGCGGCTGGCGCGGTCGCGCCCGGCGTCCCACAGCGACGGCAGCCACGTCCCCGGCCCACCGGGGCCCATCGTGTCCAGCACCTCCCGGCGCAGCCCCGCCACGTCCGTCCAGAGGTCGTAGTACGAGTCCGGGTCGTCGCGGCCGTGCTCCAGGCGCAGCGAGCGGGCGCGCCAGAACCCGCGCCAGCTCACGCGCGCCACGGGGCGCCCGGTCGCGGCCAGCGCGTCGGCCACGAACCCGGCCAGCCACGCGGTGTCGGCGTCCACGGCCCCGTCCACGCCGACCCGCGCGGCCCCGCTGAGCGAGGCGGCCCAGCGGTGGGCGAACGCCTCCGGCGTCGTCGGCTCGAAGCGGCCTGCGCCGGACCCGGGGGTCCGGGCGGGGCCGCGGGCGGGGCGGCTCAGCCGGCCAGCCGCTGCTTGACCTGGGCCAGCGACGGGTTCGTCGCCGCCGAGCCGTCCGGGAAGAGCAGCGTGGGCACCGTCTGGTTGCCGCCGTTGACCTGCATGACGAAGTCCGCGGCCTCGGGGTGGTCCTCGATGTCGACCACGGAGTAGGGGATGCCCTCGCGGTCCATCTGCGACTTCAGGCGGTGGCAGTAACCGCACCACGTGGTCGAGAACATGGTCACGGTGCCTGCGGCGGGAGCCTGCACGGCGCTCTCCTTCTGCTCGCTCCTGTGCACCCGCCACCGGGGTGCGCGGGCCCTGTGGACGGGCCCCTCCGGGGCAACTCTCGCACTCGCCGCGCTCTTCCCGTCGGTGCCGCCTGCCACACTGGCCCGGCCATGGCTGAGACGACCACCGCCCCCGCCGCAGGACGCCCCCCGACCGCGGACGGCGTCCTCGAGGGGCTCGACCCCGAGCAGCGCCAGGTCGCCACCACCCTGTCGGGGCCGGTGTGCGTGCTGGCGGGCGCCGGCACGGGCAAGACCCGGGCCATCACCCACCGCATCGCCTACGGCGTGCACAGCGGTGCCCTCGTGCCCCAGCGGGTCCTAGCGGTCACCTTCACCGCCCGCGCCGCGGGGGAGATGCGCACCCGCCTGCGCGACCTCGGCGTCTCCGGGGTGCAGGCGCGCACCTTCCACGCGGCGGCGCTGCGGCAGCTGCAGTTCTTCTGGCCGCAGGCCATCGGCGGCACGCTGCCCTCGATCGCCGAGCACAAGGCCCCCCTCGTGGCCGACGCCTGCTCACGCCTGCGCCTGCAGGCCGACCGCGCCCGCGTGCGGGACCTGTCGGCGGAGGTGGAGTGGGCCAAGGTCATGCTCGTCGACGTCGACGACTACGTGCGGCAGGCCGCCCAGCGGGGCCGCGGGGAGCCGGGCGGCCTGGACCTGGCCGCCGTCGCCCGCGTCCTGCGGACCTACGAGGACGTCAAGGCCGACCGCGGCGTCATCGACTTCGAGGACGTCCTGCTGCTGACCGTGGGCATCCTCGACGAGCGGCCGGACGTGGCCGCCGCCGTCCGCCAGCAGTACCGCTCCTTCGTGGTCGACGAGTACCAGGACGTCTCCCCCCTGCAGCAGCGCCTGCTGGACCTGTGGGTGGGCGGGCGCGAGGACCTGTGCGTCGTCGGGGACGCCAGCCAGACCATCTACTCCTTCGCGGGCGCCACGCCGGAGCACCTGCTGGAGTTCCCGCGCCGGCACCCCGGCACCACGGTCGTCAAGCTCGTGCGCGACTACCGCTCCACCCCGCAGGTCGTCGCCCTGGCCAACGGCGTCCTGGCGCAGGCGAGCGGCGCGCACGCCCGCGCCCGGCTGGAGCTCATCGCGCAGCGGCCCCCGGGGCCGGCGCCCACCTTCACCGGCTACGACGACGACGTGGCCGAGGCCACCGGGATCGCCGCCCGCATCGCCGCGGCCGTGCGCGCCGGGCGGCCCGCCCGGGAGATCGCCGTCCTGTTCCGCACCAACGGGCAGTCGCAGGCGCTGGAGCAGGCCCTGGCCGACGCGGGCGTCCCGTACGTCCTGCGCGGCGGGGAGCGGTTCTTCTCCCGCCGCGAGGTCCGCGACGCGGTGCTGCTCCTGCGGGGCGCCGCCCGCGCCCAGGCCCCGGGCAGCTCCCTGGGGGAGGAGGTGCGCGCGGTGCTGTCCTCGGCGGGGTGGTCGGAGCGGGCGCCGGGCGCGACGGGGGCGGTGCGCGACCGCTGGGAGTCCCTGCAGGCGCTCGTGGTCCTCGCCGACGACCTCGCCGCCAAGCGTCCCGGCGCCGACCTCGCGGAGCTGGTGACCGAGTTGGACGAGCGCGCCTCCGCCCAGCACGCCCCCACCGTGGACGGCGTGACCCTGGCCTCGCTGCACGCCGCCAAGGGCCTGGAGTGGGACGTCGTGCACCTGGTGGGGGTCTCCGAGGGCCTGCTGCCCATCTCCTTCGCCGACTCCGCCGAGGACGTGGAGGAGGAGCGGCGCCTGCTCTACGTCGGTGTCACCCGCGCCCGCGAGGAGATCCACCTGTCGTGGGCCTCCGCCCGCACCCCCGGCGCCCGGGCCTCCCGCTCCCCGTCGCGGTTCCTCGACGCCGTGCTGCCCGGGGCCGGGGTGTCCGCGCCGGGCAGGCGCACGGCCGCGGCCGGCGGGTCGGCCAGGGCGCGCACGAAGACCCCGGCGCGCTGCCGCACCTGCCAGACGCTGCTGTCCTCCGGTGCCGAGCGCAAGCTCGGCCGCTGCGAGAACTGCCCGCCCACCTACGACGAGGCGGTGTTCGAGCGGCTGCGCACCTGGCGCAGCGGGGTCGCCAAGGAGGCCTCCGTGCCGGCGTACGTGGTGTTCACCGACGCCACGCTGACGGCCATCGCGGAGACCGCCCCCGCTGACCTCGCGGCCCTCGGCCGGGTCGCCGGCGTGGGGCCGGCCAAGATCGAGCGCTACGGGCAGCAGGTGCTCGACCTGCTCTCGGCGTCGGACTGACTGCGGCGCAACGCCTCTCGCCACCCGCGGCGGTGTCCGCGGAAGGCGCGCCGTAAATAGCGTTGTAACGGCTCCCGCGTTGGGTCTAGCCTCGACGTCATCGCTTCGCGCGCCTCGCGCGGTGCCGCACCGGAAGGAGGGGTCCCCGTGGACATCATGACCATGCCGGGCGGCACCTCCTCCGCTGCCGCCGATCTGTCGTTCCTGCGCGCCCGCGTTCCCGCGACCACCCTCGCCCCCACCGGGGGAGAAGTGCGTCCGCTGAACGTCTCCGGGCGTACGCAGGCGACCACCCTCATCGGTACCTGGGGACGGGTGCGTCCGCTGCACGCCCGTTACGGCAGCCACACGGTCACCTCCTTCCCCAAGCCCTCCTCGGGCACCCGTCTCTCTCGGGGCGCTCCGGTCTAGCACCAGCTGACCGGAGCCCCCAGAGGCCGCGGACCCGAGACACCGGGTCCGCGGCCTCTGGCGTTTCCGCGGACCTGGCGGCACCACCGCACCACCGCCAGCAGCACCCGCAGGAACCGGCACCCGAGAAGGCGACGACAGCGATGACGGCCACGGCCACCACCCACCCTCCCCATCGACGCGCGGCCGCGCACGGCAGCACCTGCACCTCCGCGCAGCACCCGACCGCACCCGGCACCACCCGGACGAGCGCCCGTCCGGACCTCGGTGCACAGACCCAGCAGGAGGTGAGCGGCATGCCGCTCGTGGCGATGCTCGACCTGGCCCCGCCCGAGGAGGCCACCCGGACCCGCACCACCGCCACGGACCTGCCGTGCCGTCGCTTCGACGCCGAGCTCTGGTTCGCCGAGTCCCCGGCGGACGTGGAGCGCGCCAAGGCGCTCTGCGGCGACTGCCCCCTGCGGGCGCAGTGCCTCGAGGGTGCGGTGGCCCGGCGCGAGCCGTGGGGCGTGTGGGGCGGTGAGCTCCTCATCGCCGGCGTCGTGGTCCCGCGCAAGCGCCCCCGGGGCCGTCCCCGCAAGGTCGCCGCCTGAGCTCCACCAGGCACGGCAACGCAGTTCTTCCCGGTTCCGACCAGCAGCGGGCGAGCGCCCGCAGGACACAGGAGTTCCCGATGTACTCGATCCACACGCACCTCGTCGCCGACCGCGCGCTCGAGGAGGAGCGTTTCGCCCGCGCCAGGCTCGCCCGTGCGCTACGCGCCCAGCGCCGCGCCCGGTCCGCGGCCAGACGCGCCGAGCGGGCCGCGTCCAGGCTCGCCGAAGCCGAACGGAGATTACGCCTCGTCGAGGTCTGATCCGTTGCGGCGCAGGTGATCGGCCTGCCCGAGTCCGCCCATCTCCGGGTTTCGGCGCGCCATCCGGCCCGCGGTGCGCCGAAACCCGGAGATGGGCGGGAATCCGCCGTCCGTGGTGCGCCGGAACCCGGAGATGGGCGGGAACCCGCCGCCCGCGGTGCGCCGGAACCCGGAGATGGGCGGGAACCCGCCGTCCGCGGTGCGCCGGAACCCGGAGACGGGCGGGCTCGCACGCGTCAGCCCGCCGGGGCCGCCACCGGCAGTTCCGCGCAGCCGCACTCCGGGTGCACCGGCCACGGCCGGGCCCGCACCACGCCCTCCGGGACGAGGAGTTCCAGCGTCGTCCCGGCCGAGCTGACCGGCGCGCCGTCGAGGTGGGCGAGGACCTGCAGGGCCGCCAGCCCCGCCGCGGCCGTCGCCGTCGCCGTCTCCTCACCCCCCGCCCGCTGGGCCGCGGCGGCGAGGACCTGCGTCAGCACGTGCGGCCAGCCGGGATCCCCGTCGGTGCGGTGCAGGTCCAGGCAGCGCAGGCACGGCGTCCGGCCGGGCAGCACGAGCGGCCCGACGAGCACGTCGGTGTCGCGCACGACCACCGACAGGTGCGGCGTCCCGTCCGCCAGGAGGGCGTCGGCGGCGGAGGAGTCGGCGGCGCCGCTGTGCACCAGGACCACCAGGTCCGCTCCGGCGCCGTCCGCGCCCGGGCCGGTCCCGTCCGCGACGGGCGCGGGCCGGGCACGCCGCACCGCCTGCCCGGCGGCGGCGCCGCGGGTGGCGCCGGTGTCCTGCTCCGCGAGCGCGACCGGTGCCACGTCCCCGGGGCCGGCGGGGGCCCGGTCCACCACGAGCACGTCCCCCACCCCGCACGCCGCGAGCGTCGTCGCGATCCCCGCACCGGTGCGCCCGCCGCCGACGACGGCGACCCGCCGCCCGCGCCGGGAGGTGAAGCGCAGCACCGGGTCCGGTCCCGCCGGGTGCGCGGCGGCCCAGACCTCCGCGTCGGGCGCCCAGCGGGCCGCCTCGCCGGGGAGCAGGTCCGCCGGTGCGGGGCCGCCCGGGCGGGCCGCCGCGGCGCGGTCGAGGGCCGGGGACAGAACCCCGCCGTCGCGCAGCACCGACAGCAGGCCGCCCGCCGCGCGGGACCGCGGACGCGGCGGCGGTGTGCCGGGGAGGGCGCAGGGGACGTCGTGGCGCTGCACCAGCTCGCCCAGGGCGGCGGTCTCGGCCGGGCCGAGCCCGGCGAGGCGGAGGCTGGAGCGGGGGCTGGTGCCGAGCTGCACGCTGCCGTCGGGCCGCCAGCTCACCACCAGCCCGGGGCGCAGGGAGTGCTGCTGGGGCGCCCGCGCGGGCGTCCGGGGGGTGCTCACTGCTGGCTCCTTCCCGTCGGTGGACGGGAAGCCTGTCAGCGGCGGCGCGCCGCCCCGCCGGGCCGTCCACAGGGGAGCGGGCCGGGGGTCGGGGTGGGGCGCCGCGCGGGGCGCCTGCGTGGGCGCCCCGGATCAGGCCTTGCCGAGGATGCGGTTGAGGTTCGTGCCGCACACCGGGCACTGGCCCTTGGCCATGCGGCGCCCGTTCGTCTCCACGACGTCGCCCTCGGCCTCGCGCTTCTCCTTGCACTTCACGCAGTAGAACTCGCCCTTGTACGTCTCGGCCATCTCGTGCTCCTCGCTCTCGCCGTCTGGGTCGACGGGTCCTCACGGCCGGATCACCGTCGGCACCGGCCCGGTCACATTAGCGAAGCGGCACGCTCCGGGCCTGCGGACGTGCCCGGGGCGGTGCGGGGAACCCCTCCGGCGGGCGCCGGGGCGCAGGTGCGGGCACGCTGCCGGAGCGGGCGCCCGGGTTCCGGGCGGCGCGCAGGGTAGCGTACGTGCGTGGACGAGGGTGTGGAGGTGCGTCGCAGCCGCCGGCGCAGCCGCACGGTGTCCGCCTACCGCGACGGCGGGCGGACCGTCGTGCTCATCCCCGCCCGGTTCACGGTGTCGGAGGAGCAGCTCTGGGTCGGGCGGATGCTGGACCGGCTGGCGGCCGCGGACCGCCGGCGGCGGCCGGTGGACGAGGAGCTCGCGGCCCGCGCGTCGGAGCTCTCGCGCCGCTACCTCGACGGTCGTGCCCGCCCGCGCAGCGTCGCGTGGGTCGACAACCAGCAGACCCGCTGGGGTTCGTGCACGCCGGGTGACGGCACCATCCGGCTCTCCAGCCGCCTGCAGGGGATGCCCGGGTGGGTGCTGGACTACGTGATCCTGCACGAGCTGGCGCACCTGCTCGTCCCGGCGCACGGCCCGGCGTTCTGGGCGCTGCTGGAGGGCTACCCCCGCACGGAGCGGGCGCGCGGCTTCCTGCTGGGCATCGACTTCCGGACCGGGGAGGGCGGCCGGGGCGCGCCCGGGGAGGGCGGGGAGCAGGGCGCGGACGCCGAGGGGGGGCTCGCCGACGACGTGACCGACGGCGAGGACGACGAGGTGACCAACGGCGGGGACGACGAGGTCACCGGCGGCCAGGTGCCCGGCCAGGTGACGGCCGAGGTCGCCGACGGGGGGCCCCTCACCGGTCACGACCTCGACGCGGCGCCCACCCGGGCGGGAGCGGCGCCCCCGCGCCTCAGGTACCGCTGACGGCCGCCGCGGCCAGCGCCACGATCTCCTCCACGCCCGGCGCCAGGTCCGCCGGCAGCCGCGCCACGTCCCACCACGCCACCTCGAGGGACTCGGAGCTGACCGACGGGGCCCGCTCCTCGGCCACCACCAGGTGCTGCACGTCCAGGTGCCAGTCGACCTCCGCCGGCCGGCACGGCGCGCGGTGGCGGGAGAGCACCAGCGGCTCCGCCGTGACGGCGCCGCTCAGGCCCGTCTCCTCCAGCAGCTCCCGGGCGGCGGCGCCCGCGAGGGTCTCGTCGCCCTCCTCCAGGTGACCGCCGGGCTGCACCCACATCCGCAGGCGCCGGTGCAGGACCAGGCAGGTGCGGCGCCCGTCCGGCGTCACCAGCAGCGCCGAGGCCGTCAGGTGGGCGGGCGCCGCGCCGCGCGTCAGCAGGGCGGGGCCGACCGTGTCCAGCAGCGACGTCCACGCCAGGCGCTCGAAGCGCTCCTGCGGGCAGCGCCCGGGGGACGCCGCCAGCCGGGCGCGGGTGTCGGCGACGAGGTGCGCGGGTGGCACCCAGCTCACGGGAGGGCCGGGCCGTCCGGCCGCCCCCCGTCCCCGTCCTGCCCGTCCTCCCCGCGCGCGTCGCCCTCCTGCTCGAGCCTGTCCCGCGCGTCCTCGTCGGTCAGCAGCTGCGCGAGGGCGGCGTCCATGGCGTCGCCCTGCGGCGCGCTCGACGTGCCCGTCTGGCGGGAGACGAAGCCCTCCGCCGCGGCGAGGTCCTCCGCCGTGGGCAGCAGGTCCGGGTGCTGCCACACCGCGTCGCGGGCGTCCCGCCCGCCGCGCTCCTCCAGCAGCGCCCACAGGGCCGCCGCCTCCCGGGCCCGGCGCGGGCGCAGCTCCAGCCCCACGAGCACCCCGAGGGCGTGCTCGGCGGGTCCGCCGCTGGCGCGGCGGCGGCGCATCGTCTCCCGCAGGGCGGGGGCGTGCGGCAGGGCGCGGCGGGCCGCGAGGTCCACGACGTGGTCCACCCAGCCCTCCACCAGCGCCAGCGCCGACTCCAGCCGGTCCAGGGCCACCTGCTGCTCCGGGGTGTTCTCCGGCTCGAAGACCCCCGAGGACAGGGCCTCCTGCAGCGACTCGGGGTTGGCCGGGTCGATGTCCTTGGCGGCCTCGGTGATGCGCTCGACGTCCACGCGGATGCCGCGGGCGAAGGCCTCCACCGAGCCCAGCAGGTGCGACCGCAGCCACGGCACGTGCGCGAACAGGCGGTTGTGGGCCGCCTCGCGCAGCGCGATGTAGCGGCGCACCTCGTCGAGGGGCACCTCCAGGCCGTCGGCGAACGCCGCGAGGTTCGCGGGCAGCAGTGCCGCCCGGCCCGCGGGGGCCAGGGGCAGGCCGATGTCGGTGGAGCCGAGGACCTCCCCGGACAGGGCCCCGACCGCCTGCCCGAGCTGCATGCCGAACACCCCGCCGCCGACCTGGCGCAGCATGCCGCTGGCCGAGCCGATCATGGCGGCGAGCTCCGGGGGCGCCTGGGAGGTGAGGGCGTCGGCCATCGCCGTGGAGATCGAGACGGCCACCGGCTCGACGAGCCGGCTCCACACCGGCATGGTCCGCTCGATCCACTCCGCGCGGCTCCACGACTCGGTGCTCGTGCCCGCCGCGGCGAAGTCGGTGACGCCGTCCAGCCACAGGTCCGCGACGCGCAGCGCGTCCTCCACGGCCCTGCGGTCCGCCGCGCCGGGGGAGGGGTCGCCCTGGCCGGCGGCCGCCTGGCGGGCGATGTCGCGCGCCAGCTCCCAGTTCACCGGGCCGTCGCCGGAGGAGGCGAGGAAGCGCTGCAGCTGCGCCAGCACCTGGCCCATCGCCGCCGGGTCCATCGGCGCGCCGCCGAAACCGGGCAGGCCCGGGGGCATCCCACCCGGCAGCCCGCCGGGGAAGACGCTGTTCAGCAGGTTCGGGTCGAAGCCGCCGCCCCCGCCGAGGAGGGGGCCGAGGAGGTCCTCCAGGGGGTTGTCCCCGCCGGCGGGGCGGGGGGGCGGGGTGCTGCCGCCGGGGCCGAAGCCGGTCTGGTGGAACCCGCGCCGCTCCGGCTCACCGCCGGGCTGCTCGCGGTCGCCGCCGCCGGGCTGCTCCCGCTCGCCGTCGCCGAGGTCGTCCTTCTCGTCGTCGCGCCGCTCGTCCACGCCAGGCCTCCGTTGCTCGCCGTCGTCCGCTCAACCGCCGACGGGTCCCCCCGGTTCCCGCCCGTGCCGCACGTGCCGTCTCCCGACCATGATGACGGCTGCACCCGCCGCGTGGGCACGGGGTCCGGGGCGGGCCGCGGGAGCGCGCCCGCCCCGCCACCCTAGGCTGCCGGGATGGACGCAGCGCGGGCGCCGCGGGGGGAGCTCCTCGCCGGGTCCGCCCTCGCGCTGGCCGCGCTCGTCGCCGTGACGTCCCTGCTGCCGGTGCCGTACGCCTCCCTCAGCCCGGGCTCGGCGTTCGACACCCTCGGGGAGCGCGACGGCAAGCCGCTGCTGCGCGTCACCGGGATGCCGACCTACCCGACGTCGGGGTCGCTGGACATGACGACGGTGTCGGTGGCGGGGGGACCGGGCACGGACCTGACGGTCCCGGAGCTGCTCGTGGCGTGGGCGGACCCCGACACCTCCGTCTTCCGGCGCGAGGACCTCTACCCGCCGCAGCAGACCGAGGCCGAGGCCGAGGCGGAGGGCGAGGCGGAGATGACGTCCTCGCAGGAGGCGGCGAAGGTCGCGGCGCTGCGGGAGCTGGGCGTGGAGGTGGCGCAGGCGCCGACCGTGGCCGACCCGGGACCGGCGGCGGGCAGCGGCCTGCGCGCGGGCGACCGCGTCACGGCGGTCGGCGGGGTGCCGGTGCGCGAGGCGGAGGAGCTGCGGGCGCAGGTGCGCCGGGCCGGCGCGGACGCGGAGCTGCGGCTGACCGTGGAGCGCGACGGCCGCGCCGAGGAGGTGGCCCTGCGCACGCGCGCGGGGGAGGACGGCACGCCGCGCCTCGGCATCACCCTGTCCCCCTACGACCTGCCGGTGGACGTGGACTTCTCCCTCGCCGACGTCATCGGCCCGAGCGCGGGGATGGTGTTCGCCCTCGCCATCGTGGACGAGCTGACGCCGGGGTCCCTGACGGGCGGGGAGCACGTCGCCGGCACGGGCTCGATCACGCCGGACGGGCGGGTGGGGGTCATCGGGGGGCTGCGCCAGAAGCTCGTCGGCGCCCGGGAGGCGGGGGCGGAGTGGTTCCTCGCCCCCGCCGAGGAGTGCGCCGAGGTGCGCGGGCTCGTCCCCGAGGGGCTGCGCCTGGTGCCGGTGCGGACCCTGCACGAGGCGCGCCTGGCGGTGGAGGCGCTGGCGGCCGGGCGGGTGGCCGACCTGCCGACCTGCCCGGGCTGAGCGCGGGGCCCGCCCCGGTGCCGTGTCAGTCGCCGAGGGTCGCCTGCAGGGCGGCGACGAGGCCGGGCACCAGGTCTGCGCCCGTGGCGACGTCGGTGTCCCGGTCCCTGGACCGGCTGCGCACCACGCACTCGTGCCGGCCGTCGCGCAGGACGCCCACCGCGATGCGCACGTCCTCGGCGGCGGGGTGGGCGGCGAGCGCCTCCAGGCGCGCGTCGTCCTCGGCGGGGGTGCTGGCGCGGACCTCGGCCTCGGCGTCCGGCGGGAGGAGGACCTTCTCGACGACGACGGCGGCACCGTCCACCGCGGGGGGCCAGGAGAGCCCGCCGAGGAAGCCGTCGAGGTCGCCGACCGGCGGCAGGTCGTCCTGCTCCACGGAGGTCAGGTGGCCGGGGTCGGCCTCGGCGGCCTCGACGACGTCGGCGGGCAGCCGGTCGGCGAGGGCGGGGTCGCGGCGGATCGCCTCGGCGGTGCGCACGAGGGCGAAGAGGCGGACGGGGGAGCCCCAGCCGTTCCCGGCGACGTGCCGCTCGATCTCGGCGACGGTCTGCCACAGCGCCCCGGTGGGGGGCGAGAGGAAGGTCGGTGCGGGACGGGGATCGATCACGACGGCATGGTGGCACGGCGGGGGAGTCGCCTCCGTCCACCCAGCGTGAAGATCTCGCAACGGTGGGGCACCGGGCAGGGGCCCGGCGGGCGCCGGTCGCGAGATGTGACGATATGAATACGTCTCGTCCTGGCGGGCACTCGCCCGGCGGCTTGTAAGTTCGTGTGTCGTGAGCTTCGAGTCGCGCGGGCCCTCCTCCCGCCCCGTCCTGCGGCGGCGCCGCCGCGGGCCCCTGGTCCCCACCGTCGCCGTGGTCGCAGGCGTCCTGATCGCCGCCGTCGTGGGGACCAGGATCCTCACCGACGTCTGGTGGTTCGACCAGCTCGGCTTCCTGCAGGTGTTCACCAAGCGCGTCTGGCTGCAGATCGGGCTCTTCCTGGCCGGCGGTGCGCTCATGGCGGCCGCGGTGGGCGTCACCCTCACCCTCGCCTACCGCGCCCGGCCCATCTACGCTCCCATCTCCACCGAGCAGGCGGGCCTCGACCGCTACCGCGAGTCCCTGGAGCCGCTGCGCCGGCTGGTGACCCTGGTGCTGTCCCTGGCCGCGGCGCTGTTCGGCGCCACCGTGGCCAGCGCCCAGTGGCAGACGGCGCTGCTGTGGTGGAACCGGCAGCCGTGGGGGCAGGCCGACCCGCAGTTCCAGCTGGACTACGGCTTCTACGTCTTCACCCTGCCCTGGCTGCGCTTCGTCGTCGGCTTCCTCAGCGCCGCGGTGGTCCTGGCCGGCATCGCCGCCCTGGCCACCCACTACCTCTACGGGGGCCTGCGGCTGTCCGGCGGGGGGCCGCGCACGACCCGCGAGGCCCGCGTCCACCTGGCCCTGCTGGGTGCCGCGTTCCTGCTGATGCGCGGGGTCGGCTACTGGCTGGACCGCTACCAGCTCATGACCGACGAGTCGGCCAACGTCTCCATCCGCGGCGTCGGCGTCGTGGGCCCGACGTTCACCGACGTCAACGCCGTCCTGCCCGCCAAGGCCATCCTGACGGTGGCGTCCATCTTCGTGGCGGTCCTCTTCATCGCCACGGCCGCGGGCGCCTCCTGGCGGCTGCCGGCCGTCGGCACCTCCCTGCTCGTCGTCTCCGCGGTCGCCGTCGGCGGCATCTACCCCGCCGCGGTGCAGCGCTTCCGCGTGCAGCCGAGCGCCGCCACCGTCGAGGCCGAGTTCCTCACCAAGAACATCAACGCCACGAGAGCGGCGTACGACATCGCCGACACCGACGTGCGCGAGTACGCGGCGACGACGGACGCCACCGCGGGACAGCTGCGCCAGGACGCCGAGACGATCCCCGGCATCCGCCTCCTCGACCCCGCCCTGGTCAGCCCCGCCTACCGCCAGCTCCAGCAGCAGCGGCCCTACTACGCCTTCCCCGACGCCCTCGACGTCGACCGCTACCAGGTGGGCGAGGACGTCCGCGACACCGTCATCGCGCCCCGCGAGGTGTCCCTGGACGGCCTGAACCCCAGCCAGCGCACCTGGCTGAACGACCACACCGTCTACACCCACGGCTACGGGATGGTCGCTGCCTACGGCAACGAGCGCACCCCCGACGGCCGGCCGGTCTTCTTCGAGCAGGGCCTGCCCTCGGACAACACGGCCGCCCAGCCGCTGCTCGGCGAGTACGAGCCGCGCATCTACTTCGGCGAGCAGTCCCCGGCGTACTCGATCGTCGGCGCCCCCCGGGGTACCAACCCGACGGAGCTGGACTACCCGAACAACTCCCCGGAGGGCTACGCCCGCAACACCTATGCCGGGGACGGCGGGGTGCCCATGGGCTCCTTCGTGCGCCGCGCCGCGTACGCCGTGAAGTTCGCGGACCAGAACCTGCTGCTCTCGGACCGGGTCAACCCCGCCTCGCGCATCATGTACGACCGGTCCCCGCGCGAGCGGGTGGAGAAGGTCGCCCCGTGGCTCATCCCCGACGGCGACCCGTACGCGGCCGTCGTGGACGGCCGCATCGTGTGGATCATCGACGGGTACACGACCACCTCGTACTACCCGTACTCCGCCACCACGGAGCTGGGCACGGTCACCCGCGACGCCCGGACCGGTACCGCCCAGAGCGTGCAGGCGCTGCAGCGCCGGACGGTCAACTACGTGCGCAACTCCGTCAAGGCGACGGTCGACGCCTACGACGGCAAGGTGACGCTGTACGCCTGGGAGGAGGACGAGCCGGTCCTGAAGGCCTGGCGCCAGGCGTTCCCCGGCTCGGTCAAGCCGCTGTCGGAGATCAGCGGCGAGCTGATGTCGCACCTGCGCTACCCGCAGGACATGTTCAAGGTCCAGCGCGACGTGCTCGGCCGCTACCACGTCACGGACCCGCAGTCCTTCTACACCCAGCAGGACTTCTGGCAGGTCCCCAACGACCCGACGCCGGTGGGCGGGCAGGCGATCGCGCCCGAGCCGCCGTACTTCCTGACGCTGAAGATGCCCGGCCAGGAGGAGCAGTCCTTCAGCCTCACCTCCACGTACATCCCGCGGCAGACGGGCGCGAACGTGCGCAACGTCCTGACGGGGTACGTGGCGGTGGAGGCCGACGCCGGCGACGAGGACGGCCGCAAGCGCGAGGGGTACGGCACGCTGCGCCTGCTGCAGCTGCCGCGGCAGACGACCGTCGCGGGCCCGGGGCAGGTGCAGGCGACGATCAACTCCAACCCGACCGTGGCCGAGCAGCTCCGCCTGCTCGGGCAGGGCGAGTCGGAGGTCCTCTACGGCAACCTGCTCACCCTCCCGGTGGGCGGCGGCCTGCTGTACGTGGAGCCGATCTACGGCCAGAGCCGCACCGGCACCACGTACCCGCAGCTGCGCCGCGTCGTCGCGGTCTTCGGCGACCGGGTGGGCTTCGCCGAGACGCTGGACGCCGCGCTCGACCAGGTGTTCGGCGGTGACGCCGGCGCGGCGGCCGGGGACTCCGGCGGCGCGCCGGCCCCGGGTGGCGCACCGGACGCCCCGGCTCCGGCCGCCACCGCGCAGGTCGAGCTGGACCGGGCGCTGCAGGAGGCCCGGCAGGCGATCCAGGCCAGCGCCGACGCGCTGCGGGCGAACGACTTCGCCGCCTACGGGCGGGCACAGGAGTCGCTGCGCGCCGCGGTGGACCGGGCGATCGCCGCCGAGCAGCGGATCGAGCAGGAGTCGTCCGCGGCGCCCGCGCCGTCCGCCCCGCCCTCGGCGCCGGCCGCCTCACCTCCGGCACCGACGTCGACGGTCGCCTCGCCTGCGCCGCCGGCCACCCCTTGACCGGTGCCTCCCGCGGGGCCGCAGGGCCCCGCGGGAGGACGGTGCGGGAGGTGCGGTGGGGGGCGATTTGGTCCCTCGTTCGCCATGACGTAGTCTTATGCCTGTCAACGCGACGCGGGGTGGAGCAGCTCGGTAGCTCGCTGGGCTCATAACCCAGAGGCCGCAGGTTCAAATCCTGCCCCCGCTACCAGATCGACGAAGGCCCGGACCACACGGTCCGGGCCTTCGTCGTGTCCGGGTACTCGTGCGCGCGGCCCCGCAGGAGTAGCGTTCCCGCCAGGTGCGCCGGGAAGCCTGGTCGGCAGTCCGTGATGACCCACGACCGCCAGAGGTGCCGCGATGACCGCCGCCGACCACACCCAGCCCGCCGTCCGCGCCGACGGCCTCACCAAGCGGTACGGCCGCACGCTGGCCGTCGACTCCCTCGACCTGCACCTCGCCCCCGGTGAGGTGTTCGGCTTCCTCGGCCCCAACGGTGCGGGCAAGTCCACGACGCTGAGGATGCTGCTCGGCCTCGTGCGGCCGAGCGCCGGGACCGCCTCCGTGTTCGGGATCCCCGTCGCGGACGTCGCCGCCCACCGCCACCTCGCCTCCGTGCCCGCGGACGTGGCGCTGTGGCCGGACCTGACCGGTGCGGAGGTGCTGGAGCTGCTGGGAAACCTCGGCCCGGGCACCGACCGCGCCCACCGCGCCGAGCTGGTCGAGCGGTTCGGCCTGCGCCCCGACCGGCCGTGCCGCACGTACTCCACCGGCAACCGGCAGAAGGTGGCCCTCGTCGCCGCCTTCGCCACCCGGGCACCCCTGCTCGTCCTCGACGAGCCCACGAGCGGGCTCGACCCGCTGGTGGGCCGGGAGTTCCGCAGGTGCGTCACCGAGGCCGCGGAGCGGGGCCAGGCGGTGCTGCTCAGCTCCCACGTCCTCGCGGAGGTGGAGGCCGTCTGCTCGCGGGTCGGCATCCTGCGGGCCGGGCGGCTCGTGCAGGTCGCCGAGCTCGCCACCCTGCGCCGCATGCGCCGCAGCGAGATCACGCTCACCTTCGCCGGGGACGTCCCGGCCGGCCTGGCGTCCGTGCCCGGGGTGCGGGACGTGCGCCCGGAGGGTCCCGGGCGCGTCGGCCTCACCCTCGCCGGGCCACCCGCACCGCTGCTGCGGGCCGTCGCGGGTGAGGACGTCGTCCACCTCGACGTGCGCGAGCCGTCCCTGGAGGAGATCTTCCTCGGCTGCTACGGGCAGGAGGCGCGATGACCTCCGTGCCGCGGACGGCCCCGCGGACGCTCCCCGGCAGGGCCGCCCCCTCCCGCGCCGCGGACCCGCGCCGCGCCGTCACCTCCCTGCTCGTGCGGCAGTGGCGCCGCGGGACCCTCACCGTCGCCGCCGTCGTCGCCGTCCTGCCCGCGGTGACCGTCGTGCAGTACCGCGGCGCCGTGGCCGGCTCCCTGGATCCCGGCGCTCTGCGGGCCCTCTCCCTCAACCCGGCGGTGCGCGTCCTGTTCGGGGAGCCGCTGGCCCTGGAGGACCCGGGAGGTTTCACCGTGTGGCGCACCGGCCTGTTCACGGCGGCCCTCGTGGCCTCCTGGGCCCTGCTGGCCACCGTGCGCACCACCCGCGGGGAGGAGGAGGCCGGACGCTGGGAGCTGCTGCTGTCGGGTGCCCTGACCCGCCGCGCCCTGCTGGCCCGCGTCCTCCTCGTCGCAGCCTGCGCGCAGCTGCTCGTCGGGGCCTGCCTCGGCGCGGCACTCCTCCTGGCCGGCGCCCGCGCCCCCGGGGCGCTGCTGCACGGGGCGGCCACCTGCGGGGTCGGGCTGGTCGCCGCGGGCGCCGGTGCCCTGTGCGCGCAGCTCCTGCCCGACCGGCGCCGCGCGGCGGGACTGGGCGGGGCGCTGCTGCTGGTGTCGCTGCTGACGCGCATGGCGGCGGACGGGGCGGCGGCGCTGGACCCGCTGCGCTGGCTCGGGCCGTTCGGCATCGCGGGACGGACCCGGCCGTTCGCGGTCGACGACCCACGTCCTCTGCCCGTCCTGCTCGCGCTGGCGGTCGTGCTCGCCGGGTGCGCCCTGGCCGTGGCGGGCCGCCGCGACCTCGGCTCCGGCGTGCTCCCCGCGCAGGAGGGCCGGGCGCCGCGACGGGTGCTGCTGGGCTCCGCGGGGCGGTTCCTGCTGCGGCAGGGCCTGCCCGGCTGGGCGGGGTGGGCCGCGGCCGTGGGCGCCTACTACCTCCTGGTCGGCCTGCTCGCGGTCTCGGTGACCGACCTGCTGCGGGAGAACCCCGTCTTCGCCGAGGCCGCCGGCCGGGCCGGGTTCACCGGGCTCGGCAGCGCGGAGGGTTACGCGGCGGCGACGTTCACCCTGCTCGCCGTGCCGCTGGGCCTGTACGCCACCACCCGGGTGTCCGCCCTGGCCGCCGACGAGAGCGCCGGCCGCCTCGTGCTGCTGCTGTCCCGGCCCGTCCCGCGCCGGCGCCTCCTCGCCGCGCTCGCGGCGCAGGCCGTCCTGGCAGCCGCCGCGCTGGCCGTCGTCGCGGGCACCGCCACGTGGGCGGGCACGGCGCTCGCCGGGGCGGGGCTGTCCTGGGGTGCGGCGCTGGCGGGCACCCTCAACGTCGTGCCGGTGGCGGCGGTCTCCCTGGGCGCGGCGGTGCTCGCCCTCGGCGTGGCCCCCCGGCTGGTCGTGCCGGCCGGCGCGCTGCCCGCCGTGGGCGGGTTCCTGCTGCTCGTGCTCTCCGAGAGCCTCGGCTGGCCGGGCGCCGTGCGCTCGCTGTCCCCGTTCGCGCACCTGGCCACCGTCCCGGTGCAGGACTGGGACGCGCCCGGTGCGGCGGTGCTGCTCGTCGTGGCGGCGGCGCTCACCGCCGCCGGTGTCGCCGGGTACGGGCGCCGCGACGTGCGGGCGTGAGCCCGGCCCCTCAGCCGCGCCGCGCGGGCGTGCCCAGGGTGCTCTCCGCCCACGCCGCGACGTCCCCGCGGGCCAGGGCCACCGCGAGCAGCCCGGGGAAGGCGTCGGGCGTGCACGCGAAGGCCGGCACGCCGAGGCCCGCCAGCGCCGCGGCGTTGTCCCGGTCGAACGCCGGGGCGCCGGAGTCCGACAGCGCCAGCAGCACCACGACCTGCACCCCCGCGGCCGTCATCGACGCCACCCGCCGCAGCATCTCCTCGCGCACCCCGCCCTCGTAGAGGTCGCTGACGAGCACGAACAGGGTCTCCGCGGGCCGGGTCACGAGGGACTGGCAGTACGCGAGGGCGCGGTTGATGTCGGTGCCCCCGCCGAGCTGGGTGCCGAACAGCACGTCCACCGGGTCCGCCAGGTGCGCCGTGAGGTCCACGACCTCCGTGTCGAACACCACCAGCGACGTGCGCAGCGACCGCATGGACGCCAGCACCGCCCCGAACACCGAGGCGTACACCACCGACTCCGCCATCGACCCGGACTGGTCGACCGCCACCACCACGTCGCGCGCGACGCTCCGCTGCCGGCGGCCGCGGCCGACGAGGCGCTCGGGGACGACCGTGCGGTGCTCCGGGAGGTAGTGGGCCAGGTTCGCCCGGATCGTCCGGTCCAGGTCGAGGTCCCGCAGTTTCGGCCGCGAGGTGCGCGCCGCCCGGTCCAGCGCCCCGCCCACCGCTGCGCGCGTCCGGTCGGCGATGCGCCGCTCCACCTCCGCCACGACCTTCGCCACCACCTCGCGGGCGGTGGCCCGGGTCCGCTCCGGCAGCACCCGGTTCAGGGACAGCAGGGTGCCCACGAGGGAGACGTCGGGCTCCACGGAGCGCAGCAGCTCCGGCTCCAGCAGCAACCGGGTCAGGTTCAGCCGCTCCAGGGCGTCGCGCTGCATGACCTGCACGACGGACGTGGGGAAGTACGTGCGGATGTCGCCGAGCCAGCGCGCCACCCGCGGCGCCGAGGCGCCCAGCCCGCCGCCGCGCCGGCCCCCCGCCTCCCCGGCCTCGTCGTACAGGGCCGCCAGGGCGCCGTCCACCGCCGCCGCCTCGCCCTCCAGGGCCACCCCCAGCGGCCCGGCGGCCGGTGCACCCAGCAGCAGCCGCCAGCGCCGCAGCCGCTCGGCCTCCGGCACCCCGCCGCCCGCCGGGACCCCCTGCGCGCCGGCCCCTTCCGCGGGGTCCCCGGTGCTCACGCGCCCACCCCCAGCAGCAGCGCCGCCGTGCGCACCGCGGGCGCGGCGCGCTCGTCGTCCACGGCACGGCACGACCCGGCCCCGGGGCGGGCGGGACCGCGCCGCACGGCTTCGGCGACGGTGCGGCGCTCGGCGGGGGAGAAACCCCCGAACGTGCGCCGCAGCAGCGGCAGGACGTCGAGGAACTCCCGCTGCCCCAGGCCCGCGAGCCACCCGTCGAGCATCGCGAGCAGCTCGCCGTCGTGCACCAGGACCGTGCCCCCGCCGCCGGCGAGGAAACCCTCCACCCAGCCGGCCGCCGCGGGGGCGGGGGTTCCGCGCGAGAGGGCGAACGCCAGGCGCCGTGCCGCCTCCTCCGCCTCCAGCGACCCGCCGTCGCGCAGCAGCCGCACCAGCCGCCCGGCCAGGACCCCGTGCAGGTCGCTGCGCGCGGCGAGGCCGGTGAGGGTGGCGGTCCACAACCGCGTCGCGGCGGCGTCGTCGAGCAGGACCACCGCGTCGTGCACGCCGTCCACGGCCGTGCGCAGGGCGCGCGCGGCGTCGTCGTCCAGCGAGGTGGCGGCCGCGGGCAGCACCGCGCAGATCCGCGCCAGCAGCGCGTCGCCCACCCGCGCCAGGTCCCCGGCGCCGGTGCCGCGCACGTCGGAGTAGCGCCGGGCCCGCACCAGCGGGGGCAGGGCCGTCATCAGGTGCGCGGCGTCCGGGTCGGCGGCGGCGCGGCCGTCCAGGGCGTGCAGGACGGCGCCGAGGGCCCCCGGCAGGTCCGCCAGGAGGCAGCGCTCGGCGAGGCGGGTGAGCTCCGGCAGCGCCCCGGCCCCGGCGAGATCCGCGGCGCGGGCGGTGGCCGCCGCCTCCACGGTGGTGCCCCACACCGAGGCCTCGACCACCGACACCGACACCTCCGGCTGCCACGCCAGCGACCACGCCTCCCGGAACGTGCCCGAGCCGCGGGCGCGGGCCGGTGCCGGGGCGGCCCAGCCGATGCCCAGCAGCACCAGCCGGTGCAGGAACCGGGAGCGCGCCAGGTCCGCCTCCCGGCGCAGGTCCAGCTCCAGGGTGCGCTGCAACGGGTCCAGCTTCAGCCGCAGCGCGCGGGCGGTGGCGCGCAGGTCCGCGTCCAGCGGCACGGTCGGCGCCTGCGGCGGGACGCGGCCCAGGGCCTCGCCGACGACCAGCCGGTCCGTCACCAGGGCCAGGGCGGTCGCGTCGCCGTCGCACAGCACCGCGCGGGTGGCGTCGGTGACCTCCGCCAGCCCGGCCAGGGGGCGCCCGCGCAGGACCGCGAGGGCCTCGGCGAGGCGGACGGCCTCGATGACGGAGGCGCTGGAGACGGGCAGGTCCTCGGCGCGCAGGACGCCCGCCACCGCCGTCATCCACCGCACGACGGGCCGGTCCGGGGCGGTGAACAGGTGCCGGTACCAGCCCGGGGAGGTGATCCCGGCGCCGTAGCCGGAGGCCGACCTCAGCCGCGAGTGCGTCCACGGCACCCACGTCAGCGCCACCTTCCGCTTCGGCAGGCCCCGCAGCAGGCGGGTGTCGGCGGCGGCGGGCGGCAGCGGGGCCGCCAGCGCGGGGGCGTGCCAGGCAC
This sequence comes from Kineococcus anabasis, assembly GCF_054590795.1. Lineage (NCBI taxonomy): Bacteria > Bacillati > Actinomycetota > Actinomycetes > Kineosporiales > Kineosporiaceae > Kineococcus > Kineococcus anabasis. The sequence goes on from NZ_BAAIHU010000002.1 coordinate 430,569, forward strand.
CGCAGACGACGGCGACGCGGCGGGCCCCGGCGCGCAGGGCGGCGCGCAGCACCTGGCGCATGTGCGCCTCGCGCCGCTCCTCGTGCTCCTGCTCCCGCTCCGGCAGGGCGCCGGCGTGCTCGCGGACGGCGGCCATGGCCTCCGCGAGGACCGCGAAGGGGGCGGGGCCCTCGAGGCGGGACTCCACCACGTCGTCCCACCAGCGCTCGGGGTCGTCGTAGCCGCCGGCGGCCGCCAGGGCCGCGACGGGGTCGGTGCGCAGCAGGTGCGCCTGGTCACCAGCCGCGCCCTCCCCGCCGGGTGCGATGTCCTCGCCGCCGGGTGCGGTGTCCACACCCGGTGCCGTGTCCTCCCCGGGAGGTGCCGTGCGGGCGGCGAGGACCGCGGCGGCGGGCAGGTCGCAGAACCGCACCGGCACCGAGTGCTCGGCGGCCCACCGCAGCGCCTGCCACTCGGGGGAGAACACCGCGAGGGGCCAGAACGCGCTCACCGCCGGCTCCCCGACGGCGTACGCCAGCAGCGCCACCGGTGGCTCCATCCCCTCCGCCCCCGCCAGCGCCAGCAGCGGGTCGGCGTCCGCCGGGCCCTCCACGAGGACCACGTCCGGCCGCAGCGCCTCCAGCGCGGCCACCACCGCCCGGGCGGAGCCGGGACCGTGGTGGCGCACCCCGCAGACCTGCACCACCGGCGCGTCCGCCCCCACCGGCGCGTCCGCCTCCGCCGGGGTGTCCGCCGTCATCCGGTGACCGCCCGGCACGCGCGGTAGAAGTCCGCCCAGCCGTCGCGCTCCCGGGCGACGGCCTCCAGGTACTCCACCCACACCACCCGGTCCGCCACGGGGTCCTTCACCACCGCGCCGACGATGCCCGCGGCCACGTCGGCCGCGCGCAGCTCCCCGTCGCCGAAGTGCGCGGCCAGCGCCAGCCCGTGCGTGACCACCGAGATCGCCTCGGCCGTGGACAGGGTTCCCGACGGCGACTTCAGCGCGGTGCGCCCGTCGAGGGTCGCGCCGGAGCGCAGCTCCCGGAAGACGGTGACGACGCGGCGGATCTCCTCCAGGGCGGCGGGCACGTCCGGCAGCTCCAGCGCCGCGCCGAGCTGCTCGACCCGCCGGGAGACGATCTGCACCTCCTCCTCCGCCGTGGCGGGCAGCGGCAGCACGACCGTGTTGAACCGCCTGCGCAGCGCGGAGGACAGCTCGTTGACCCCGCGGTCGCGGTCGTTGGCGGTGGCGATGACGTTGAAACCCCTGGCGGCCTGCACCTCCGTGCCCAGCTCCGGCACCGGCAGCGACTTCTCCGACAGGACCGTGATGAGGGCGTCCTGCACGTCCGAGGGGATGCGCGTCAGCTCCTCCACCCGCGCGATCTGCGCCTGCTGCATCGCCACCATCACGGGGGAGGGCACGAGCGCCGCCGCGCTGGGTCCCTCCGCGAGCAGCCGCGCGTAGTTCCACCCGTAGCGGATCGACTCCTCCGCCGTGCCGGAGGTGCCCTGCACCACGAGGGTGGAGCGCCCGCAGACCGCCGCGGCGAGGTGCTCGGCGACCCACGTCTTCGCGGTGCCCGGCACCCCGAGCAGCAGCAGCGCGCGGTCCGTGGCGAGGGTGGCCACGGCGACCTCCACGAGCCGGCGCGGGCCGACGTACTTGGGCGTGACCACCGTCCCGTCGGGCAGGGTGCCGCCGAGGAGGTAGGTGACGACGGCCGCCGGGGAGAGCCGCCACGCCGGCGGGCGGGGCCGCTCGTCCGCCGCCGCCAGGGCGCTCAGCTCGGCGGCGAACAGCTGCTCGGCGTGGGGGCGGAGCAGCTCGGCGCCCGGCGGGGTGGCGTTCTCGGTGGTCAACGGAGCTCCTCGTGCAGGTGGCGGCGGAACGTGAGGGTGTCGGCGGCGGCGGCGACGTCGGGGGCCAGGGGCGCGCCCTCGGGCAGGGCGGCGAGGACCTCGCGCAGGTCGACCTCGGTGCCCTCGTCGCAGGGCAGGCGCAGCCCCGCCAGGTGCACCACGGGCCGGTCGTACCAGACGGCGGCGCGGCGCACCCGGCGCAGCCACGCCAGCAGCGCCCCGGCCAGGGGCCGCGGCCAGGGCGCCGGGCAGCCGGAGAGGACCTCCAGGACCTCCGCGGCGGGTGGGCCGGAGCCGCGGGGGTCCCGGCCGTCGTCCGCGGCCAGGACCGCTTCCGCGCCCGCGGCCCGCTCGGCCTCCGGCAGCACGTGGGTGAGGCCGATGCGGTGGCGGGTGCCGACCAGGGGCAGCAGGGCGCGCGCCCACGCGGCGTTGTGCTGGGTCCGCGCCGCCTCCGCCCACGCCTCCCGCAGCACCGGGCCCAGGTCCCCCGCGACGGGCAGCGCGAGGACCTGCTCCGGCGCCAGCGCGAGGGCCTCCTCCCAGCACGCCAGCGGGGCCGAGGCGAGCAGGTGCCGCAGCTGCCACTGCCGGGCGCCGGTCCCCGGTGGGGTGGGCGGGACGCCCAGGGCCCGCGCGCCGGCGGCGTCGAGGTCGGGCAGCGTCACGGCGAGCGCGGGGCCCGTCGCCCCCGGTGCGGGTGTGACGTGCCGCAGCGCCACCTCGGCCGCCCGCCGGCCGTGGGTGCTGCCGGGCAGGGCGGTCAGCAGCGCCGCCGCGCACGTGCGGACCGCGGCGCGGCGGTCGCCCAGGGCGCGCTCGAGCAGCGGCTCGTCGTCCGGGCCGAGCCCGTCGGCCAGCAGCGGCAGCAGCGCCTCCCGGTCCTCCCCGCCCTCCGCCGCCCAGGTCGCGGCCAGCGCCTCGCGTCCGGTGCGGGGGTCGCGGGCGCGCACCGCCTCCAGCCACGCGCGCCGCTCGGCGGGGGCGCCGTGCAGCCAGACGGGGTCCTGCGCCGTCCGGGCCGCCGCGCCCTCCCCGGGCCCCGGTGCGCCGTCCTCCCCGGCGGGCCCGCCGGGAGCACCCGGCACGTGCCGGGCGAGGGCGGTGGCCCACGCGGGCCGGGCCGCGGCCAGCCACCGGCCGCGCTCCCCGGCGACGGCCGCGACGCGCGCCGCCGTCGAGCGGGAGCGGGTGGCCACCTCCAGCAGGTCCGGCAGCAGCGCGGGCGGTGCGAGCAGGCCCGCCGCGGCGGCGGTGTCCAGCCACAGCGCCAGCAGGGCGGCGCCGTCCTCGGTGGAGGCGCGCGGCAGCAGCCCGGCGAGGCGGGCGGCGGCCGCGGGCCCGGCCACGCGCCGCGTCTCCGCCCCGGCGGGCGCGACGGGGTGCTGCCCGTGCAGCGGCACCGCCCCGGCCCGCTCCCGCACGGTGGCGAGGGCGGCGGCGCCCAGCAGCCGGGCGGCGGGGTCCTCCCCGGGCAGCGCCGCGGCGGGATCCGCGAGGGAACCGGGCAGCGCACCGAGGTCCACCGGGCGGCGCGCGGTGCCGAGCAGCGCCGCGCCCACGAGGGCGTCCAGACCCGGCGCGGCCCCCGCGGCGTCGGCGTCGGCGCTCACAGCGTCACCAGCCCGTGCCCGGTCAGGGCCGAGAGGGGACGCAGGCCCGCGGGGGTCAGCTCGGCCACCACGGTCGTGGGCGCACCCCCGGAGACGGCCAGCAGGTGCCAGGGCTCGGCCCCCGGCGCCAGGGGCAGGGCCTCGCCCGCGGCGTCGAGGAGGCTGCCCGGCACCCCGCCCGGGACCGCCGCGGCGGGCACCACCCCCGTCAGGACCACGGGCCACGCCGTCAGCCACGGGTCCGCCGCGAGGGCGCGCGCCCAGGAGTCCAGGGCCTCGCGCACGCCGCCGCCGGGGACGTGCCCCAGCGGGCCGGGCTCGCCGGAGCGCGCGCCGACCACGGCCCGGGGCGCCGCGCCGGGCCAGGGGTGCAGCTCGGCCTCCACCGCGGTCCCGGGCACGAGGGAGGCGTCCAGCGGCTGCCCGGGCGGGGCGAAGGACAGCACGAGGGCGGGCCGGCCGCTGCGCTCGCCCACGAGCACGACGCGGCGGGCCACGAGCCGCTCCTCCGCGGTGTCGTGCAGGGACAGCACGTTCCAGCGGTCCCGCATGCCCTCCCCGGCCAGGACCTCTTCGGTGCGGCGGGGGTAGCCGATGCGGGTGCGGACGGTCTCGGCGAGGTCCTGCGGCAGGGCGTCCAGCCGGGCGTGGCCCGCCGTCAGCAGGTGCAGCAGCGCGTACTCCGCCAGCAGGCGCGAGGGCCAGCCCTCCCCGGAGGCGGCGACCCCCGCCAGCCGGCGCACCGAGCCGGCCAGCGCGGGGGCCTGCGCGTCGACCAGGCGCGCCGCGACGGCGTCGACCTCCCCGTAGCCGCCGCGGTCGGCGCCGGCCAGGCCCGCCCTGACCCGGTCGCGCAGCCAGCGCTCCAGGTCCGCCACGCCCGCCCCGATCCGCCCGGCGCGCTGCCGCGCCCGCTTCTCGGCGCCCGCCCGCTCCGCCTCCGTCCAGGCCTGCTCGGCGCCCGCCCTCGCCTGCTGTGCCCGCTCGGCGCGACCGGCACGCTCGGCGAGCCAGGAGGCGGCGAAGTCCGCCGGTGCGTCGGCGTCCGGGACCCCGCCGGCCGCCCACAGCAGCAGCAGCGCCAGGGCGTGCTTGCAGGGGAACTTCCGGCTCGGGCAGGAACACCGGTACGCGGGGCCGCCGAGGTCCACGACGGTCTGGTACGGCGTCGCGCCGCTGCCCGCGCACAGCCCCCACACGGCCGCCGGTTCGCTGCTCGCACCGGTGGCGGACCAGGGGGAGGGGGCGGCGAGCCGGCGCGCCGCCGCGGCCGACGGCGCGTCCGGGGCCAGGGCGAGCACCTGCTCCGGAGCCCAGCGCTGCGACACGTCCAGCACGCTAGCGGCGGGTGCCGACAGGAGGCCGCCGGAACGGGCGCGCGCCGCGGTGCCCCGGTGTGGTGGTGTGGGGCGGTGCTGCTCACCATCACCACCACGGGAACGGCGGGGTTCCTGGCGACCGACCTCGGGCACCTGCTGCACAAGCACCCCGACCGGCCGCAGTCCAGCGCGCTGGCCGCCGGCACCGCGCACGTCCTCTACCCCGAGGCGACGCCCGGGCGGTGCACCGCCGCGCTGCTGCTGGAGGTGGACCCCGTCGCGCTGGTGCGCGGGCCGAAGGCCGCACCGGAGGGTTTCGCGCTGGGCCGCTACGTCAACGACCGCCCCTACGCCGCCTCCAGCCTGCTGGCGGTGGCGCTGGCGTCGGTGTTCCGCACCGCCCTGGCCGGCCGCTGCGCGAGCCGCCCGGAACTGGCCGCCACCGCCCTGCCCCTGGAGCTGCGGGTCCCCGTGCTGCCCTGCCGCGGCGGCGCGGACCTCGCGCACCGGCTCTTCGCGCCGCTGGGCTGGCGCGTGGAGGCGGCGGAACTGCCGCTGGACGAGCAGGTCCCCGCGTGGGGGACCTCCCCGTACGTGGACCTGCGCCTGAGCGGCACGGTGCGCCTCGCCGACGCCCTGAGCCACCTGTACGTGCTGCTGCCCGTCCTCGACGACGCCAAGCACTACTGGGTGGGACCGGAGGAGGTCGACAAGCTGGTGCGCGCCGGTTCCGGCTGGCTGGCCGCGCACCCCGAACGCGAGCTCGTCACCGCCCGGTACCTCGCCCACCAGCGCTCCCTCGCCTCCTCGGCGCGCGGGCTCCTCACCGACGCCGACGACCCCGACGCGGCGGGGGAGGCCGCGGCGCTGGCGGCGGCGGGGGAGGCGGGACCGGCGACGACGCGGCCCTCCCTCGCCGTCGAGCGCCGCGCCGTGATCCTGGACCTCCTGCGGCGGGCCGGGGCGGCGCGCGTGGCCGACGTCGGCTGCGGGGAGGGCGCGCTGCTCGCCGAGCTCCTGGCCGACGAGCGGTTCACCGAGGTCGTCGGCGCCGACGTCTCCCCCCGCGCGCTGGAGGCCGCCGAGCGCCGGCTGCGACCGGAGCGGATGCCGGAGCGCACCCGCGCACGGCTGCGGCTGCTGCAGACGTCGCTGACGTACCGCGACGACCGGCTCGCCGGGTTCGACGCGCTCACCCTCGTGGAGGTCGTCGAGCACGTCGAGCCCGCGCGCCTGCCCGCGCTGGAGCGCGCCGTGTTCCGCTCCGCCGCACCGCGCACCGTCGTGGTCACCACGCCCAACGCCGAGCACAACGTCCGCTTCCCCTCCCTCGCCGCGGGCCGGTTCCGCCACCCCGACCACCGGTTCGAGTGGACCCGCGCGCAGTTCCGGAACTGGGCGGGCGCGGTGGCGGTGGCGCACGGCTACGAGGTCGGGTTCACCGGCGCCGGCCCCGACGACCCCGCGGTGGGCCCGCCCACCCAGGTCGCGGTGTTCACGAGGACCGGCGCGGGAGGTGCGGCGTGAGCGACCTGGAGATCCCCGCCCTCGCCCTGGTCGCGCTCGTGGGCGTCACCGGATCCGGCAAGTCCACGTTCGCGCGGGAGAGGTTCGGCCCGCACGAGGTGCTGTCCTCCGACGCGTTCCGCGCGATGGTGTCCGGCGACGAGAACGACCAGGCCGCCACCGCCGACGCCTTCGAGGTCCTGTTCGCCGTGGCCGCGAAACGGCTCGCGCGGGGGCTGCTCACCGTCGTCGACGCCACCCACGTGCAGCCCGACGCGCGGCGCAAGCTCGTCGCCCTGGCGCGGGAGCACGACGTGCTGCCCGTCGCCGTGGTCCTCGACGTCCCGCAGGGGGTGTGCGCCGAGCGCAACCGCGCCCGCCCCGACCGGCAGTTCGGTCCCGGGGTCCTGAAGCGCCAGTCCGACCAGCTCCGCCGCGGCCTGCGCGGCCTCGCCAGGGAGGGTTTCCGCGCCGTCCACGTGCTGCGCTCGCCGGAGGAGGTGGACGCCGCGCGGATCGTGCGCGTCCCGCTGTACACCGACCGCCGCGGCGAGCACGGCCCGTTCGACGTCATCGGCGACGTGCACGGCTGCCGCGAGGAGCTGCAGCTCCTGCTGGTGCGCCTGCGCTACGAGCTGCGCCGTGACGAGCGGGGTCGCGCCGTGGGCGCCTCGCACCCGGACGGCCGGCGCGCGGTGCTGCTCGGTGACCTCGTGGACCGCGGGCCCGACACCCCCGGTGTGCTGCGCCTCGTCATGGGGATGGCCGCCGACGGCGACGCCCTCGTGGTGCCGGGGAACCACGACGCGAAACTCCTGCGCGCCCTGCGGGGCAGCCGGGTGCAGGTGACCCACGGCCTGGCGGAGTCCCTGCACCAGCTCTCCCTGCAGGAGGAGGGTTTCCGGGCGCAGGTCGTGGAGTTCCTCGACGGCCTCGTCTCGCACCTGGTGCTGGACGACGGGAACCTCGTCGTCTGCCACGCCGGGCTGCCCGAGCGCTACCACAACCGCTCCTCCCGCCGGGTGCGGGAGTTCTGCCTGTACGGGCAGACGACGGGGGAGACCGACGAGTTCGGCCTGCCCGTGCGCCACCCGTGGGCGGAGGAGTACCGGGGCGCCGCGACGGTCCTGTACGGGCACGTCCCGACCCCGCGGGTGGAGGAGGTGAACCGCACGACGTGCCTGGACACCGGGGCGGTGTTCGGCGGCCACCTCACCGCGCTGCGCTGGCCCGAGCGCGAGCTCGTCGACGTGCCCGCCGCCGCGGTGCACTACGAGCCGGTGCGGCCGTTCCCCGTGGCCGGGCAGGACGCGGCCGCCCCCGCCGTCCGCGACCCCGACGTGCTGCAGCTGTCCGACGTCACCGGCCGGCGGGTCGTGGAGACCCGCCTGCACGGCCGCATCACCGTGCGGGAGGAGAACGCCGCCGCGGCCCTGGAGGTCGTCAGCCGCTACGCCGTCGACCCGCGCGTCCTGCTGTACCTGCCGCCGACGATGAGCCCCGTCGCCACCTCGACCTCCCCCGGGCTGCTGGAGCACCCCGAGCAGGCGTTCGGCGCGTACCGGGCCGACGGGGTGCGGCAGGTGCTGTGCGAGGAGAAGCACATGGGCTCGCGCGCCGTGGTGCTGGTGTGCCGCGACGCGGAGGCCGCCACCCGGTTCGGCCCCGCCGCCGCCCCGGCGCTGGGGCAGGTGTGGACCCGCACCGGCCGGGCGTTCCTGCCGCCGGACCTCACCGCCGCCCTGCTGGCCGAGGTGCGCGCCGCCTGCACCGCGGCGGGGCTGTTCGAGGAGCTGCCCGACGGCTCCGGGACGGGTTGGCTGCTGCTGGACGCGGAGCTGCTGCCGTGGAACGCCAAGGCGCAGCAGCTGCTGCGCGAGCAGTACGCCGCCACGGGGGCCGCCGCCTCCCACGCCCTCGGCGCGGCGGGAGCGGTGCTGGAACAGGCCGCCGCACGCGGGCTCGACGTGGCGGACCTGCTGGGCCGCACCCGCTCGCGAGCGGCGAACGCGGAGGCGTTCCGGGCGGCGTACCGGCGCTACTGCTGGCCCACCGACGGCCTGGACGGGGTGCGGCTCGCGCCGTTCCAGGTGCTCGCCGCCGAGGGCGCCACGTTCGCCGAGCGCCCCCACGCCTGGCACCTCGACGTGGCCGACCGGCTCGTGGCCGCCGCCCCGGGCCGGTTCACCGCCACCCGGCGCCTCGCCGTGGACGTCGCCGACCCGGGGTCCGTCGCGGCCGGGGTCCGCTGGTGGGAGGAGCTCACCGCCGCCGGCGGGGAGGGGATGGTCGTCAAGCCCGCCGCGAACCTCGTGCGCGGGCCGAAGGGCCTGGTGCAGCCGGGGCTGAAGGTCCGCGGCCGGGACTACCTGCGGCTGATCTACGGCCCCGACCACACCGAGCCGGGCAACCTGGAGCGCCTGCGGGAGCGCAACCTCGGCCGCAAGCGGTCCCTCGCGGCGCGGGAGTACGCCCTGGGCCTGGAGGCGCTGGAGCGGGCCGCGGCGGGAGAGCCGCTGTGGCGGGTCCACGAGTGCGTGTTCGCGGTGCTCGCGCTGGAGTCGGAGCCCGTCGACCCGCGGCTGTGAGGGGTGGCGCTCTCCCTTCCCCGCGCCCCTGTCTTCCCCGCCCATCTCCGGGTTCCGGCGCCCGGGAAGCCCTCTCCGAGCGCCCGAACCCGGAGATGGGCGGGCGGGAGCCGGCCCCGGCGCGCCGAAACCCGGAGATGGGCGGGCGGGAGCCGGCCCTGGGGCGCCCGAACCCGGAGATGGGCGGGCGGGAGCCGGCCCCGGCGCGCCGAAACCCGGAGATGGGCGGGCGGGCCGGGCAGGAGCGGAGGGGGCCCCGGCTCAGCCCTGCAGCAGCAGCGGCTCCACCACCGAGCGCAGCACCCCCGGCCCGTCCAGCGTCAGCACCGACTCCGGGTGGAACTGCACGCCCGCGAACCCCGGCCCGCGCAGCGCCAGCAGCTCCTCGCCCGGGGCCCGGCACACCTCCACGCCCTGCGCGGCGAGCTCGGCGACCCGGGCGTCGTCGGCCCGCGCCGTGTAGGAGTTGTAGAACCCGACGGTGGCGGAGCGGCCGAACACCTCGACCTCCAGCTGGGCGCCCTGGAACGGGGAGTCCTTGCGCCGCAGCGGCAGCCCGAGGGAGCGGGAGATCATCTGGTGCCCCAGGCACACCCCGAGCACCGGGTTGCCGCCGGCGCGCGCGGAGTCCGTCAGCGCCGCGGCGAGGTCCTGCAGCCGCCTCAGGCGCGGGTCGGTGGAGTCCTCCGGGTCGCCCGGGCCGGGACCGAGCACCACGAGGCCGCGGTGCCCGGCGAGCGCCGCGTCGAGACCGGGGTCGTCGTAGCGCAGCACCCGGGACGGCAGGCCACCGGCGGTGAGGACGTGCGCGAGCATCGCGGTGAAGGTGTCCTCCGCGTCGACGACGAGCACGTCCCCGAGGACCTCCCCGGGCTCCTGCGCCTGCGCGTCCAGCCAGAACGGGGCGAGGCGGTCGCGGCGGGAGGCCAGCAGCGTCGCCACGCGCGGGTCCGCGACGAGCGGGACGCGCCGGGCGGGCGGCGCCCCGGCGGGCCCGCCGGTGGGCGCGGGCGGCAGGGCGCCGAGCGCGCGCAGGACCCCGGCGGCCTTGGCGTGGGTCTCGGCGACCTCGCCGGCGGGCTCGGAGCCGCGCACGAGGGTCGCGCCCACCGAGACGCGGACCCGCCCGTCGTCGGACACGTCGGCGGTGCGGATGAGGATGGGGGAGTCCAGGGTCTGCCCGCCGTCGGCGTCGCGGCCGAGCAGGGCCAGCGCCCCGGCGTAGTAGGCCCGCCCGGACGGCTCGTAGCGGCGGATCACCCGGCACGCGCTCTGCAGGGGGCTGCCGGTGACGGTGGCGGCGAACATGGTCTGCCGCAGCACCTCCCGCGCGTCCAGGGTGCTGCGCCCGCGCAGCTCGAACTCGGTGTGCGCCAGGTGCGCCATCTCCCGCAGGTACGGGCCGTGCACGGTGCCGCCGAGGTCGCCGACGGAGCACATCATCTTCAGCTCCTCGTCGACCACCATGAACAGCTCCTCGACCTCCTTGGGGTCGGTGAGGAACTCCACGATGCCGTCGGCGTCCGGGCCGGTCGCCGGGTACCGGTAGGTGCCGGAGATGGGGTTCATGACGACCTCGCCGCGCGCCATCCGCACGTGCACCTCGGGGCTGGCGCCGACGAGGGTGCGGCCGGCGGGCCCGTCGGCCCCGGCGGGCACGTGCACGACGAACGTCCAGTACGCACCGGTCTCGGCGACGAGGAGGCGGCGGAACAGGCTCAGGGCGGTGCGGGGGGTGAAGGAGTTGATCCGGGCGTCCACGTCGCGGCGGATGACGAAGTTGGCGCCGGTGCCCTCGGCGATCTCCTCGGCGAGGATGCGGCGGACCACGTCGGCGTACTCGTCGTCGCTCAGGTCGGGGGCGACGTCGCGCAGGTCCACGTCGTCGTCGGGCAGGGCGGAGAGCACGTCGTCGAGGTCGTGCAGCTCCAGCGCCCCGGTGACCTGCAGGACCCGCAGGGGGGTGCCGTCGTCGTGGACCTCGAAGCCGCGCTCGGCGAGCTGGCGGAACGGCACCAGGGCCAGGGCGTCGCGCCGCGGCCCGTCCTGCGGTGCGCCGCCGGGCAGGGGGACGTCGGCGAGCCGGTCCACGGTGGTGACCGGTCCCGTGAGCACCTCCACGGGGCCGGGGGAGCCGGTGGCGGGATCGAGCCGGCGCAGCAGCGCGAAGGGCCCGGCGCCCTCGCGCAGCAGTCCTGCGATCACGGATCGGGCGTCCGGTGCGGCGTCGGGTGTGGGGGTGCTCATCGGTCCTCCTCGGCGGGGCGGGTCGGCGGGAGCCGGTCGGCGAGGGGAGCCGGGAGGCGCCACCTCGCGGCGGCCTCCCTCGGTGCGTGGGGAGTCAGGCGGCCGCCGGAGTCGCCCACCACCACGCACGGCCGAGCGCGCCACCGGCGACGGTGACGGCAGCGGCGGGCGCGGTGCTCACGTCCGCACCCTAGCGCCTGGCCGGGTGTCGCGGCGGGGGCGGCGCGGGTGCGGGGAGGGGAGGGCCCCGCCCCGGGCGCGCCGGGCCGTCGGGGGCGCGATGATGGGAGCGCTCCCGGTCGGGAGCGCGCCGGGACGGCCCGGGCGGGCCCGCGGGAGGCCCCGCCGGGGGCGGTCGCGGCGGGAGCGACGACGAGACGAGCGCGCGGCCGGACGGGCGCGGCGGGACAAGGTGGGTTGTGAGCCAGAACGTGCAGGATGCCCGGCCGACGGTGTTCGTGATGTACGGCTCGACGGGCGACCTCGCCCGCCGCCTCGTGCTCCCGGCGTTCTTCGAGCTGGCGCGCCGCGGCCTGCTGCCGCAGCGGTGGCGCCTCGTGGGCACCTCCCGCGGGGACCGGGACGACGCCTGGTTCCGCGACCACGTGCGCGGGGCGCTGGAGGAGTTCGGCCCGCAGCCGGCGGACGGCCCCTGGGACGACTTCGCCGGGCGGCTGTCCTACGCCGGGGGCGGTTTCTCCGCCGAGGACGCGGGCCTGCTGCCGCAGCGGATCGCCGAGGCGCGCGAGGAGCTCGGCGGGGACGTGCAGCTCGTGCACTACCTGGCCGTGCCGCCGGGGGCGTTCCTCGGGCTGACGAGGGCCATCGACACCCACGGCCTGGCCGAGGGCTGCCGCATCGTCTACGAGAAGCCGTACGGCACCGACCTGGACACCTTCGAGGAGCTCGACGCGGAGGTGCAGCGGGTCTTCGCCGACGAGCAGGTCTTCCGCATCGACCACTTCCTCGCCTTCGAGACCGTCCGCAACATGATGGCCGCCCGCCTGGGCAACCCCCTCGTGGGCGCGATCTGGTCCGCCGAGCACGTGGAGGAGGTGCAGATCGACATCGCCGAGACCCTCGACGTGGCCCAGCGCGCCGACTTCTACGACGCGACCGGCGCCTTTCTCGACATGATCGTCACGCACCTGTTCCAGCTCGCGGCGACGGTGGCGATGGAGGTGCCCCGGGACCTCTCGCCCGGTGAGCTGCGCGGCGCCCGCGACGCCGCGATCGCGCACTTCCGCGAGATCGACCCCGCCGAGGTGGTGCTCGGGCAGTTCGAGGGCTACCGCGACATCGAGGGCGTGGCGGAGGGCTCCACGACGGACACGCTGGCCGCGGTGCGGCTGTGGGTGGACTCCGAGCGCTGGCGGGGCGTGCCGTTCCTGCTGCGCAGCGGCAAGAGGATGGCCGCCGACGAGCAGCGCATCACCCTGGTGCTGCGCCGGCCGGAGGGCCCGCTGCTGGAGCTGCTGCCGCAGGAGCCGAGCGCGCTGAGCTTCTCCCTGCTGGAGGGCGGGCGCATCGAGATGCGGATCGTGCTGAAGAAGCAGGGCGTCGGCCGGGAGTTCACCACCGGGACCGCCGCGATCGCGCTGGACGAGCTGCCCGGCGCGGAGGCCCCGCCCTACGCCAAGCTCATCCACGACGTCCTGGCCGGGGACCAGTCGTTCTTCACCGGCGTGGCGGGCCTGCGCGACGCGTGGCGGGCGATCGAGCGCTTCCAGCGGGACCGGCCCGAGGTGCTGCCGTACGCGCCGGGCACCTGGGGCCCGGACGCGGTGGAGGCCCTCGCCGAGCCGCGCCAGTGGTTCCTGCGCTGACGCGCTGACCGCCCCGGACCGGGTGCCCACCCGGGTGCGCCCGTGGGTGGGTGCGCCCGTGGGTGGGTGCGCCACGTGGGTGGGTGCGCCACGTGGATGGGTGCGCCACGTGGACGGGGACGTTCTGCACGCGACACGCGGGCGTGTCGCGGTGGAACGTCCCCACCCACGGGCGGCCGGCGCTGAACGGGGACGTCCTGCCCCCGACACGCGGGCGTGTCGGGGCATAACGTCCCCGCCAGAGGAGGCCCCGTCAGAGGAGGCTCCGTCAGAGGAGGCTCCGTCAGAGGAGGCCCCGTCAGAGGAGGCTCCGCCAGGGGAGGCCCCGCCCGGGGTTCAGGCGGCCAGCGCCAGCACCGGGCGCACCAGGACCCGCCCGGGCGCACCCCAGCGACCGGCGTGCAGGGCGAGCACCACCCGGCGCGGCGGGCACCGGCGGGAGAGCACGAACGCGGACAGGACCGCGCTGATCGCGGAGCAGGCGATGACCGAGCCCTGGCCCAGGGCCAGGCCGTAGACCGTCCAGAGCACCGCGGCGACGGTGGCCAGCAGGTACGTGCCGGGCGAGAGCGCCGCCAGCGAGCCGCCGCGCAGCACCACCCCGATCTGCGGGGCCATCTTGACCAGCGACACCACCGTGGCGGCGATCCCGACGCCCTGCACACCGGCGAGGAACCACACCCCCGCCAGGGCGAGGGCCCACGCCGCGGTGAGCACCTGCCCGTGCGCCTGGCGCAGGCCCGTGCGCCGGTAGACCAGCGCGGCGGTCAGCACGGCGCCCAGCAGGCCCGGCACGTTGCCGACGAGCTGGGCGGGGTCCAGCAGCAGCACGCCGTACGTCAGCCACGAGCCGGCGGCGAGCACGCCGAGGAGGCTGGAGGCGGGGGACAGGCCCTCCGCGCGGGGGTCGCGCAGGAGGCGGGCGACCTGCGGGACGGAGGTGAGGACGCCGAGGGTGGCGGCGGTCAGGCCGACGGTGTGGACGAGGGTCTCGGGGGTCAGGGCGGCGACGGGCACGTGCCTGTCCATCGGGCAGTTGCCCGGGGACACCTGACCCCTGACCCCGTGAGAGGGATCTCACACTTCCCGCAGGGTCCCGCGGCTCAGGACGGCAGCCAGTCCACCCTGCCCGCCAGCAGCGCGAAACCCACGAACGCGCCGACGTCGATCGCGGTGTGCGCGACCACCAGCGGCATGCAGCGTCCCCAGCGCTGGTACAGCCAGCCGAACACGAACCCCATGAGGACGTTGCCGAGGAAACCGCCCGCGCCCTGGTACAGGTGGTAGGAGCCGCGCAGCAGGGCGCTCACCACGAGGGCGCGGCCGCGGCCGACCCCGAGCTGGGCGAGGCGGTGCAGGAGGAAACCCGCGACCAGCACCTCCTCCAGGATCCCGTTCTGCGCCGCCGCCAGGACCTGCACCGGCACCGCCCACCACACCTCCGGCAGCGCGGACGCCACGACGGTGCGGTTGATGCCGAGGGCCACGGTGGCCAGGTAGAACACCAGCCCGGTGGAGCCGATCGCCGCCGCCAGGGCCAGACCGCGACCCAGGTCCCCCGCGGGCCGGCTGCGGTCGAAGCCGATGTGCCGCAACGACTCCCCGCTGCGGGCCAGCAGGTACGCGACCAGCACGACCGGCGCCAGGCCCACCGCGACGGAGACGAGCTGGTGGGCCAGGTCCAGCCACGGCCGGTCCGGCGCCCAGGAACCCAGCACCGTCGCCCGCTGCGCCGACATCGGCTCCGGGGCGGTGACGGCCCCCACGTACGTGACGAGCGCGCGCACCCCGCGGGCGCCGAGGGACACGGCGAGGACGGCGACGACCTCCCAGACCAGCAGCCGCCGGTCCAGCCCGGCGGGCAGGGGCGCGGGGACCTTCACGGGCGGGTCCTCACGGGCACGTCCTCACGACCGGGCGCTCACTGCGAGGCCGCCCCGTCCGTGCCCAGGTAGCGCAGCACCTCGGTGTGCAGGTGGCCGTTCGTGGCCACCGCGTTCCCGCCGCCGCAGCCGTCCACCCCGTCGCGGGAGGTGAAACGCCCCCCGGCCTCGGTGACGATCGGCACGAGGGCGGCCATGTCGTACAGCGCCAGCTCCGGCTCGGCGGCCACGTCCACCGCGCCCTCCGCCAGGAGCATGTAGGAGAAGAAGTCCCCGTAGGCGCGGGTGCGCCACACCCGCCGCGACAGGGAGAGGAACTGCTCCAGCCGCCCCGCGTCCTCCCAGCCGGTCAGCGAGGAGTACGAGAACGAGGCGTCCGAGAGGGTCCGCACGCCCGAGACGGACAGCCGCGTGGCCGAGGCCAGGCTGCGCCCGCTCCAGGCCCCGGAGCCGGTCGCGGCCCACCAGCGCCGTCCCAGCGCCGGGGCGGAGACCACCCCGAGGACCGGCTCGCCGTCGTCCAGCAGCGCCAGGAGCGTCGCCCACACCGGCACACCGCGCACGAAGTTCTTCGTGCCGTCGATGGGGTCGACCACCCACTGCCGCTGCCCGTGCCCGACGAGGCCGAACTCCTCCCCGAGCACCGCGTCGCGCGGGCGGGTGCGCTTCAGCGTGGCGCGCACCAGCTCCTCGGCGGCCCGGTCGGCGTCCGTGACGGGGGTCAGGTCCGGTTTGGTCTCCACGTGCAGGTCCCGCGCGCGGAAGCGGTCCGTCGTCAGCCCGTCCACCGAGTCGGCGACGACGTGGGCCAGGCGCAGGTCGTCGTCGTAGCGGGGGCGGTCCGCGGCAGGGGGCACGGGCGGGACGCTACCGGCCGCCCCCGCCGGTGCCGCCGCGCCCCGCCGCGCGGCTCCCAGACGGCGTCCAGGATCGCGCGCGACGATGGGACGACCGGCACGACGGGGGGAGGAGCACCGTGGGCACCGTGGGCACGGGTGGGGAACGGCTGTCGGCGCTACCCGTGACGCCCCGGCGCCTCGGGCTGCTGCTGGGCGCGGGCGGCGCGCTGGGGCTGCTGGCCGCCTTCGTGCTCACGGTCGAGCGCTTCCGCCTGCTGCTGGACCCGGACTACGTGCCCTCGTGCAGCCTGAACCCCGTGCTGGCGTGCGGGTCGGTGATGACGCAGCCGCAGGCGGCGGTCCTGGGTTTCCCCAACCCCCTGATCGGCATCGCCGCGTTCGCCGTCACCACCACCCTGGGGGTGCTGCTGCTGGCCGGGGTGGTCCTGCCGCGCTGGGTGCGGGTGGGGTTCTGGGCGGGCACCGCCGCGGCCGCCGCGTTCGTGGGGTGGCTGGTCGTGCAGAGCGTGTACGTGATCGGCGCGCTGTGCCCGTACTGCATGGTGGTGTGGGCGGTGGTGGTGCCGCTGTTCTGGACGGCCACCGCGGACGTGCTGGACACCCCGCGCCTGCCGCGGGCGCTGCACCCGCTCGCGCGGGCGCTGGTGGAGTACCGGCTGCTGCTGGTGCTGCTGACGTACGCGGCCGTGGCCGCGCTGGTGGGCGTGGAGTTCTGGGCGTACTGGCGGACCCTGCTGCCCTGAGGTGCCGGACCGGCCCGGGGGACGGTCCCGGCGGGGGCGCGCTCCCGGGCGTCAGCCGGCCGGTGCGGACCCGCCCCGCCGCACGGCCGGCAGGCCGCGGGCGCGCCGGAGCAGGCGCACCCACGCCGACCAGCGGGCCGGGCGCGCGGGGAGGCGCCCGGTGGCGGCGGACTCGGCGTTGTCGAACAGGTCGTGCACCAGTGCCTCGTGCAGCCAGCGGACGACCAGCGGCCACAGCAGGAGCATGCGGCCGCGGCAGCGGCCGGCGAGGGTGTGGACGAGGCGGCAGCGGTCGGGTCCCTCGGCGGTGACGAGGAGCTCGTGGTGCCCGGTCAGCCCCCGCCGCGGGTCGAAGGCGAAACGGATGCGCCGGCCCGGCTCGTGCTCCACCACGCTGTACCGGATGGGGCCGTGCCCGCCGCGGGAGCCGGGGGCCAGGCCGGCGTCGAGCCGCAGGCGGGGCCACGCCGGGCTGGGCCACAGGCGGTCGCGGGGGGTGGCCAGCTCCGCCAGGAGCTCCGCCAGCCGTTCCGCCGGTGCCTCGATCCGCCGTTCCTGGACGTTGAGCACCGGGACCTCCGGGTGGGCAGGGGGAGGGCGCCGCGCCCGCGCGCGCCAGCGCTGGCGCGGAACGTACCAGCCCGCCGGGACCCGCAGGCGCGGCGCTCAGTCGTCGCCCTGCGGGGAGCGGGCGCGCAGCAGCCGCCGCAGGGACTCCAGCCGCACCTGCCCGGCCGCCCCCGCCGCGCCGGAGGCCACCCACGCGTCCAGGCCGCACTCCTCCTCGTCGTGGGTGCAGCCGCGGGGGCACGCCCCGGCCCCCCGCTCCAGGTCCGGGAACGCCAGCAGCACCCGCTCGGGGCTCACGTGCGCCAGGCCGAAGGAGCGGATGCCGGGGGTGTCGACCACCCAGCCACCTCCGACCAGTGGCAGCGCCGCCGCGGAGCTGGAGGTGTGCCGGCCGCGGCCGGTGACGTCGTTGACCCGTCCCGTGGCCCGCCCGGCGCTCGGCACCAGGGCGTTGACCAGCGTGGACTTGCCCACGCCGGAGTGCCCGACGAGGACGCTGACCCGCCCCGCGAGGCGCTCGCGCAGCGCGTCCAGGCCCACCACCCGCGGCCCGTCCGCCGTCTGCTCCCGGTGGGTGCTCACCGCCTCCAGGCCGAGCGGGGCCCACGTGGAGAGGACCTCCTGCGGATCGCGCAGGTCCGCCTTCGTCAGGCACAGCAGCGGTGTCATGCCGGCGTCGTACGCCGCGACCAGGCACCGGTCCACCAGCCGCGCGCGCGGCTCGGGGTCGGCGACGGCCGCCACGACGACGAGCTGCTCCGCGCCCGCCACGACCACCCGCTCCACCGGGTCGGTGTCGTCGGCGGTGCGCCGCAGCACCGAGCGGCGCTCCTCGATCCGCACGATGCGCGCGAGGGTGTCGGGGCGCCCCGTCACGTCCCCCACCAGGGCCACCCGGTCCCCGACGGCCACCCCGGTGCGCCCCAGCTCCCGCGCCCGCATCGCCAGCACCCGCCGCCCCGGCCAGCCCTCCTCGGGTGGCAGCGCGCCGGCGGGGGCGTCGCCCTCGTCCAGCACCAGGACCGTGCAGCGGCCGCGGTCGACGGCCACCACGAACCCCGGCACGGCCGCGGTGTGCGCGGGGCGCTCCTTGGTGCGCGGGCGGGAGCCGCGCGGGTTGGGACGGACCCGCACGTCCTCCTCGTCGTAGCGGCGCGGGCGGCGCTCGGCAGGCACGGCGGGGGTGCTCCTCAGCCCCGCGCCGCCGGGTCCGCCGACCCGTCGAGCATCGCCCGCCACATCCCGGGGAAGTCCGGCAGGGTCTTGCGGGTGGTGGCGACGTCGACGACCTGCACCCCCGGCACCCGCAGCCCCAGGACTGCCGCGGCGGTGGCCATCCGGTGGTCGGCGTAGGTGCGGAACACCTCCCCGTGCAGGGCGCGCGGGCGCACCAGCAGGCCGTCCTCCGTCTCGCGCACGTCGCCGCCGAGCCGGTTCAGCTCCGCCGCCAGCGCCGCGAGGCGGTCGGTCTCGTGGCCGCGCAGGTGCCCGATGCCGCGCAGCTGCGAGGG
This sequence comes from Kineococcus anabasis, assembly GCF_054590795.1. Classification (NCBI taxonomy): domain Bacteria; kingdom Bacillati; phylum Actinomycetota; class Actinomycetes; order Kineosporiales; family Kineosporiaceae; genus Kineococcus; species Kineococcus anabasis. The sequence goes on from NZ_BAAIHU010000002.1 coordinate 449,080, forward strand.
GGAGTCGGCCAGGGCGGCCAGCGCGACCACGACGGGGGTGAGCTCCCCGGCCTCGCGCAGGTCCAGGTCCAGGCCGTACAGCTCGCCGGTGCCCTGCACGAGCAGGCCCTCGCGCTCCAGGGACACGTCGGCGCCCATCTGGTCCAGCACGTCGCGCAGCAGGTCACCGGCCTGCGTGGTGCTCTGCGGCCAGCCCGGCACACGCACCCGCCCGCCCGTGACGGCCGCCGCGGCCAGGAACGGCGCCGCGTTCGACAGGTCCGGCTCGACCTGCACGTCGAGGCCGTTGAGCTCGCCGTGCTCGACGTGCCAGGAGCCCTCGGTGGAGTCGTCCACGACGGCGCCGACGTCGCGCAGCACCTCCACCGTCATCTGCACGTGCGGCCTGCTGGGCAGCGGCCCGCCCTCGTGGCGCACCGTCAGGCCCTGCTCGCAGCGGGAGCCGACCAGCAGCAGCGCGGAGACGAACTGGCTGGAGCGGGAGGCGTCCAGCACCACGGTGCCGCCGCGCAGCCCGCCGGTGCCGTGCACGGTGAAGGGCAGGGTGCCGCGGCCGTCGTCGTCCACCCGCACCCCGAGGTCGCGCAGGGCGCCCACGAGGTCCGACATGGGGCGCTCGCGGGCCCGGGGGTCGCCGTCGAAGCGGACCGGGCCGGAGGCGAGCGCCGCCACCGGCGGCAGGAACCGCATGACGGTGCCGGCGAGGCCGCAGTCGACCTGCGAGCCGCCGCGCAGGCCGTCGGGACGCACGATCCAGTCGGCGTCGGCGTCCTCCACCGCCACACCGAGACTGCGCACCGCGGAGGCCATCAGCTCGGTGTCGCGCGAGCGCAGGGGATCCCGCAGCCGGGAGTCGCGCGCCGCCAGCGCCGCCACGACGAGGTAGCGGTTCGTCAGCGACTTCGAGCCGGGCACCGCCACGACGGCGTCGACGGGGCGCTCCGCCACGGGCGCCGGCCACAGCTCGCCGGCGGTGGGGGGGACGGCGGGTGAACTCGGGGTGGGTGAACTCACGGGCCCATCCTTCCAGCGTCCCGGCCCCCGCCCCGGCAGCGACCCCGCCGGGGCGCGCGCCGGGGCCCGCGGCAGGGCACGGCGCGGGACGCGGGGTCGGGCACGGCGGCGCTCAGGACATCCGCTCCACGGCGAGCTGCACGTCGCGGGTGCCGACCGCGGCGACGTGCCGGGCCTGGGCCCCGGCCAGGCGGGCGGCGCGGCGCGCGTCCTTCGCCAGGCGCCGCCCGCGCCACGTCACGCCCGGCTTGCCGTCGGTGTCCACCGCGGCGAGGACCGCGGCGCCGAGCAGCCCGGCGTGCTTGAGGAAGTCGCCCAGCTCGTCGGTGCGGCGCACCCCGTCCCGGGTGGCCCAGAAGGGGTGCGCGGCGTAGGTGGTGGGGGCCAGCGTGGCCGCCATGACGAGAGCGGAGACCCGCGGGAGGCGCCCGAGGGCGAACAGCGTCGCGGCGGAGGCCATCGCGACCCCGTTGAGGCGCACCAGCAGCTCGGCGTCCTGCGGCAGCCCGAGCGGGCCGGCCACGGCGTCGGTGACGGGCTCGGCCTGCGGCGCCAGCTCGGCGGCGCGGCGGACCTGGTCCACACCGCACTTGACGAAGTAGGCGGCGATGAGGGGACGGGCGAGTCGGCGCACCAGAGTCATGGCCCGTTGCCTACCGCATGCACGCGATCACCGCACCCGGGCCCCCGCCCGGTGCGCGATCGGCACCGGCGGTGGCAGGCTGTGCCGCGTGTGCGGGAGGTATGCCCTCAAGGCCGGTGCGGCCGACCTCGTCGAGGAGTTCGAGGTCGACGACGACGCGGTCGGCGGCGAGCCCGGGACCGACCGGGGCGCGCCGGGCCTCAACGTCGCCCCGACGACCTCCCCGCCCGTCGTCCTGGAGCGGGTGCCGAAGGACGACCCGGACGCGCCGCCCGTGCGCTCGCTGCGCGCCCTGCGCTGGGGCCTGGTGCCGAGCTGGTCCAAGGACGCCTCCGGTGCCGCGCGGATGATCAACGCCCGGGTGGAGACGCTGCTGGAGAAGCCCTCGTTCGCCAAGGCCGCGCTGGCCCGACGCTGCCTGGTGCCCGTGGACGCCTGGTACGAGTGGCAGCGCAGCCCGGTGGCGCGCACGGAGACGGGCAAGCCGCGCACCCAGCCGTTCGCGGTGCACGCGCGGGACGGCTCGCGCCTGTCGCTGGCGGGGATCTACGAGTTCTGGCGCGACCGCGCCAAGGCCGACGACGACCCCGGGCGCTGGCTCGTCACCTTCGCCGTGGTCACCACCGAGGCCGAGCCGGGCCTGGACCGCCTGCACGAGCGGATGCCGCTGGTCGTGCCCGCGGACCTGCGCGACGCCTGGCTGGACCCCTCCCACGACCAGCCGGAGGAGATCCGCGAGCTGATCGCGGCCGTGCCGCGCGACCTGTTCGACACCGTCCTGGACGCCCACCCGGTGCCGCGCCGGGTGGGGGACGTGCGGGTGCGCGACGCCGGGCTGCTCGACGCCGCGCCCGAGGCCGAGCTCGAGGGCGTGGTGGACCTGCGCACGGGTGAGGTCCTCGGCGGCTGAGCCCCGGCGCGGGGCCGTGCGGGCTCCGGTGTGTGCACGGGCTGTGCACGGGCCGTCGGAATGGTGTGCCGGTGGCCGGTGTTCAGGCGGACATGCAGCTGTTGCGCGACGCGCGGACCGCGTCCCGGCACGGCGCCCGGTTCTCCCGGTGCGCGCCGACACGGCCCCGCTCCCGGGCTCTCCCCACCGGCCCCGCCACCGCCCCGTCCGGCGGCAGGGGCGGCGAGCGACTACCCTCGGGGGTGATGACAGAGCAGACCTCCCGGGCGCCGGAGGCGGAGAGCGCCGAAGAGCGCGCGGCCCGCTTCGAGCGCGATGCGCTGCCCTTCCTGGACCAGCTGTACTCGGCGGCGCTGCGCATGACCCGCAACCCCGCGGACGCCGAGGACCTCGTGCAGGACGCCTTCGCCAAGGCGTACGCCGCGTTCCACCAGTACGCGCCGGGCACCAACCTCAAGGCGTGGCTGTACCGGATCCTGACGAACACGTACATCAACACCTACCGCAAGAAGCAGCGCGAGCCCCAGCAGTCGCACAGCGACGAGATCGAGGACTGGCAGCTCGCCCGTGCGGAGTCCCACACCTCCTCCGGCCTGCGCTCGGCGGAGACCGAGGCGCTGGACCACCTGCCCGACTCCGACGTGAAGAGCGCGCTGCAGCAGATCCCCGACGAGTTCCGGATGGCGGTCTACCTCGCGGACGTCGAGGGTTTCGCCTACAAGGAGATCGCGGAGATCATGGGCACGCCGATCGGGACCGTCATGTCGCGCCTGCACCGCGGCCGGCGCCAGCTGCGGGACCTGCTCTCCGACTACGCCCGGGACCGCGGCATGGTGGCCGGGGGCACGTCGTGAGCGGCGGGTTCACCCCCGACCCGGGTGCCGCGATCCCCGGGGTGAAGCACGTCTGCCACGAAGTGCTGGACCGGACGTTCGAGTACATCGACGGCGAGCTGGACACCTTGGACTGCGAGCGCATCCGGCAGCACCTGCTGGACTGCCCGCCCTGCATGCACGAGTACACCCGCAGCGAGCACCTCAAGGCGCTCGTGCGGCGCAGCTGCGGCTGCGACTCCGCCCCGGTGGAGCTGCGCCAGAAGGTCCTCATGCGCATCACCGAGGTCCGCGCCACCTTCGGCCCCTGAGCGGGCACGCGAGGTCCGGCCGCTGAGCGGGCGGGCGACGACGGCAGGGCCCGGCAGCCGAGGCTGCCGGGCCCTGCCGCGTGTGCCCGCGGGGACGGGCTCTCAGGCGTTGGGGCGGTTGCCGTGGTTGGCGGCGTTGCCCTTGCGCGAACGGCGCTTGCGGCCTCGCTTGCTCATGCGCGGGTGCTCCTTCCTGCGTGCGGTACCTGTGCTTGGCCCATCGTCCCACGCCCGGCGGGCGCGGGTGCCCGCCCCGCCCCCGGTGCGAACCATCTGCGACGCGGGAGGCGGTGCGCACCGTCAAGGCGCGGGCGGGAGCTGCCGATCCTGCGGGGGTGACCCTCCTCGACACCGGCGCGGCCGTCAGCATCCAGCCGTACCTGCAGGCCATGGTCCAGCTCCGCGGCTCGGACCTGCACCTGAAGGCGGGCTCCCCGCCGCGCATCCGCATCGACGGGAAGCTGCGGGCGCTGCAGGCGCCGACCCTGACGGCGGCCGACACCGAGGCGATGGTCGCCGAGGTCATGCGCGCGGACCTGCGCGAGGAGTTCGCGCGGACGAACGAGGCGGACTTCGCGTACAGCCCGCCGGAGGGTGGCCGCTTCCGCGTCAACGCGTTCCGCCAGCGCGGTTCCTGCGCGATGGTGCTGCGCCGCGTGGCCGTCGGGGCGGTGGGGCTCGACGACCTCGGCGTGCCGGACGTGCTGCGGTCCCTGTCGCTGGAGGCGCGCGGCCTGCTGCTGGTCACCGGGCCCACCGGCTCGGGCAAGACGACGACGCTGGCGGGCATGATCGATCACATCAACTCCACCAGGGAGTGCCACATCGTGACGATCGAGGACCCCATCGAGGTCCTCCACAAGGACAAGCTCTCGATGATCAACCAGCGCGAGGTCCGGCTGGACACCAGGGACTTCACCACCGCGCTGCGCGCGGCGATGCGCCAGGACCCCGACGTCATCCTCGTCGGTGAGATGCGTGACCAGGAGACGGTCAAGGCGGCGCTGTCGGCGTCGGAGACGGGTCACTTCGTGATGTCGACGCTGCACACCATCGACGCGGCGGAGACGATCTCCCGCATCATCGACTTCTTCCCCCCGCACGAGCAGAAGCAGGTGCGACTGGCCCTGGCCGGCTCGCTCAAGGGCATCGTCTGCCAGCGCCTGGTGCCGCGCGCGGACGGTCAGGGGCGGTGCGTGGTCATGGAGATCTGCGTGAACACCGGCCGGGTGGCCGAGGCGATCGTGGACCCGGACAAGACCCACGACATCACCGACCTCATCGCCCAGGGCGGCTACTACGGGATGCAGACCTTCGACCAGCACCTGGTGACCCTGGTGCGCGACGGGGTCGTGGCGCTGGACGACGCGCTGCACGCGGCCACCAGCCCGCAGGACCTGCAGGTGGAGCTGCGCCGCGTCGGCCTCATCGTCTGAGGCCCGTCGGTCCGGGCCGCTCCGCCGGCGTCCGCCGCTCAGCGGCCGGGCCCTGGTGACCCCGGGTAGGACTCGTTCCAGACACCCGGGTCGTCCCAGCCGCCGGCGCGGCGGGAGTCGGCCCCGAAGAGCAGGGTGGCGGGGGTCAGCAGCAGGAGGAAGACCAGCAGCAGCAGCACGTCCATGCACACAGCGTCACCGGAACGGGCCGGCGTCACGAGTGGCAGGATCGCCATCCTGCGTCGGGATCCTGCCAACTGGGGCGGAGCCTGGCAGACTGCCGCCATGACCCCGCTGCGCGACGTCGTCGTCGTCGTCGACGACGGCGTCTCCCCGTTCGAGCTGGCCGTGCCCTGCGAGGTGTTCGGCATCGACCGCAGCGCCCAGGGCGTCCCGCGGTTCGACTTCGCGGTGTGCTCGGTGCGCCCCGGCCCCCTGCGCACCAAGGCGGGGTTCACCGTCGTCGCCGACCACGGCCTGGAGCGGCTCGCCACCGCCGACCTCGTCATCCTGGCGCCCAGCCGCGACGACGGCGCCGACCCCGGCCGCTGCAGCCTCGGCCCCGACACCACGCCCGCCCTCGCCGGCGCCCTGCGGGCCGCCGTCGAGCGCGGCGCCACCGTCGCCAGCCTCTGCGCCGCCTCCTTCGCCCTGGCCCGCACCGGGCTCCTCGACGGCCGGCGGGCCACCACCCACTGGATGTACACCGACCGCCTCGCCCGGGAGTTCCCCGCCGTCGAGGTCGTCCCCGACGTCCTCTACGTCCAGGACGGCCCGCTGGCCACCAGCGCCGGCACCGCCGCCGCCGTCGACCTGTGCCTGCACCTGCTGCGCTGCGCCCACGGCACCGCCGTGGCCAACGCCGTCGCCCGGCGCATGGTCGTCCCCCCGCACCGCGACGGCGGGCAGGCGCAGTACGTCCAGGTCCCCGTGCGCCCCTGCACCGACGACAGCCTCCAGCAGGCCCTGGAGTGGGCGCGGACCCACCTCGCCGACGACATCGACGTGACCGGCTGGGCGCGCCAGGCGCTCATGGCTCCCCGCACCTTCGCGCGCCGCTTCCGCGACGAGACGGGTCTGTCCCCGCACCGCTGGCTGCTGGAGCAGCGGGTCTCCCTGGCGCGGCTGCTGCTGGAGGAGGGCGACGAGAACGTCGACGAGGTCGCCCGCCGCTGCGGCTTCGGCTCGGCGGCCATGATGCGCCAGCACTTCACCCGCCTGACCGGCACCACCCCCACCGCCTACCGGCGCACCTTCCGCGGCGCCGTCGCCCGGGGACCCGAGCGCCTCGTCCAGCCCGCGTGAGCCCTCCCGGCGCCCAGCGGGCCCGCGCGCCGCGGTGGCCCGCCGCGGCGCGCGCCCTCCTCGACCGGGTGCGCCGCCGCACCCGCTCGCACGACATGGCCCTGCTCACCGCGGGGGTCACCTTCTACGCGGCGACGGCGCTCGTGCCCTCCCTCGTCGTCGTGGTGCGGCTGCTCACCGCCGTCGTCGGCCCCGAGCGCGTGCAGGCCCTCGGGGCGGCCGTCGCCGCGGCCCTGCCCGACGCGCAGGGCGCCGGGGGGGTGCTCTCCGCGTTCCTGGACTCCACCGCCACCGCGTCGTGGGTCGCGGTCGCCGTCGCGCTGCTGCCCGCCACCGTCTACGGCGAGGGGCTGCGGCGGGGTTTCGCGCGGGTGGGCTCCACCGCCCCCGAGGGACTGCCGCCGCTGCCGGGCAGGGCCGGTGCGTGGCGGGTGCGCCTGACGGCCCTGCCGCTGCTCCTGCTGGCCCCCGCCGGGCTCCTCGCCGTGCTCGCGCTCGGGCCGTTCCTCGCGGACCGCTTCGCCACCGGGGACCTCGGCGACGGCGCCCTCGCGGTCTGGGCCGCCCTCACCGTGGACTGGCTCGTCGTCTCCCCGGCCCTGGCCTACCTGTACCGGGTGCTCGGCCCGGCGCGCCCCTCGTGGCGCTCCACGCTCCTCGCCGCCTACGGCACGGGCGCGTTCTTCTCCGGGTTCGTCCAGGGGTTCGTGGTGTTCCTCGCCATCCCCGTCGACCTCGGCGCACCGTTCGGCGGGTTCACCGAGGTCGGCGCGGCGGTCGCCGTCTGCCTGTGGCTGTGGCTGTTCACCGTGCTCACCGTGTACGGCTACGTCCTGGCCCTGGTGCTCGACGAGCGCGGCTGACCCGGCGGGCGCGGCCGCCGGGTCAGCTGTGCTGCTCGGTGCGCATCCGGGCCAGGAACGTGCGCGTGCGCTCGTGCCGCGGGGCGCCGATGACCTCCGCCGGCGAGCCGGACTCCACGACCACGCCGGCGTCCATGAACACCACCTGGTCCGCGACGTCCCGGGCGAAGGCCACCTCGTGCGTCACCACGATCATCGTGGTGCCCTCCGCGGCCAGCTCCCGCATCACCGTCAGCACCTCCCCGACGAGCTCCGGGTCCAGCGCGGACGTCGGCTCGTCGAACAGCATCAGCTTCGGCCGCATCGCCAGCGCCCGCGCGATCGCCACCCGCTGCTGCTGCCCGCCGGAGAGCTGCGCGGGGTAGTGGTCGGCGCGGTCGGCCAGGCCCACCCGGTCCAGCAGCGCCAGGGCCTGCTCCCGCGCCCGCGCCGCCGGCTCCCGGCGGACCCGCACGGGACCCTCCAGCACGTTGCCCAGCGCCGTCATGTGCGGGAACAGGTTGAACCGCTGGAACACCATGCCGATGTCGCGGCGCTGCGCGGCGATCCGCCTGTCCGGCAGCCGGTGCAGCCGCCCCGCGCGCTCCTGGAGGCCGACCAGCTCGCCGTCCACCCAGATGCGGCCGCCGTCGTAGGTCTCCAGCTGGTTGATGCAGCGCAGGAACGTCGTCTTGCCCGAGCCGGAGGGACCCAGCAGGCAGACGACCTCCCCGCGGGCGACCTCCAGGTCGATGCCGTCCAGCACCACGACGGACCCGAAGGACTTGGTCACGTTCAGCGCCCGCACCAGGGGTTGTGCCCCGCTCACGCCGCACCCCCTCCACCCGCGCCGGGCACGACGGTGATCTTCCTGGCGGTGGTGCGGGCGCCGAACCCGCGGCCGAACCGCTTCTCCAGGAAGTACTGCCCGGCCATGAGCACGCTGCAGGCGGCGAGGTAGTAGAGCATCGCCGCCACGTACACGGGGATCAGCTGGTAGGTCGTGCTGCCGATGTTGCGCAGCTGGAAGAACAGCTCCACCGTCACGGGGATGCCGATGAGCAGGGAGGTGTCCTTCAGCATCGCGGTGAACTCGTTGCCCGTGGGCGGGACGATGACCCGCATCGCCTGCGGCAGCACCACCCGGCGCATCGCCTGCGAGCGCGTCATGCCCAGGGCCTCCGCCGCCTCCGCCTGCCCCTTGTCGACGCTGAGGATGCCGGCGCGCGCGATCTCGGCCATGTACGCGGCCTCCGACAGCCCCAGGCCGAGGATCCCGCCCGCCAGGCCACCCGCCAGCGCGTTGACCTGGTTCTGGCTGAGGGTGAGGACGCGCAGCTCCGGGGTGCCGAACCACTGGGTCAGCAGGAAGTCGAACGGCACGCCGAGGGACAGACCCGTCGAGAACACCGCGCCGATGCCGCCGACGAGGGTCAGCAGCACCAGTCGCGGGACGCTGCGGAAGAACCACGTGAACGCCCACGACACCGACGCCAGCACCGGGTTCGAGGACAGGCGCATCACCGCCAGCAGCGTCCCGAGGGTGATGCCGAGGGCCATCGCGCAGACCGTGACGAACAGCGTCCCGAGGAGGAAGCCGCGGATGACGGCGTTCTGGTTCATCGCCTCGAAGACGAACGGCCAGTTGAACACCGGGTTCGTCACCAGCAGGTGCAGGAACATCGCGACCAGCACCGCGATGACCGCCACCGCCACCCACCGCCACGGGTGGCGGACGGGTACGGCGTCGACCGGGCCGGGCCGGCCGCCCCCGGTGAGCCCGGGGGCGGCGCGGGAGCTCACGGGTTCACGGCGAAGTCGTCGATCGCCCCGCCCTCGTTGCCCCACTTGGCCAGGACCTGCTCGTACGTGCCGTCCTCGGCGATCGCCTGCAGCGCCTGCGCGATGGCCTCGGCGGTCTGCGTCTGCTCCTTCGGCACGACGACGCCGTACGGCGCGGAGTCGTAGATCTCCCCGACCGCCTCCAGCTGGCCCTGGGTCTGCTGCACGGCGTAGGCGACGATGGGGGAGTCCGCCACGGTGGCGTCGGCCCGGTTGGCGACCAGGGCCGCCGTGGCGTCCTGCTGGCTGGCGAAGGAGAGCACCTCGATGGCCGGCTTGCCCGCGGCCTGGCACTCCTGCTGCCGCTTCGGCAGGTCCTCGTCGGCCTGCACCGTGCCGGTCTGCACCGCGACCCGCTTGCCGCACGGGTCGGCCGGGTCCAGCCCGGAGGGGTTGCCCTTCTTCACGGCCCACTGGGAACCGGCGGTGAAGTAGCTGACCATGTTGACCTGCTGCTTGCGCTCGTCGTTGACCGTGAACGAGGAGACGGCCGCGTCGTAGCGGTTGCCGGTGACGCCGATGATGAGCGTGTCGAACGGCGCGTTGGTGTACTCCGTCTGCACGCCCAGCTTGGCGGCGACCGCGTCCATCACGTCGATGCCCATGCCGGCGGGCCGGCCGCCCTCGAGGAACTCGTTCGGCGGGTACTCCGCGTTCGTCCCCACCCGCAGCACCCCGGAGTCCCGCACGGACTGCGGCAGCATCGCCGTCAGGGCCTCGTCCGCGCTGGGCGTCGCCGCGGGCGCCGTGCTGGAGGAGCCGGAGGAGGTGCCGCCCCCGGGGGTGCCGCTCAGGGAGTCCGAGCCGCAGCCGGCGGCGGCCAGGGCCGTCGCGGCCAGCGTGCCGCACAGGAGCAGGAACGAGCGGCGCTGTCTCACGGGAACCTCCGGGGTCGGGGCGGGCGTGGACATTCTGGACTACGGGACCGCCCGGGCGTGCTCAGACTGCCCAGCGCCACGCGGCCGGGATCCCCCCGCCGGGCGCGGGGGCCGTGCGCGCCCCGCCGTCAGCGGCACGTCCGCGGTGCGCTGCAGCACCTGGTGGGAGCCGACCACCAGCGCGTGGTCCACCTCCACGGCCGCCTCCTCGCCCCGCAGGTCCAGCGTCATCACCCCGTTGGAGAACCACGGGCCGTGCGCCACGTCCCACGACACCGGCGGCTCCACCACGCCCGCAGCGCGGGCCAGCCGCGCCAGCAGCGCCCGCAGCGGCCGGGACTCGAAGGCCAGGTTCGCGGCCCGCAGCGCCCGCTCCAGCTCGTTGCGGAAGGGGGACATCACCAGCTGGTGCACGGCCGTGCGGGCCGGGTCCACCCCCGGCAGCGAGACCTCCGCCGTGTAGCTGCAGTGCACGTCGCCGGAGAGCACCAGCACGCTGCGCGGCGCCTCCGGGCGCGCCGGGTCGCAGGTCTGCGCGAGGAGGTCGACGAGCTCGGTGAAGGAGCCGCGGAACGCCGACCAGTGCTCCAGGTCCGCCGCCTGCCGCAGCTTCTCCCCGGCCCAGGCCCACCGGCGCCCCCACGCGCCCTCCGCGACGGCCTCGTCCCAGCCCTCCAGGTCGTGCAGGGCGTGCAGCAGGAACACCGGCAGCGTCGTGGCGAGCAGCACGTGCCGCGGCGCGCCGCCCCCGCCGTCGCCCGGGGCGTCCCCCGTGCCGCCCGCGGGGTCGGTGTCCAGGACCTGCTCGCGGATCCACGCCCACTCCGCCTCGTCGACCATCCGCCGCGCGTCCGGGTCCAGCACCCGCGAGCAGCGGGAGTCCACCGCGACGAGGCGCACGTCGCCCAGGTCGCGCCGGAAGCTCCACCGCGCCGAGGAGGGCTCGGCGTCCGCGTCCCAGGCGAAGTCGTCGATCACCCGGTCGCGCTCGTCGTCGTCCGCGATGGCGTGCAGGACGTTCCAGAGCGGCTCCTCCTCGATCGCCTCGGGGGAGAGGTTGCCCAGGTGCTGGTACACCCAGTAGCTGGCGAACGCGCCGACGACCCGGTCGCGCCACCACGCCTCACCGGTGACCTCCCGCCGCCACGTCAGGGAGGTGTTCCAGTCGTCCCGCAGGTCGTGGTCGTCCAGGAGCATGCAGGTCGGGACCGTGGACAGCAGCCAGCGCACCGCCGGCGTGCCCCAGGTCTCCCGGTAGAGCCAGGTGTACTCCTCGAACGTGCCGATCTCGTCGCGCACGGCGGGGTCCGCCTCGGGGTCGTCCCGGTGGACCCGGCGCAGGCGGGCCAGCAGGTCGGGGGAGGGCATGTCGGCGTAGACCTGGTCGCCGGTCAGCAGCAGCAGGTGCGGCCACTGCCCGGTGTCCGTGGCGGCCATCCGCAGCGCCAGCGCCGCCAGGGCGTCGGCGCCCATGCTGCGCAGCTCCGCCGGGGAGTCACCGCCCGCGCGCCGGCAGGAGCCGAAGGACAGCCGCAGGTGCGCCGTGTCGTCGGCGGCGCCGCGGGTGCGGATCGTGCTCGGGGGGAAGGGCCCGGCCCCGCCGGTGGGCCAGACCCGGTGACCGTCCAGGCCCACCGAGTACGGCAGCACCGCACCCCGGGGCAGGCCCCGCGCCACGACGAGCGCGTAGTGGTGCCCGTGCACGGAGAACGTGCGGGCGACGGCCCGCACCACCCGCCCACCGGGCGCGCCAGGGTCGGGGCCGACCAGGACCTCCACCTCGCACGGGCGGTCCGTCTCGACCCACACGCTCGCGCGGGAGTCGTCCACGTAGCGCAGCAGGGGACCGAGCAGCAGGACTGGTGCGTTCTCGGTCGCCGGGGCCATGGGCGGACCCTAACCCCGCGCGGGCACCGCCCGGGAGGGCGTGCGGGCCGCCGCTGGGCCGCTCAGGGCTGCGGGACGCCCAGCCAGTCGTACCAGCCGCTGTGCAGCACCAGCCACGCCAGGAGCCCGTAGCCGGACTGGCCCGGGTGGACACCGTCACCGGCCCCCAGGTCCGCGTACCAGTCCTCGTGGTCCGACAGCGGGCCGAAGGTGTCGACGTAGGCGACGCGCCGGCGCGCGCACACGTCCGCGAACGCGTCGGCCAGGTCCCCGATCCGCTCGTTGCGCGCCTCGTCCGTCACGGGCGCCGGGCCCACGACGAGGGCGGGCAGGCCCCGCGCCTCGCACTCGTCCAGCACGTTGGCCAGGTTGAGGCGGCTGCGCGCCAGGGTCGTGCCGGAGTCCAGGTCCGCGTGCCCGAGGCCCACGACGAGGCGGTGCTCGTCGCCCCCCGCGAAGCGCCGCGCGGTCTCCTCCCGCCAGCGCGCCGCCAGGTCCGACGTCGTCTCGCCCGGCACCCCGAGGGGGAAGAGGGTGACCTCCCGGTCCTCGCGGGGGGTGCGGGCCGCCACCCGGCCCACCCAGCCCAGGGAGCGCGGGTCGCCGACACCGGTGACGAACTCGTCGCCGACGACGCAGACGCGCACGTCGTAGCGGTCCTCTGGGAAGACGCGGTCCTCGCTCACGCCGGGGGCGCTCCTGTCTGGGCTCGTTCGCTGCTGGGCCGACCGCCGCCGGTGCGGTCGCTGCTGGTGCGCTCGCGGCCGGCACGGTCGCTCGCCCGGCCGCGCTGTCCGGCGCGGGCGCTGCGAGGATAGCCGCCCGCCCCACCGGTCCGTCGCGCACCGTGGCGGACCGTAGCCGCGGGGTGGCTCCCGTGCCCGGGCGCACCGGTGCCCCGCGACCACGGGCGGCCGCGGGGCACCGGGACGGGCGTCTCAGCGGGCGAAGGCCGACTCCACCAGCGCCGCCTGCTCCGCCTGGTGCTTCTTCGCCGAACCGGCCGCCGGCGAGGCCGACGCCGGGCGCGAGACCAGCCGCATCCGGTCGCTGAGGTCGTTCGGGGTGTTCATCGCCACGAACTGCCAGGCGCCCTGGTTGGCCGGTTCCTCCTGCACCCACACCAGCTGCGCGCCCGGGTACCCGTCCGCGACCTGCCGCAGCAGCTCCACCGGCAGCGGCGCGAGCTGCTCCACGCGCACGATGGCCGTGCTGCGGTCACCGCGGGCGGTGCGGGCGGCCAGCAGGTCGTAGTAGACCTTCCCGCTGCACAGCAGCACGCGGTCCACGGCACCGCGGTCCAGGGGCTCCACCTCGTCGATGACGGGCTGGAACCCGCCGGTGGTGAAGTCCTCCACCGCCGAGGCCGCCGCCTTCAGGCGCAGCATCGACTTCGGCGTGAAGACGACCAGCGGCCGGCGCGGGCGGGCGTACGCCTGCCGCCGCAGCAGGTGGAAGTAGCTCGCCGGGGTGGAGGGCATCGCCACGGTCATGTTGTCCTCCGCGCACAGCTGGAGGAAGCGCTCCGGGCGGCCGGAGGAGTGGTCCGGGCCCTGCCCCTCGTAGCCGTGCGGCAGCAGCAGCACCACCGAGGAGCGCTGGGCCCACTTCTGCTGACCCGCCGCGATGAACTCGTCGATGATGGTCTGCGCGCCGTTGAAGAAGTCGCCGAACTGCGCCTCCCACAGCACCAGCGCGTCCGGGCGCTCCACGGAGTACCCGTACTCGAAGCCCATCGCCGCGAACTCGCTCAGCAGCGAGTCGTAGATCCACAGCCGCGCCTGGCCCTCCGCCAGGTGCGTCAGGGGCGTCCACTCCTCACCGGTCACCCGGTCGATGAGCACCGCGTGGCGGGAGACGAACGTGCCGCGGCGGCTGTCCTGGCCGGCCAGGCGCACCGGGACCCCCTCGATGAGCAGGGAGCCGAACGCCAGCAGCTCGCCCCAGCCCCAGTCCACGCCGCCCTCGCGGGACATCTGCTCCCGCTTCTCCAGCAGCTGGCGCAGCTTCGGGTGGACCGTGAAGCCCTCCGGCGGGTTGTTCTGCACCCGGCCGATGTGCTCCAGCACCTGGGTGCCCACCGCCGTCTGGCGCGCGGCGGAGCCCACGAGGTCGTCGGCCTCCTGGGCGCTCGGGCGCTCCAGGCCGCCGCGGCTGTCCCCGTCGGCCTCCGCGGTGCCCGCCCCGGCCTCGCGCGTCTCCGCGAAGGCCCGCTCCAGCTGGGCGGAGTAGTCCCGCAGCGCCTCCTCGGCGTCCTCCACCGTGATGTCCCCGCGGCCGATCAGCGCCTCGGTGTACTGCTTGCGGACGCTGCGCTTCTTCTCGATCAGCGTGTACATCAGCGGCTGCGTCATCGAGGGGTCGTCGCCCTCGTTGTGCCCGCGGCGGCGGTAGCAGACGAGGTCCACGATGACGTCCTTGTCGAACGCCTGGCGGAACTCGAAGGCCAGCTGCGCCACCCGCACCACGGCCTCGGGGTCGTCGCCGTTCACGTGGAAGATCGGCGCCTGGATCATGCGGCCGACGTCGGTGGAGTACACGGAGGAGCGCGCCGAGGCCGGGCCCGTGGTGAAGCCGACCTGGTTGTTGATGACGATGTGCACCGTGCCGCCGGTGCGGTACCCGCGCAGCTGGGAGAGGTTCAGGGTCTCGGCGACCACGCCCTGCCCGGCGAACGCCGCGTCGCCGTGGAGCAGGACCGGCAGCACCGGGAAGGAGCGGCCGGCCAGGTCCAGGCGGTCCTGCTTGGCGCGGACCACGCCCTCCAGGACCGGGTTGACGGCCTCCAGGTGCGAGGGGTTCGCCGCCAGGTACACCTTCGTCGTCTCGCCCGTCTCGGCGGTGAACGTGCCCTCGGTGCCCAGGTGGTACTTCACGTCCCCCGAGCCCTGCACCGTGCGGGGGTCCTGCACGCCCTCGAACTCGCGGAAGATCTGCCCGTAGCTCTTGCCCGCGATGTTCGCCAGGACGTTGAGCCGGCCGCGGTGCGCCATGCCGATGCACACCTCGTCCAGGCCCTCGCGCGCGGCGTGCGAGAGCACCGCGTCCAGCAGCGGGATGACGCTCTCGCCGCCCTCCAGGCTGAAGCGCTTCTGCCCGACGTACTTGGTCTGCAGGAACGTCTCGAACGCCTCCGCCGCGTTGAGGCGGCGCAGGATGCGCAGCTGCTCCTCCGCGCCCGGCTTGTTCCACGGCCGCTCCACGCGGTCCTGGATCCAGCGGCGCTGCTCCGGGTCCTGGATGTGCATGTACTCGATGCCCGTGGTGCGGCAGTAGGAGTCGCGCAGCACGCCGAGGATCTCGCGCAGCTTCATGTGCGGGCGGCCGCCGAAGCCGCCGGTGGGGAACTCCCGGTCCAGGTCCCACAGCGTCAGGCCGTGGCTCTCGATCTCCAGGTCCGGGTGGACGCGCTGGCGGTACTCCAGCGGGTCGGTGTCGGCCATGAGGTGGCCGCGGACCCGGTAGGCGTGGATCAGCTCGACGACGCGGGCCGTCTTGTTGATCTGGTCGTCGTGGTGGATCGAGATGTCCCGGACCCAGCGGATCGGCTGGTACGGGATGCGCAGCGACTGGAAGACGCGGTCGTAGAAGCCGTCCTCGCCGAGCAGCTTGGCGTGCACGACGCGCAGGAAGTCGCCGGACTGGGCGCCCTGGATGATGCGGTGGTCGTACGTCGACGTCAGCGTGAGGATCTTGCTGATGGCCATCCGGGCGAGGGTCTCCTCGCTGGCGCCCTGGTACTCCGCCGGGTACTCCATCGCGCCCACGCCGACGATCGCGCCCTGGCCCTTGACCAGGCGCGGCACCGAGTGGTTGGTGCCGATCGTGCCGGGGTTGGTCAGGCTGATCGTCGTGCCCGCGAAGTCCTCGGTCGTCAGCTTGCCCGCCCGGGCGCGGCGCACCACGTCCTCGTAGGCGGCCCAGAACTCAGCGAAGTTCTTCGTCTCCGACTCCTTGACGGCGGGGACGAGGAGCTGGCGGGAGCCGTCCGGCTTCGGCAGGTCGATCGCGATGCCCAGGTTGACGTGCGCCGGGTGCAGCACCGCGGGCTTGCCGTCGTCCACGACGTAGGCGGCGTTCATCGCGGGCATCTCCCGGCACGCCTCGACGACGGCGAAGCCGATGAGGTGGGTGAAGGAGACCTTGCCGCCGCGGGCCCGGCGCAGGTGGTTGTTGATGACGATGCGGTTGTCGACCAGCAGCTTGGCGGGGACGGCGCGCACGCTCGTCGCCGTCGGCACCTCGAGGCTGGCCTCCATGTTCGTCACGACCCGCGCCGAGGGGCCGCGCAGCCTCTCCACCGTGTCCCCGGCGCCCAGGGGTGCGGGTGCCTTCACCGGTGCCGGGGCGGCCTTCGCCGGTGCCTTCGCCGGTGCTGCGGGGGCCTGCGCCGCCGGCGCCTGTGCCGGGGCCTGCGCTGCCGCAGGGGCCGGGGCGGAGGCTGCGGGGGCCGCGGTGCGGGCGCCGTCGCCCGAGCCGTTCGACGAGCCGCCGTTCGCCGGTGCGCCCCCGGGGGCCGCGGTGCCGCCGTTGCGGCCGCCGTCGGCGGCGGGTGCGGAGGCGCTCGACGTGGCACCGGGGTTCTCCGCGGGCTGGTAGTCCGCGAAGAAGTCCCACCAGGCGGGGTCCACGGACTGCTTGTCGGCGAGGTACTGCTCGTACAGCTCGTCGACCAGCCACTCGTTGGGGCCGAAGGTCGTCAGGGGGTCCTCGTGGGACGGGTGCTGAGGCACGACGATGTCGCCTTCTTCCGCGGGATGCCAGGACGCCCGGCCAGCCTAGACCCGACGTCCCCGCCGCAGCGGCCCGGCGTGGCAGCGCGTGCCACACCGCCCGCGCCGCCGGGGGACGGCAGGGCACCCCGCCCTCAGGCGACGGGCACGGCGCCCGCCTGCCGCGGCGCGTGCAGCGGCAGGTGCACGTCGATCCGGCAGCCCGCCCCCCGCGGCAGCGGCGCCACGGCGATGCTGCCGCCGTGCAGCTGCACCGCCCAGCGCGCGATCGCCAGGCCCAGGCCGGTGCCCCCGTCCGGGCGGGAGGTGCCCCGGTGGAAGCGCTCGAACACCCGCTCGCGGTCCTCGTCCGCGATGCCCGGGCCCTCGTCGGCCACCGAGATGCGCACCACGTCGCCCAGCGCGCGGCCCGACACCGTCACCGTGCCCCCCTCGGGGGAGTGCCGGGAGGCGTTGTCCAGCAGGTTCGCCACGACCTGGTGCAGCCGCTCCGCGTCGGCGCTGACCACGATGCCCGGCGGCTCGACGTCCACGACGAAGTCCACCCCCCGCCCCGCCAGCGACATCGCGTCCACCGCCTCCTGCAGGAAGGGCCGCAGCACCACGTCGTCGCGCACCAGCGCCGTCTTGCCCGCGTCCACCCGGGACAGGTCCAGCAGCTGCTCCACCAGCCGGCCCAGGCGCTCCGTCTGCGCCAGCGCCGTGCTCAGCACGTGCGGCTCCGGTTCCGTCACGCCGTCCACCACGTTCTCCAGGACCGCGCGCAGCGCCGAGACCGGCGTGCGCAGCTCGTGGCTGACGTTCGCGACGAGCTCGCGCCGCTCCCGGTCCACCGCCTCCAGGTCCTCCGCCATGCGGTTGAAGGCCACCGCCAGCTCGCCCACCTCGTCGGAGCTGGTCGAGCGGACCCGGCGGCTGTAGTCGCCCCGGGCCATCGCCCGCGCCGCCGCCGCCATCTCCCGCAGCGGCGACGTCATGCCCCGCGCCAGCAGCTGCGTCACCACCAGCGCCGCCACGATCGCCGCGGGCAGCGTGTAGCGCGGGCCGATGTGGTTGCGCAGGCCCACCCACACCAGCAGCGAGGAGACCGTGACCGTCACGGCGACGAGCACGCCCAGCTTCACCTTCAGGGAGCGCAGCGGGTCCAGCGGGCGGACCTCCGTCCACGGGTGGCGGCCCGGCGCGCGCCCGGCCGCGGGCAGCGGGGCCCGCTCCGCCCTCACGGGGCGCCGGCCGGCTCGAACGCGTAGCCGACGCCGTGCACGGTGCGCACCAGGTCCGCGCCCAGCTTGCGGCGCAGCGCCTTGACGTGGCTGTCGACGGTGCGGGTGCCGGAGGCGTCCACCCAGTCCCACACCTCCTCCAGCAGCCGCTCGCGCGTCAGGACCGTGCGCGGGGAGGACGTCAGGCACACCAGCAGGTCGAACTCCGTGGGCGTCAGGTGCACCTCCCGGCCCGCGCGGCGCACCCGCCGCTGGGCGCGGTCCACCTCCAGCTCCCCGTCGGAGACGGGGAAGCGCAGGGTGTCGTCCTGCTCCGGGGCCGCCCCCGCGAGCTGCCGCGCGCGCTCCACCCGGCGCACCAGGCCGTTGACGCGGGCGGACAGCTCCCGCATGGAGAACGGCTTGGTCATGTAGTCGTCGGCGCCCACGCCGAGCCCGATCAGCTTGTCCGTCTCGTCGTCGCGCGCGGTGAGCATGAGCACCGGGACCGGGCGCACGGCCTGCACGCGGCGGCACACCTCCAGGCCGTCGAAGCCGGGCAGCATCACGTCGAGGACGACGACGTCGGGGTCGAAGCGCTCGCACAGCGCCACCCCGGTGGGGCCGTCCCCGGCGACCTCCACGGAGTAGCCCTCCGCCCGCAGCCGCGTCGCGACGGCCTCGGCGATGGTCGGCTCGTCCTCCACCACGACCGCCCGGCGGGCCGCCTGCTGCCTCCCGGCGCCGCCGGCGCCTGCGGGGACGGGGGCGGGCTGCGGGCGGCGGGGGTCCGGCGTGCTCATGCACGCAGGTTAGGACGCCGCCCGGCCGGCCACGCCCGGCGCCGGGTCCGTGCGCGAGTCCTCCGCGAATCCTGCGCGAACCGCGGCCGCACCCGGCGCGCCGCCGGGCCGGGCCGTTCCGCGGCGCGCCGCCGCGGGCCCGCCTACGATCGCCGGGTGCGGTTCCTCCCCGGGCACCACCCCAGCGGTGACCTGACCTACAGCGACGTCTTCCTCGTGCCCTCCCGCTCGGCGGTGACCTCCCGCCTCGACGTGGACCTGGCCAGCGACGACGGCACCGGGACCACCGTCCCCGTCGTCGTGGCGAACATGACGGCCGTGACCGGCCGCCGGATGGCCGAGACGGTGGCGCGCCGCGGCGGCCTGGCCGTCCTGCCCCAGGACGTCCCGCTGGAGGTGGTCGCCGAGGTCGTCGGCTGGGTCAAGCAGCGCCACCCCGTCTTCGAGACCCCCGTGCGCCTGGCGCCCACCGACACCGTCCACGACGCGCTGCACCTGATGCCCAAGCGCTCCCACGGCGCGGCCGTCGTCGTCGCCGGGGAGGCCGTCGTGGGCGTCGTCACCCCCGCCGACTGCGCCGGCGTCGACCGCTTCACGCGCGTGGAGCAGGTCATGAGCGCCGCGCCCGTGGTCCTCGACGCCGACGAGGTCGAGCGCGACGGCCTGGAGTCCGCGTTCCTGCGGCTGCACGGCGCCCGGCGCCGCTACGCCCCCGTGGTCCGCGACGGCCGCCTCGCCGGGGTCCTCACCCGCACCGGGGCGCTGCGCTCGACGGTGTACCGGCCCGCCCTGGACGACACCGGGCGCCTGCGCGTGGCGGCGGCCGTGGGCATCAACGGCGACGTGCAGGGCAGGGCCGCGGCGCTGCTCGACTGCGGCATCGACGCCCTCGTCGTCGACACCGCCCACGGGCACCAGGAGAGGATGCTCGACGCCCTGGCCGCCGTGCGGGCGCTGTCGCCGTCCGTGCCGGTGGTCGCCGGCAACGTCGTCACCGCCGAGGGCGTGCGCGACCTCGTCGCCGCGGGCGCCGACATCTGCAAGGTCGGCGTCGGGCCCGGCGCGATGTGCACCACCCGGATGATGACCGGCGTCGGCCGCCCGCAGTTCTCCGCGGTCCTGGAGTGCGCCACCGCCGCCCGCGAGCTGGGCGCGGCGGTGTGGGCCGACGGCGGCGTGCGCCACCCGCGCGACGTGGCCCTCGCGCTGGCCGCCGGCGCCGCCCAGGTGATGGTCGGCTCCTGGTTCGCGGGGACCAACGAGAGCCCCGGCGACCTCATCGTCGGCACCGACGGGCGCGCCTACAAGGAGAGCTTCGGGATGGCCTCCGCCCGCGCCGTCGCCGCCCGCACCCGCGGCGACAGCCCCTTCCAGCGCGCCCGCAAGGGCCTGTTCGAGGAGGGCATCTCCTCCTCCCGCATGCACCTGGACCCCGAGCGGCCGGGGGTGGAGGACCTGCTGGACCAGATCACCGCGGGGGTGCGCTCGGCCTTCACGTACGTCGGCGCGCGCACCGTGGCGGAGTTCGCCGAGCGGGCCGTCGTGGGGGTGCAGTCCTCCGCCGGCTACGACGAGGGCAGGCCGCTCCCCGCGGGCTGGTGAGCCGCGGCGCCGCGCCACCCGCCCGCGCGCGGCGCCGGTGTCCCGTCGTGCTCCCGGCTCGGCGCCGCCGTACCATCGGCAGGGCCATGAGCTCATCTGCCACCTCCTCCGCCGGTTCACCTCCGGGGCCGCGCCGCGGCCACCCCCCGCATCGACCGGGTCCCTCCTCCCGCCGCGGAGCCGGCGCATGACGGAGTGGCTCCTCCTCCTCGCCGCGGTCCTGCTCACCGTCGGCACCGCCGTCTTCGTCGCGGCGGAGTTCTCCCTCGTCACCCTCGACCGGCCCGCCGTCGAGCGGGCGGCCGAGCGCGGTGAGCGCGGCGCCCACGCCGTCCTGCCGGCCCTGCGGACCCTCTCCACCCAGCTGTCCGGCGCCCAGGTCGGCATCACCCTGACCACGCTGCTCGTCGGCTACCTGGCCGAGCCGTCCCTCGCGGCGCTGCTGCGCGGCCCCCTCGCCGCCGTGGGCGTGCAGGGACCCAGCGCCGGCTCCGTCGCCGTCGTGCTCGCCGTGGTCGTCGCCACCGTGTTCTCCATGCTGGTGGGCGAGCTGATCCCCAAGAACCTCGCCCTCTCCCTGCCGCTGGCCACCGCCGGTGTCGTCTCCGGGCCGCAGCGCGCGTTCACCTGGGCGATGCGCCCGCTCATCACCGTCCTGAACGGCAGCGCCAACAGGTTCCTGCGCGCGGTGGGCGTGGAGCCGCAGGAGGAGCTCTCCAGCGCCCGCTCGGCCTCCGAGCTGGCCTCCCTGGTCCGCCGCTCCGCGGAGCAGGGCACCCTGGACCCCGGCACCGCCAACCTGCTGGCCCGCACCCTGCTGTTCGGGGACCAGACCGCCGCGGACGTCATGACCCCCCGGGTCCGCGTGCAGGCCGTGCGCCGCGAGGACACCGTCGCCGACGTCGTGGCCCTGGCCCGCTCCACCGGGCACTCCCGCTTCCCCGTCATCGGCGACGACCTCGACGACATCGTCGGCGTCGCGCACCTGAAGACGGCCGTCTCGGTGCCCCCGGAGCGCCGCGCCGACGTGCCCGCCGCCGCGATCATGGTGGAGGCCCGGCGGGTGCCGGACACCCTGCGCCTGGAGCCGCTGCTGCTGCAGCTGCGCGAGCGCGGCCTGCAGCTCGCCGTCGTCCTCGACGAGTACGGCGGCACCGCGGGCGTGGTGACCCTGGAGGACCTCGTCGAGGAGATCGTCGGCGAGGTCGCCGACGAGCACGACCGCGACCGCGGCGGCGTGCGCCAGCACCGCGACGGCACCTGGTCCGTGCCGGGGCTGATGCGCCCCGACGAGGTCCGCGACCGGCTCGACGTCCCCGTGCCGGACGACTCCGCCTACGAGACGCTCGGCGGGTTCGTCATGGCCCGCCTCGGCCGCATCCCCACCGCGGGCGACGAGGCGCGGGCCGGTGACTTCGTCCTGCAGGTGGTGCGGATGGAGGGCCGCCGGGTGGACCGGCTGCGCGTGCGCCGCGCACCCGCCACCGCCGCGGAGGCCACCGGGGACGGCGCCACCACCCAGCACGTCGACCTGCGGACCCGCCACGCCGCCGGCTCCCGGAGCGGGAGCCGGGAGCGGCTGGTCCTCGACCCCGAGGGGGTGCGCCGGTGAGCGAGCTGACCGGTCTCGGCATCGGCCTGGCCCTGCTGCTGGGCAACGCCTTCTTCGTCGGCGCGGAGTTCGCGGTGCTCTCCGCCCGGCGCAGCCAGATCGAGCCCCTGGCGGAGACCAGCGGCCGCGCGCGCAAGACGCTCGCGGCCATGGAGCAGGTCTCCCTCATGCTCGCCACCTGCCAGCTCGGCATCACGCTGTGCTCCCTCGGCCTCGGTGCCGTGGCCGAGCCCGCGCTGGCCCACCTGCTGGAGCCGGTCTTCGCGGCCGTCGGCGTCCCTGAGGCGCTGCTGCACCCGGTGGCCCTGGTACTGGCCCTGACGGTCGTGGTGTACCTGCACGTCGTGGTCGGCGAGATGATCCCCAAGAACCTCGCCATCGCCGGCCCCGAGCGCTCCGCGCTGCTGCTGGCGCCTCCGCTGCTGGCGCTGGGCCGCTTCCTCGGCCCGCTCATCCGCCTGCTCAACGGCATCACCAACGCCGCCCTGCGCGCGGTGGGGGTGGAGCCCAAGGACGAGGTGGCCTCCGCCTTCACCGCCGAGGAGGTCCAGTCCATCGTCGCGGAGAGCCGGCGCGAGGGGACCCTGGAGGACACCCAGGGCCTGCTGTCGGGGGCCCTGGAGTTCTCCGACCGGACCGTGGGGGACATCGCGGTGCCGCTGGGGCGGCTCGTGACCGTCCCCGCCGGGGCCACCCCCCAGGACGTGGAGGCGCTCGTCGCCCGCACCGGCTTCAGCCGCTTCCCCGTCCTGGCCACGGGCGGGGACCTGCTGGGCTACCTGCACGTGAAGGACATCCTCTACGCCGACGACGAGCGGTACACCCAGCCGGTGCCCGACAAGCGCGTCCGCGCCCTCGGCACCCTCGGCGTCGTGGAGGAGGTCGAGGACGCCCTGGCGAGCATGCGGCGCAACGGCTCGCACCTGGCCCGCGTCGTGGACGGCACCGGCCGCGTCACCGGTGTCGTCTTCCTCGAGGACGTCCTGGAGGAGCTCGTCGGCGAGGTCCGCGACGCCACCCAGCGCGCCGCCGCCCGCTGAGCCCCACCCGTCCGCCGAGCCCCGCCCCTCCGCCGGGCCCCCGTCCCACCGGGCGGGGGTGCACGACCTCCACAGGGGTTCCACACGAGGGCCCGCGCCCGTGCGCGGGCCCTCGTCGCGGGTTTGCGACGATGGGCAGGACATGAGTGAGCAGACACCCAGGCCCACCCTGACCATCAACTGGATGCAGATCCTCGGCGGCGCCCTCGCCGCCGTCACCGCCGCGGTGCTGCTGTCGACCCTGAAGTCCCTGGGGTCCGTCGGGACCCTGCTGGGCGCGGGGCTCGGCAGCCTCGCCGCCTCCACCGCCGGCGCCGTCTACACCTACTACCTGGACCGCAGCCGCCAGCGCCTCGCGGAGGCCGCCCGGCGCGCCCGCGGGCGCCGCGACCCCGCCGACCCCGCGGATCCTGCCGACCCTGCGGATCCCGCCGACCCCGCGGATCCCGCCGACCCGGCTGACCCCGCGGCTGACCCCGCGGCCGGGCAGCCGCCCGCCGATCCGCCCGCCGGCTCGACACCCGTGCCGGGACCGCCGGTGCCCGGCCCCCGCCGCCTGCGGCAGGTCGCCGGCCTCGCCGCCGCCGCCTTCGCCGTGGCCGTCGTCTCCATCGCCGGGTTCGAGTTCGCCACCGGCGAGTCCGTCGCGGCCCGCACCCAGGGCGTCGCCTCCGGCAGCGCCCCGGGCAGCGCCTCCGGCGGCGACGCGCCGCAGGCCGACCGCGGTGTCCTCGGCGTGCCGCTGGCGCAGGCCCCCGCGCCGGAGCCCGTCCCCACCGCGACGCCGGACGGGTCCCCGAGCGCTCCCGGCACGGACGAGCCCACCGGGGCCGCCACCCCGAGCGGGGAGACCAGCACGACGTCGGGCACGTCGTCGAGCACGTCTTCGGCCACGCGGGAGCCGGATCCGACCACCACCACCCCGGCCGGACCCGGCACCACCGACCCCGGCGCGGAGGGTGGAGCCGGCACCGCCCCGACGCAGCGCAGCACCCCACCCCCGGCCGACCGCCAGGACGCCCCGGCCCCCGGCGCCGGGCAGGCCGCCGGCGCGACGCCCGCCCCCTGACCCCTAGCGGGTGCCGCTCGTCGGGTCCCCCCGCAGCAGCTCCTGCGGCAGCAGTTCGCGCAGCTCCTCGGGCAGCAGCGGCAGGTCCAGCAGGGTCAGCCGCGCCCTGCTCCTCCTGCCCGGGGAGTCGCCGCCCATCCGGATCACCCAGCCGGCGTCGCGCTGGACCGACACGTCCACCGCCGCGCCCGGCTCCAGGCGGCCGCCGACCGTGCCGTCCACCTCCGCCACCAGCGGGGAGCTGCCCGTCAGCAGCTCCAGCCGCACCGTCTCGTCCGTCCCCAGCACCAGCGTCCGGGCGATGCCCGAGATCGGCGCGACCGGCGTGACGAGGAAGCTGTCGGCGGCGGGGGAGACGACCGGCCCGCCCGCCGCGTAGTTGTACGCCGTCGAGCCCGTCGGGGTGCTCAGCACCACCGCGTCGCACCGGTAGTACCCCAGGCGGTGCCCGTCCACCGCCAGCGCCGCCGCGGCCGAGCCCTGCCCGGGGGTGCGCGCCAGCGCGAGGTCGTTGAACGCCACCGCCTCCAGGTGCGGCGCCCGCACGCGCAGGCAGCTGTGCGGCTCGAGGCTGTAGTCGCCGGCGGCCACCCGCTCCAGCGCGACCGGCAGCTCCCGCGGCTCCAGCTCCACGAGGAAGCCCAGGTGCCCCAGGTTCACCCCGAGCACGGGGACCGAGGAGCCGATGAGCAGCCGCAGCGCCCCGAGCATCGTGCCGTCACCGCCCAGGCTCACCACCGCGTCGCAGGCCGTGGCCAGCTCCTGCGGTGGGACGCAGCGCACCTCGCGGGGCAGGCGGGGGGCGTCGGGCTCCAGGCCCACGACCTGCCCGCCGCGGCCCAGCACCCAGTCCACGACCGTGCGCACCTCGGCGCCCACGTCGCGCACCGGGTGCAGCACGAGGCCCACGCGCCCGCCGATCACCTGCGTCACCGTAACCCAGGGCGCACCGGCGGTCCTGCCGTGGCTCAGCGCCCTGCGCCGGCCCGGCCGCCCGCCGACGTGCCCACGGGCGCCCCGGGCGACGTGCCCGCCCCGGTGCCCGCCCCGGTGCCCGCCCCGGTTGCCGGGCCGGTGCCCGCCCCGGTGGTCGCCTCCGCACCCGCCGCACGTGCCCGCCGGCCCCCGCGCCGCGCCGCGGGCACCACCAGCGGGGTGCCCGTCTCGGGGTCCGGCACGACCACGCACGGCAGCCCGAACACCCGCTCCACCAGCGCCGCGTCCACCACCTCGCCCGGTGCGCCCTGCGCCTCGATCCGCCCGCCGCGCATCGCCACCAGGTGCGTGGCGTAGCGGCAGGCGTGGTTCAGGTCGTGCAGCACCGCCACGAGGGTGCGGCCCTGCTCCTCGTGGAGCTGGGCGCACAGGTCCAGCACCTCGATCTGGTGGGCGATGTCCAGGTACGTCGTCGGCTCGTCCAGCAGCAGGATCGGCGTCTCCTGGGCCAGCGCCATCGCCAGCCACACCCGCTGCCGCTGCCCCCCGGACAGCTCGTCCACGGCGCGCTCGGCCAGGGCGTCGACCCCCGTGGCGGCCATCGCCCCCGCCACGGCCCGCTCGTCCTCGGTGCTCCACTGCCGCAGCAGCCGCTGGTGGGGGAAGCGGCCGCGCGCCACGAGGTCGGCCACCGTGATGCCGTCCGGGGCGCTCGCCGTCTGCGGCAGCAGGCCCAGGCGGCGCGCCACCTCCTTGGAGGGGAGCCGGCCGATCAGCTCCCCGTCCAGGTGCACGCCCCCGGAGCGGGGCTTCAGCAGCCTCGCCAGGGCCCGCAGCAGCGTGGACTTCCCGCACGCGTTCGGCCCGACGATCACGGTGAAGGAGCCGTCGGGGATCTGCAGGTCCAGGCCCTCGACGACGGTGCGC
This sequence comes from Kineococcus anabasis, assembly GCF_054590795.1. NCBI lineage: Bacteria > Bacillati > Actinomycetota > Actinomycetes > Kineosporiales > Kineosporiaceae > Kineococcus > Kineococcus anabasis. The sequence continues at coordinate 474,905 of NZ_BAAIHU010000002.1, forward strand.
TGCTCGTACGCCAGGGTCAGGTCCTGCGCGCGCAGCCGGGCGGGGGGAGCGTGCACGGCGTTCGTCCTCCGGGTGGGGTTCGGGTGGTCGGTGCGGGGCGCGCCGGGCGGTCTCATCCGCGCCCCCGGCGCCAGGAGTCCACGAGCAGCCAGGCCAGGTACAGCCCGCCCACGGCGGCGGTCATCACGCCCACCGGGAGCTGGGTGGGGGCCAGCACGCGCTGGGCCGCCACGTCCGCCGCGAGCAGCAGCGCCGCGCCCGTCAGCGCCGCCGCGGGCAGGCCCGCCCCGGTGGCGCGGGTCAGCCGGCGCGCCACCTGCGGGGCGGCGAGCGCCACGAACAGGATCGGCCCCGAGGCGACGGTCGCGCCCGCGGTGAGGGCCACCGCCACCACCACCGCGGCCAGGCGCACCCGCTCCACCCGCACCCCGAGCGCCGAGGCGAGGTCGTCGCCCATCTCCAGCAGGGTGAGCCGCCGCCCGAGCACCAGGGCGGCGGGCACCAGCACGAGCATCCCCACCGCCAGGGGCGCGACGTGCTCGAAGCCGCGGGCGCTGAGGGTGCCGGTCAGCCACAGCTGCGCGCCGTGGGCCTCCTCCACCTCCGCGCGGGTGAGCAGGTAGTGCGTCGTGGACTGCAGCAGGGCGGTCAGGCCGATGCCGACGAGCACGATGCGGTAGCCCTCGGCGCCGCCGCGGAAGGCCAGCGCGTACACCAGCAGGGCCGCGGCCAGGCCCCCGGCGAGCGCCCCGAGCGCCACGGCCGGGCCGGTGCGGTGCAGGACGAGCAGCACCACGACGGCCCCGAGGGCGGCGCCGTGCGTGAAGCCGATCACGTCGGGGCTGCCCAGCGGGTTGCGCGTGAGCTGCTGGAACATCCCCCCGGCGATGCCGAGCGCCGCACCGACCACCACGGCGACGACGACGCGCGGCAGCCGCAGCCCCCAGACGATGAACTCCGCCCCGGGGTCCCCGCGCCCGAGCAGCGTCGCGACCACGTCGCGCACGGGCAGGGGGTACTCCCCGGTGGTCAGGGCGACGGTGGCGGCCAGGAGCACCGCGAGGACGAGCAGCGCGCACACCACGGCGGTGCGCGGCGCGACCGCACGCCGGCGCGGGCGCGGGGGCGCGGCGGGCCGGGCCGCGGCGGGGGCGCTCACAGGTGCGCCAGCCGGCGGCGGCGGACCAGGGCGATGAACACCGGCGCCCCGACGGCGGCGGTCACGATGGCGACCGGCAGCTCGCCCGGCCGCACGAGCACGCGCCCGAGGACGTCGGCCAGCAGCAGCAGCACGGGCGCGCAGACCACGCAGTACGGCAGCACCCAGCGCTGGTCCGGGCCCGTCACCGCCCGCACCGCGTGCGGCACGGCCAGGCCGATGAACCACAGCGGCCCGGCCGCGGCGGTCGCGGCCCCGCACAGCAGGGTCACGGCCACGGCGGTCAGCACCCGGGTGCGGGCGGTGCTCGCGCCGAGCGCCCGGCTGGAGTCGGCGCCGAGGGCGAGGGCGTTGAGGCCGCGGCCCTGGGCCAGGGCCAGCACACCGCCGACGAGGAGGAAGGGCGCCAGCCCGGTGAGGGTGTCCCACCCGGCCCCGGCCAGGGAGCCGACCTGCCAGAAGCGGTAGCGGTCGAACGTCTCGCGGTCGAGCAGGACGAGGGCGCTGGTCCAGGCCAGCAGGACCGCGCTGACCGCCGTGCCCGCCAGCGCCAGGCGGACGGGGGTGGCGCCCCCGCGCCCGGCGGCACCCAGGGCGTAGACCACGACGGAGGCCGCGGCGGCCCCGGCCATCGCGGCCCAGACGAGCGTGCTGGTGCTGCCGGCGCCCACGATGCCGGCGACGGTCACCATCGCCGCGGCGGCGCCGTTGTTGACGCCGAGCAGGCCGGGGTCGGCCAGCGGGTTGCGGGTGAGGGCCTGCATGAGGGCCCCGGCCAGCCCGAGGGCCGCGCCCACGGCGAGGCCGGTGACCGTGCGCGGCAGCCGCAGCTCCCGCACCACGAGGGCGTCGGGGGAGGTGTCGGCGCCGGTGAGGGCGCCGGCGACCGTGCCGAGGGGGACGTCCCGGGCGCCCACGGCCAGGCTCAGGGCCACCGCGAGGGCGAGCAGGGCCAGGGCCACCAGCAGGCCGGTGGTGCGGCCGCCCGCGGAGCGCAGCCGGGAGGGGGCGGGGAGGCGCGGGGGTGGGGCGAGCGCGTCGCGCGCGGTGCGGGCGGAGCTCGACGTGGTCGGCACGAGGTGAGGTTAGCCTGTCCAACCATCTCGCGAGCCTGGAGCGGCGTGGTCCGGGGAGCCGGGCCGCGAGGAGCAGCCGATCGGGTGCACCCGCTCAAGCGGGCGCGCTGTGCTGCCGATGGGAGCATGGGGCAGACTGTCCCGGAGCGGGCGCGCCGTCGGCGCCGGGCCCGCGGTCGAGTGCGATGCGCCCCAGGGCGCCGGAAGTCCCAGCGGGTCCCTCTTCGTGAGCGGGGTCGATCGTCCGTCGGCCACCACCCATCCCCTCCCGGAAGGCTCGCCTTGAGCATGCGCGACGTCCGCACGCCCGGATCGTCCAGCCCGTCCACCCCGTCCGCCCCCCGCCGCCGCGCCACGCGCGCCGCGGGTGCGGCGAGCCAGACCCCGGCCGCCGCCGCCCCGGTCGCCCCCGCGCCGGTCGCCGCCGCGGTCGCCGCCGCCCCGCGCGCCGAGGCGCCGCAGGCCGTGGTGCCCGCGCAGCGCGCCGCCGTCGCCGGAGAGTCCGGCTTCGCCGCGCTCGGCGTGCCCGCCCCCCTCGTCGAGGTGCTCGCCGCCGGCGGCGTCACCGAGCCGTTCCCCATCCAGTCCGCCACGCTGCCCGACTCCCTCGCCGGCCGCGACGTGCTCGGCCGCGGGCGCACCGGCAGCGGCAAGACCATCGCCTTCGCCCTGCCGCTGGTGGCCGCGCTGGCCCGCTCGGGCACCCGCCGCGAGGCCGGCCGCCCCCGTGCCCTGGTCCTGCTGCCCACCCGGGAGCTCGCCAACCAGGTCGCGGCGACCATCACCCCCCTGGCCACCGCCCTCGGCCTGCGCGTGACGACCGTCTTCGGCGGCGTCGGGCAGAACCCGCAGGTGCAGGCGCTGCGTGCAGGCGTGGACATCCTCATCGCCTGCCCCGGCCGGCTGGAGGACCTCATCGGCCAGGGCCACTGCCGCCTGGACCGCGTCGAGGTCACCGTGCTGGACGAGGCGGACCACATGGCCGACCTCGGCTTCCTGCCGGGCGTCAAGCGACTGCTGGACGCGACGCCCGCGGGCACGCAGCGGCTGCTGTTCTCCGCGACGCTGGACAACGGGATCGACGTCCTGGTCAGGCGGTACCTGCGCCAGCCCGTGACGCACTCGGTGGACCCGGCCGTGGCTCCGGTCTCCACGATGGAGCACCACGTCCTGGAGGTCGCGGCCGACGCCAAGGGCCAGGTCGTGCGGGAGCTGGCCTCCGGCCTGGGCCGCACGATCCTCTTCACCCGCACGAAGCACTCGGCGAAGAAGCTCGCCAAGCAGCTCACCGCGGTCGGTGTGCCCGCGGTGGACCTGCACGGAAACCTCAGCCAGAACGCCCGCGAGCGGAACCTCACGGCGTTCTCCGACGGCTCGGTCCGGGTGCTCGTCGCCACGGACATCGCGGCCCGCGGCATCCACGTCGACGACATCAACCTCGTCGTGCACGTCGACCCGCCGACCGAGCACAAGGCGTACCTGCACCGTTCCGGGCGCACGGCCCGCGCGGGGGCGGAGGGCACCGTCGTGACCGTGGCGACGCCGGACCAGCGCGGCGACGTGCGCACCCTGGCCCGGCAGGCGGGCATCTCCCCGCGCTGGTCCTCGGTGGCCGCGGGCGCCCGGGAGCTGTCGGACCTGACGGGCCCGCAGGCCCCCTACGTCGACCCCGCGAGCGCCCCGGTGCCCGTCGCGCCGGCGCAGCCCCAGCGCGCCGCGAAGCCGCGCACCGCCACCGGCACGTCCCGCGCCGCGGGCTCCGGTGCGCCGCGCACGGCGGGCTCCGGCACGTCCAGGGCGGCCGGGCCCGGTGCGCCCCGCCCGGCGGGTGCCGGTGCGCCGCGCTCCGGTGGCTCCCGGCGTCGTGGGCGCGGCTCCGGCCGTCCCGCCCAGGGCAGCTGACGAGCAGCGCGAGACCAGGACGGAGGGCGGGGCCGCGGTCGCGGTCCCGCCCTCCGTCGCGTCAGGAGGCGGGGACCCCGCGCAGCGCCAGCGGCTCCAGCTCCTCCCAGAGCTCCGCCGGCACCTGCGCGCCGAGGTCGGCCGCGGCGGCCTGCGCCTCCGCGGCGTCGCGCATGCCGACGAGGACGGACGCCACGGCGGGGTGGCGCAGGGGGAACTGCAGGGCGGCGCGCAGCAGCGTGCAGCCGTGCCGCGCGCAGACCTCCTGCTGCCGGCGGGCCAGCGCGAGGACCTCCCCGGAGGCGGGGGCGTAGTCGAAGCGGGCGCCGGGGGAGGGGTCGGCGAGGACCCCGGAGTTCAGCGCCCCGCCCACGACGACGCCGATGCCCCGCTCGACGCACTCCGGCAGCAGCTCCTCCCCGGCGGTGCGGTCCAGCAGGGTCCAGCGGCCGGGCACGAGCAGGACGTCGGCCAGGCCGGTGCGGGCGAAGCGGGTGAGCATCCCGACGTCGTCGACCCCGGCGCCGACGGCCGAGACCACGCCCTCCTCGCGCAGCCGTGCCAGCTCGGGCAGCCCGGTGGCGAGGACCTCCTCCTCGCGCCCGTGCGGGTCGTGGGCGAAGAGGACGTCCACGCGGTCGAGGCCGAGGCGCCGGAGGCTGTCCTCCAGGCTGCGCCGGACCCCGTCGGCGCTGAAGTCCCAGACGCGGCGCTTGGCGAGGCCGCCGCGGAAGCCCTCCTGCAGCCGCCCGGGGTCGAGGTCGGTGTCGTCGACGAGGAGCCGGCCGACCTTGGTGGAGACGACGTACTCGTCGCGCGGCCTGCCGGCGAGGAAGGTGCCGAGGCGCTGCTCGGCCAGGCCCGCGCCGTAGTGCGGTGCGACGTCGAAGTAGCGCACGCCGGCGTCCCAGGCGCTCTGGAGCGCGGCGAGGGCCTCGTCCTCCCCGACAGGGTCGAACAGCCCGCCGAGGGGGCCGGCGCCGAAGCCGAAGGTGGAGACGCGCAGGCCGCTGCGCCCGAGCGCCCGGGTGGGCCAGGGATGCGGTCGGGACGGGGGCATCGGGGCTCCTCGGGGGTTCGGCGGGCCGGATCGCGCTCCGGCGGGCGGGCCGGGCGGCGGCCCCGGCGGCGGTGGCATTGAACCGGCCGGCAGGGGTGGGGGCCACCGCGGGTCGACTTGTGACTGCGAGTGAACGCTCAGCTACCATGAGTTGATGGATCGCGATGCGGTGGTGCCGCACGTCCGGGCACCGCGCATCGCGCTGCTGACCGCCCACCTGCGCGGCGCACCCGAGGAGGAGCAATGGCTCGGCGCGGCCGGGGCCGCCGCCCGCCTCGGCGTGGGCCTGCTCGCCGTGGTCGGCTCGGAGCTCGCGCCGGAGGGTGCGGACGATCCGTGCGCCGTCGCCAACGACGTCTTCGACCTCGTCGCCCCGCCGCTGCGGGAGCGGCGCCCCCACGCGGCCGCAGGGCCCGTCGACGCCTACCTCCTGCGGACGCCGCAGCTGCGGGCGCGCTGCGGACCGGCGATGGTGCGCCGTTGGGCGCACCGGCTCACCGGGGTGCCCGTGGTGAGCGTGGGCGAGCCGCTCCCCGGGGCGGTGCACCTGGGCGCGGACGAGCGCGGGGGCAGTCGGGAGCTGGCCGGGCACCTCGCCCGCGGCCACGGCCTGCGCCGCATCGCCTTCGTGCGCGGCCCCGCCAGCGACCCCGTGGCGGCCGGGCGGCACCGGGGCTACCTCGACGCCGTCGCGGCGCACGGCTTGCCGCGGGACCCCGTGCTCACCGGCCCCGTCCTGCCCGGCCCGGACCCGGCCTCCCCGCGGCTGCGGCGGTGGCTGCACGCCCTTCTCGCCTCTCCCGCCCGTCCCGACGCCGTCATGGCGGCCGGTGACCGCCTCGCGGGGGTGGTGCTGCAGGTGGCCGCCGCGCTGGGGCTGCGCGTACCGGAGGACCTCGCCGTCACCGGTGCGGCGGACCCCTGCCGCGGCGAGGACCCCGCCGGGGGCGCGCAGGGACCCCGCGCCACCGGCCTGACCACCACGCGCCCGCCCGCCGGCGCGGCGGGGCGACGCGGTGTCGAGCTGCTCGCCGGGATGCTGGCGGGAGCACCCGCGCCCGCGGAGGAGCTGCTGCCCTGCGAGGTGCTCCGCCTCGGCTCCTGCGGCTGCCCCGAGCCGGTCGCCGTCCAGGGCGGGGACCGCACGCTGGAGCGGCGCAGCCGCCGGGTCCACGAGGCCGAGCACCGCCTCGTCACCGCCGGCACGCCCGAAGGGGTCGCCGCGGTCCTCGCCGCCGAGCTGGCGCCCCTGGGCCTGCGCACCGCCCACCTCGTCGTCCACGACACCGCCTCCGCGGCCCCGCCGGACGTTGCGGCGCGGCTGCTCACCGCTGCCCCCGGCGCCCAGGAGCCGCCGGTGTTCGGGGTGCGCGAGCTGGTGCCGGCGCCGGTGTGGCGGTCGCTCGGCACGGCACCGCAGGTGCTGCTGCCCCTGCACTTCGCGGGGGTCCGCCACGGCCACCTGCTGGCCGGCCCCGCCCCGGGCCCGCAGGCCGGGTGGCTCCACGAGACCCTGGCCGCGTCGGTCTCGACGGGTCTGGAGGCCGCCCTGGCGCGCCGGCGCCGGCTCGCGGCGCAGCAGGACATGGAGCGGCGCGTCGCCGAGCGCACCGGGGAGCTGGCCGGGGCCGTCGAGCAGCTGGCGGCGGAGAACCGGGAGCTGCGCGCGCAGGTCGCCGAGCGGCAGCGCGCGGAGCGGCAGCTGGCGCACCAGGTGATGCACGACCCCCTGACGGGCCTGGCGAACCGCCGCATGCTGCAGGAGCACCTGGAGGGCGCGGTGGCGAGGCTGTCCCGCCACGGGGTGCCGGTGGCCGTGCTGTTCTGCGACCTCGACGACTTCAAGTGGGTCAACGACCACCTCGGCCACGCCGCGGGCGACGACCTGCTGCGCCAGCTGGCGCGGCGGCTGCGGCACGCCCTGCGGCCGGAGGACCTCGTCGCGCGTTTCGCCGGGGACGAGTTCGTCGTCGTGCCGACCGACGTCGCCACCGCGCGGGACGTCGTGGCGATCGCGCGGCGGGTCCTCGCCGAGTGCGCCGGCGGGTACCGCGTGGGGGGCGCGGAGGTGCAGGTGCGCCTCTCGCTGGGCCTGACCCTGGCGACGCGCCCGCCCACCACCACCGACGACCTGCTGCGCGAGGCGGACTCGGCGCTGTACCTGGCCAAGCGGCGCGGCAAGAACTCCGTGGCGGTGTTCGACGGGCGCCTGCAGGAGCAGATCAACCGCCGGGCCGACCTGGAGAGCGGGCTGCGCTCCTCGCTGCACGACGGCTCCCTGTGCGTGCTGTACCAGCCGAAGGTGGACCTGCGCACGGGGCGGGTGGCCGGCGTCGAGGCGCTGCTGCGCTGGCGGCACCCCGAGCGGGGACTGCTGGCGCCGCCGGACTTCCTCGACGTGGCGGAGGAGTCGAACCTGATCGTGGAGATCGGCGAGTGGGTGCTGCGCCGGGTGTGCGCGGAGGCCCGCACGCTGGTGCTGCCCGACGGGACCCCGCCCCTGGTGCAGGTGAACCTGGCGGCGCGCCAGCTCGGGGACCCGATGCTCGTGGAGCGGTTGCACGACATCCTCGACCGCAGCGGCCTGAACCCCCGGCGCCTCGTCGTGGAGGTCAGCGAGTCCAGGTCCCCGGGCGACCTGCGGCGCACGCGCGAGGCGCTGCTGCGGCTGCGGGGGCTGGGGGTGCACGTCGCCCTGGACGACTTCGGGGTGGGGGCGTCCTCGCTGCAGTGGCTGCAGCAGCTGCCGGTGGACGAGGTGAAGCTGGACCGGCGGCTCATCCGCGACATCGACTCCGACGAGCAGGACCGCCGCGTCGTCTCCTCGGTGATCGACCTGGCCCACGCGATGGGCCACGTCGTGGTGGCGGAGGGGGTGGAGAGCACCGCGCAGTGCGAGCACCTGGTGGCGGCGGGGTGCGACTACGGGCAGGGGTTCCACTTCGCGCGGCCGGTGCCGGGTGCCGAGCTGGGGCGGGCGCTGGGGGCGCTGCGGGTGTGAGGGCGGTGCCGCCGGTGCGGGGGCGCGGGGCTGGGAGGATGCGGGGGTGAGCCGCCCCGCCCCGTCCGCGTCCCGGTGACCGCGCTCCTGCTGGCCTTGGTGAGCTCCCTCGCCTACGGCCTGGCGGACTTCGCGGGCGGCGTGGCGGCGCGCTCGGTGCCGGTGCTGCGGGTGGTGGCCGCCGCCGCCCCGGCGAGCCTGCTGGGGGTGCTGCTGCTGCTGCCGGTGCTGGGTGCGCGCTGGGACCCTGCCGTGCTGGCCTGGGGGGCCGCCTCGGGGGTGGCGTCGGCGGCGTCGTTCGCGCTGCTGTACCGCTGCCTGGCCCTGGGCCCGATGAGCGTGCTCTCGCCGGTGACGGCGGTGGTCTCGGCCGCCCTGCCGGTCGCGGTGGGGCTGGCTGCGGGGGAGCGGCTGTCCCCGCTGGACGGGGCCGGGGTGGCGGCCGCGGTGGCGGCGGTGGTGCTGGTGAGCGCCGGGCCCGGCGGGAGCGGGGACGGGCCGGGCCGGGCCGCGCTGCTGACGGCCGTGGCGGCCGGCACGGCGATCGCGGTGCAGTTCGTGACGCTGGACGCCGCGCCGCACGACAGCGGCCTGGCGCCCCTGGTGGTGGGCCGGGCGGTGGCGACGGTGCTCGTGCTGGCGGTGCTGCTCGGGCAGGTCCTGGGGCGCCGCGCGCCGGGTGCCGCCCGGGGCCGGGCACTGGCGCTGGCGGCGGGCGCGGGGGTGCTGGACGCGGCGGCGAACCTGGCGTTCCTGCTCGCCGCGCGACAGGGGGAGCTGGCGGTGGTGGCGGTCGTGGTGGCGCTGTACCCGGCGGCGACGGTGCTGCTGGCGCGCGTGGTGCTGGCCGAGCGGCTGGTGCGCCGGCAGGTCGTGGGGCTGGTGGCCGCGGGCGCGGCGGTCACCCTGCTGGCGCTGCCCTGAGGGTCGCGCAGCGCCGGGGCCCCTGCCGCGTCAGGCGCTGCTCAGGCGGCCTCGTGCCGCGGGGTGGTCAGGTCGACCACCCGGGCGGGGTCGGCAGCGGCGGTCGCGAGGGCCTCGTCGAGGCGCCGCGCGGCCAGCCGCAGCCGCCGCAGCAGGCCCCACGCGCCCAGGGCCAGCAGGGCGGTGAGGGCGCCGGCACCCAGGCCGGCGGCGGCGGTGACCGCGAGGGCGGCCACCAGGCCGGCGGCCGGCGCCAGCAGCGCCGCGGCGCCGAGGCGCTGGTCCATCTCGTCCACGGGGTCCTCCGCACGTCGGGGCGCGGGCCGCGGTGGCGGGCGCGGCGCCGCAGCGCGCGGCGCCCACCCAGGATGTGTGCCCGGCTCGGGCCGCCGGAAGCCTGCCGCGGTCCCGCCACCCGGACGCACCACGCCGCGGCGCGGGTGACGGGTGCGGGTGGGGGACCGGGTCGGGCCGGACGGGTGAGACCCGCGCCGCGGCTCCCCTGCGGCACACTCCCGGTGTGCTGCCTGAGGGTCCCGGGACCGACCTGCCGGTGCGGGCCGTGCTGCCGGACCTGCTCGGCGCCCTCGCCGCCGACGGCGCCGCCGTCCTGGTCGCGCCGCCGGGCACGGGCAAGACGACCCTCGTCCCGCTGGCCCTGGCCGGGGCGGTGGCGGGCGCCGTCGTGGTCGCCGAGCCGCGCCGCGTCGCCGCCCGGGCCGCGGCGCGGCGGATGGCCGCCCTGCTCGGGGAGGACGTCGGCGGGCGCGTCGGCTACTCGGTGCGCGGGGACTCCCGCCGCAGCGCCGCCACCCGCGTCGAGGTCGTGACGACCGGGGTGCTGCTGCGGCGCCTGCAGCGGGACCCGGAGCTGCCCGGGGTCGCGGCCGTCGTGCTCGACGAGGTCCACGAGCGCCACCTCGACGCCGACCTGGCCCTGGCCTTCGCCGTCGACGTGCGCTCCGTGCTGCGCCCGGACCTGCGCCTGCTCGCCACCTCCGCCACCGCCGAGGCCGGGCGCGTCGCGGACCTGCTCGGCACCTCGCGGGTGGTGACGGCGAGCGTGCCGGTGCACCCGCTCGACGTGCGCTGGGTGCCGCCCGCGCGCCCGGTGGCACCGCCGCAGGGGCTGCGCGTGGACCCGGCCCTGCTGCGGCACGTCGCGGACGTGGTGCGCTCGTGCCTGGCCGGGCTCGCCGGGGACGTCCTCGTCTTCCTGCCCGGGGCGGGGGAGATCGCCGCCGTGCAGCGGGAGCTGGCCGGATCCGGCGCCGACGTGCTGCCCCTGCACGGCCGGATGCCGGGCGAGGCGCAGGACGCGGCGCTGCGCCCGGGACCGCGGCGCCGGGTGGTGCTGTCCACCTCGCTCGCCGAGTCCAGCCTCACCGTCCCCGGGGTGCGCGTCGTCGTGGACGCCGGGCTGGCCCGCCTGCCCCGCACCGACCACGCCCGCGGCCTGGCCGGCCTGGACACCGTGCGGGTCTCCCGCGCCGCCGCGGAGCAGCGCGCCGGCCGGGCCGCGCGCGAGGGCCCGGGCACGGTGCTGCGCTGCTGGTCCCGCGCCGAGCACGACCTGCTCACCGCGCACCCCCTGCCGGAGATCGCCACCGCCGACCTGGCCGCCTTCGCCCTGGCCGCGGCGTGCTGGGGCGCCCCGGGCGGGCAGGGCCTGGCGCTGCCGGACGCCCCACCGGCCGGCGCGCTGCTCGCGGCGACGGAGGTGCTGCGGGGCCTGGGCGCCCTCGACGGCTCCGGCGCGCCGACGGCCGCGGGCCGGGTGCTGGCAGGGCTGGGCGTGCACCCGCGCCTGGGCCGCGCGCTGGTGGACGGGGCGGGCCTGGTGGGGGAGCGGGCCGCCGCGGAGGTCGTGGCGCTGCTGTCCGCCGACGGCGTCCTGCCGCCGGGCGACGACCTCGTCGCGGCCTGGCGCGCGCTGCGGCGCGGCGGGCCGGGGGCGGGGGCCTGGCGGGAGGAGGTGCGCCGCCTGCGGGCCGCCCTGCCGGGACGGGCGCGGCCGGCGGCGGGCCCGGGGCGCGCACCGGTGCCGGACGACCTCGCCGCCGGGACGGTCGTCGCCCTGGCCCACCCCGAGCGGATCGCCCGGCGGCGGCCGGGCGGCGGGGACGGCTACGCCACGGTCGGCGGCACCGGTGCGCGCCTGTCGCCCGGCTCGGCGTGGACGGGCGCGCCGTGGCTGGCGGTGGCGGTGGCCGACCGGCCCGAGGGGCGCGCCGACGCGCGGGTGCGCGCCGCGGCACCCCTGGACGAGGACACCGCCCGCGTGGTCGCCGCCGCCGCGCTGCGCACCGGGGACGAGGTGCGCTGGGAGGACGGCGTGCGGGCGCGGCGGGTGGAGCGGCTCGGCGCGCTGGAGCTGCGCTCCCGGCCGCTGCCGGACCCGCCCGCGGCCGCGGTGCGCGCGGCGGTGGCGCGGGAGCTGCGCGGGCGCGGCCTGGCGGTGCTGCCGTGGACGGCGGGCGCGGACCTGCTGCGCCGGCGGATGGCGTTGTGCCGCAAGGCTCTGGGCGATCCGTGGCCCGAGGTCTCGGACGCGGCGCTGCTGGCGGCGGTGGAGGAGTGGCTGGCGGAGGAGCTGGCCGCGGTGCGCTCGGCGGCGGACCTGCGGCGCGTGGACGTGGCCGGTGCCCTGCGGCGGCTGCTGCCGTGGCCGGCGGCGGGCCGCCTCGACGAGCTGGTCCCGGAGCGGGTGGAGGTGCCCAGCGGCAGCCGGGTGCGGCTGGAGTACTCCGCGGACTGCGCCGACCCCGGCCCACCGGTGCTGGCGCTGAAGCTGCAGGAGGCGTTCGGCTGGGCGCAGGGCCCGCGCGTGGTGGACGGCCGCGTCGCCGTCGTGGTCCACCTGCTGTCCCCGGCGGGGCGGCCGGTGGCGGTCACGGGCGACCTCGACTCGTTCTGGCGGGGCGCCTACCGGCAGGTGCGGGCGGAGCTGCGGGGCCGCTACCCGCGCCACCCCTGGCCCGAGGACCCGCAGGCCGCCGCGCCCACCCGGCGGCTCAACCCCCGGCGCTGAGCACCCCACCGGCCCCGCCCGTCCACGTGGGGCGTCACGTGCCCGGCGGGTAGCGCACCTCCGGCTCGGCGGACCAGGGGTACTCCACCCAGCGCTCCGTCCTGCGCCAGGCGTAGTCCGGCCGCACGCGCGAGCCCGGCTTCTCGTAGACGACCGCCGTGCGCGGGCGCGCGCCCCAGCGGCGCACCATGTCCGCGACGACGAGCAGGGTCCGCCCGGTGTCGGCCACGTCGTCCACGACGAGCACGTCGAGACCGGCCAGCCCGGCCGGGTCCAGCGCCGGGGGCAGCAGGACCGGCTCGGGCAGCCGGGTGTCGACCCCCGTGTAGAACTCCACGTTGACGGTGGCGACCTTCTTCACGCCGAGGGAGTAGGCCAGCGACGCCGTCAGCGGCAGCCCGCCGCGGGCGATGCCGAGCAGCACGTCGGGCCGGTAGCCGTCGGCGGCGATGACGGTGGCGAGGTCGCGGCCGGCGGAGCCGAACTCCGCCCAGGTCAGCACCTCCCGCTCGGGCGCGGGGCTCGCAGCGGGGGCTGTGGCGGGGGCTGGGGCGACGGTCTGGTCCACGGCGGGTCCTTCCCTCGCGGGCGGTGGCTGCCACGCTAGTGCGTGCCCCGCGGCCCGCGCGGCGGCGCGCGGGAGCCGGCGGGCCCGGCCGGGCGGGGCTCCGTCCGGCGGCGCGAGGACGACGGTGTCGACGCCGGAGACCGCGGGGAGCGTGCGAGGAGGGCCCGGAGGAGGGCTGCGGAGGAGGAAGGTGTGCCCCCGGCAGGACTCGAACCTGCGCACACGGCTCCGGAGGCCGATGCTCTATCCGCTGAGCTACGGGGGCCAGCGACGAGGGAACCCTACCAGCGTCCGGCGCGTGCCCCGCGCGGGTTCCCCCGACCGCGGGATCTCCCGGACCCCGCCCGGCGGGCACCCGTGCGGACCGCCGGGGGCGCCCCGGCCCGCCGGTAGGCTCGGGATGTGACACCCGCCGAGCTCTCCGCCGCCCTGAAGGACTGCCTCACCGCCGCCGTCGCGGCCGGTGAGCTGACCCTCGACCCCGCCGACGTCCCGGCCGAGGTCCGCGTGGAGCGCCCGAAGAACCGCGACCACGGCGACTGGGCCACCAGCGTCGCCCTGCAGCTCGCGAAGAAGGCCGGGGTGCCGCCCCGGCAGGTCGCCGGGGCCCTCGCCGCCCGCCTGGCGCAGGTGCCCGGGGTGAGGTCCGCGGACATCGCCGGTCCCGGCTTCCTCAACGTCACCCTGGAGGCCGCCTCCGCCGGTCAGCTCGCGCGCGCCATCGTGGAGGCCGGCGCGGCGTACGGGCACGGCGACGCCGCCGCGGGCGAGCGGATCAACCTGGAGTTCGTCTCCGCCAACCCCACCGGGCCCATCCACATCGGCGGCACCCGCTGGGCCGCGGTGGGCGACTCCCTGGCCCGCCTGCTGCGCGCCTCCGGCGCCGAGGTCACCTGCGAGTACTACTTCAACGACCACGGCGCCCAGATCGACCGCTTCGCCCGCTCCCTGCTGGCCGCCGCGCACGGCGAGCCGACCCCCGAGGACGGCTACGGCGGCGCCTACATCGCCGAGATCGCCTCGGCGGTCCTCGCGGCGGCGCCCGGCACGAGGGACCTGCCGCGCGCCGAGCAGCAGGAGGTCTTCCGCCGCGAGGGCGTGGAGCTGATGTTCACGGAGATCCGGCAGAGCCTGGCGGACTTCGGCGTCCACTTCGACGTGTGGTTCCACGAGGACTCCCTGCACACCTCCGGCGCGGTCCAGCGCGCCGTCCAGCGGTTGCGGGACCTCGGCCGCATCTACGAGGCCGACGGTGCGATCTGGTTGCGCACCACCGACTTCGGGGACGACAAGGACCGCGTCGTCATCAAGGGCGACGGCCAGCCGGCCTACATCTCCGGGGACCTGGCGTACTACCTCGACAAGCGCGAGCGCGGTTTCGACCGGGCCGTCATCATGCTCGGCGCGGACCACCACGGCTACGTCGCCCGGATGATGGCGATGTGCGCGGCCTTCGGGGACGAGCCGGGGCGCAACCTGGAGATCCTCATCGGCCAGATGGTGCGCCTGCTGCGCGACGGCAAGCCGCTGCGGATGAGCAAGCGGGCCGGCACCGTCGTCGCGATGGAGGACCTCGTCGAGGCCGTCGGCGTGGACGCCGCCCGCTACTCCCTGGCCCGCTCCTCCGTCGACTCGATGATCGACATCGACCTCGACCTGCTCGTGCGGCGCAGCAACGACAACCCCGTCTTCTACGTGCAGTACGCCCACGCCCGCACCGTCAACGTGGGCCGCAACGCCGAGCAGGCCGGGGTGCGCCGCGAGGACGCCTTCGACCCGGCGCTGCTCACCGACGAGACCGAGGCCGTGCTCCTCGCGGCGCTGGGGGAGTTCCCCGCCGTCGTCGCCCGGGCCGCGCAGCTGCGGGAGCCGCACCGCGTCGCGCGCTACCTGGAGGAGCTCGCCGGCAGGTACCACAAGTGGTACGACACCTGCCGCGTCACCCCGCGCGCGGAGGAGGACGTCACCGACACCCACCGCACCCGGCTGTGGCTCAACGACGCCACCCGCACCGTGCTCGCGGCCGGCCTGGACCTGCTCGGCGTCTCCGCCCCGGAGCGGATGTGATGGCGCACACCCACGAGGGCGGCGCGATGCACTCGCCCGGCTACGCCACCGTCGCCGTCGTGCCCGCCTGGCTGCGCCCGCCCGCCGACGTCGACGAGCTGCTGCCCGCCCTGTGGGCCCGCACCGTCACCCGCGGCGGGGACGGCGCCCTGCGCGTGGGCGGTGTCGACGTGCGCGAGATCGCCGCCGGGTTCGGCACCCCCGCCTTCGTCCTGGACGAGGCCGACTTCCGGGGCCGCGCCACGGCCTACCGCGACGCCTTCGCGGGCGCCTTCGCGGACCTGTGCGGCGGCGCGGACGTGTACTACGCGGGCAAGGCGTTCCTGTGCACCGGCGTCGCGCGCTGGCTCGCGGAGGACGGGCTGAACCTCGACGTGGCCAGCGGCGGGGAGCTCGCCGCCGGCCTGCGCGGCGGGATGCCCGCGCAGCGCATGGTCTTCCACGGCAACAACCGCTCCCGCGCGGAGCTGCGGGAGGCCCTGGCGGCCGGGATCGGGCGCATCGTGCTGGACAACCTGCGCGACGTCGACGTCGTCGCCGACCTCGCCGCGGAGCTCGGCACCACCGCGGCCGTCATGCTGCGCGTCACCGTCGGGGTGGAGGCGCACACCCACTCCTACATCGCCACCGCCCACGAGGACCAGAAGTTCGGCCTGTCCCTGGCCTCGGGGCGTGCGGAGGAGGCCGCCGCGGCGGTCCTGCGCCGGCCCGAGCTGCGGCTGCTCGGCTTCCACAGCCACATCGGCTCGCAGATCTTCGACACGGGCGGCTTCGAGGTCGCGGCCCGCCGCATCCTGGGCCTGACCGCGAAGGTCCGCCGCGAGCACGGCGCGGAGGTGCCCGAGGTCGACCTCGGCGGCGGCTTCGGCATCGCCTACACCTCCGAGCACGACCCCCTGGCCCCCGCCGAGCTCGCCGCCCACCTGGCGGGCATCGTGGCCCGCGAGTGCCGCGCCGAGGGCATCGACTGCCCGAAGGTGTCCGTCGAGCCCGGCCGCGCCATCGCCGGGCCCAGCACCTTCACCCTCTACGAGGTCGGCAACGTCAAGGACGTGGAGCTGGACGGCGGCGCGCAGCGGCGCTACGTCTCCGTCGACGGCGGGATGAGCGACAACATCCGCACCGCCCTCTACGACGCCGACTACTCCGCGACGCTGGCCGACCGCGCCTCCGGCGCCTCCCCGGTGCTCTCCCGGGTCGTCGGCAAGCACTGCGAGAGCGGCGACGTCGTCGTCAAGGACGAGTTCCTGCCCTCCGACGTCGGCCCCGGGGACCTCCTCGCGGTGCCCGGCACGGGGGCGTACTGCCGCAGCATGGCGAGCAACTACAACCACGTCCCGCGCCCGCCGGTCGTGGCGGTCAGGGACGGCGCCGCCCGCCTGCTGCTGCGCCGTGAGACGGTCGAGGACCTCTTCGCCCTCGACGTCGGCTGAGCCGGCGGGGGCGGGGGAGCGCCGGGCGCACAGCGCGCGGCGGCGGTGGGTGCAGGTTGGGTTCGGGGACGAGAGGACGTACAGGTGGAACCGGTGAAGGTCGCGCTGCTGGGATGCGGGGTCGTGGGCACGGAGGTGGCCCGCCTGCTCACGAGCCAGGCCGACGAGCTCACCGCCCGCGTCGGCGCCCCGCTGGAGCTGACGGGCATCGCGGTGCGCCGGCTGGGCCGGGACCGCGGTGACCTCGGGGTGGACCCCGCCCTGCTCACGACGGACGCGGAGTCCCTCGTGGAGCGCGCCGACGTCGTCGTGGAGGTCATCGGCGGCCTGGAGCCCGCGCGCTCGCTGATCCTGCGCGCGATGGAGCACGGCGCCGCGGTCGTCACGGCCAACAAGGCGCTGCTCGCCGCCGACGGCCCGACCCTGTTCGAGACCGCCGCCAAACAGGGCGTGGACCTCTACTACGAGGCGTCGGTGGCCGGGGCGATCCCGCTGCTGCGGCCGCTGCGGGACTCCCTCGCCGGGGACCGCGTCACGCGCGTGCTCGGCATCGTCAACGGCACCACGAACTACGTGCTGGACAAGATGCACACCACCGGGGCGGGCTTCACCGAGGCGGTGGAGCAGGCGCAGGCCCTCGGGTACGCCGAGGCCGACCCCACCGCGGACGTGGAGGGCTTCGACGCCGCCGCCAAGGCCGCGATCCTGGCCTCCCTGGCCTTCCACACCCGCGTCGGCGGTGGCGACGTGCACCGCGAGGGCATCACCGACGTCAGCGCCGCCGACGTGCGCGCCGCCCAGCAGCAGGGCTGCGTCGTGAAGCTCCTCGCGATCTGCGAGCGGGTCCCGGGACCCGAGGGCGAGTCGGTCTCCGTGCGGGTGCACCCGGCGATGCTGCCGCTGACGCACCCCCTGGCGGGCGTGCGGGAGGCGTACAACGCCGTCTACGTCGAGGCCGAGGCCGCGGGGCAGCTGATGTTCTACGGCCCCGGCGCGGGCGGGCGGCCCACCGCGAGCGCCGTCCTGGGCGACGTGGTGGCCGTCGCGCGGCACCGGGTCACCGGTGGGCGCGGGCCGGGGGAGTCCGCCTACGCGGACCTGCCCCTGCTGCCCATGAGCGAGGTCGTCACCCGCTACCACGTGCGCCTCGACGTCACCGACCGGCCGGGCGTGCTGGCGCAGGTGGCAGGGGTGTTCGCGCAGCGCGGCGTCTCCATCGAGACCGTGCAGCAGCGGCAGGACGACTCCGGCCGGGCGGTGCTCGTGGTGGTGACGCACGCCGCGACGGACGCGGCGCTGTCGGCCACGGTCGACGACCTGGCGGAACTGGACATCGTGGACTCCGTGGCGGGCGTGCTGCGGGTCGAGGGAGGGGACGACCGGTGAGCGGCAGCAGGGCGCACGTGTGGCGGGGCCTGATCGAGGAGTACCGCGACCGGCTGCCCGTCACGGACGCCACCCCGGTGGTGTCCCTCGGGGAGGGCGGCACCCCCCTGGTGCCGGCGCGGCACCTGTCGGAGCGCACCGGCTGCGAGGTGTGGCTGAAGGTCGAGGGCTGCAACCCCACGGGCTCCTTCAAGGACCGCGGCATGACGATGGCCATCTCCGCGGCCAGGGAGCGCGGCGCGGAGGCCGTCATCTGCGCCTCCACCGGCAACACCTCCGCCTCCGCCGCGGCGTACGCCACCGCCGCGGGGATGCGCTGCGCCGTCCTCGTGCCCGACGGCAAGATCGCCCTGGGCAAGCTCAGCCAGGCCATCGCCCACGGCGCGACGCTGCTGCAGGTCGACGGCAACTTCGACGACTGCCTCACCCAGGCCCGCAAGCTCGCCGAGGCGTACCCGGTGGAGCTGGTGAACTCGGTGAACCCGTTCCGCATCGAGGGGCAGAAGACCGGCGCGTTCGAGGTCGTCGACGTCCTCGGCGACGCCCCGGACGTCCACTGCCTGCCCGTGGGCAACGCCGGCAACATCAGCGCCTACTGGAAGGGCTACTCCGAGTACGCCGCCGACGGCACCGCCACGCGCCGGCCCCGCATGTGGGGCTTCCAGGCCGCCGGCGCCGCCCCGTTCGTCAAGGGGCACCCCGTCGACGAGCCGGAGACGATCGCGACCGCCATCCGCATCGGCCACCCCGCGTCCTGGGCCACGGCCGTGGCCGCGCGCGACGACTCCGGCGGGCGCATCGACGCCGTCACCGACGAGCAGATCCTCGCCGCGCACCGCTGGCTGTCCTCCCGGGAGGGCGTCTTCGTCGAGCCGGCATCGGCCGCGGGGGTGGCCGGTCTGCTGGCCGCCACCGAGGCCGGTGAGGTCGACCCCGGGCAGCGCATCGTCATCACGGTCACCGGGCACGGCCTGAAGGACCCGCAGTGGGCGCTGGAGCTGGCCGGCGCCGAGGACGGGCAGCGCCGCGCCGTGGAGCCGGTGCGGGTGCAGCCGGACGCGGTGACCATCGCCCGCGCGCTCGGCCTCGAGCTGTCGTGACGACCACGCCCGGCGCCGCCGAGCGCACCTCGGCGCTCCCGGGGGCCGTCCTGCCCCCCGGCGTGGCCGTCGACGTCACGGTCCCGGCCACCAGCGCCAACCTGGGCCCCGGCTTCGACTCCTTCGGCCTGGCCCTGGGCCTGTACGACCGGCTGCGGGTGGAGGTGGTGCCCGCCGGGCTGGACGTGGTGGTCGAGGGGGAGGGCGCCGGGTCGGTGCCGCTGACCGCCGAGCACCTCGTGGTGCGCACGGTGCTCGCGGAGCTGGCGGCCGCCGGTGTGGCCATCCCGGGGCTGAAGGTGCTGTGCCGCAACGACATCCCGCACGGCCGAGGGCTGGGCAGCTCCGCGGCGGCGGTGGTCTCCGGGGTCGCGGCGGCACGGGCGCTGCTCGCCGCGGCGGGGCTCGGCGACGGCTCCGCCGACGTCGTGCGGCAGCGGGTGCTGGCCGAGGCGGCGCGGCTGGAGGGGCACCCGGACAACGCCGCGCCCGCGGTGCTCGGCGGCTTCACCGTCGCCTGGTGCACCGCGTCGGGCCCGTGCGCGCAGACGCCGGGAGCCGCGCGCGCCGCCCGCCTGGACGTGCACCCCGACGTGCGCCCGGTGCTGCTCGTCCCGGCCGAGGAGCTGGCCACCTCCCGCGCCCGGGCGCTGCTGCCGCCGGTGGTGGACCACCGCGACGCCGCCTTCACCGCCGGTCGGGCCGGCCTGCTCGTGCACGCCCTCACCGCCGCGCCGGAGCTGCTGTTCGAGGCGACCGACGAGCGCCTGCACCAGGCCCAGCGCGCCCCGGCGATGCCCGCGACCGCGGCGCTGCTGGCGGCGCTGCGGCAGCGGGGGCTGCCCGCGGTGGTCTCCGGTGCGGGCCCCAGCGTGCTGGTGCTGGCACGCGGGCCGGAGCGGGCGCAGGTGGTGGAGGCCGCCCGCGGCTGGCGCCGCCTCGACCTCGACGTCGACACGTCGGGCGTCCGTTGGGGGTAGGGGGGACCGTGCCGGGGCCTCCGGGTGTTACATTGGCGACGTACCGCAGCGGACGTGGCGTCGATGGACGCTCGGCCCCGGGTGTCCGATCCGGACGCCGGAGTTCTGATGTCCCGCCCCGTCGTCGTCCGCAGACACGGTACGCAGCCACGCATCTGTGCACTTCCCGCACCCGTGGCTCTTCCATCACCTGCCCGTCCCACGGGCAGACATCGCGACCTGGCTGATCCGGTGGCCCGTCGCTGACGAGGGGGAAGGACCTTCGTGACCAACAGCACCGACACCGCTGCGACGGACGCCGCCGACGGCGCCGCCCTCGCGGCCGAGGCCGCCCCGCGCTCCGGCAACCTGTCCGCCCTGCGCCTGCCCCAGCTGCAGGAGCTCGCCTCCCAGCTCGGCATCAGCGGCACCGGGCGCATGCGCAAGGTCGACCTGCTCAGCGCCATCCGCGAGCACCAGGCCGCGCTGCCGGGTGCCGCGGGCGCCCCGGCCCCGCGCTCCGGCCGTCGTGCCACGGCGCCCGCGGGTGCCGCCGAGGCGCCTGCGAGCGCTCCCGTGGTCGAGGCGCCCCGTGAGGAGGCCGCCGCGCCCGCCGTGGAGGCCCCGCGGCCGGACGTGCCCGCCGCCCGCGAGGAGGTCGCCGCACCGGCGGCCGCGCGCAACGGCTCGGCCGACCCGGCCGTCACCATCGAGCTGCCCCCGGTGGTGCGCACCGAGCAGGACGAGCGCCGCGCCGGTGGGGAGGCGCCCGTCGTGCCGACGCTGGAGAGCCTCGTCGGGGACCGGCCCGTGCGCACCGAGGGCGAGCGGCCCTCCCGCCGCGAGCGCAGCCGCCGCGGTGAGCGCAACCGCGACGGCGCCCGCGACGGCGCCCGGGAGGGTGCCGGCGACCTGCAGCAGCAGCTGCCCGTCGTCGAGCCGCGCGAGGGCGGCGACCGCGAGCCCCGCGCCGACCGCCCGGACCGCGAGCCGCGCGGCGAGCGCGAGCCCCGCGCCGACCGCGGCGAGGCCCGCCAGGACCGCACCGAGCGCGGTGGGGCCGACCGCGGCGGGCTGGACCGCGCCGCTGCCGCGGACCGCGGGCCCGACCGCGGCGTCCCGGACGACGACGAGGGCGGGCGCCGCGGGCGCCGCAGCCGCTACCGCGACCGCAAGCAGCGCCGCGGCGGGCGTCCCGAGGGCGCACCCGAGACCGAGCCGGAGATCGGCGAGGACGACGTCCTGCTGCCCGTCGCGGGCATCCTCGACGTCCTGGACAACTACGCCTTCGTGCGCACCTCCGGCTACCTGCCCGGTGCGAACGACGTGTACGTCTCCCTCGGCCAGGTGAAGAAGCACGGCCTGCGCAAGGGCGACGCCGTGACCGGCGCGGTGCGCCAGCCCCGCGACAACGAGCAGCAGAACCAGCGCGCGAAGTTCAACGCGCTCGTGCGCGTCGACTCCGTCAACGGCGCCTCGCCCGACGACGCGCGCCGCCGCCCGGACTTCAACAAGCTCACGCCGCTGTACCCGCAGGACCGCCTGCGCCTGGAGACCGAGCACAACGTGCTCACCACGCGGATCATCGACCTGATGTCGCCCATCGGGAAGGGCCAGCGCGGTCTCATCGTCTCCCCGCCCAAGGCCGGCAAGACGATGGTCCTGCAGGCCATCGCCAACGCCATCACCACGAACAACCCCGAGTGCCACCTCATGGTCGTCCTCGTCGACGAGCGTCCGGAGGAGGTCACGGACATGCAGCGCACGGTCAAGGGGGAGGTCATCGCCTCCACCTTCGACCGGCCCGCCGACGACCACACCACCGTCGCGGAGCTGGCGATCGAGCGCGCCAAGCGCCTCGTCGAGCTCGGCAACGACGTGGTCGTGCTGCTGGACTCCATCACCCGCCTGGGCCGCGCCTACAACCTGGCGGCCCCCGCCAGCGGCCGGATCATGTCCGGTGGTGTGGACTCCAGCGCGCTGTACCCGCCCAAGCGCTTCTTCGGCGCCGCCCGCAACATCGAGAACGGCGGCTCCCTGACGATCCTCGCCACGGCGCTGGTGGACACCGGCTCCAAGGCCGACGAGGTCATCTTCGAGGAGTTCAAGGGCACCGGGAACATGGAACTGCGCCTGTCGCGGCAGCTCGCGGACAAGCGCATCTTCCCCGCGGTGGACGTCCCGGCCTCGGGCACGCGCCGCGAGGAGATCCTCATGAGCCGCGAGGAGCTCCAGATCGTCTGGAAGCTGCGCCGGGTCGTCACCGCCCTGGACCCGCAGCAGGCCATCGAGCTGATGCTCGACCGGCTGAAGAAGACGCGGAACAACCTCGAGTTCCTCATGACCATCCAGAAGACGACGCCGTCCGTCGGCCAGGGCGGCGACGACGCCTGAGCCGGCCCGGCGGTCCCCGGCACACCGCGGGGGCGGTGGGAAGAACCCCACCGCCCCCGCGGTTGTCGGGGAGGCGTCCCGTGCTGTGCCAGACTGGGACGACGCCTGCCCCGTCTCCCGCGCCCACCCACCGGCGGCGCGATCCGGGGCGCCACGAGCGGAGGAGCACACCGTGAAGAACGCGATCCACCCCGAGTACCACGAGACCCAGGTGACCTGCACCTGCGGCAACTCGTTCACGACGCGCAGCACGTCGAACAAGGAGATCAAGGCCGACGTCTGCAGCGCCTGCCACCCGTTCTACACGGGCAAGCAGAAGATCCTCGACACCGGTGGCCGCATCGCCCGCTTCCAGGCGCGGTACGCCAAGAAGGCCGCCAACTAGTCGCACCGGACGGCGCCGGNGGCGCCGGTCCCCCGCGGGGGACCGGCGCCGTTCGCCGTCCCGGAGCCGTCCGGCACCGGGCCCGGGTCAGGGTCCCCCCGCGGGGCCACAGCGAGCCACAGGAGGCGTCTGGTGTTCGAGTCGGTGCGACCGCTGCTGTCCGAGCACGCCGACCTGGAGCGTCGGCTGGCCGACCCGGAGGTCCACGCGGACCAGGCGCGGGCACGGGCCCTGGGCCGGCGCTACGCGGAGCTGAGCACGGTGGTCGAGGCCCACGCCGCCTGGCGCCGCGCCGTCGACGACGCGGAGGCCGCCCGCGAGCTGGCCGAGGTCGACGAGTCGTTCGCGGCGGAGCTGCCGCAGCTGCTGGCCGCGGCGGCCGCCGCCGAGGAGGTGCTGCGCAGGCAGCTGCTGCCCAGGGACCCCGACGACGCCCGCGACGTCATCCTGGAGATCAAGGCGGGGGAGGGCGGGGAGGAGTCCGCGCTCTTCGCCGGCGACCTGCTGCGCATGTACCTGCGCTACGCGGAGCGCCAGGGCTGGCAGACGGAGGTCCTCGACGCCACCGACAGCGACCTCGGCGGCTACAAGGACGTCTCCGTGGCGGTGAAGTCCCGCTCCGGCGGCGTGTGGTCGCGGCTGAAGTACGAGGGCGGCGTGCACCGGGTGCAGCGGGTGCCCGTGACCGAGTCGCAGGGCCGGATCCACACCTCCGCCGCGGGCGTCCTCGTGCTGCCCGAGGCCGAGGAGGTGGAGGTGCAGATCGACCCGGGCGACCTGCGGGTGGACGTCTTCCGCTCCTCCGGCCCCGGCGGGCAGAGCGTCAACACGACGGACTCCGCGGTGCGCCTGACGCACCTGCCCACCGGGATCGTCGTCTCCTGCCAGAACGAGAAGTCCCAACTGCAGAACCGCGAGCAGGCGCTGCGCATCCTGCGCGCCCGGCTGCACGCCGCGGCGCAGGAGGCCGCCGACGCCGAGGCGTCCCAGGCGCGGCGCTCGCAGGTGCGGACGGTGGACCGCTCCGAGCGCATCCGGACGTACAACTTCGGCGAGAACCGCATCGCCGACCACCGCACCGGTTACAAGGCGTACAACCTCGACCAGGTGCTCGCCGGGGACCTCGACCCCGTCATCCAGTCCTGCGTGGACGCCGACGAGGCCGCCCAGCTCGCCACCCCCGCCTGACCCCCTCTCCCGAGCCTTCTCCCGGCTCGCCCTCCGCACCCCCCGGGGCGGGGGCGTCCTGCGCGCGACACGCCGGTGTCGTGACGCGGAACGTCCCCGCCCCCTGGCGTTTCTACGTCCCTCTTGTGCGAACTACGAACTTCCGTAGTCTCTACGCATGGACGAGGAACGATGGGAGCTGGTGGAGAAGCGGCTGGCCGCCCTGGAGGCCCGGGTGGCGGACACCTCCTCCCCGCTGGCGCGCGAGGAGTTCTGGGCGCTGAACGAGCTGCGCCGGCGCGCCGAGGGGCGCTCGCAGGTGCTGTTCACCGGCGCCGTGGAGCTGCCGACGGGGGAGTCCTACCTGTGGCAGGAGACCGTCGTGACCGCCGACGTGCTCGGCGCCGACCTCACCGCCACCGCGCCGGCCCTCTCCGCCCTCGCCCACCCGGTGCGCCTCGGCCTGCTGGCCAAGGTCCTGGCCGGGCAGCGCACCGTCCCGGAGCTGTCCGAGGGCCTCGGCACCAGCGGGCAGCTCTACCACCACCTGCGCCAGCTCGTCGCCGCCGGCTGGCTGGAGGCCTCCGCCCGCGGCAGCTACGCCGTGCCCGCCGCCCGCGTCGTCCCGCTCCTGACCCTGCTCGCCATCGCCGGACCGAGGTGATCCCGTGACCGCCACCCGCACCTCCCCCCGCGCCGCGACGGCCCCGCCCGTCGTCCACCTCGACCCACCCGGCCGTCGCGCCCTGGTCGCGGCCGTCGTCGTCGCCGTGCTCGCCACCGCGCTCTGCGCGCTCTGGCTGCCCCTGCCGCCCCGGCTCTCCCCCGCCGCGAGCGGCGAGCAGGTCCTGGCCCGCGAGCTGCGCGCCGCCGCGCAGGGGGTCGGTGCCCCGGGGGTGGCGGCCTCCCGCACCGACCGCGGCCGCACCACCAGCGCCGCGGTGGGCGACGCCGACCCCCGGCCCGGCCGGCAGCGCGCGATGACCGCGACCACGCCGCAGGAGATCGGCTCGGTGACCAAGTCCCTCACCGGGATGCTCCTCGCCGACGCCGTCCGCCGCGGCGAGGTCACGCCGGCGACCACCCTCGGGGAGATCCACCCCGACGAGGACCTCCCGCCGGAGCTGGCGCGCACCACGCTCGAGGAGCTGGCCTCCCACCGCTCCGGCCTGCCCCGCCTGGACGAGGCGACGCTCGCCCGCGGCCTGCTGGCCCGCTACACCCGGGGCAACCCGTACGCCGGGCACACCCCCGCCTCCCTGCTGGACGCGGCCGCCGGTACGCGCCTGCGCGGGCAGCGCGGGGAGTACGCCTACTCCAACCTCGGCTCCGCGCTGCTCGGCTGGGCGCTGGCCCGCCGCGCCGGGACGGACTACCCGCAGCTGCTGCGCACCCGCATCACGGGACCTCTCGGGATGGAGGCCACCACCGCCACGCCGCAACCGCTGCCCGCCGGGCGCGCGCACCAGCTCAGCGCGCAGGGGCTGCCGGCCGATCCGTGGCTGTCGGCGGGCAGCGCCCCGGCCGGAACGGGTGTGTGGTCCACGGCGGAGGACCTCGGCCGGCTGGCGCGGGCGGTGGCCGCCGGGAGCGCCCCGGGCCAGGACGCGGTGGGCGCGCGGCACCCCACGGACCAGCAGGAGATGCGCACCGGCTGGGGCTGGTACACCGCCCGCCTGGGCGACCGGGAGGTCCTCCTCAACAACGGCACGGTCGGCGGGGCCGCCTCCTCGGTCGCGGTGGACCTCGCCTCGGGGCGCTCCGTCGCGGTCGTCGCGCCCGCGGAGACCTCGACGCAGACCGTGGCGCTGCGCCTGCTCGGCGTGCAGGTCCCGGCCGCGGCGGAGCCGTCGTGGGCGCGGCCCACCGTGCTCGCCACGCTCGCCCTGCTCGTGGTGGCGCCCCTGTCCCCGCTGCTGCTCGCGCTGCGCCGCCGGGCGCGCAGGCCCTCGCAGGTCCCGGACCGGCTGCGGATCGCCACGACGGTCCTGTCCGCCCTCGCCGTGCTGGCCCTGACGCGCGCGGTGGGGGTGTGGCAGGTGGTGCCACCGGCGGCGTGGCTCGGCTCGGTGCTGCTCACCGCCGCCGGGTGCGCGCTGCTCGCGGCGCGCTGGCCCGGCGCGTCGTGGCCGCACCGGCGCCGGGGAACGCGCTGGGCCGGGGCCTGCTTCGGCGCCCTGGTCTCCGGTGCCGTGCTGGTGGTGCTGGCGTCCTGACCGCGCACCCCCGGGCCCGGCCGGGGGAGGAGGCGGGACCTGGCAGGCTCGGGAGGGTGAGACCCACCTCCCTGCGCGACCTGCTCGCCGCGGCCACCACCGCCCTGCAGGACGCCGGGGTGCCGAGCCCCCGCGCGGACGCCGAGGTGCTCCTGGCCCACGCGCTGTCCGTCGAGCCGGGCCGGCTGCGGGTGCTCCTGGCGCTGGGCGAGGCCGCGCCCGACGGTGCCGCGGAGCGGTTCGCCGCCCTCGTGGAGCAACGCACCGCGCGCATCCCCCTGCAGCACCTGACGGGACGCGCGCCCTTCCGCGGGGTGGAGCTGGCGGTGGGACCGGGGGTGTTCGTCCCGCGCCCGGAGACCGAGGTCGTGGCCGGCCTCGCCGTCGAGGCCGCGCACCGGGCCGGGCCGGCGCCGGTCGTGGTGGACCTGTGCACCGGCTCGGGGGCCATCGCCGTGGCCGTGGCCGTGGAGGTGCCGGGCGCGCGGGTGCACGCGGTGGAGCTGGACCCGATGGCGCACGCGTGGGCCCGGCGCAACGTCGACGCCCTCGCCCCCGCGGTGGACCTGCGGCTGGGGAACGCCGCGAGCGCCTTCGGCGACCTGGACGGCGCGGTGGACGTGGTGGTGAGCAACCCCCCGTACGTGCCGCCCGGTGCTGTGCCGCTGGAGCAGGAGGTGCGCGACCACGACCCCGAGCTGGCCCTGTACGGGGGCGGGGAGGACGGGCTGGCGGTGCCGCGACGCGTCGTGGCGACCGCGGCGCGGCTGCTGCGCCCGGGGGGCTTCCTCGTCGTGGAGCACGCGGAGGTCCAGGAGGACGCCGCGCGCAGGATGCTGGCGGGGCCGGCGTGGACGGCGGTGCAGGGGCACCGGGACCTCACGGGGCGGCCGCGGGCGACGTCGGCCCGGCGCGCGGGGGCGGAGGCGGGGCGGGCGCCGGGGGCAGTGCCAGACTTCGGCGTGTGAAGCCACGCTACGACTGCACCGATCCGGACGCGCGCCGCCGCGGGCTCAGCGCCGCGCACAGCGCCGTGCAGCGCGGTGAGCTCGTGGTCCTGCCCACCGACACCGTGTACGGCATCGGCGCGGACGCGTTCTCCCCGACGGCCGTGCAGCGGCTCCTCGACGCCAAGGGCCGGGGCCGCTCGATGCCCCCGCCGGTGCTGGTGCCGGACGTGCGGACCCTGGACGGGCTGGCCACGGCCGTGCCGTTCGCGGTGCGGGAGCTGGTGGACGCGTTCTGGCCCGGCCCGCTGACCGTCATCTGCCGCGCGCAGCCGTCGCTGACGTGGGACCTGGGGGACACGAACGGCACGGTCGCGATCCGGATGCCGCTGCACCCGGTGGCGCTGGACCTGCTGAGCCGGACCGGCCCGATGGCGGTCTCCAGCGCGAACCTCTCCGGCCGGCCGGCGGCGACGACGGGGGAGGAGGCGCAGGAGCAGCTCGGCGACTCCGTCTCCGTCTACCTGGACTCCGGCCCCTCCGAGCACGGGCAGGCGTCCTCGATTGTCGACGCCACCGCCGGTGTGCTGCGGGTGGTGCGCCTCGGTGCGCTGGGCGAGGAGGAGATGCGCCGCGCGGTGCCGGACGGCTGGCTGGAGCCGGAGGACGTGGACCCGGAGCGGGAGGCGGCGCAGGACGCGGGGGAGGCCGCGGAGGAGGCCGCAGAGGAGAACGCGGGGTGAGGGCCTACCTGCTCGTCCTCGCGGTGGCCGCGGCCGTCACGTACCTGAGCACGCCCCTGGTCCGCCGCTGCGCCCAGCGCGTGGGGGCGATGACGCCGGTGCGGGACCGGGACGTGCACAGCGTGCCGATCCCGCGCATGGGCGGGGTGGCGATGTTCCTGGGGCTGGCCGCCTCCCTCCTGGTGGCGAGCCGCACCCCGTTCCTGGGCCGGGTGTTCGACGCGCAGCCGGGGCCGCTGTGGGTGCTCGTCGGCGCGGCGATCGTGTGCGCCGTGGGCGTGATCGACGACGTCGTGGAGCTCGACGCGGTGACGAAGCTGGCGGGGCAGGTGCTCGCCGCGGGCGTCATGGGCTGGCAGGGCGTGCGGCTGCTGTCGCTGCCGGTGGGCGGGGTGACGCTGCTGTCGAGCGAGGTGATGATGCTGTTCACCGTGCTCGGCGTGGTCGTGACGATCAACGCGGTGAACTTCGTGGACGGCCTCGACGGCCTGGCGACGGGCATCGTGGGCATCGGGGCGGTGGCGTTCTTCGGCTACTCCTACGCGCTGCAGCGCACGGGCAACCACGACGACTACTCCTCGCTGGCCACGCTGGTGGCTGCCGCGACGGTCGGCTGCTGCCTGGGGTTCCTGCCGCACAACTTCAACCCGGCGCGGGTGTTCATGGGCGACTCGGGCTCGATGCTGCTGGGGCTGCTGCTGGCGACCTCGACGATCGCCGCCACGAGCACGGTGGACCCGGAGCTGGTCTCCAGCGAGCGCATCGCGCCGGCGTTCTTCCCCCTCGTCCTGCCGATCGCGGTGCTCCTGGTGCCGCTGGGGGACATGGCGCTGGCGGTGATCCGGCGCACCCGGGCCGGGCGGGCGTTCTGGCACGCGGACAAGCAGCACCTGCACCACCGGCTCCTGGAGCTGGGGCACTCCCACCGGGTGGCGGTGCTCGTCATGTACTCCTGGGCGGCGGCCCTGAGCTTCGGGGTCTCGGCCTCGGCGTTCCTGCCGCTGGCGACGACGCTGCTCGTGGCCCTCGGGGCGGCGGCGCTGGTGCTGGCGCTGACGTTCCTGCCGCTGTGGTGGCGCGGCGCGCCCGGGACGCGGGAGGCGCTCCCCGTGCCGGCGGGGCCGGACGGGGGAGCGGCCGGGCAGGACGGCGGGGGGCCGGCGGGTGTGGTGCCGACGGCGCGACCGGTGGGCCCGCCCCCGGTGCCCCCGCCGCCCGGCCCGTCCTCGCCGACGACGCCCGCGCGGTGAGCGGTGCCGCGGGAGTTTCCCGGGACGTGACACAGCCGACATCCGGTGGGTGGGCGGCGTGTGCTTCCGGCCAAGAGCTTGTGATAGCGTTCACAAAGTAGCCGGGACGCCGCAGTGCTCCCGGACTCGCCGACGAGCCGATCGCCACGACCCGCCGACGACGGAGCCGACCCCATGAGCCAGAACACCGCCGGTGCGCGGACCGAGGACCCGTTCGGCGTCCTCCTGCGCCGCTCGGTGCTCCCGACGCTCGTGGCCGGTGCGCTCTGCGCGGTGGGGGCGGGGTTGTGGCGGGGTCCGGCCGGTGGCCTCTCGGCCGCCCTGGGGGCCGCGATCGTCGTCCTCTTCTTCGGCGCCCGCCTGCTCGTGATGCGCCGTGCCGCGCGCACGAACCCGCAGATGCTCCTCGTCATCGCCCTGGCGGTCTACACGGGCAAGGTCGTGCTCCTGGGCATCGCCATGCTCGTCCTGACGCAGGTGGCCGGGGTGGACACCCGGACCCTCGGGCTCACGGTGCTGCTCACGGCCGTCGTCTGGCTCGCCGCCGAGATGCGGGGTTTCGTGCGGCTGCGCATCCCCGTCTTCGCGACCGGGCGGGACGACACCCCGCCGGGCGCCTCCGGGTCGGGGGGCTGAGGTGCTCGGCTGCTACCGTTCGACACGCGATGACCAGCGACGACAGCCCCGAGCAGCCGCTTCCCGAGGATGCGGGGAGGCGACGGCTGGAGGAGTCGGCGGCCTGGAACGTGTCGGCGAACCTGATGGCCGGCCTCCTGCTGGGCGGGGGCGTCGGCTGGGGGCTCGACCGCTGGCTGGGGACCGACGTCCTCGTCGGCGTCGGGCTCCTGCTCGGCCTCGCCCTGACCTTGTACTACGTGTGGCTCCGGTACGGTACGCACTGACCGCGGGCCCCGCACCTCGAGTCGGGAGCCGCGTCCTCTGCGCCGCACCAGGCTCCCGTACCCACGACGACGTTCGCACGGAGGAGAAGACGTGAGCCTGCGAGTGCTGGCTGCAGCGGGGAGCACCTTCGAGACCCCCGGCGCGCACATCTTCTGGCAACCGCTGATCGGAAGCGGCCAGTTCGCCATCACCCGCCCGATGATCGTCTTCGCCCTGTCGGTGCTGCTCGTCGCGGGCCTGCTGCTGGCGGCCACGAAGCGGCTCTCGGTGGTGCCGGGCAAGAAGCAGATGGCGGTCGAGGCGGTCTACGGCCTGGTCCGCAACAGCCTGGCGCGCGACATCATCGGCAGCCACGACTTCCTGAAGTTCGTGCCGCTGCTGTTCTCCCTCTTCACGATCATCCTGGTGAACAACCTGTTCGGGATCATCCCGCCGGTCCAGTACCCCACGATGAGCCGCATCGGGTTCCCGATCGCGCTGACGCTCTTCGTCTACGTGGTCTACCACTACCTGGGCATCCGCAAGCAGGGCCTCGGCGGGTACTTCAAGCACATGGTCCCCGCCGGCCTGCCCGGCTGGATCGTGCCCCTCGTGTTCCTGCTCGAGGTCATCACGTTCTTCCTCACCCGTCCGGTGACGCTGGCCCTGCGGCTCTTCGGCAACATGTTCGCCGGCCACATCATCCTCGTGCTCTTCATCCTGGGCGGCGAGTACATGCTGACCCACGGCGGCCTCGGCCTGAAGATCATCGCCATCCCCACGCTCGGCATGGCCTTCGTGCTGACGATCTTCGAGCTCCTGGTGGAGTTCCTCCAGGCGTACGTGTTCACGATGCTCGCTGCCACGTACATCGCCGGCTCCCTCGCCGACGAGCACTGACCCGCCCTCCCAAGCCCCCGGCGCATCCTGCGCGCCGGCTACGAAAGGAACGAGAGAGGACCATGACCGGAGACCTCGCCATCGTCGGCTACGGCCTGTCCGCAATCGGCCCCGGCGTCGGTATCGGCCTGATCTTCGCCGCGTACATCAACGGCGTCGCCCGTCAGCCCGAGGCCCGCGGCATGCTGCAGTCGATCGCCATCCTGGGCTTCGCCCTCGCCGAGGCGCTCGCCATCTTCGGCATCGCCCTCGCGTTCGTCTTCGCCGGCAACAACTGACGACGCCCGACGGACACCGGCCCTCGAGTTCCTGAGGAGGAACCGTGCAGCTAGCAGCAGTCGCCGCTGCCGCCCACCAGGGCAACGTCGACCCTTCGGGCTACCCGATCATCCCCCACCTCGGGGAGCTGATCGTCGGGATCATCTTCTTCGTCATCCTCTACGTGATCGTGGCGAAGAAGGTCGTCCCGCGGCTCGAGAAGATGTTCGCGGAACGCCGCGCGGCCATCGAGGGCAACGTCGAGAAGGCCAAGCACGCGCAGGCCGAGGCCCAGGCGGCGCTGGAGCAGTACCGCGCCCAGCTCGCCGACGCCCGCGGTGAGGCGAACGCCATCCGCGAGGAGGCCCGCCAGCAGGGTGCCGCGATCGTCGCGGAGATGCGCCAGCAGGCGCAGACCGAGGCCGAGCGCATCACCACGGCCGCCCGCGCGCAGATCGAGGCCGAGCGCCAGCAGACCGTGGTGCAGCTGCGCCAGGAGGTCGGCCGCCTGGCCACCGAGCTGGCCTCGCGCATCGTGGGCGAGTCCCTCGAGGACGAGGTCCGCCGTCGCGGCACGGTCGACCGCTTCCTCGGGGAGCTGGAGCAGACCTCCACGGTGACCTCGCGATGAGCGAGGGCATCACCTCCGGCTCCGGGCGGGCGAGCCTCGCCCGGGCCGCGGAGGTCCTCGACCGCTGGCTCGTGGACCCCCTGCAGGACGCGGGCCGGATCGGCGACGACCTGTTCGCCGCCACCACCCTGCTGGACTCCGCGATCGGGCTGCGCCGCGCGCTGACCGACCCGGCCCGTCCGCCCGCGGGCAAGGCGGAGCTCGTCCGCCACGTCCTCGGGGGCCGGCTCAGCCAGGCCGCGGTCGACGTGCTCTCCGCCCTCGCCGAGGGCCGGTGGGCCGGCGCCCGCGACATCGCCGACGCCTGCGAGCACCTGGCGGTCGTCTCGGTCGTGGCCCAGGCCGAGCGCTCCGGGCGCGTCGAGGCGCTGGAGGACGAGCTGTTCCGGTTCTCCCGCACCATCGCCGCCAACCCGGGTCTGCGCGACGCCCTGGCCGACGTCGCCTCCCCGGCGACCAGCCGGGCCGAGCTCGTCACCCGGCTCCTGGCCCCCCGGGCCGTGCCGGAGACGGTGCAGCTCGCCCGCCGGGTCGCCACCGCCCCCCGCGGCCTGCGGGCCGAGCGGGCGCTGGAGAACTACGTCGGGGTCATCGCCACGCGCCGCCAGCAGGTCGTCGCCCACGTCGTGACCGCGGTGCCGCTCACCGAGCAGCAGCACCAGCGTTTGGCCGCGGGCCTCGAACGTACGTACGGTCGTGCTGTGCGACTGAACGTCGACGTGGACCCGCACGTCCTCGGCGGGCTGCGCGTCTCGGTCGGTGACGAGGTCATCGACGGGACCGTCAGCACCCGCCTGTCCGAGGCTCGGCGGCGTCTCGCCGGCTGACATCCCGGGCCGGCGGCACCCACCGCGGCACCGGAACCGCTCCACCCCCGAACAGCGCCCCCGAACAGCGCACCACCACCTAGGAGAGCAGGGCATCCCATGGCCGAGCTGACCATCCGCCCGGAGGAGATCCGGGACGCGCTCGACGCCTTCGTGGCGTCGTACGACCCCGGCACCGCCGCGCGCGAGGAGGTCGGGCGCGTCACCGAAGCCGGCGACGGCATCGCACGCGTGGAGGGCCTGCCCTCCGTCATGGCCAACGAGCTGCTCCGCTTCCAGGACGGCACGCTGGGCCTGGCGCTGAACCTCGACGTCCGCGAGATCGGCGTCGTCGTCCTCGGCGAGTTCTCCGGCATCGAGGAGGGCCAGGAGGTCCGCCGCACGGGCGAGGTCCTCTCCGTGCCCGTGGGCGACGCCTACCTCGGCCGCGTCGTCGACCCGCTCGGCAACCCGATCGACGGCCAGGGCCCGGTCGAGGCGGAGACCCGCCGCGCCCTGGAGCTGCAGGCGGCCACCGTCATGGAGCGCCAGGAGGTCCGCGAGCCCCTGCAGACGGGCATCAAGGCCATCGACGCGATGATCCCGATCGGCCGCGGCCAGCGCCAGCTCATCATCGGTGACCGCCAGACCGGCAAGAGCGCCATCGCGCTGGACACGATCATCAACCAGAAGGCGAACTGGGAGTCGGGCGACCCCAAGAAGCAGGTCCGCTGCATCTACGTCGCCATCGGCCAGAAGGGCTCCACCATCGCGGGCGTGCGCCGCTCGCTGCAGGAGGCCGGCGCGATGGAGTACACGACCATCGTCGCGGCCCCCGCCTCCGACCCGGCCGGCTTCAAGTACCTGGCCCCCTACACCGGCTCGGCCATCGGCCAGCACTGGATGTACGGCGGCAAGCACGTCCTCATCGTCTTCGACGACCTGTCCAAGCAGGCCGAGGCCTACCGCGCGGTGTCGCTGCTGCTGCGCCGCCCGCCGGGCCGCGAGGCGTACCCCGGTGACGTCTTCTACCTGCACTCCCGCCTGCTGGAGCGCTGCGCGAAGCTCTCCGACGAGCTCGGCGGCGGTTCGATGACCGGCCTGCCGTTCATCGAGACCAAGGGCAACGACGTCTCGGCGTACATCCCCACCAACGTCATCTCCATCACGGACGGGCAGATCTTCCTGCAGTCCGACCTCTTCAACGCCAACCAGCGCCCCGCGATCGACGTCGGCGTCTCCGTCTCCCGCGTCGGTGGCGCCGCCCAGATCAAGGCGATGAAGGCCGTCTCCGGCACGCTGAAGATCGACCTGGCGCAGTACCGGTCGATGCAGGCGTTCGCCATGTTCGCCTCCGACCTCGACGCGGCCTCCCGTCGCCAGCTCGAGCGGGGCGCGCGCCTCGTCGAGCTGCTGAAGCAGCCGCAGTACTCGCCGTACCCCGTCGAGGAGCAGGTCGTCTCGGTCTGGATGGGCACCACCGGCGGGCTCGACGACGTCCCCGTCGCCGACGTCCTGCGCTTCGAGCGCGAGTTCCTGGAGCACCTGCGCCGCGAGCAGCCGGGCATCCTCGCGGGCATCCGCGAGAGCAAGGTCCTCGACGACGACAACAAGGCGGCGCTCGGCCAGGCGCTGAAGCGCTTCCGCCCGCAGTTCGGCAACAGCGACGACAGCGCCACCGTGCCGCACGAGCAGGAGACCGGCCGCATCCAGGCGGACGACGTCGAGCAGGAGCGCATCACCACGCACAAGCGTGGCGGCGCGCACGCCGCGAACTGACGATCCGCCGACGAGGACGAGGCAGGAGGGCTAGGACATGGCAGGTCAGCTGCGGGCCTACCGGCGGCAGATCCGCTCGGTGCAGGCGACGAAGAAGATCACCCGCGCGATGGAGCTCATCGCGGCGTCGCGCATCATCAAGGCCCAGGCGGCGGTCCGTGCGTCCACGCCCTACGCCGATGCGCTGACCCGCGCGGTCTCCGCCGCGGCGGAGAACAGCTCGACCGAGCACCCGCTCGTCACCGAGAAGCCGGACGTGAGGCGCGCGGCGCTGGTGCTGTTCACCAGCGACCGCGGCCTCGCGGGGGCGTACTCCTCCTCTGTCCTGAAGGAGGGCGAGAAGTACGTCGAGACCCTGCGCGAGCAGGGCAAGGAGGTCCTGCCCTACCTCGTGGGCCGCAAGGCGGCGGCGTTCTACCGCTTCCGCCGGCGCGACGTCACCGCGGAGTGGGCCGGCTTCACCGACAAGCCCTCCTACGAGGACGCCCGCCAGATCGCCGAGCGGCTCGTCGCGGACTTCCTGCGGGACGAGAGCGAGGGCGGCGTCGACGAGATCCACGTCGTCTACACGCACTTCGTGAACATGGTCACCCAGGAGCCGCGCCGGGTGCGGCTGCTACCGCTGGAGGTCTCGGAGACCAGCGAGGAGCTCTCCCCGCTGTACACCTTCGAGCCCAGCGCCGAGGACGTCCTCGACCAGCTGCTCCCGCAGTACGTGACCAGCCGCGTCTTCAACTTCCTCCTGCAGGCGGCGGCCTCCGAGCTGGCCGCCCGCCAGCGCGCGATGAAGAGCGCCACGGACAACGCGGAGGAGCTCGTCAAGAACCTGACGCGGCTCGCCAACAACGCGCGGCAGTCGGAGATCACCCAGGAGATCACCGAGATCGTCGGTGGGGCGGACGCCCTCGCCTCCGCCGGCTCCGGCTCCTGACCCACCGCGCACCCCGACGACGACCATCCTGATGATCACCACCGAGGAGCGATCATGACCGCCACCGCCACCGACGCGCCGAGCACCACCGAACGTGGCGCGACCGGCCGCATCGCCCGCGTCATCGGGCCCGTCGTGGACGTCGAGTTCAGCGCCGACGCCATGCCGGAGATGAACAACGCCCTCCAGGTCGACGTGACCCTCGGCGGGCAGACGACCACGATCACCCTCGAGGTGGCCTCCCACCTCGGCGAGAACATGGTCCGCGCCATCTCGCTGAAGCCCACCGACGGCATGGTCCGCGGCGCCCCGGTGCGCGACACCGGCGCCCCGATCTCCGTGCCCGTCGGCAACGTGACCCTCGGCAAGGTGTTCAACGCCATCGGCGAGTGCCTCAACCTGGAGCCCGGCGAGCGCCTCGAGGTCTCCGAGCGCTGGCCGATCCACCGCAAGGCCCCCGCCTTCGACCAGCTCGAGTCGAAGACGCAGATGTTCGAGACGGGCATCAAGGTCATCGACCTGCTCACCCCGTACGTGCAGGGTGGGAAGATCGGCCTCTTCGGCGGTGCGGGCGTCGGCAAGACCGTCCTCATCCAGGAGATGATCCAGCGCGTCGCCCTGAACCACGGCGGTGTGTCCGTCTTCGCCGGTGTCGGCGAGCGCACCCGTGAGGG
Source organism: Kineococcus anabasis (assembly GCF_054590795.1). Lineage (NCBI taxonomy): Bacteria > Bacillati > Actinomycetota > Actinomycetes > Kineosporiales > Kineosporiaceae > Kineococcus > Kineococcus anabasis. The sequence continues at coordinate 510,534 of NZ_BAAIHU010000002.1, forward strand.
CAACGACCTCATCCACGAGATGGACGAGGCCGGCGTCTTCGACAAGACCGCCCTGGTCTTCGGGCAGATGGACGAGCCGCCGGGCACCCGCCTGCGCGTGGCGCTGTCCGCGCTGACGATGGCGGAGTACTTCCGCGACGTGCAGAAGCAGGACGTGCTCCTGTTCATCGACAACATCTTCCGGTTCACCCAGGCCGGCTCCGAGGTGTCGACCCTGCTGGGCCGCATGCCCTCCGCCGTCGGCTACCAGCCCACGCTGGCCGACGAGATGGGCCTGCTCCAGGAGCGCATCACCTCCACCCGCGGTCACTCGATCACCTCGCTGCAGGCGATCTACGTCCCCGCGGACGACTACACCGACCCGGCCCCGGCGACGACGTTCGCGCACCTCGACGCGACCACCGAGCTCTCCCGCGAGATCGCCTCCCGCGGTCTGTACCCCGCGGTGGACCCGCTGGCGTCGACGTCCCGGATCCTGGACCCGCTGTACATCGCCAAGGACCACTACGAGACCGCGGTGCGCGTCAAGCAGATCCTCCAGCGCAACAAGGAGCTGCAGGACATCATCGCCATCCTCGGTGTCGACGAGCTCTCGGAGGAGGACAAGCTGACCGTCTCGCGTGCGCGGCGCATCCAGCAGTTCCTCTCCCAGAACACGTACATGGCGGAGAAGTTCACCGGCGTCGCCGGCTCCACGGTGCCGCTGAGCGACACGATCGAGGGCTTCTCGGCCATCTGCAACGGCGACCTGGACCACATCGCCGAGCAGGCGTTCTTCAACGTCGGCGGCATCGACGACGTCGAGCGCAACTGGGCGCGCATCCAGAAGGAGACCAGCGGCTCCTGAGGCCGCGGTCCCGGCCCCCCGGGCCTCTTCGTGGGGCGGNNNNCCGCCCCTGCACGATCCGCATACGATGCACGCACGACGACGGAGGAGGAACGCGTGGCTCAGCTGCACGTCGAGCTGGTCGCCGCCGACCGGCAGGTCTGGTCCGGTGAGGCGACGATGGTGCGTGCCCGCACCGCCGAGGGTGAGATCGGCATCCTCGCCGGCCACGAGCCGCTGCTGGCCATCCTCGGCAGCGGTGAGGTGGTCATCACCGCCGGGGGCGACGGCATCAGCGCCCACGTCGACGGCGGCTTCCTGTCCGTCGACCACGACAGGGTGACGCTGGTCGCCGAGACGGTCCGGGTCGGCGGGGACACCTCCGGCACCCTGTCCTCGCGCTGACGTCGCGCCCGTGGGGCCGTACCTGCTCCCGCTGGAGATCCTCGGTGGTCTCACCGTCCTGCTCGCCCTCGCCGTCCTGGCGGTGGTGCTCAGGCGGCGTGCCCTGGGGCGCAACGTCGGTACGTTCGACTGCTCCGTGCGCCTGGCGGGGCGGGGGCGGCGCCACTGGATCCTCGGTGTCGCCCGCTACGAGGTGGACCGCATCGACTGGTTCCGCCTGTTCTCCTTCTCGGTCCGCCCCTCGTGCAGCTACGCGCGGGGGGCGCTCGACGTCGTCGGGCGCCGCGAGCCGACCGGCGCCGAGGCGGTCGCCGTCCAGCCCGGCGCGATCGTCGTGGAGTGCCGGCACTCCGGGCACGACCTGGAGCTGGCGATGAGCCGCGACGCCTACACGGGCTTCGCCTCGTGGCTGGAGTCCGCCCCGCCGGGCCAGAACTCCAACGTCGCCTGAGACCCGCCGCGCCCGGACGGGAGCGGGTGCCCCTCAGCCGGGCGGGGCGGCCAGCACCTCGCGGGCCCGGGGGGCGTCCTCCGGGAACACCATCAGCCGCGGGCCCTCGGTGGTGGGGGCGAGCGTGACCCGGATCCCGGCGTCCTCCAGGCGCCGGCGCTGCATCTCCGCCTCGACGAACGTCGGCGGTGACGCGACGGCCTCCAGGAGCCCGTAGTCCGTCACCGTGCCCTGGTGGGGGCGGCGCTCCACCAGGGACCGGCCGCTGGAGAACGCCCAGCGCAGCAGCAGGGCGAGCACCGCCACCGCCGCGAAGGCCACCACGAGCCCGAACAGGGAGTGGTAGCTCGACCAGTCCCCGGGCGGGTTCACGCCGCCAGTGTGCCCCACCGGTCCCTGCCGTCCCGGCCAGGTCACCGATCCGCAACGGTCCACTGGTCTTGTCACGCACTGGTGGACGATGATGTCAGTCTGTGCACACCGCGCGATGGGGCGCCGTGGGGCGGCAGATCTGCGCCGTTCCCTGCAACCGGAGACCCGTCCGCAGCGTCACAGGTCGTGGGCGGACGCGAGCCGGTGTCCGTTCCGCGGCGGTACGCCGCACCAGCACTCGCCGGCCCGCGGGCCGGCTTCCTCGGGGGAGGACTGCATGACCGCTCAGATCATCAACGGAACACGGGAGGCACCACCGGTGCCCGGGCTCGGGCACGTGGTGGAGGACGACCCGGGACGGCACGTCCGGCTCTGCGGCCGGATGGACGTCCACTCCGTCCCGGACATCCGCGAGGCGCTGCACCGGGCCGTCGACGGCGGCACGGGCGACCTGCTCGCGGACCTGGAGGAGGCGCACATCGCCGACGCCACCGGGCTCGGGGTCCTCGTGGGCGCCCACCGGCGGGCACAGCGACTGGGGCGCAGGCTCGTCCTGGAGGACGTGCCGGTGCCCGTGCTCAGGCTCCTGCGGGTCACGAAGCTGCACCGCGTCCTGCCGCTGGCCGAGCCCTCGGCGGTGCGGACGCAGGTCCTGCTGACCCGGGAGCTCGTTCAGAACAGCCGGGCGTTCCCGTCGTCCATGCCGCGCAGGGCGTCGTAGTCGAGCGTGAGGCACCGGATGCCGCGGTCCGCCGCGAGCACCCGTGCCTGCGGCTTGATCTCCTGCGCGGCGAAGACCCCGGTGACGGGGCTCAGCAGCGGATCGCGGTTGAGCAGCTCGAGGTAGCGCGTGAGCTGCTCCACGCCGTCGATCTCACCGCGACGCTTGATCTCGATCGCGACGCTGCCGCCGTCGGGCCCCTTGGCGAGGATGTCGACGGGCCCGATGGCGGTGGGGTACTCCCGGCGCACGAGCTGGTAGCCGGCGCCGAGGGTCGTGATGTGCTCGGCGAGCAGCGCCTGCAGGTGGGCCTCCACGCCGTCCTTGACCAGGCCCGGGTCCACCCCGAGGTCGTAGGTGGAGTCGGCGAGCACCTCGTGCACGGAGATGACGAGGCGGTCGTCGCTCTTGGTGTGCTGCACCGTCCACGTCTCCCGCACGCCCTCACCGTCCCCGGCGGGCGCGACCGTGAGCCGGCAGGGGGGGCTCATCCAGTTCAGCGGCTTGTAGGAGCCGCCGTCGGAGTGGACCAGGACGCTGCCGTCGGCCTTGACGAGCAGCAGCCGGGTGGCCAGGGGCAGGTGGGCGCTGAGACGCCCGGCGTAGTCCACGGAGCAGCGGGCGATGACGAGGCGCACGGGCAGGAGGGTAGTTCCCCGCCGGGTGCTGTCCGGAACCGCCACGGAAAGTAGGGCAGTAACTACTGTCGGTCATTGTCCGGTGATTCCGGCGTGCCGCTGTAACGAAATCCGGGTAGGCCGCGTCTACACATCGGACCGGGCGCAGCCTCGGCGGTGTGGAGGGGACATCACCGCGGCTCGCGCCCGGTGACGCGTCCGGCCCGGGTCCACCCACGGGCGTGCCCGCGTCCCGGTGCGGGAGGATGCGGGCGTGCCCCGCGCCAACCGACGCAGGCGGGACCCTGCTCCCGGCCCGCTGAGCCCCGTCGGCATGCAGCGCCTGCAGACCGGCCCCGACGGCGACTGGGTCGTGCGGAGCGTCCCCGGCAGCGCCTCCGGCAAGACCTACCGCTGTCCCGGCTGCCTGCAGGACATCCCGCCCGGCACGGCCCACCTCGTCGCCTGGCCCCTGGAGGGCACCTTCAGCCGGGCGGCCGGCACCGAGGAGCGCAGGCACTGGCACGGCGGGTGCTGGCGCGCCCGGGGCCGGCGCCGCTGACCCTCCCCGGGCCGGCCCCGGCCCCGGCCGCTACCGTCCCTGGCGTGCCCGCCGCTCCGCTCCACGACCCCGGGGTGCGGGGCTTCGCCAGCGACAACGCCGCCGGCGCCCACCCCGAGGTGCTCGCCGCCCTGGCGGCCGTCAACGGCGGGCACGTCCCCAGCTACGGGGCGGACCCGTGGACGGGCGCGCTCACCGGCGTCCTGCGCCGCCACTTCGGGCCCGCGGCGGAGGTCCTGCCCGTGCTCAGCGGCACCGGCGCCAACGTCGTGGCCCTGCAGGCGATGACGCGGCGCTGGGAGTCGGTGGTGTGCGCGGCCGGCGCCCACGTCGACGAGGACGAGGGCGGGGCACCCGAGCACGTCGGCGGGCTGAAGCTGCTGACCCTGCCCACGCGGGACGGCAAGGTCACCCCCGACGACGTCGAGGCCGCCGTCCTGCGCTCCCGGGCACCGATGCGGGCCCCCGCCGGGGTCCTCACGCTCACCCAGAGCACCGAGCTCGGCACCTGCTACACCCCCGAGGAGACCGCCGCCCTCGCCCGCCGCGCGCACGACCTCGGCCTGCGCGTCCACCTCGACGGCGCCCGCCTGGCCAACGCCGCCGCCGCGCTGGGGGCCGACCTGCGCGCCCTGACCACGGACGCCGGCGTCGACGTCGTCTCCCTGGGCGCCACGAAGAACGGGGCGCTGCTCGCCGACGCGGTCGTGGTGTGCGCGCCGGGGGCCGCCGAGGGCCTGGACCGGCTGCGCAAGCAGTCCCTCCAGCTGGCCTCCAAGATGCGTTTCGTCTCCGCCCAGCTCCTCGCCCTCTTCGACGGTGACCTGTGGCTGCGCAGCGCCCGCACCGCCAACGAGCGCGCCGCGCGGCTCGCCGCCGCCGTGCGGGACCTGCCCGGTGTGCGGATCAGCCGGCCCGTGCAGGCCAACGCCGTCTTCGCCGTGCTCCCCGTCGCCGCCCGCGAGCGGCTGCAGCGCGCCGCCGCCTTCCACGTGTGGGACGAGCGCACCGGCGAGGTGCGCTGGATGTGCGCCTTCGACACCACCGAGCAGGACGTCGACGACTTCGCGCGCGCCGTGGCCGAGGCCGTGAGCGCGCCGGGGGAGGGGAGCACCGCGTGAGCGCAGGGCACGACGACGGGTTCGAGTCCGGCACCGTGCCGGAGGCCGCCGGGACGGCCGGCCCGCAGGAGATCCGCGCGGCCACGGTGCTGCCCGCGCGCCGCCGTGACGTCGAGCTGCGCACCGCGGACGGCCTCACCCTCGTCGGGGAGCTCGCCCTGCCCGCCGAGCGGGACCCGGTGGCCACGCTCGTGACGCTGCACCCCCTGCCCACCGCGGGGGGTTTCATGGACAGCCACGTGCTGCGCAAGGCCTCCTACCGGCTGCCGGCCCTGGCGGACCTCGCGGTGCTGCGGTTCAACACCCGGGGCACCGAGAGCCCGCGGGGGCGCAGCGAGGGGGCCTTCGACGCGGGCGAGGGCGAGCGCCACGACGTCGCCGCCGCCCTGGAGCTCGTGGAGTTCGAGGACCTGCCGCGGGTGTGGCTGCTGGGCTGGTCCTTCGGCACGGACCTCGCGCTCGTGCACGGCCTGGACCCGCTCGTGGAGGGGCTGATCCTGCTCTCGCCGCCGCTGCGGTGGTCGCGGCCGGAGCACCTGGAGGCCTGGGCGGCCTCGGGCAGGCCCGTGACGGCCCTGGTGCCCGAGCTCGACGACTTCCTGCGCCCGGAGGAGGCGCGGCGGCGCTTCGCCGCGGTCCCGCAGGCGGAGGTCGTGGCCGTCGAGGGCGCCAAGCACCTGTGGGTGGGGGAGCCCGCGGTGCGCAGGGTCCTCGACGAGGTCGTCGCGCGGGTCAACCCGGCCGCCGCGCCCCTGCCGACGACGTGGCCCCCACCCACGGCCTGAGCCCGGGGACGGCCTGGGCCCGGGGACGGCGCGGCCCCCACCGCGGTGGACGCGACGGGGGCCGGTGCCGGGCTGGTAGCGGGGCGCTCAGGCCTCGGCGCGGGCGCGCTCCTCGGCGGTCAGGTCGACGACCTCGATCCGCTGGGTGTCGCCGAGGTCGATGCGCTGCGTCCGCTGCTCGCCCTCCGCCTCGGCCGGGGCGGTGCCGAACAGGCCCCGCAGGTCGTCCAGCTGCCCGGTGATCTCGTCGCGCTGGCGCATGAGGCCCTCGACCTCGTCGTGGGCGCTGCGCCGCGTGGACTCCGCCTGCCCGCGGGCGGCCTCCACCATGGCCGCGGCGCGCTGGCGGGCGTCCTGCACGAGCGCGTCGGCCTCCCGCCGTGCCGTCTCCAGCCGCATCGCGGACTCGGCCAGCGCCTGCTGCCGGATCGACTCGGCGGCCTCCCCGGCCTCCACGGCGCGCTCCTCCGCCTCCGCGGCGCGCTGCTCGGCCTCGGCGATGCGCGCCGCGGTCCTCGCGGCGGCGACCGCGTGGCGCTGGCGGTCCTCCTCGGCGGCCTGCTCGCGGATCGCGGCGAGCTCGACCTCCTGCCGGCGCGCGGCGGCCTCGGCGGCCTCGCGCACCTGCAGCGCCTCCCGCTCGGCGTGGGCGCGCAGCGCGCTCACCTCGCGCTCGGTGCCGGTGCGCAGCTCCGCGGCCTCGTGCTCGGCGACGGCGCGCACCTGCTCGGCCCCGCGGCGGGCGGCGGCCACGAGCTCCTCGGCGCGGTGCTGCGCGGACTCCACGAGGTGCTGGGCCTCGGCGCGGGCGCGGGCGATGAGCTCCTCGGCGTCGCGGCCGGCGTCGTGGGTGCGGCGGTGCGCCTCCTGGGCGGCCTGGCGGCGTTCGAGCTCCGCCTCGGTGCGGGCCTCCTCGCGCAGGCGGTCGGCGTCCCGGCGGGCGGAGCGCAGCATCTCCCCGGACTGGTCCTCCGCCAGGCGCAGCAGCTTCTCCACGCGCGCCCCGAGGCCGGAGTAGCTGGGCCGCTCCATCTCCCGCAGTTCCTGCTTGACCTGGCTGAGCTCGCCGGCCATGCGCAGCGCGCGGGCGTCGGCCTCCTCCACCCGGGCGCGGGCCTGCTTGAGGGCCTCGTCGAGGGCTGCCATGCGCTGGTCGACCTGCGCGCGGTCGTAGCCGCGGACGACGACGGAGAACGCGTCGTGGAACTCCGAGGACACGTCGAACCTCCGGGGTGTGGGGGCGGGCGCTGCCCGGCGGCGGCAGCACGTCAGAGGGTAGACCGGCGCGGGGGCGGACGGTGCCCAGCGCGCCGGGGTCAAGCCACTGACCGGGGGAGCGTGGCGGTGGACGCGGGGCGGCCGTGGACGGAGCGTGGTGCGGCGACCACCCGGGCGGCGCGGAGCGGGGACGTCCGGCGCGCGACACGCGGGCGTGTCGCGGCGGGACGTCCCCACCTGGCGGCAGCGGCGGGCGCGGCTAGCGTGGCGGGATGCTCGTGGCCTTCTCCGTCTCCCCCTCCGGTGGCCCCGTGCCCGTGGGGGCGCCCGCCGACTCCGTCTCCGCGGCCGTCGCCGACGCGGTGCTGGTGGTGCGCTCCTCGGGGCTCCCGCACCGCACCGACGCCATGTTCACCACCATCGAGGGCGGGTGGGAGGAGTGCATGGACGTGGTGCGGCGTGCCTGCGAGGCGGTGGCCCGGCACGGCAGCCGGGTCTCGCTGGTCCTCAAGGCCGACATCCGCGCCGGTGCCACCGGCGAGCTGCAGGGCAAGCTGGACCGGCTCGAGGCGGCCGTGGAGCGGGTGGCGGGGGAGCCCGGCCGGGGGCAGTGACCGGGCGCCCCCGCCGGCGGCTCAGGCGCGGGCGCGCAGGGCGTCCAGGGAGGCCCGCCCGCCGCCGGTGAGGGCGAGGGCGGCGCCGGTGGTGGCGAGCAGGACGGCGTTCTCGCCGTTGAGGCCGGTGGGGGTCGTCAGGCCCTGCGGCAGGTGCACGACGAGGAAGATCAGGCCCATCTGCAGGGCGGTGAGGGCTCCCGCCACCCGCGTCAGCAGCCCGGCGAGGAGCAGGGCGCCGAGGCCGATCTCGCCGGCGATGACGAGCCAGGCGGACAGCGCGGGCAGCGGGACGCCGAGCCCGGCGACCATCCCCTGCACGGCGCCCGGATCGGCGAGCTTGGGCAGGCCGTGCACCAGGAGCAGGGCGCCGGTGACCAGGCGCAGCACGAGGGGTGCGGTGGCGGCGGTGCCGGCGGCCGCGGCGGTGGTGGGACGGGGGGCGGTGGTGGTCGTGCTCACGGCGTGCTCCTTCGCGACGGTCCGGTGGGCGTTCCTCCGGGGTACGTTGAGCACGCTAGTACTTCTTTGAAGCTGCAACAACCCCTCCCGTCACATCCTCCACAGATCTGCGGCGACGACCTCCACAGCGCCTATCCTCGGCACCGCCGCCTCGCCGGCACCTGTCCGCAGGGCCCGCTCCGGGCCGCCCGACGACACGAGGAGCGCCGTGAGACGCGTCCTGGCCTGGGTCCTCGTGGCCGCCGGGGTGGTGGGCATCGTCGCCGGAGCACTGCTGGCGACGGCCCTGCGCCCCGACCCCCGGCTGCTCGCCACCGCCCGCCTCCCCGACCCTGGGGTCGCCCTCGTCACCGCGCCGGGCCTGCTGGAGCTCACCGGGCCGCAGGTCCGCGTCACGGTGGCGGACCCCGCCGGCGGCGCCGTCTTCGCGGGGGTGGCCCGCGAGGCCGACGCCCTCGCCTGGCTGGCCGACGCCCGCCGCACCGAGCTCACCGGCGTGCGCGAGGGCGACGACGGCACCCGCCTCACGACCCGCGGCGCGGGCACGGCGCCGCGGGCAGCCGACCCGCGCGAGGCCGACCTCTGGCTGCTCACCGCCACCGGGGACGGCGAGGCCGTCCTCGAGTGGCCCCGCGCCCCCGGCCGCCACGTCCTCGTCGCCACCACCGACGGCACCGCACCTGCGCCGCAGGACGTGCGGATGACCTGGACCCGCACGGGCGAGGCCGCCCAGCACCCCATCGCCCGCCCGCTCGTCGCCGGCGGCAGCGCGTCCCTGCTGCTCGGGGTGGCGCTGCTGACCCGCCGCGGCCGGCACCGCGCGCGCGGGCCCCGGCCCGGCGGCGCCCCCGGCGTCCCGGCCCGCGCCGGTGCCGACGCGGGAGGCCGCCGGTGAGCCGGGCGCGCGCCGCCACCCCGGCCACCGCCCTCGTCGCCGCGGGGTGCGTGCTCACCGCCTGCGCCCAGCTCCCGGCCCCGCAGCCCGTCGCGCCCCCGGCGGCGCCCCCGCCCGTCGTCACCCCCGCCCAGGCGAGCCGCATCTGGGGCGAGGTGGTCGACGCGGTGGCCGCAGCCGATGCCGCCCGCGACCCCGCCCTGCTGCCCGACCGCGTCACCGGCCCCGAGCAGGCGCTCCGCACGGCCCGCTACACGCTCCAGCGGGCCGGTGTGCAACCGGTGCCCACGTACGCGGCGGACGAGCTGCGCCCCCAGGCCGCCTACGTGCCCCGGCTGGCGGGCTGGCCGCGCTGGGTGGTCGGGGTGACCCGGGCGGGCCCGGACCAGCTGCCCTCCCTCGCCGTGCTGCGCTCGCAGGGCCCGCGGGAGCCGTACCGCCTCACCGCCAGCCCGTCGCTGCTCTCCGGCGCCACCCTGCCCCCGGCCGGGGCGGTGGCCGAGGGCGTGGAGGCGGTCGCGGCCGACGACGGCGAAGGCCTGGCCGCCTCCCCGGAGCAGGTGGCCGAGCGCTACGGGGACGTCCTCCTGCGGGGCGCGGCCAGCGAGTTCGCCACCTTCTTCGCCGACGACTCCTACCGCCCGCAGGTGGGGGCCGTGACGCTGCGGGACGGGGATGCGGTGCGCGCCGTGGGCGGCACCTACGAGCAGCGGCGCTCGGTGGTCCCCGGCTCCGTCGTCGCCCTGCGCACCACCGACGGCGGGGCGCTGGTCCTGGCCGCCTACGACTGGACGGTCACGCACACCGTGCCGCCGCAGGCGCGCGCCGGTGAGCTCACCCCGGTCCTGGCCACCCTGGCGGGGCGCCCCAGCGTGCAGGGTGCGGCGCGGGTGTCGGCGGAGGTCCTGGCGTTCGTGGTGCCGCCCGCGGGGGCCGGGCCGGTGCGGGTGGTGGCGGCGGAGAGCGGCCCGGTGGCGGTGCGCCCGCTCTGAGGGCGGGTGCGGGACTCCTGCCGTCCCGCTGCCGGGCGGGCGTGAGAGGCTTGCCGGTCGTGCGCCCGGAAGCGGCCGGGCCCTGAGGAAGGACGCGTTCCGATGACGCAGCAGCCGACGTCCGGTGGCCCGGGACTGAACCTCCGCGGTGCCGTGGACCTCGCGGCTCTGGCCGCGCGGAACCAGCGGCGCGAGCAGGCGCAGCAGCGGCCCGCGGCACTGGACGCCCCTGAGGGGCCGGCCCTCGTGCTCGACGTCACGGAGGAGACCTTCGCCGACGTCGTGCAGGGGTCCGTGACGGTCCCGGTCGTCGTGAACCTGCACTCCCCGCGCTTCCCGGACTCGGAGGAGCTGACGCAGGTGCTCGCCGAGCTGGTGCGCGAGCAGGCCGGGCGGCTGCTGCTGGCCAACGTGGACATCGACGCCCACCCCCGCCTGGCGCAGGCGTTCCAGACCCAGACGCCGCTCGTGGTGGCCGTCGTGCGCGGCCAGCCGGTGCCGCTGTTCGAGGGCGCCTACCCGCGGGAGCAGGTGCAGCAGGTGCTCGCCGAGGTGCTGCGGATCGCCGAGGCCAACGGCGTGACCGGGCGCGTGGAGGGGGCGGCCGAGCCGGTGGCCGGTGCGCAGGAGGAGCCGGCGGTGCTCCCGCCGCGGCACGCCGGGGCGCAGGCCGCGCTGGAGGCCGGGGACCTCGACGCCGCCACGGCCGCCTACGAGCGCGCCCTCGCGACCGACCCGCGCGACGAGGAGGCCGTGGCCGGGCTGGCCCGCGTCGGCATCCTGCGCCGGGTCCGCGACGTGGACCTGGCCGGGGCGCGCCGGGCGGCGGCCGACGACCCGGGCGACGTGCAGGCGCAGATCGTCGCCGCCGACCTCGACGTGCTGGGCGGGCACGTGGAGGACGCCTTCGCGCGGCTGGTGCAGGCCGTGCGCGACAGCGCGGGCGAGGACCGCGAGGCGGCCCGCGCCCACCTGGTGGAGCTGTTCTCCGTCGTCGGGTCGGACGACCCCCGCGTCGCCGCCGCCCGGGTGGCGCTGTCGCGGGCCCTGTTCTGACCCGGCCCGCCCCGGGCCCGGCCTGAACCCCTCCCGTCCGACCCCTCCCGTCCGACCCCTCCCGCCTGACCCCTCCCGTCCGCCCATCTCCGGGTTGGGGCGGCCGCTGGGCACTCCCGGTGCGCCCGAACCCGGAGATGGGCGGGCTGGGGCACTCCCGGTGCGCCCGAACCCGGAGATGGGCGGGCTGGGGCGTGCTCTGGTGCGCCGGAACCCGGAGATGGGTGGGGTGGGGCACTCCCGGTGCGCCTGAACCCGGAGATGGGCGGGGTGGGGCGTGCTCTGGTGCGCCCGAACCCGGAGATGGGCGGGCTGGGGCGTGCTCCGGTGCGCCGAAACCCGGAGATGGGCGGGGTGGCGGTGGGGCTGGGGCTGGGGCCGTGCCCCGGGAGTGGGCATGGTCCGCGGAGCACGGGGCACGGGGAGGGCGACGTAGCCGACGCCCCGAGGAGGACCCCGTGACCACGACCGACACCACCGCCGATCCGGCCGCCCGACCGCTCGCGATCGTCACCGGTGCCTCCAGCGGCATCGGCCTGGAGCTGGCCCGGGAGCTGGCCCGCCGCGGCTTCGCCCTGGTGCTGGCCGCAGAGGACGCCGAGCTGCACGAGGCCGCCGAGCGCCTGCGCGAGGGCGGCGCCGCGGTGGAGGCGCTCCAGGTGGACCTCACCCTGGCGGAGGAGGTGGAGCGGGTGTGGGCGGCCGCCACCGCCGGAGGCCGCACCGTGGACGTCGTCGCGCTCAACGCCGGTGCCGGCGTCGGCGGGCCGTTCGTGGAGAACGACCTCGACGCCGAGCTCGCCACCGTCCAGCTCAACGTCGTGCACGTCGTGCGCCTGGCCAAGCGCGCGGCGACCGCGATGGCCGCGCGCGGGGAGGGCCACATCCTCATCACCTCCTCGGTGGCGGCGCGCGTGCCGCACCCGAACATGGCGGTCTACGGCGCGACGAAGGCGTTCCTGCAGAACTTCGCGCAGGGCGTGGGTGCGGAGCTGGCCGAGGCCGGGGTCACCGTCACCGCGTTCATGCCGGGCCCGACGCACTCGGAGTTCTTCGACCGCGCCGGTGTGGAGGACACCGCCCTCGGCGCGACGGAGCAGAAGGACGAGCCGGGGCAGGTGGCGCGCCAGGCTCTCGACGGGCTGTTCGCGGGCCGGGACCACGTCGTCACCGGGTCGCTGACGACGAAGGTGGTGGGCGCGCTGGCCGGGCTCACCCCGGACCGGCTCGCCGCGAAGGGGCAGGGCAAGGGCCTGGAGCCCGGTTCGGCGGGCTGAGGGCGCCCGGGGGAGCGGGAGCGCGGCGGTGGACGGCCGCCCCGCTCCCGCTCCCGCCGGAAGTTCTCCGCCCCCGGGGGTTCACGCCCGACGTTCCTCGCGTTAGGTTGACCAGCGCCCACGGGGAGTGAGTACACCGGTGTGCTCGCGCCCCGACGAAGATGTTGAGGAGGGTCCCTGTGCGCAGGAGCATCGCCCTGTCGGCAGCAGCGGTCACGACCGCTGCCGTGCTGGCCCCGACGGCGCCGGCGATGGCCGTCGACGACGTGAACACCACCAAGCTGCGCCGGGAGGTGACGACCAACGGGATCCTCGCGCACCTGCGGGCGTTCCAGCGCATCGCCAACCAGAACGACGGCAACCGGGCCTCCGGCACCGCGGGGTACGACCAGTCCGTCTCCTACGTCAAGCGCCGCCTGGAGCTGGCCGGGTACTCGGTGCGCCTGCAGGAGTTCGAGTTCCCGTTCTTCTCGGAGACCACCCCGGCGGTGCTGGCGCAGGTGACGCCGACCGCGAAGACCTACGAGACCTCGACGTTCACCTTCTCCGGCAGCGGTGACGTGACCGCCCCCGTGCGGGCGGTCGACGTGACCTTCCCGCCGCCGGGCGGGCCGAGCAGCACGAACTCCGGCTGCGAGGCCGAGGACTTCGCCGGGTTCCCCAAGGGCGCGATCGCACTGCTGCAGCGCGGCACCTGCACGTTCGGCATCAAGGCCGTCAACGCGCAGCGGGCCGGTGCGGCGGCGGTCGTCATCGCCAACGAGGGCCAGCCGGGCCGGGAGGTCGTGACGACCGGCACGCTCGGGGAGGTCGTGGGCATCCCCGTCGTCGGGCTGGGCTCCGCCGACGGCAGGGCGCTGGCCGAGGCTGCCGCGAAGGGGACCGTGACGCTGCGGGTCGCCACCGACACCGTCAACGAGACGCGTGAGACGTTCAACGTGCTGGCGGACTCGAAGTCGGGTGACCCCTCCCGCACCGTGGTCGTCGGGGCGCACCTGGACTCCGTGGCGGAGGGACCGGGCATCAACGACAACGGCTCGGGCTCCGCGACGATCCTGGAGATCGCCGAGGAGATGGCGGAGCTGGGGGTCAAGAACCGCCAGCGCGTGCGGTTCGCGTTCTGGGGTGCGGAGGAGCTCGGCCTGCTCGGCTCGGAGCACTACGTGGAGCACCTCACCGACGACGAGCTCGGCGACGTCTACGCGAACCTGAACTTCGACATGCTGGGCTCCCCGAACTACGTCCGGTTCGTCTACGACGGCAACGGCGACGCCGCGGAAGGGGCGCCGGCCGGCCCTCCCGGCTCCGCCCAGATCGAGTCGGTGTTCACGTCGTACTTCGAGGGGCAGGAGCTCGCCACCGCGCCGACGGAGTTCAACGGCCGCTCCGACTACGGGCCGTTCATCGCCGCGGGCATCCCCGCCGGGGGCCTGTTCAGCGGCGCGGAGGGCATCAAGACGGAGGAGCAGGCCAAGGTCTTCGGCGGCACCGCCGGCAAGGCCTACGACGAGTGCTACCACCAGGCCTGCGACGACATCACCAACATCAGCACCAAGGCGCTCGCCGAGCTCGGTGACGGTGCCGCGCACGCGGTCCAGACCCTGGCGGTCAGCCGCACCGGGTTCTTCGAGGACACCAGCCGCGCGCCGAAGAAGGCGGACGCGGCGCGCTCGTACGCCTCCCCGCACGACTCGGCGGCCTGAGCCCCGGGTCCACGGCAGGGCACACGCACAGGGGGACCGGGCCCGACGGGCCCGGTCCCCCTGTGCGTGTGCGTCGCCCTCAGGCGGCCGTCACGGCTCGGCGCGCTCCGGCACCAGCCACAGCGCGCCCAGCGGCGGGACGCGCAGCTGCGCGGACTGCGGCCGGCCGTGCCACTCGACCTCCTCGGAGGTGACCGCGCCCATGTTCCCGACCCCGGAGCCGCCGTAGCCGTCGGAGTCGGTGTTCAGCACCTCCAGCCAGCGGCCCTGCTCGGGCAGGCCCACCCGGTAGGTCTCGTGCGGCATGCCGCTGAAGTTGACGATGCACACCAGCGGGGTGCCGTCCTTGGCCCAGCGGGTGAACGAGACGACGTTGTGGTGCGTGTCGTTGGCGTCGATCCACTGGAACCCGCGGCTGTCGAAGTCCTGCTCCCACAGGGAGGGCCACTTCTTGTACAGCGCGTTGAGGTCCCGCACGAGGGAGTGCATCCCGCGGTGCCACGGGGTGTCCAGGAGCCACCAGTCCAGGGAGCGGGACTCCGACCACTCCGCCTCCTGGGCCAGCTCCTGGCCCATGAACAGCAGCTGCTTGCCGGGGTGCGCCCACATGTAGGCCAGGTACGCCCGCAGGTTCGCCAGCTGCTGCCAGCGGTCACCGGGCATCTTGCGCAGCAGGGAGCCCTTGCCGTGGACGACCTCGTCGTGCGAGATCGGCAGCACGAACTGCTCGCTGAACGCGTACACCATGGAGAACGTCAGCTCGTGGTGGTGGTACTGCCGGTGCACCGGGTCCTGGGAGACGTAGTTCAGGGTGTCGTGCATCCACCCCATGTTCCACTTCATCCCGAACCCGAGGCCGCCGGCGTAGGTGGGCCGGGTCACCCCCGGCCAGGCGGTGGACTCCTCGGCGATCATCATGATGCCGGGGACGCGCTTGTAGGCGGTGGCGTTGGTCTCCTGCAGGAAACCGATGGCCTCCAGGTGCTCGCGGCCGCCGTACTGGTTGGGCGCCCACTGCCCTTCCTCGCGGGAGTAGTCCAGGTACAGCATCGAGGCCACGGCGTCCACCCGCAGGCCGTCGATGTGGAACTCCTCCAGCCAGTACAGCGCGTTGGCGACGAGGAAGTTGCGCACCTCGGTGCGGCCGTAGTCGAAGACCAGCGTGCCCCAGTCCATCTGCTCTCCACGGCGCGGGTCCGGGTGCTCGTAGAGCGGCTGCCCGTCGAACTGGGCCAGGGCGAAGGCGTCCTTGGGGAAGTGCGCCGGGACCCAGTCGAGGATGACGCCGATCCCCGCGGCGTGCAGCCTGTCCACGAGGTGGCGGAAGTCGTCAGGAGAGCCGAACCGCGACGTCGGCGCGTAGTAGGAGGTGACCTGGTAGCCCCACGAGCCGCCGAAGGGGTGCTCCGCGACGGGCAGGAACTCCACGTGCGTGAAACCGAGCTCGCTGACGTACTCCACCAGCTCCTCCGCGAGCTGGCGGTAGTTCAGCCCCACCCGCCAGGAGCCGAGGTGCACCTCGTAGACGGACACCGGCCCGGACAGCGGGTCGCTGGCGGCGCGGCGGGCGATCCAGTCCCCGTCGTTCCACTCGTAGGAGCTCTCGGTCACCACGGAGGCGGTGGCCGGCGGCACCTCGGTGGCCTGCGCCATCGGGTCGGCCTTCTGCCGCCAGTGCCCGTCGGCGCCGAGGATCTCGTACTTGTAGCGGTTGCCCGCCGAGACGCCCGGGATGAACACCTCCCACACCCCCGAGCCCCCGAGGGAGCGCATGGCGTGGGTCCGCCCCGTCCAGTGGTTGAAGTCGCCGACCACGCGCACGGCGCGGGCGTTGGGCGCCCACACCGCGAACGACGTGCCGACCACGTCGCCCAGCTGCCCGCCGAAGCGGCGCACGTGCGCGCCCAGGACGGTCCACAGCTGCTCGTGGCGGCCCTCGGCGATGAGGTGGAGGTCGACCTCCCCGACGGTGGGGAGGAACCGGTAGGGGTCGTCGACGAGGTGCGGCTCCCCGCCGTCGAAGGTGACCTCGATGCGGTAGTCGCTCACCTGCGGCGTCGGCAGGACCCCGGCCCACACCCCGTCGTGCTCGTGCTCGAGCTCAACGCGGGAGGAGTCCGGCAGGACGGCGGCGACGCTGCGTGCGAAGGGCCGCAGGGTGCGGACGGTCACGCCGTCGGGCCCGGGGTGCGCTCCGAGGACGGAGTGCGGGGCGTGGTGAGCGCCCGCGGCGACCCTGGCCAGAACTTCCGCGTCGACCGGCAGCGCGTGATGTGTCGTCGGCATGTCCGTCAGTCTGTCGCTGTCGGCCCCAGCTCGCCACAGCGGGTGAGCCACCCCGGCCGGGGCCGCGGAACCGGTCCGGGGAACGGTTCGGCGGCCGGGCCGGGCCTCAGGACAGGAGCCGCTCCACGGCCGCCAGGGGGATCGGCAGCCAGTCGGGCCGGTTGCGCGCCTCGTACACCACCTCGTACAGGGCCTTGTCCAGCTCCAGCGCCCGCAGCAGCACGGCGGGGGCGCCACCGGTGCGGGGGTCCAGGCCGGCGACGTCCGCGTACCCGTCGAGGAACGCCTCCCGGCCGGCCTCGGTCCAGGCCTGCGCGCGGGCGGCCGCCGCGGGGTCCTGCGAGCCGACGGTGGCGTGCCGGCCGGCGTAGTCGAAGGAGCGCAGCATCCCGGCCACGTCCCGCAGGGCGAGGTCCGGGACGCTGCGCTCGGCCAGGGGCCGCAGCGGCTCGCCCTCGAAGTCCAGCAGGACCCACCCGCGCTCGGCCGAGTGCAGCACCTGGCCGAGGTGGTAGTCCCCGTGGACGCGCTGCAGGTCCGGGGAGTGCCCGGCGGAGCGCACCGAGCCGGCGACCGCGCGGGCCCGCTCCGCGTACGGGCGCAGCTCCTGCACCGCCGACGTCGCCCAGTCCACGCGGGCGACGAGGCCGTCGGCGAGCGCGCCGAGGCGCTCGGGCGTGGCGTGCGCGGTGGGGAGCGTCGCGGCGAGCACCGCGTGCACCTGCGCGGTGGCGCGCCCGAGCTCACCGGCCTCGGCGGTGAAGTCGCGGCCCGCCTCCACCGCCGCGCACGCCACGCGCCAGGCGTCCTCGCTGCCGGCGAGGAACTCCGTGACGAACGCCAGGTGCCCCCTGACCTCGGTGTCCCCGACGCCCCAGGTGCCCTCGACCCACCCGGCGGGGCGGGGCACGCGGCTGCAGCCGGCGGCGGCCAGGGCGCTCTGCACGACGACGTCCGGGTTGTCACCGGGGTGCAGGACGCGGAACAGCTTCGCGATGAGCGGGGTGTGCCCGTCGGCCTCGACGATGACGGAGGTGTTGGACTGTTCCCCGCGCAGGACGCGGGTGCGGGCGTCGACCGGCACGGGCAGCCCGGAGGCCGGGCGCACCCCGCGCACGGCCAGCGCGCCGGGCCCCCGTGCCGCCCGACCGCCGGCGACGAGACCCAGCAGGGCGTGCACGAACGCGGGATCGGCCGCGCCGTCGTAGACCCACCCGCCAGGCTCGCCGGCGGGGGTGGCGGGCAGTTCGCCGACGAGGGCGTCCTCCAGGCCGGTGGCGGGGGAGGGGTGCACGGTCAGCGGGACCTGGTAGGTGGCGCTCTCCGAGCCGGAGCGGGTCGCGGCCAGCACGAGGAGGACCCGCACGCCCGCGGGGCCGGGCAGCGGGACCACCTGCGTCCCGGTCACGCTGACGTCGCCGCCCTTGTGGGCGAACCAGCGCCTGCCCGGCAGCCACGCGCCCAGCAGGGGCGCCAGCGCCTCCTCGGCGGGGGCGGGGCCGGGAACGGACAGCGGTGCCTCGGAGTGGGTGCTCGTCTGCTCGCTCACCCTGCAGAACCTAGCGAGCCGGGGCGCTGTGCGCGCCCCGGCCCGTGGCCCCGCCCCTGCCCGCGCGAGCGGCGGGAGGGGCCTCAGCGCTCGTCGTCGGGACGGATGAGCCGGAGCCAGAAGAAGTCCCGCCCGCCGATGGTGACGCGCAGGCAGCCCTCGGCGTCCAGCGAGGGGAACGAGGCGCCGCCGAACAGGTCCCGGACGACGGCGTTCTCGTACCCGGGGATGCGCAGGTGCGCCGACTGCGCCGAGGTGGAGAGGTTGTTCACGCACAGGACCGTCTCGCCGCGCCGCTCGTGCGAGGGGTCCAGGACGCGCAGGAACGCCAGGACGGCGTCGTTGTCGCAGAACCCGTCGTCGGGACGCACCTCGGGTGCGCCGACGGCCCGCTCCAGCGACTCCTCCCCGGCGCGCGCCTCCAGCGTGCTGACCTGCGCGCCGCCCTGCCGCCGGTTCGGGGCCGCGGCGTGCGACTCCGCGCCCACCATGTCGGGCCCCAGCGCCTCGGCCCGCAGCGCCTCGGCACCCACGGCCTCGGTCGCGGGGTGCGCCGCGACCTCCCCGTGGAGCTGGGGGTGCCGGGAGGTCAGGGCCACGTACCTGCCCAGCCCGAACACCGGGTGCTGCTTGCGCACCGCGAGGACGTTGCGCACCCAGTGCAGCAGCGACGAGGACGACGCCAGCTGCGCCTCGACGTTGACCGCCTGGTAGTTGTAGACGAGCGACTGGACCGTGGGCAGGTACAGCTTGCCCGGGTCCGCCGAGGAGAACCCCGCGTTGCGGTCCGGGGTCCACTGCATCGGCGTCCGCACCGCGTCGCGGTCCGCCAGCCAGATGTTGTCGCCCATGCCGATCTCGTCGCCGTAGTACAGGCACGGGCTGCCCGGCAGGGACAGCACGAGCGCGTGGATGAGCTCGATCTCCGGGCGGGAGTTGTCCAGCAGCGGGGCCAGCCGGCGCCGGATGCCGATGTTGGCGCGCATCCGCGGGTCGGGGGCGTACCAGCCGTACATGGCGGCGCGCTCCTCCGTCGTCACCATCTCGAGGGTCAGCTCGTCGTGGTTGCGCAGGAACGTGCCCCACTGCCCGCCGGAGACGGGGATCTCCGGGGTGGCGGAGAGGATGTCGACGATCGGGGTGGCCTTCTCCTCCCGCAGCGCGTAGTACAGGCGCGGCATCACGGGGAAGTGGAAGCACATGTGGCACTCCGGCTCCTCCTCCGTGCCGAAGTACTCCACCACGTCGAAGGGCCACTGGTTGGCCTCCGCCAGCAGCACCCGCCCCGGGTACTCCTCGTCCACCATCCTCCGCAGCCTGCGCAGGAAGTCGTGGGTGCGCGGCAGGTTCTCGCAGTTGGTCCCCTCCTCCTCGAACAGGTAGGGGACCGCGTCGAGGCGGAAGCCGTCGATGCCCAGGTCCATCCAGAAGCGGACGGCGTCGAACATCGCCTCCTGCACGTCCGGGTTCTCGAAGTTGAGGTCCGGCTGGTGGCTGAAGAAGCGGTGCCAGTAGTACTGCCGGCGCACCGGGTCGAACGTCCAGTTCGACGTCTCCGTGTCCACGAAGATGATGCGCGCGTCGGAGTACTTCTCGTCCGTGTCGCTCCAGACGTAGAAGTCCCCGTACGGGCCGTCCGGGTCGGAGCGGCTGGCCTGGAACCACGGGTGCTGGTCGCTGGTGTGGTTCATCACCAGGTCCACGATGATCCGGATGCCGCGGTTGTGGGCCTCGGTGACCAGGCGCTGGAACTCCGGCAGCGTCCCGAACTCCGGCAGCACCGCGCAGTAGTCGGAGATGTCGTACCCGCCGTCGCGCAGGGGCGAGGCGTAGAACGGGGGCAGCCAGATGCAGTCGATGCCGAGCCACTGGAGGTAGTCGAGCTTCCCGAGCAGGCCGGAGAAGTCCCCGCTGCCCGAGCCGTTGGAGTCCGCGAAGGCGCGCACCAGCGCCTCGTAGAAGACGGCCGACTTGTACCAGTGGGGGTCGTTCTTCAACCCGGGGCCCGCGATGTGGAGGTTGTCCACTCACCGCCTCCTGACGTGCAGCACGTGCGCGGGCTCGTAGTACACCGGGTCCAGGCGGACGTAGTTGTGCGCCCCCCACGTCCAGGACGCGCCGGTCAGCAGGTCGTGCACCTCGAAGGCCTCGTGCCACTCCATGCCCAGGGCGGGCATGTCCAGGTGCACGGTCGTCTCGCGGGCGTTGTGCGGGTCGAGGTTGACGACGACGATCAGCAGGTCCTCGTCGCCCTCCTGGTTGTGCGCCGGCGTCCAGCGGCGCGAGTACACCACGAAGTTCTCGTCGTCGCTGGAGTGGAAGGCGGTCCCGCGCAGGTGCTGCAGCGCCTTGTGCCCGCGCCGGACCTCGTTGAGGCGGCGCAGCAGCGGTGCCAGGCTGCGGCCCTCCCGCTCGGCGGCGGCGAAGTCGCGCGGGCGGTACTGGTACTTCTCGTTGTCGAGCTGCTCCTCCACGCCGGGGCGGGGCTGGTTCTCCACCAGCTCGTAGCCGGTGTAGATGCCCCAGGACGGGACCATCGTCGCGGCGAGCACCGCCCGCAGCTTGAAGACGGCCGTGCCGCCGTGCTGCATGGTGGGCGTCAGGATGTCGTGCGTCGTCGGCCAGAAGTTCGGCCGCATGTAGTGCGCCGACTCGGTGGTGAGCTGGGTGAGGTACTCGCGCAGCTCCCACGCGGCGTTGCGCCACGTGAAGTAGGTGTACGACTGCTGGAAGCCCACCTTGGCGAGGGTGTGCATCATCGCCGGCTTCGTGAACGCCTCCGACAGGAACACGACCTCGGGGTGGCGGCTGTTCACCTCCCCGATGAGCCACTCCCAAAACTGCACCGCCTTGGTGTGCGGGTTGTCCACGCGGAACAGCGTCACGCCGTGCGCGACCCACAGCTCCACGACCCGCAGGACCTCGGCGTAGATGCCGGCCGGGTCGTTGTCGAAGTTGAGCGGGTAGATGTCCTGGTACTTCTTCGGCGGGTTCTCCGCGTAGGCGATGGAGCCGTCGGCGCGGGTGGTGAACCACTCCGGGTGCTGCTCCACCCACGGGTGGTCCGGGGCGCACTGCAGCGCGAGGTCGAGGGCGACCTCCAGGCCGTTGCGGCGGGCCTCGGCGACGAAGGCGTCGAAGTCCTCCATCGTGCCGAGGTCGGGGTGCACGGCGTCGTGCCCGCCCTCCGCGGCGCCGATCGCGTACGGCGAGCCGGGGTCGAGCGGCCCGGCGGTGAGGGTGTTGTTGGGGCCCTTGCGGTTGGTGCGCCCGATGGGGTGGATCGGGGTCAGGTAGGCGACGTCGAAGCCCATCGCGGCGATCTCCGGCAGGCGCTGCGCCGCGGTGGCGAACGTGCCGGAGCGCCAGCGGCCCTCCTGCTCGTCGAACCAGGCTCCCTCCGAGCGGGGGAAGAACTCGTACCAGCTGGAGAACAGCGCGAGCGGGCGCTCCACCCGCAGCGGGTAGGTGGGCGAGGCGGACACCGCGTCGCGCAGCGGCATGGCCGCCAGGACCTCGTGCACCGCGCGCGAGGTGCCCGCCGCCAGGCGCGCGGCCTCGGGCCGGGAGGCGTCGCGCAGGCCGGTGACGGCGTCGGTCAGGACCTTGCGGTCGGTGTCGGAGCGGCCCGGCAGCGCCAGGGCCCGCTCCAGGACGCGCGCGCCCTCCTCCAGCATGAGGGCGGCGTCCACCCCGGCGAGGACCTTGATGGTGGCGTCGTGCTCCCACGTGCCGTACGGGTCCGACCAGCCCTCGACCCGGATGCCCCAGTCGCCCTCCGACGTGGGCGCGAGCACCGCCTCGTAGCGGTCGGTCCCCGGCACGGTGGTCCTCATCGGCGCCCACGCGGCGTCCCGCCCGTCCGGGCCGACCAGGACGGCCGTGGCCGCGACGGCGTCGTGGCCCTCGCGGAACACCGTCGCCGTGATGGGCACCGGCTCCCCGACGACCGCCTTGGCCGGCCAGCGGCCGCAGTCCACGACGGGCCCGACCGCCAGGACGGGGATGCGCCCGAGCTCCAGCGCGCCGCGGGCGGAGCGGGTGGGGCCCGCGTGGGCGGGCTCGTCGGCCGCCGCGGTCGTGTCCCGCGCGGCGTCCGTCACCGAGGTGGTCTGCGCCTCGACCTCCGGCCGTGCCGCCCCCGGCCGTGCCGCGGCGGCCTCTCCCGTCCCGTCGCGGCTCCCCCCGCGGCGGCCGGTCGAGCTCTGGTCCTGTGCTGGGCTCACGTCAGGGCTCACGGGGGAAACCTACCGAGGCCCGGCCGCGACGGCGCGCCGTCACCCCTGTTCACACGCCGTTCACACGGGCCCGCCGCACGCAGGGCGCGGGAGGGATCCCCTCGCTACGCTGCCGGACCGTGAGAGCCATCCGTCGCTTCACCGTCCGGACCGTCCTGCCCGCGCCCCTCGCCCCGCTGGGCGAGCTGGCGAGCAACCTGCGCTGGTCGTGGCACAAGCCGACTCGGGACCTCTTCGAGTCGATGGACCCCGCCGCGTGGGCCGCGGTGCACCGGGAGCCCGGCGCGCTGCTGGGCGCGCTGAGCACCGAGCGCCTCGACGAGCTCGCCGGCGACGCCGGCTTCGTGGCCAGGGTCCAGGAGGCCCTCGCCGACCTGCGCGAGTACCTCTCCCGCCCCGGCTGGTACGCCGGGCTCGGGGAGGAGGCGCCGAAGGCCATCGCGTACTTCTCGATGGAGTACGGCATCACCGGCGCCCTGCCCCAGTACTCCGGCGGCCTCGGCATCCTCGCCGGGGACCACCTGAAGTCCGCCAGCGACCTCGGCGTCCCGATCGTCGGCGTCGGCCTGTTCTACGCCACCGGCTACTTCAAGCAGTCCCTCTCCCGGGACGGCTGGCAGCAGGAGACCTACCCCGTCCTCGACCCGGACGGCCTGCCCCTGTCGATGCTGCGCGAGGCGGACGGCACGCCCGCCACCGTCAGCATCGGCCTGCCCGGCGGGCGCACCCTGCACGCGCACATCTGGCGGGCGCAGGTCGGGCGGGTCCCCCTGCTGCTGCTCGACTCGGACGTGGAGGAGAACGACGACGCCGCCCGCGGCATCACCGACCGCCTCTACGGCGGCGGCGGCGAGCACCGCCTGCAGCAGGAACTGCTCTGCGGCGTCGGCGGCGTGCGGGCCCTGCGGGCCTGGGCGCGCATCACCGGCGCCCCGGCGCCGGAGGTCTACCACATGAACGAGGGCCACGCCGGCTTCCTCGGCCTGGAGCGCATCCGCGAGCACATCACCGACGGCGGGCTGGGCTTCGACGAGGCGCTGGAGGCCGTGCGGGCCTCCACGGTGTTCACCACCCACACGCCCGTCCCCGCCGGGATCGACCGCTTCGGCCGGGACCAGGTGGAGCTGTACTTCGGCGGCGCCGGCGGGATGCCCGGCGTCCCGCTGGAGCGCGTCCTCGCCCTCGGCGCCGAGAGCTACCCCGGCGGCGACCCCGGCGTCTTCAACATGGCCGTCATGGGCCTGCGCCTGGCCCAGCGCGCCAACGGCGTCTCCCAGCTGCACGGCGCCGTCAGCCGCGGGATGTTCACGGGCCTGTGGCCGGGGTTCGACGCCCCCGAGGTGCCCATCACCTCCATCACCAACGGCGTGCACGCGCCCACCTGGGTCGCCCCCGAGATCGTGGCGATGGCCCGTCAGCACACGGGAGGCGACTTCGTCAGCAGCGGCGAGGGCTTCGACCAGGTCGCGCAGATCCCCGACGAGGAGATCTGGCGCACCCGCCGCATCCTGCGCGCCCGGCTCGTGGCCGACGCCCGCACGCGGCTGAAGCGCTCCTGGCTGCAGCGCGGGGCCAGCGAGGCGCAGCTCGGCTGGATCAAGGACGTGCTCGACCCGGACGTGCTGACCATCGGCTTCGCCCGCCGCGTCCCCACGTACAAGCGCCTCACCCTCATGCTGCGCGACCCCGAGCGGCTGAAGGCCCTGCTGACCCACCCCGAGCGGCCCGTGCAGCTCGTCATCGCCGGCAAGTCCCACCCCGCCGACGAGACCGGCAAGCGCCTCATCCAGCAGATGGTGCGCTTCGCCGACGACGCGGGCGTCCGGCACCGCATCGTGTTCCTGCCGAACTACGACATCACCATGGCCCTGACCCTCTACCCGGGCTGCGACGTGTGGCTGAACAACCCGCTGCGGCCCTTCGAGGCGTGCGGCACGTCCGGGATGAAGGCCGCGCTCAACGGCGGGCTCAACCTCTCCATCCTCGACGGCTGGTGGGACGAGTGGTTCGACGGCGCCAACGGCTGGGCGATCCCCACCGCCGACGGCGTGGAGGACCCCGAGCACCGCGACGACATCGAGGCCGAGGGGCTGTACGACCTCATCGAGAACTCCGTCGCCGCCCGGTTCTACGACCGCGACGAGCGCGGCCTGCCCGCCCGCTGGATCGAGATGGTCCGCCACACCCTCGCCTCGCTGGGGCCGAAGGTCCTCGCGAGCCGCCAGGTGCAGGACTACGTCCAGCAGCTGTACGTGCCGGCGACCGCGGCCGGCCGCGCGGCCACCGCCACGGGTGCCCGTGCGGCCCGCGACCTCGCCGCCTGGAAGCAGCAGCTGCGCACGTCCTGGTCCGCGGTCCGCGTCGACCACGTGGAGTCCACCGGTGTCGGGGACTACCCGCAGGTGGGCGACGTCATCGAGGTGCGCGGGTTCGTCTCCCTGGGCGACCTCGACCCCGCGGACGTGCAGGTGGAGGTCGTGCACGGCCGGGTGTCGGAGTCCGACGAGCTCACCGTCGCCGGTGTCGTGGCCCTGGAGCACGCCGAGGCCTACGAGGCGGGCAGGCACCGCTACGAGGGCAGGCTCACGCTGCGCCAGACCGGCCCGTTCGGCTACACGGTGCGCATCCTGCCCCGGCACGCCGGGCTGGCGTCGCCCGCGGAGCTGGGCCTCGTCGTCAACGCCTGACCGGCGGACGGCACGCACCGGAGGCCGGCACCCCCTGCGGGGTGCCGGCCTCCGGCACGTGCGCGGCCGCGGACCTCAGGCCGTGGCGAGCACCTGCACCGACCACGGCGCCACCCGCAGGGTGCTCCCAGCCTCGACGGGCTCACCGGCCCGCCCGCCGCCGGGGGCGGCCGCCTGCGCCGGGGCCTCCACGGCCGAGTTCCACAGGTGCAGCAGCTTCCCGGCCCCCGGCACCACGGGCAGCACGACCTCCCCCGGCGCGTCCCAGCCGTGCAGCACCACGAGCACCGAGTCCTCCCCGGTCTCCCGGCCGTCCACCAGGACCTGCAGCACCCGGCGCCCCGCCTCGTGCCAGCGCTCCACGCTCATCGGCTGCCCGTCCGCGCCGAACCACAGCAGGTCGTGGCGGCTCTCCCGCGGCGGGCGCCCCGGCACCGCGCCGCCGCGCCGCAGCACCGGGTAGCGCCGGCGCAGCTCCAGCAGGGCACGGGTGTCCACCAGCAGGGACCGCTGCCAGCCCGCGAGCTCCCACCCCACCCAGGACACCTCGTTGTCCTGGCAGTAGGCGTTGTTGTTGCCGCCCTGGCTGCGCCCGAACTCGTCGCCCGCCGTCAGCATCGGCACGCCCGTGGACAGCACCAGCGTCGCGAGCAGGTTCCGCATCGAGCGGCGCCTGGCGGTGGCCACCTCCCCCTCGGGGACCGGTCCCTCCACCCCGTGGTTCCAGCTCGTGTCCGAGTCGCTCCCGTCGCGGTTGCCCTCGCCGTTCGCCTCGTTGTGCTTGCGGTCGTAGGCGGTGAGGTCGGCGAGGGTGAAACCGTCGTGGGCGGTGACGAAGTTGACGCTCGTCAGGCGCCCGCGCTGCGGGTCGAACGTGTCGGCGGAGCCGGCGAACCGGGTCGCGATCTCCTGCAGCCCCCGGCCCGGGGCGTCGGGGGCGCCGTGACCGCAGGCCGCCTCCCGCGCGTCGGTCAGCCAGAACCGCCGGACCCCGTCGCGGAACCGGTCGTTCCACTCCGTCAGCGGTGCCGGGAACTGACCCGTCCGCCAGCCGTACGGCCCGATGTCCCACGGCTCGGCGACGAGCTTGGTCCCCGCCAGGACCGGGTCGGTGGCCAGCGCCACCAGGAACGGGTGGTCCGGGGTGAAGCCGTCCCCGCCGCGGGCCAGGGTGGTCATCAGGTCGAACCGGAAACCGTCCACCCCCAGCTCGGACACCCAGTACCGCAACGAGTCCAGCGCCTGCTGCACCACCCGCGGGGAGCGGAAGTCCAGCGAGTTGCCGCAGCCGGTCACGTCGAAGGGGCGCCCCGCGGCGTCGCGCAGGTAGTACGTCCGGTCGTCCAGCCCGCGCCACGACAGCGACGGGCCGTCCGGGCCGCCCTCGCAGGTGTGGTTGTAGACGACGTCGAGGAGGACCTCCAGCCCGGCGGCGTGCAGGTCCCGCACCGCGCGGCGGAACTCCTCGCGCACCGCCTGCGGGCCCGCCGCCCGCGCCGCGGCCGTCGCCAGCCCCGGCTCCGGGGCGAAGAACCCCAGGGTGCTGTAGCCCCAGTAGTTCTCCGCCCCGCGCTGCCGCAGCGGGACCTCCGTGGACCTGGCGTGCACCGGCAGCAGCTCCACCGTCGTCACCCCGAGGGCGAGCAGGTGCTCCACGACCGCCGGGTGCGCCAGGGCCGCGTAGGTGCCGCGCAGCTCCTCCGGGACCTCGGGGTGCAGCTTCGTCAGGCCCCTGACGTGCGCCTCGTACACGACGGTCTCGGCCCACGGCACGTGCGGGCGCTCGTCCGGGCCCACCGCCAGGTCCGCCGGCAGGTCGCCGAGCACCACGCCCCGCGGGACGAAGGGGGCGCTGTCCCGCCCGTCGCGCACGGTGGGGTCGCCGGTCAGGTCCGCGCCCACGGTGTGGGCGAAGATCTCCGGGCGCAGGGCCACCTCGCCCTCCACCCCGCGCGCGTACGGGTCCAGCAGCAGCTTGGCCGGGTTGTGCCACAGGCCGCGCTCCGGCTCCCAGCGCCCGTGCACCCGGAAGCCGTAGCGCGTCCCCGGCCCCACGCCGGGCACGTGCCCGGACCACACGCCGTGCTCCACGTCCGGCAGGGGCACGCGGCGCTCGGGGGCACCGGGACCCGCGGACAGGCACACCTCGACCGCGTCGGCGTGGGCTGCGAACACCGCCACGTCGGCGCCGTCCCCCCGGAGGGTGACGCCGAGCGGTGCGGGACGGGCTCCTCGGGTGTGGACGGGCACCGCCGCAGTCTGCCGCAGCCCCGCCGGGGGCGGCGACCGGTCCGGCGATCTTGGCACCGGCCGGCCGGGGGGTCCCCGTTCCCCGGCGGGTGCGGCACCGCCGCGCCGCCCCCGGCGGCCGCGGCGCCGGCTCCGCGATCCGGGCGGCGGGCCCCGGGAACCGACCTAGACTCGTGCACCGTGCCGGCGTACCTCGACCACGCGTCCACGACGCCGCTGCGTCCCGAGGCCGCCGCCGCGGTGGTCGAGGAGCTCGGGCGCACGGGCAACGCCTCCTCCCTGCACAGCGCCGGACGCCGCGCCCGCAGGGTGGTGGAGGAGTCCCGCGAGGCCCTCGCCGACGCGGTCGGCGCCGGGGCCAGCGAGGTCGTCCTCACCGCCGGCGGCACCGAGGCGGACAACCTCGGCGTCAAGGGCCTGTACTGGGCCCGCACCGCCGCCGACCCGCGCCGCCGCCGCATCCTCGCCTCCGCCGTCGAGCACCACGCCGTCCTCGACGTCGTGGAGTGGCTGGTGCGGCACGAGGGCGCCGAGGTGACGTGGCTGCCCGTGGACGGCACCGGCCGCCTCGACCTCGACGCCCTCGACCGGGCGATCGCGACCTCCGGCGACGAGGTCGCCCTGCTGACCCTCATGTGGGCCAACAACGAGGTCGGCACCCTGCAGCCGGTGCGCGAGGCCGCCGCCCTGGCCGCCGCCGCCGGCATCCCCGTGCACACCGACGCCGTGCAGGCCGTCGGCCACGTCCCCGTCGACTTCGCCGGCTCCGGCGTGGACGCGCTGGCGCTGTCGGCCCACAAGTTCGGCGGGCCCGTCGGCGCCGGGGCCCTGGTGCTGCGCCGCGGCCTGGACCTCGTGGCCGTCCAGCACGGCGGCGGGCAGGAGCGCGGCGTGCGCTCCGGCACCCTCGACGTGCCCTCCGTGCGCGGCATGGCCGTCGCCGCCGTCGCCGCCGTCGCGGAGATGGACGCCGAGGCCGCCCGGCTGCGGCTCCTGCGCGAGGACCTCGTCGCCGGCCTGCGGGCGCAGGTGCCGGGGGTCGTGGTGCGCGGTGACGCCGACCCCGCCGGCCGCCTGCCCGGCCACGCCCACGTCACCGTGCCCGACTGCGAGGGCGACTCCCTGCTCTACCTCCTCGACGCCGCCGGCGTGGAGTGCTCCACGGGCTCGGCGTGCCAGGCGGGGGTGCCGCGGCCCAGCCACGTCCTGCTGGCCATGGGCGTGGACCCGCTCGACGCGCGCGGCGCCCTGCGCTTCTCCCTCGGGCGCACCACCACCGCCGCCGACGTCGCCGCGGCCGTGGCGGCGTTCGGCCCCGCCGTCGCGCGCGCCCAGCGGGCCACCCGCGCCAGCCGCGCGCGCAGGGCGTCCTGATGCGCGTGCTGGCCGCGATGAGCGGCGGGGTGGACTCCGCGGTCGCGGCGGCGCGCGCCGTGGACGCCGGGCACGACGTCGTCGGCGTGCACATGGCGCTCTCACGCTCCCCGGGCACGCTGCGCACGGGGGCGCGGGGCTGCTGCACGATCGAGGACGCCCGCGACGCCCGCCGCGCCGCCGACGTCCTCGGCATCCCGTTCTACGTGTGGGACCTGTCCGAGACGTTCGTGGCGGACGTCGTGGAGGACTTCGTCGCCGAGTACGCCGCCGGGCGCACCCCGAACCCGTGCGTGCGGTGCAACGAGCGCGTGAAGTTCGCCGCGCTGCTCGACAAGGCCCTCGCCCTGGGTTTCGACGCGGTCTGCACCGGCCACTACGCCCGCGTCGTGCCCGGCCCCGACGGCACGCCCCGGCTCCACCGGGCGCGGGACGCGGCCAAGGACCAGTCCTACGTCCTCGCGGTCGTCGCCCCCGCCGAGCTCGCGCACTCGCTGTTCCCGCTGGGCGAGGCCGCCTCCAAGGAGGAGGTGCGCGCCGAGGCGCAGCGCCGGGGGCTGGCGGTGGCGGCCAAGCCGGACAGCCACGACATCTGCTTCATCCCCGACGGCGACACCCGGGGCTTCCTGCGGCGCCGGCTCGGCGAGCAGCCGGGGGAGGTGGTCGACACGGGCGGGGAGGTGGTGGGCACCCACGCCGGTGCGTACGGCTTCACCATCGGCCAGCGCAAGGGCCTGGGGGTGCAGCGGCCCGCACCGGACGGGCGGCCGCGCTACGTGCTGTCCATCAGCCCGGTGGAGCGGCGCGTCGTGGTGGGCGCCGCGGAGGAGCTGCTGGTGCGGCGCCTCAGCGCCACCGCCCCCGTCTGGGGTGGTCCCGCGCCGGCCGGGCCGGTGGAGGTCGCCGCGCAGGTCCGCGCCCACGGCGAGGCGGTGCCCGCGGTGGTGCAGGTGGCGGGTGAGGAGGTGGACGTCGTGCTGCGCGTCCCCTTCAGCGGGGTGGCGCCGGGGCAGACCGTCGCCCTCTACGTCGGCGACCGGGTGCTGGGCTCGGCCACCATCACCGGCACGGCGCGGGACTGAGCCCGCGAGGGGCCCCGCCCCGCGCCGTGCCGGCGAGCGGTCTCAGGAGGGCGCCTCGGTGCGCGCCAGGACCTTGTCGTACAGCAGTGCCGCCGCGACGCCGCCGAGGACGGGCCCGACCAGGTACACCCACAGGCTCGTGAAGTTGCCCGCCACGATCGCCGGGCCGAAGGCGCGCGCGGGGTTCACCGCACCACCGGTCACCGGGGCCGCCATGAAGATGCACACCGCCAGCGCCGCACCGGCCGCGACGGGCGCCGCCGCCGCGGGAGCCCTCTCGTCCGTGGCGACGGAGATCACCACGAGGACCAGCACGAAGGTGATGAGCGCCTCCACCAGCAGGGCCCGCACGTCGCTCACGCCCTCACCGGGGACCGTCGTGGCCAGCCCGGCCTCCTCGCGGGCGCGCGAGCCGTACATCCCCCACACCGCGAGCGAGGCCAGCACCGCGCCGACGAGCTGGGCGCCCACGTAGACGGGCACCGCCTTCCACGGGAAGCGCCCGGCCGCGGCCAGGCCCAGCGTCACCGCCGGGTTGAGGTGGCAGCCGGAGACGTGGCCGAGCCCGGCCGCCAGCGCCACCAGCGCCAGGCCGAAGGCGAGCACCACGGCGAGCAGCTCGTACCCGGGTGCCTGGCCCACGAGCCAGCCCATCGCGGTGGCGGTGCCGGCCAGGACGAGGACGAAGGTGCCGACGAGCTCGGCGACACCGCAGCGCACGACGTCCTGGCCGGGGGTGCTGCCGTAGAGGCCGCGGGCCCGGACCGCGCCGGAGACGCTGAGGGTGTCGCCGTGCGCGGTGCGCGGCGGGTGGTGTGCCATGGGGGAGCCTTCCGGGTCGGGCGGCCGTCGGGGAGGCGGCCGGGGCGCGTCTACGCCGTAGGAGCGATACCCGGCTGCGCGCCGCGGGAAACGGGGCGCCGGCGGTGCGCGGGAGCTGCGGGACCGGGGCGGTGGGGTGGGAGCGCGCTCCGCCAGCCCGTAGGGTCCGCGGCATGGAGACGAGAATGCTGGGCAAGACCCAGCGGCTGGTCAGCGTCGTGGGGCTGGGCTGCTGGCAGCTCGGCGGCGACTGGGGCTCGGTCAGCGAGGACGACGCCCTGGCGACCCTCACCGCCGCCGTGGAGTCCGGTGTGACCTTCCTGGACACCGCCGACGTCTACGGCGACGGCCGCAGCGAGCAGCTCATCGCCCGGTACCTGCGGGAGAACCGCACCGCGGAGCTGACGGTCGCCACGAAGATGGGCCGCCGCGCCGACCCGCACACCCCCGGGGCCTACACCCGCGAGGCGTTCCGCGCCTGGAACGACCGCAGCCGCGCCAACCTGGGCGTCGACCGGCTCGACCTGGTGCAGCTGCACTGCCCGCCCACGCCCGTCTACGACCGCGACGAGGTGTTCGACGCCCTCGACGAGCTGGTCGCCGAGGGCCGCATCGCGAACTACGGCGTGTCGGTGGAGACCACGGCGGAGGCGCTGACCGCCATCGCGCGCCCCGGTGTGTCCAGCGTGCAGATCATCCTCAACTGCCTGCGCCTGAAGCCCCTGGAGGAGGTGCTGCCCGCGGCGCTGGAGCACAACGTGGGCATCATCGCCCGGGTGCCGCTGGCCTCGGGGCTGCTGTCGGGCAAGTACGACGAGAACACCACCTTCGCCGCCGACGACCACCGCACGTACAACCGCGGCGGCGAGGCGTTCGACATCGGCGAGACGTTCTCCGGGGTGCCCTTCGAGGTGGGCGTGCAGGCCGCGCGCCGGCTGGCGGAGGTCGCCGGGGACGTGCCGCTGGCGGCGTTCGCGCTGCGCTGGATCGTCGACCAGCCCGGCGTGACGACGGTCATCCCGGGCGCCCGCAACGGCGAGCAGGCCCGGCGCAACGCCGCCGCGGCACAGCTGCCGCCGGTGACGGACGAGCAGGCCGCCGCGGTGCGGGCCGTCTACGACGAGCTGGTCCGGGAGCACGTGCACGGCCGCTGGTGAGCCGGTGAGCCGGTGAGCGCGGCGCGGTCCGCGGGACGTGGTGTCCCGCGGGCCGCGCCCCTGCGCCGCCCGGCGGGCTCAGTGGCCGGCGAGCTGGGTGGCGGCGTGGATGAGGACCCCGACGAGCCCGCCGACCACGGTGCCGTTGATCCGGATGAACTGCAGGTCGCGGCCCACGTGCAGCTCGATGCGGCGGGCGGCGTCGTCGCCGTCCCAGCGGGCGACCGTCTCGGAGATGACGGTGGCGATCTCCGGTGCGAAGCGGCGCACCAGGTGCCCGGTGGCGTCCACGACGTGGGAGTCGATGCGGGCCCGCAGCGCGTCGTCCTCCAGCAGCCGCCGCCCGAGGTCGCCCAGCGCCCTCACGGCTCGCACGCGCAGCTCGCTGCCGGGGTCGGCGACGGCCTCGGTGAGCAGCCGGCGCACCGTGCCCCACAGCCCGGCGATCGTCTGCCGCACGTCGGGGTGGGTGAGCAGCCGCTTCTGGAACTCCAGCGCCCGGGCCCTGGTCGTGGCGTCGTGCTGCAGGTCCCGGGCGAAGCGGGAGAGCAGGTCGTCGATCGCCCGGCGGCCGGAGTGGCCCGGGTCGGCGAGGGCGTCGGTCACCCAGCGCAGCGCCTCGCTGTGCACCTTGCGCCCGATCCGCTCGTCGATCCACGACGGGCTCCACGACGGGGCGCGCTCCACCACCATCGCCAGGATCGTGTGCTCGTTGTGGTCCAGCCAGCGCTGCGCCTCCCGCAGGCACACGTCGACGACGGGGTGGTGGGTGCCGTCGGCCACGACCCGCTCCAGCAGGCGGCCCGCGGCGGGGCTCCACGGCTCCTCCGCCATGCGCTGCAGCAGCACCTGGTCGAGCAGTGCGGCGACCTCGTCGTCCTTGAGGAGCTTCAGCCCGCCGCCGACGACGACGGCGGCCTCCTCCACGATGCGCTCGGCGCTGCCGGGGCGCACCACCCACGAGGCCAGGCGCCGGGTCACCTCCGCGCGGGCGACCTTGTCTCGCACCACGTGCTCGGCCAGGAAGTTGGAGGAGACGAACTCCTCCAGGCTCTGCCCCAGGGCGTCCTTCTTGCGGGGGATGAGGCCGGTGTGCGGGATGGGCAGGCCGAAGGGCCGGCGGAACAGGGCGGTGACGGCGAACCAGTCGGCGACGGCGCCGACCATGGCGGCCTCGGCGGCGGCGTTGACGTAGCCGAGGACGCCGGAGGTGCCGAGGGTGGCGAAGTAGACGACGGCGGCGGCCAGCAGCAGGCCGCCCGCGACGACCCGCATCTGCCGCAGGCCCCGGCGCCGCTCCTCGTCGGCGGCCGACAGCAGGAACGGCACCGGCGCCGTCGTCTCCGGCGGGGAGGTGGGCGCGGGGGCGGTGGGTGCTGGCACGGGGCCATCCTGCCGCCGCGGGAACCGGTGGACGACCCGTGGTCACCGGACCTGCACGCACCCTCCGGCACGCACCCCGGCACGGGACGGCGGAGGCCGCCCCGCGGGTGCGGGACGGCCTCCGGTCGGCGTCGCGGTGGCCGGCGTCAGCCGGTGATGAGCTCGCGGAGCTGCTCGCGGCCCTTGGCCTGCCGCTCGCCGGGCACCGGCAGCCCCGTGCCCTGGCAGGTGACGTCGCGCGCCGGCGCCTTCCCGGTGGCGAGGAAGGTGTCCACGACCGCGTCCACGCAGGGGTTGCCGACGCTGGCGTACAGGGCGTGGTCGCCCTCGCCCCTCACGAGCACCAGCCGGGAGGTGGGCAGGGCGGCGCGGCTGCGCCGGGCCCCCTCGACGGGGGTGGCGGGGTCGTGCTCGGACTGCACGATCAGCAGCGGGGGCAGGTCGCGCCCGTCGGGCTTCGGCAGGCTCAGCGGGGGTCGCTTCCAGTAGCCGCACGGCTGCTGCGTGGTGCTCCAGCCGATCAGCGGGTACCTCTCCCCGTGCCGCTGCCCGAGCGCGTTCCAGAACCTCGCGCCCTGCGACCAGGCGGTGTCGTTGCAGGTGACGGCGTAGAACGTCGCGCTCTCCGCGTCGGGTGCGCTCCCGGCCGGCCGGGCCGTCGGCGCTGCCCCGATCCGCGGGCGGGAGGGCAGCAGCTGCTGCACGTCGGGGGCGACCTGCTGGGCGAGGCGCTGCACGCCCGCGCGGTCCCCGAGCGGCACGAGGTCGGAGATCACCCGCAGCAGGCGCAGGGTGCGCGCCAGCTCCTCGAAGGAGGTCTTGCTGTACATCGCCCCGGCGATCATGGAGTCGAGCGCCACGCCGTCCACGCGCCCGACCAGGGGGATGTCCAGCGGGCGCTGGGCGAGGTCGCCGCGCAGCGCCTCGTAGGTGCCGTTGACGTCCTGCGCGGTGCGGCCCAGGCGGAAGCGGGTGTGGTGCTTCGCGGCCCAGGGCTGGAAGTCCGCGGCGAAGCGGCGCTGGAAGCCCAGGGGCTGGTCCTCGGCGAACACCTGCT
This sequence comes from Kineococcus anabasis, assembly GCF_054590795.1. Classification (NCBI taxonomy): domain Bacteria; kingdom Bacillati; phylum Actinomycetota; class Actinomycetes; order Kineosporiales; family Kineosporiaceae; genus Kineococcus; species Kineococcus anabasis. The sequence goes on from NZ_BAAIHU010000002.1 coordinate 544,496, forward strand.
GGAACGGGGCGGCGACGTCGACGGCGGAGTCCAGCACGAAGCGGCCGACGCGGGCGGGGAAGTACGTCGCGTACTGCGCGCCCAGCCAGGTGCCCCCGGAGTAGCCGACCCAGTCGACCCGCTCGCGGCCGAGCAGGGCGCGCACGAGGTCGAGGTCGGCCACGGTCTGCTCGGTGTTGACGAACGGGGCCAGCGGTGAGGAGCTGCTGCAGGCCTTCGCGATCGCGCGCATGGCGGTGGCGGTGGCGGCCAGCGCCCGGGGGGAGCGGTCGCGCCAGTCCGGGAGCACCCCGACCTCGGCCTGCACCTCCGGGCCGCAGGTGGTGTTCGTGCTGGCGCCGGTGCCGCGCACGTCGATGCCGATGACCTCGGAGTTCGCCAGCGCCGGGCGGTCGGCGAGCACGAGCGGCACGAACAGGCCCGCGCCGCCGGGGCCGCCGGGGTTGGTGAGGATCGTGCGGGCCGGGCGCGGCCCCTCGCGGCGCACCCGGCTGATCGCGATCTCGACGGTGGCGCCGTCGGTCGGGGCGCCCCAGTCGCGCGGCGCCCGCAGGCTCGCGCACTCCAGCACGGGTGGCAGCCCGGGGGGCAGGGCCTCTTCGGGGCAGGGACCCCAGGTGAGCTTCTGGTCGCGGATCGCGGCGGGGGTGCGGGCGAGGAACTGCCGCTGCGCCTCCGGGAGCCCGGCGGGGCGGGCGGTGGCGAGCGGGCTGAGGGGGGCGTTGCCGGGCAGCGCACCGGTGCGCGGTGCGGCCGAGGCGGGCCCCGCGGTGGCGGCGAGGAGGGCGACGGTCAGGGTCGCCACGGTGCCGGCCATCGCCGGGCCGGTCCGTCGGACCGCGCGGGCAGGGGGAGCAGGCGTCATCGTCGATCTCCTGTCGAGGGGCGCGGGGGGCGCGGAGGGCGTCTCGCCCCGTGCAGTCTTCCGGGGGGCCGGGTGCGGCCCATCCGTCGAAGGATGGTCATGATCTCCGTCTCCCGTCGTCACCGCCATCGGACACGCGGTGAACGGTCGGTGACCTGACGGGTGGGTCCGCGCCGTCCCGCACCCGCGGGGGACGGCGGAGGCCGCCCCGCGGGTGCGGGACGGCCTCCGGTTCCTCCCGTGCCCGTCGACGGTGCCGGCCGGTGGTGCGGTGTCAGCCGGTGATGAGGGTGCGCATGAGCTGCTGGCTCTTCGTCTGCTTCGCGCCGGGGTCCGGGATGCCGGTGCCCTCGCAGGTCACGTTGTCCGCCGGTGCCCTGCCGGTGGCGAGGAAGGTGTCCACGACCGCGTCCACGCAGGGGTTGCCGACGCTGGCGTACAGGGCGTGGTCGCCTTCGTCCTCCACGAGCACCATCCGGGAGGTCGGCAGCGCGGCGTGTGCGCGCCACGCGCCCTCGACCGGGGTGGCGGGGTCGCGCTCGGACTGCACGATCAGCAGCGGGGGCAGGTCGCGCCCGTCCGGCTTCGGCAGGCTGAAGGCGGGGCGCTCCCAGTAGCCGCACGGCTGCTGGGTCTTGCTCCAGCCCACCAGCGGGTGCTTCTCGCCCTGCCGCTGCCCGAGCGCGTTCCAGAACTCCTCGCCCTGCGACCAGGCGGTGTCGTTGCAGATGATGTTGTAGAAGGTCGCGACCGCGGCGTCGGGAGCGGACGCGGCCGGCTGCGGTGGGAGCACCCCGAACCGCGGCCGGGAGGGCAGCAGGTCCCGCACCAGCGGGGCGAGATCGCGGGTCAGGCGCTGCACGCGCGCCTCCTCCCCCTTCGGGACGAAGCCGGAGACGGTGTTGACGATGTCCAGCAGGCGGGCGAGGTAGGCGAACTCCTGCTTGGAGTACATCGACTGCGCGATGACGTTGTCCAGCACCACGCCGTCGATGTGCAGGCCGCCGGGGACGGAGAGCGGGCGCAGCGCGAGGTCGGCGCGCAGGGCCTCGTAGGTGCCGTCCACCTCCTGCGGCGTGCTGCCCAGGTGGTAGATCGCGTCGTGCCTGGCGGCCCACGTCTGGAAGTCCTGGGTGAAGCGGCGCTGGAAGCCCAGGGGCTGGTTCTCGGCGAACCCCTGCTGGAAGGAGCTGGCGACGTCGACGGCGGAGTCGAGGACGAAGCGGCCGACGCGGGCGGGGAAGTAGGTGGCGTACTGCGCGCCCAGCCAGGTGCCCCCGGAGTAGCCGACCCAGTCGACCTGCTCGCGGCCGAGCAGGGCGCGGACGAGGTCGAGGTCGGCCACGGTCTGCTCGGTGTTGACGTACGGGGCCAGCGGCGAGGTGGTGCTGCAGGCCTCGGCGATCCCGCGCATCGAGGCGGCGGTCTTCTCCAGGGCGCCGGGGGAGCGGTCGCGCCAGTCCGGGGCCTCCTCGATGCCGGTGCCGTCGCCGCAGGTGACGTTGGTGCTGGCGCCGGTGCCGCGCACGTCGATGCCGATGACCTCGGAGTTCGCCAGCGCCGGGCGGTCGGCGAGCACGAGCGGCACGAACAGGCCGGCCGCGCCGGGGCCGCCGGGGTTGGTGAGGATCGTGCGGGCCGGGCGCGGCCCCTCGCGGCGCACCCGGCTGATCGCGATCTCGACGGTGGCGCCGTCGGTCGGGGCGCCCCAGTCGCGCGGCGCCCGCACGGTCGCGCACTCCAGCACGGGCGGCAGCCCGGGGGGCAGGGTGCCCTCGGGGCAGGAACCCCAGGTGAGCTCCTGGTCGCGGATCCCGGCGGGGGTGCGCGCGAGGAACTGGCTCTGCGCCTCCTCCAGGTGGGCCGGGCGCGCCGTGGCGAGCGGGCTGAGGGGGGCGGTGCCGGGCAGCGCCTCGGTGCGCGGCGCGGCGGCGGCGGGTGCGGCCGTGCCGGCGGCCAGCGCCGCGGTGAGCACGAGCACGGTGCCGGCCGCGCTCCTGCCGGTGCGCCGGGCCGTGCGGGGCGGGGGAGCAGGCGTCATCGTCGATCTCTCCTCGTCGGGGGCGGTGCGCGCGGGCACCGGGGTGGGGCGCGGGTAGCGTCCGGTGCCGTGAAGTCTTCAGACGGGCCCGCCGCGGCCCATCCCCCGAACGACGCCCGGGACCTCCCTCAGCCGTCGCCGGCGCCATCGGGCGGGCGGCTGAGGGCCGGGGACCTGAGGGGGGTGGCCACCGCGCCGGGTCCTGTGCCGGGCGTCGAGGCGCGCGAGGCCGCGGCGGTGGTGTTCGGGGAGCTGGGCGCCGGGCACCTGCCGTTCCTGCCGCAGCTGCCCCGGCGCGGTCCCGGGGCGGACGCGGTCGGGCGCGGGGCGTGCCTGCTCGTGGACCTGGCGGTGGACCTGCAGCCCTCGGGGTGGCGGTTCGTGGACCGTCCCGGCCGCGACGCCGGGCGGGCCCGCAGCTTCCTGCGCGCGGACCTGGACGAGCTGGCCGAGGTCGCCGACGGCTACGCGGGGCCGCTGAAGGTGCAGGTGGCGGGGCCCTGGTTGCTGGCGGCGAGCGTGGAGCTGACCCGCGGGGAGCGCTCGGCGGCCGACCCGGGAGCGCGGCGGGACCTCGTCGCCTCGCTCGCGGAGGGCGTCGCGGCGCACGTGCGGGAAGTGCGCAGGCTCGTGCCGGGCGCGCGGGTGGTGGTGCAGGTCGACGAGCCGGTGCTGCCGGCGGTGCTGGAGGGGCGGCTGCCCACGGCCAGCGGCTACGGGCGGCTGCGCGCGGTGGAGCAGCTGGAGGTGGAGGCCGGCCTGCGGGCGGTGCTGGAGGCGGCGCGCTCGGCGGGGGCGCTGGCCGCGGTGCACGCCGCGGGGGCGGAGGTGCCGTGGGCGGTGCTGCGCGCGGCGGGCCCCGACGCCGTCGCGGTGGACGTGACCGGGCTGGGCGCGGGCGGCTGGGAGTCGCTCGCCGCCACGGTCGAGGCCGGGGTGGGGTTGTGGGCGGGGGTGCTGCCGGTGGCCGGTGCACCGCCGGGGGTGGGTGCCCTCGTCGACGCGGTGCGCGGGCCGTGGCGGCGGGTCGGCCTGCCGGCGGCGGACCTGGCGGGGCTGGTGCTGACCCCGGTGGGCGACCTGGCGCAGATCGCCCCGGCCCTGGTGGCGCCGGCGCTGCGGCGGCTGCGGGAGGCGGCGGGCGCGCTGGCGGAGGCCGCGGCGGGTTGAGCGCGCTCTCCCCGGCGTGTCCGCGGGCGTGTCGGTTGCTCCGGATGGGGGGCCGCTTGACGCCCATGACGGGGCGTCACCGAAGATGACGCCATGAGCACCTTCGTCGCGCCGATGTTCCTGCCCGCGACCCCCTTCTGTGCGGAGCCCGACCCCGCCGTCCGCTTCCGCGAGGCGGAGGCGGAGGACGTGCTCGACGTGGTGCGCCTGGTGGAGTCCGCCTACCGCGGGGAGAGCAGCCGCGAGGGCTGGACCACCGAGGCCGACCTGCTGGACGGGCAGCGCACCGACCCCGAGGGCGTGGCGGAGCTGCTGGCGGACCCGGCGGGCGCCGTGCTGCTGGCCGAGTCCGAGGACGACGGCCTGCTCGGCTGCTGCCACCTGCACGTCTCCGGGACCCGCGCGTCCTTCGGGCTGTTCGCCGTGCGCCCGCGCCGGCAGGGCGCCGGGCTGGGCAGCGCGCTGCTGGAGGAGGCGCGCCGACGTGCCCGGCAGGCCGGCTGCACCGACATGGAGATCAGCGTGCTGCGCCAGCGCGAGGAGCTGCTCGCGTTCTACCGGCGCCGCGGGTTCGCCGAGACGGGGGAGCGGGTGCCGTTCCCGTACGGGCAGGAGCGCTTCGGCCTGCCGCGCCGCGACGACCTGGAGATGCTCGTGCTGCGCGCGCCGCTGGGGGGGAGCGCCGGCTGAGCGGGGTGCCGCCGGGCCGGGAGGTCCGCGGCCACCTCCACCGCCACAGCGCCGGGCGCGGGGGCGCCTGTCGGGGCCGGGCGGCAGGATGTGGCCGGTGAGCGAGACCGAGGTCGACCGTGCGGACGTCGAGGCGGACGTCGAGGCAGACGTCGAGGCGTCCGTCGAGGTGCAGGCCGGGCGGGGCACGGGGACGGCGCCCGTCCCCGACGCGGCCCGGCACCGGTGGCAGGACCTGGTGGAGCGCGTCAACGCCGCCCGCTTCGCCTACTACCTGCGCGACGCGCCGGTCATGTCGGACGGCGACTACGACGCGCTGGAACGCGAGCTGCGCGCGCTGGAGGACGAGCACCCGGCCCTGCGCACCCCCGACTCCCCGACGCAGACGGTGGGCGGCACCTTCTCCACGGAGTTCCGCGCCGTCGACCACCGCCAGCGGATGCTCAGCCTGGACAACGCCTTCTCCACCGAGGAGCTCCAGCTGTGGCACCAGCGCGTGGTGCGCGACGCCGGCGAGGGCGCCCACCTGCTCTGCGAGCCCAAGATCGACGGCCTGGCGATCAACCTGCTCTACGAGGACGGCCGCCTGGTGCTGGCCGCCACCCGCGGCGACGGGCGCACCGGCGAGGACGTGACGTTCAACGTCCGCACCATCTCCGACGTCCCCGAGCGCCTGACGGGGCAGGACGTCCCCGCCGTGCTGGAGGTCCGCGGGGAGGTGTTCTTCGAGGTCGGGGCGTTCGAGGAGCTCAACGCCGGCCTCGTCGCGGCCGGGAGGGCGCCGTTCGCCAACCCGCGCAACGCCGCGGCCGGCTCGCTGCGGCAGAAGGACCCCCGTGTCACCGCCACCCGCCCGCTGCGGGTCCTCGTGCACGGCGTCGGCGCGCGCGAGGGCTTCGAGCCCGCCACCCAGTCCGCGGCGTACGGGGCGATGCGCGCCTGGGGGCTGCCGGTCCCCGCCCGCGCGCAGGTGCACGAGGACCTCGACGGGGTCCTCGGGTACGTCCGCCACTACGGCGAGCACCGCCACGACGTCGAGCACGAGATCGACGGCGTGGTCGTCAAGGTCGACGAGATCGCGCTGCAGCGCCGCCTCGGCTCCACCAGCCGCGCCCCCCGCTGGGCCATCGCCTACAAGTACCCGCCCGAGGAGGCGATGACGCGGCTGCGCGACATCCGGGTCAACGTCGGCCGCACGGGCCGGGTGACGCCGTTCGCGTTCATGGAGCCGGTGCTGGTGGCGGGCTCGACGGTGAGCCTGGCGACGCTGCACAACGCCTCGGAGGTCAGGCGCAAGGGCGTCCTCATCGGCGACACCGTCGTCATCCGCAAGGCGGGCGACGTCATCCCCGAGGTGCTCGGCCCGCTGGTGGAGCGGCGCGACGGCAGCGAGCGGGAGTTCGTCATGCCGACGCACTGCCCCGAGTGCTCCGCCGAGCTGCGGCCGGAGAAGGAGAGCGACGTCGACATCCGCTGCCCCAACGCCCGCAGCTGCCCCGCGCAGCTGCGGGAGCGGGTGTTCCACGTCGCGGGCCGGGGCGCGTTCGACGTGGAGGCCCTCGGCTACGAGGCGGCCACCGCCCTGCTGCGGGCCGGGGTCCTGACCGACGAGGGGGACCTGTTCGACCTCACCGAGGACGACCTGCTGCGGGTGCCGCTGTTCACGAACAAGAACGGCAGCCTGTCCGCCAACGGCCGCCGGCTGCTGGCGAACCTGCACAGGGCCAGGGAGCAGCCGCTGTGGCGGGTGCTGGTGGCGCTGTCGATCCGGCACGTCGGCCCGACCGCGGCCCGGGCGCTGGCCGGGCACTTCGGCAGCCTCGACGCGATCCGCGCGGCCGGCACGGAGGAGCTGGCGGCCGTGGAGGGCGTCGGCCCGGTCATCGCCGAGGCGCTGCGCGACTGGCTCTCCGTGGACTGGCACGTCGCGGTGCTGGACAAGTGGCGCGCGGCCGGGGTGCGCGCCGAGGACGAGCGCGACGAGTCGGTCCCGCGCACGCTGGAGGGCCTCACGGTCGTGGTGACCGGCTCCCTGCAGGGGTTCAGCCGGGACGAGGCGAAGGAGGCGGTCCTCGCCCGGGGCGGGAAGGCCTCGGGCAGCGTGTCGAAGAAGACCTCCTTCGTCGTGGTGGGCGACGCGCCCGGCAGCAAGTACGACAAGGCCCTGCAGCTCGGCGTGCCGGTGCTCGCCGAGGACGGTTTCCGCGCGCTGCTGGAGGGCGGGCCGGACGCCGTGGTGGACATGGTGGAGCGGGCGGCCCCCGACGGCGCGGACGGCGGCACCGAGGGGGAGGGCGCGGGGGACGGCGCGGACGGGGGTGCCGCGGAGGACCCGGCGGCCGCGCCGGCGGAGCGCGCCGGGCCCGAGGGGTGAGTCCCGCCGGCGGCGGCAGGCCCGAGACGACCGGCGGACGCGGCGGCGGGTGGCGGCGGCGCAGAGTTCCCCCCGTGGACGACGCCGCCGCGACCCGACAGACCCACCCCGACCAGAGGACCGGCCCCGACCGGACGACCGGTCCCGACCACAGGACCGGCCCCGACCGGGCGACCGGTCCCGACCACAGGACCGGCCCCGGCGCGGCGCCCGAGCCGCGCCCGCTGCCCGTGCGCGCCGCCGCGCGCCTGCTGGCCCCCTACCTGCGCGAGCACCGCTCCTCGCTCGTGGCGGCCGTCCTGGTCTCCCTCGCCGCCGCGGCCACCACGCTGCTGCAGCCGCTGCTCGTGGGGCGCGTCGTCGACGCCGTGCGCACCGGTGTGCCCCTCACGGGCCCGGTCCTCGTGCTCGTCGTGGTCGTGCTCGCCGCGGCGGTCGCGAACGGCGTCACCCAGTTCCTGCTGGAGCGCGCGGGGGCGGGCGTCGTGCTGGCCGTGCGCCGCGACCTCGTCGCCCACCTGCTGCGCATCACGGTGGCCGAGCGGGACCGGCGCGTCTCCGGGGACCTGCTCTCCCGCGTCGGCGGCGACACCCTCGCCCTGTCCGCGGTCGTCACCTCCGGGTTGTTCGACGTCGTCGGCGTGGTGCTCACCGCGCTGGGCGCCCTGGTCCTGATGGGCCTGCTCGACCCCGTCCTGCTCGGCGTGACCCTCACCGCGGTGGTGCTGGGCATCGGCATCTCCCTCGTCGCCGTGCGCAGCCTCTCGGCGGTGGAGCTGGTGGGCCGGGAGCGGGTCGGCGCGATGACCGCCGCGGTCTCCCGGGTGCTCTCGGCGCTGCGCACGATCCGCGCCAGCGGTGCCACCGACCGGGAGCTGGCGCAGGTGGTGCGGGCGGCGGCCGAGGCGCGGGACGCCTCCGTGCACGCGGCCCGGGTGCGCGCCGCCGTCTCCCCGCTCATGGGGATCGCCTTCCAGGGCGCGTTCATCGCCGTCCTCGGGGTCGGCGGGGCGCGCGTGGCGGCCGGCTCGACCAGCGTGGCGGACCTCGTGACGTTCGTGCTGCTGCTGTTCACCCTGATCTTCCCGCTGGGGCAGCTGTTCGGGGTGTGGACGGTGCTGCAGTCCGGCATCGCGGCCCTCACCCGCATCGACGAGGTGCTGCGCACGCAGGTGGAGCGCGAGGAGCCCCGCCCCGTGCCCGGCCCGCGACGGCAGGGCCCCGGCGTGCCGGCCCTGGAGCTCGACGACGTCGTCTTCACCTACCCCGGTGGGGAGCGCGCCCTGGACGGGGTGAGCTTCGCCGTGCCGCGCGGCACCCGCACCGCGCTGGTCGGTCCCTCCGGGGCGGGCAAGTCCACGGTGCTGACCCTGGTGGAGCGCTTCGCCGACCCCGACTCCGGCGCGGTGCGCCTGGACGGGGTGGACCTGCGGGACCTGCCGCTGCCGCAGCTGCGCGCCCGCCTGGGCTACGTCGAGCAGGACGCCCCGGTGCTGGCGGGCACGCTGCGCTCGAACCTGCTGCTGGCCGCGCCGCAGGCCTCGGAGCAGGACGTGCTGCGGGTGCTGGCGGCGGTGGGCCTGACGGAGCTGGCGACCCGCGGCGAGGCGGGCCTGGACGCCGAGGTCGGCGAGGGCGGGGTGCTGCTCTCCGGCGGGCAGCGCCAGCGCCTGGCCATCGCGCGCTCGCTGCTGGCCGGGGCGGAGCTGCTCCTGCTGGACGAGCCCACCGCCAGCCTGGACGCCCGCAACGAGGCGCTGCTGCGCGACGCGCTGGACGCCGCGGCGGAGCAGCGGACGCTGCTGGTGGTGGCGCACCGGCTCTCCACCGTCGTCGACTCCGACCAGATCGTCGTGGTGGACGCCGGGCGGGTCGTGGCGGCGGGCACGCACGCGCAGCTGCTGGAGACCTCCCCGCTCTACCGGGAGCTGGCGGCCACGCAGCTGCTGGTGTGAGGGGCCGCCGCCGGTGCGGGGAGCCGTGCCGTCACCGCGCGGGGGCGTCCGCCTAGACTCGATCCCCGTGTCCGTCATCTCCCGCCCCGAGGTCGCGCACCTGGCGCGACTTGCGCGCATCGACATGACCGACGACGAGCTGGACCGCATGGCCGGTCAGCTCGACGCGGTCCTCGAGGCCGTGAAGCAGGTCGCCGCCGTCGTCGGGGACGACGTGCCCGCCACGTCCCACCCGCTGCCCCTGCGCAACGTCACCCGACCCGACGTCGTCGCCGAGGTCCTGGACGCGCAGGACGCCCTCGCCGCCGCCCCGGAGGTCGAGGACGGCCGGTTCCGGGTGCCGATGATCCTCGGGGAGGACGCGTGAGCGCGGCCACGGACGACGGCGACCTCACCCGCTGGGACGCCGCCCGCCTCGCGGGGGCGCTGCGCTCCGGTGAGGTCTCCTCCGCCGAGGCCACCCGGGCCCACCTGGACCGCATCGCCGCCGTCGACGGCGACGCGCAGGCCGGTGTCCACGCGTTCCTGCACGTCGCGGCCGACCAGGCCCTCGCCGCCGCCGCCGACGTGGACTCCCGGCGCGCCCGGGGCGAGGAGCTCGGCGCGCTGGCCGGGGTGCCGATCGGCGTGAAGGACGTGCTGACCACGGTCGGCATGCCCACCACGTGCGGCTCGCGGATCCTCGAGGGGTGGGTGCCCCCGTACGACGCCACCGTGGTGCGGCGGCTGCGCGCGGCCGGCCTGGTGGTCGTCGGCAAGACGAACATGGACGAGTTCGCGATGGGCTCGACCACGGAGCACTCCGCGTTCGGCCCCACCCGCAACCCGTGGGACCTCACCCGCATCCCGGGCGGCTCCGGCGGCGGCTCGGCCGCGGCCCTGGCGGCCTTCGAGGTGCCCCTGACGGTGGGCTCCGACACCGGCGGCTCGATCCGCCAGCCCGCCGCCGTCACCGGCACCGTGGGCGTCAAGCCCACCTACGGCGGGGTGTCGCGCTACGGGCTCGTCGCGATGGCCTCCAGCCTCGACCAGGCCGGTCCGTGCGGGCGCACCGTGCTGGACACGGCGCTGCTGCACGAGGTCATGGCCGGGCACGACCCGCTGGACTCCACCTCCCTGCCGGACGACGTGCCGGCGCTGGTGGCCGCCGCCCGCGAGGGCGCCTCGGGCGGCCTGGCCGGCGTGCGGGTCGGCGTCGTGCGGGAGCTGGGCGGGGAGGGCTACCAGCCCGGGGTCCGCGCCCGCTTCGAGGAGGCCGTGGAGCTGCTGACCGCCGCGGGCGCGGACGTCGTGGAGGTGAGCTGCCCCAACGTCGTGCACGCGCTGCCCGCCTACTACCTGATCATGCCGAGCGAGGCGAGCAGCAACCTCGCCCGCTACGACGGGATGCGCTACGGCCTGCGGGTGGTGCCCGACGGCGACGGCGTCACCGCCGAGCAGGTCATGGCCGCCACCCGCGCCGCCGGTTTCGGCGAGGAGGTCAAGCGCCGCGTCATCCTCGGCACCTACGCCCTCTCCGCCGGGTACTACGACGCCTACTACGGCAGCGCGCAGAAGGTCCGCACGCTGGTGCAGCGCGACTTCGACGCCGCGTTCGCGCAGGTCGACGTGCTGGTCTCGCCGACGGCCCCCACGACCGCCTACCGGCTGGGGGAGAAGCTGGACGACCCCCTGGCCATGTACGCCGGGGACGTCGCGACCATCCCCGCGAACCTCGCCGGGATCCCCGGGATGTCCCTGCCCGTGGGCCTGGCGGAGGCGGACGGGCTGCCGGTGGGCCTGCAGGTCCTCGCCCCGGCCCGCGAGGACGCCCGCCTGTACCGGGTGGGTGCCGCCCTGGAGGCGCTGCTGGTGCAGCGCTGGGGCGCCCCGCTGCTGTCGAGAATCCCCGAGCTCGCGGTGGAGGCACGCGCATGAGCGCACAGACCGTCCCCTTCGACGAGGCCGTCGCCCGGTTCGACCCGGTGATGGGCCTGGAGGTCCACGTCGAGCTGTCGACGGTGACGAAGATGTTCTCCGGTGCGCCCACGGCGTTCGGCGCGGAGCCGAACACCCAGGTGGACCCGGTGAGCCTGGGCCTGCCCGGTTCCCTGCCGGTGCTGAACGCCACGGCGCTGGAGTCCGCGATCCGCATCGGCCTGGCGCTGAACTGCACGATCGCCGCCGAGTGCCGGTTCGCGCGGAAGAACTACTTCTACCCGGACATGCCGAAGAACTTCCAGACCTCCCAGTACGACGAGCCCATCGCGTTCGACGGCTGGCTGGACGTGGACGTCCCGGCGTCGGAGGACGGCACCGGGGAGGCGTTCACCTACCGCGTGCAGATCGAGCGCGCCCACATGGAGGAGGACACCGGCAAGTCCTCCCACGTGGGCGGCTCCACCGGCCGCATCCACGGCGCGGAGTACTCCCTCGTGGACTACAACCGCGCCGGCATCCCCCTCATCGAGATCGTCACCAGGCCGCTGACCGGTGCGGGGCGGCGGGCGCCGGAGGTGGCGCGCGCGTACGTCGCGACGCTGCGGGACCTGCTGCGCAGCCTCGACGTCTCGGACGTGAAGATGGAGCAGGGCTCCATGCGCTGCGACGTGAACCTGTCGCTGCGCGAATCCCCCGACGCGCCGCTGGGCACGCGCTCGGAGACGAAGAACGTGAACTCCCTGCGGTCGGTGGAGCGCGCGGTGCGCTACGAGATCGGCCGGCACGCGGCGCTGCTCAGCGCCGGGCAGCGCGTGGTGCAGGAGACGCGGCACTGGCACGAGGACACCGGCCTGACCACGCCGGGGCGGGAGAAGTCCGACGCGGAGGACTACCGCTACTTCCCCGAGCCGGACCTGGTGCCGATCGCGCCGGACCCGGCGTGGGTGGAGGAGCTGCGCGCGACGCTGCCGGAACCCCCCGCCGCCCGGCGGCGCAGGCTGCAGGCCGGGTGGGGTTTCTCGGACCTGGAGCTGCGCGACGTCGTCAACGCCGGGGCGCTGGACCTCGTGGAGGCCACCGTCGCGGCGGGCTGCTCCCCGGCGGCGGCGCGCAAGTGGTGGACGGGGGAGATCGCCCGGCGCGCCAACGCCGAGGGCATCGACCTGGCCTCCTCCGCGGTCACCCCGCAGCACGTCGCGGAGCTGCAGGCCCTCGTGGACGCGGGCACCCTGACGGACCGCCTGGCGCGCACCGCGCTGGAGGGTGTGCTCGCCGGGGAGGGCTCCCCGTCCGAGGTCGTGCAGCAGCGCGGGCTGGCGGTGGTGTCGGACGACTCGGCGCTCACCGCGGCGGTGGACGCCGCGATCGCCGCGAACCCCGGTGTCGCGGAGAAGATCCGCGCCGGCAAGGTGCAGGCGGCGGGTGCGCTGATCGGCGCGGTGATGAAGGAGATGCGCGGGCAGGCCGACGCCGCGCGCGTGCGGGAGCTGGTGCTGGAGCGCGTCGCCGCGGGCTGACGCCGCGCGCGGCCTGCCTCGCGTCCTGCCTCGCCCATCTCCAGGTTTGGGTGCGGATCACCCCCTCCCTCCTCGCCCATCTCCGGGTTCGGGCGCGGATCGTCCCCTCCTTCCCCGCCCATCTCCGGGTTCGGGCGACAGGGAGGCGCTCGCGCGTCACCCAAACCTGGAGATGGGCGGGCGGGGCGGGGCGAGGGCCTGGGCGGGCGAGGGCCTGGGCGGGCGAGGGCCTGGGCGCAGGGGGCGCGGAGCGCAAGGGGGGCGCGTGCCGTCCCCGGTGTCCTGTCCGGGGCGTAGCGTCGCCGCATGACACCACGGGTCCCGTACGCGGCCGGGGAGAAGGAGACCCTGCATGCCGCCCTCGACAGCCACCGCGACGTGGTCGTCTGGAAGCTGCAGGGCCTGGACGACGAGCAGCTGCGCCGGGCGCTGACACCCTCGGGCACGTCCCTGCTCGGCCTGGTGAAACACCTCGCGTCGGTGGAGTACGGCTGGTTCTGCACCACGTTCGGCCGGCCCTCGCAGGAGGTGCGGTTCGAGGAGTCCGACCCCGACGCCGACTGGCGGGTGGAGCCGGGGGAGAGCACCGAGGACGTCCTGGCGTACTACGCCCGCGCCCGCGCCGCGGCCGACGCGGCCGTGGCGGAGCTGGACCTCGCGGACACCGGCACCGCCTGGCACGGGGCGCCGGTGTCGCTGCGCTGGGTGCTGGTGCACATGCTGGAGGAGACCGCCCGGCACGCCGGCCACGCCGACGTGCTGCGCGAGCTCCTCGACGGCACCACGGGGGACCACCCGCAGGGCTGAGCGCTGGTCGCCCCCCACGGCCGCGCAGGCTTCCCCACCGCGCGACCGTGGGGCGGCGCGGTGCACACCCGACCACACGGCACCGACAGGACCCCGGCGGCGGACCCGGTGGGGCCGTGAACACCCCGGAGCCGGCTGTGACGGCGTTGCGCCCACCGGGTGGTCCTGCCGCCCGGGTCGCCGCCGTCCACGCCCGCGCCCCGCAGGGTGAGAACGTTGCTCACCTACGCTCGGGGCCATGACTTCCTGGAAGACCCGCGCCGCCGCCGTCGTCGCCGCCGTCGCCGCCGTGGCCACCGCCGCCCCGGCCGGGGCCGACCCGCGTGTGGGCGGTGACATCGGCGTGCGCTACGAGGCCCTCGGGGGCGCACGCGGTCTCCTCGGCCAGCCGACCAGCGGCGAGATCCGCACCCCGAACGGGCGCGGCGCGTACGTGACCTTCGAGCGCGGCGCCATCTACTGGTCCCCGGCCACCGGCTCGTGGGAGGTCCACGGCGCCATCCGCTCGAACTGGGCCGCGCAGGGCTGGGAGAACGGCCCGCTCGGGTTCCCCCTGACCAACGAGACCCGCACGCCGAACGGCCGCGGTGCCTACAACGCGTTCCAGGGCGGCTCGGTCTACTGGTCCGCCACGACCGGCGCCCACACCGTGCGCGGCGCGATCCGCAGCCGCTGGGCCGGCACCGGCTGGGAGGGCGGCCGCCTCGGCTTCCCCGTGACCGACGAGGTCCGCACGCCGAACGGGCGCGGCGCCTACACCGTCTTCCAGGGCGGCTCGATCTACTGGAGCCCCGACAGCGGCGCCCAGGTCGTGCTCGGCGCGATCCGCGACGCGTGGGCCCGGGAGGGCTGGGAGGGCGGCTGCCTCGGTTTCCCCGTCACCGGCGAGTACGAGGACCCGGCGCTGGACCTCGGCCCCGGCGCGCTGGTGCAGGCCTTCCAGGGCGGTGTCGTCGTCTTCTACCCCGGCGAGGGCGCCGAGGCGGCCCTGTGGCCGGACACCCCGGAGTACCGCGAGGACGGGCTGTACCCCCGCTGCTGAGCACCTCCCACCGGGCGCCCGCCCGGTGCCCCACCGGCACCTGTGCCCGGGAACCGCACCCGCGGTTCCCGGGCACACGGCTGTCCGGCGTGGATCTTGCCCACCGCGGCCTGTGGGCGGCAGGCTCGCCTCCTGCGGAAGGAGGCCGCCGTGGCCCTCACCTGCGCGCCGCTCCTCGCGGTGCTGCTCCTGCACGGGCAGCACCGCGCCGACCCCGCGGACGTCCTGCGCTCGCTCGACGCCCCGGCCTGCGAGGTGCCCGTGGCCGAGCGGCCCCTCGTGCGGGCGGCCGCCGCGCTGCTGGCGGGTGAGCCGAAGGCGGCCCGGGACGCGCTGGCGGACCTGCCCGGCGGGACCGGCCCGGCCGTCGCCCGGGCGCTGGCCGTCGCGGCGGACGTCCTGGAGCACAACTGGTTCCCACCCGACACCGGCGCGGACCCGCTCGAGGCGGGGTGGGTTCCCCTGCCCGCGCCGGAGCCGCCCGCCGACCCCGCCGAGCGCCTCGTCGTCCTCCTCGCCGCCGGGCTGCTGCCGACCCTGCTGTCGGCGCGTGCCGTGCTGGACCACGCCTCCTCGATCGTGCGGGCGGGCGGACCGGAGCCGCGGGAGGCGGTCGCGGCGGTGCTGGAGTCCTCCGCCGCCGCAGGCCGGGCGCTGTCCGGGCTCGGCGCGGTCCCGGGGGCGGCGCAGGCCGTGGCCCACCACGCCGCCTGCCACGCCGACCTGCTCTCCCGCGCGGGCCGCAGGGAGGAGGCCGCCGCGGCGCTGGGGCGCCTCGAGGCCGGTGCGGACCGCTGGCTGCGCGCCCAGTGCCTGCTGCTGCGCGGGGACCACGCCGCGCGGGCACCGGGCGGTGCGACCGACGCGGTGGGGCACTGGCGGGCGGCGGCGGCCACGGCGGGCACCGCCTCGGCGGCGGCGGTGTGCCGGCTGCGGGAGGCGGCGCTCGAGGAGGACACGGGGACGGGGGCCGCGGCGGAGGCCGCCCGGCTGGCGGAGCGCGCGGGCGCGGGCGCCCTGCACGCGCACGCCTCGGTCCTGCTGGTGCTGCGCGGCGCGCACGAGACGGTGCTGTGCGGCGCGCACGGGACGGTGGCGCGCGGCGCGGACGGGAGCGCGGGCGGCGCGCCGGCCGTCGCCGACGCCCTCGTGCGGTGGGCGCGGGGCCCGGGCAGCACCGCCTTCGCGCGCGGGCTGTGCCGCGTCCTCGCGGAGGCCGCCGCGCGGCTGCGCGGGACGGGCGCCCTCGACGCGGCGCGGCGGGCGCTGCTGCTGGCGGACGAGCTCGCGCGGGGGGTGGGCGCCGGGCCGGAGCAGCGGCTGGTCCGCGAGGCCCTCGCGGGGTTCTTCGCCGGCGGGACGTACCCGCTGCTGACCGCGCTGCGCTCGCTGGGCCTCGCGGCGGAGCGCCTCGCCGGGCCGGGACCGCTGGACCTCGACGACGTCCCGGCGGTGGGCGAGCTGGCCACCGCCGCGGTCTCGGCCGCCCACCGGCGCCGGGACCCGGAGCTGCTGCAGGCCTGCGAGTCGGTGCTGCGGGGCGCGGCGGCCGCCCTGCGCGGGTGGGCGGCGGCCCCGGGGCAGGACCTCGGGGGTGCGGCGGGGATGCTGGCGCAGGTCGTGGTCCCGCTGGAGCACGCGGCGGACGCCCTGCCCGTGTTCGTCCGCTGGTACCGGGGGGTGGAGGCGTGGCGGGCGGGGCTGGAGGAGGGCCGCCGCGACCTGGAGCTGGTGCTGGCGGAGCCGGGCGCGGGGGCGGCGCTGGCGCGCGTCGGGGCGCTGCTGGCGCTGGGCCGCGCGGAGGAGGCGCGGGCCGAGGCGGCCGGGGCGGCGGGAACGCTGCCCGCCGGTGCGGCCCTGGCCCTGGCGCTGCAGGTGCGCGACACGGGGGCGGCGCTGCGGGCCTGGGACCGGCTGGGGGGCGCCCTGCCCCCGGACGAGGGGCAGCCGTGGGAGGCCCCGGCGCTGCACGCCGCGCTGGTCCTGGCCCTGGGTGTGCCGGGGGAGGCCGCGGAGCTGGCCGGCCGGGCGACGGCCTCCTTCGAGACCTGGCAGGCGCGGCTCGGGCGCGACGTGGTGCGCACGGAGGCCGCCGACGACCCGCTCGTCGCCGGCGCCTACCTCACGGAGGTGGTGGCCTGGTGCGTCCTGGCCGAGGACGCGGCCGCCGCCGGCGACGGGGCGCGGGCGGCCACCGCGCTGGCCCGTGCCCTGGCCGCCGCCGACGCCGCCCGCGCCGGGCTCCTGCACCTGGCCGAGGAGGTCGTGCGCGCGGAGTCCGACCCCGCCGCCCGCCGGGCCCTCGGGGGGTGGCTGGCCGCGGGGGCGGCGTGGGCGGCGGCGGTGGAGCGCGCGGGTCGCGAGGTCGTGGCCGGGCTCGGGCGCGCCGCGCAGGCGGGGATGCAGGGGGGCGCCCGGGCGGGGACGCGGGGCGACCCGCGGGCCGCCGTCGACGCCGCGGAGGAGGTGCTGGCCGCGGCGGAGGACGCCCTGCGCCGGGCCGCCCCGGGCGTGCTGCGGGACGAGCCCCGGCCCCGCCTGGACGTGGAGCGGGTGCGCGCGCACCTGCCCGCGGGGGCGCTGCTCCTGCTGCCGCACGCCTACGACGACGAGCTGGTGGTGTTCGCGGTGACCGGGGACGGGGTGCGGCACTGGCGGCGGCCGGTGCCCACGGCGGAGCTGTCCCGGGCCGTGCTCACCGCCCGGCGCACGCTGTCCCGGCCCTCGGCGGACCAGGCGCAGGAGGTGCTGCGGCGGCTGGCGGAGGTGCTGCTGGAGCCCGCCGCGGCGGAGCTGGACGCCACGGGTGCCCTCGCCGTCGTCCCGCACGGCGTGCTCGGGCAGCTGCCGTGGCACCTGCTGCCCCGGGCCGGTGCGCGCCTGGTGGACGAGCGGCCGGTGTCGCTGCTGCCCAGCGCGGGGCTGCTGACCGTGCCGGGCGCCACCGCGCCACCGCGGCTGGACGGCGGCGCGCTCGTCGTGGGCGACCCGGCCTACGCGGACCTGGCCCGGCTGCCGGGCACCGGGGTGGAGGCCCGCGCGGTCGCCGCCCTGCTGGGCTGCGCCGACCCGCTGCTGGGCCCGGACGCCACGGCGGCGCGGGTGCGGGCGCTCGCCCCGGGCCGCCGCGTGTGGCACCTGGCGACCCACGGCCTGCTCGACGAGCGCGCCCCCCACCTGTCGCGGCTGGCCCTGGCCGGCGACGACGCCCTGGGCCTGGGCGAGGTGGTGGAGCTGGGGCTGGACGCGGACCTCGTGGTGCTCGCCGCCTGCCGCAGCGGGCAGGGCCGCGCCACCGCGGGCGGGGACGTGGTGGGCGTGGCGCGGGCGGCGCTGGCGGCCGGCGCGCGGCACGTGGTGGTCTCGCTGTGGCCGGTGGACGACCTCGCGGGGTGCCTGGTGATGACGGGCCTGTACGAGCGGCTCGCCGCGGGGGTGCCGGTGGCGGCCGCGCTGCGGGGGGCGGCGCTGGCGGTGCGCGACCTCGACGACGCCGGGCGCACCGCCGCGTACGAGGAGCTGCGCGCGCGCCGGGGCGGGCCGCGGGCGGCGCCGGGGGCGCGGGACGCCGATCCGCTCGTGCCGCCGGGCGGTGGCGGCGGTGCGGACCACCCGTACTCCTGGGCCCCGTTCGTGCACCTGGGCGCGCCGGCGTGAGCGGGACCCGGCGCGCGCTGCTGCTCGGCGCGCAGACGTTCGGCCTGCGCGGGGTGCACGCCGACGTCGACGCCGTGGCGGAGCACCTGGCGGGGGCGGGGTTCGGGGACGTGCGCCGCTGCACGGGTGGGGACGCCACCCGCGCCGGCCTGCTGGCGGCCCTGGAGGAGCTGGTGGCCCGCACCGGTCCCGGTGACGCCGTCGTCGTGTACTGGTCCGGGCACGGCGCCCGGGACCTGCTGCCGGGGGCCGCGGCCCGGCGGGCGGCGGGGCGCAGCGCGTACGTGCAGTACCTGGTGCCGGTGGACCTGGCCGCCTCGACGGAGGCGGACTTCCGGGGGCTGCTGGCGGCGGAGCTGTCGGACGTGCAGCGGCGCCTGACGGCGCTGACGCCGAACGTGACGACGGTGCTGGACTGCTGCCACGCGGGGGCGATGGCCCGCGACCCGGCGCTGCGGCTGCGCGCCACGACACCGCGGGTGCCGCTGGCGGGTGCCGTGGTGCGGCTGGCGGAGCTGGAGGCGCGGGACGCGCCGGGTGCGGAGGCGAACCCCCTGGCGGTGCGGCTCGTGGCCAGCGAGCTGGACCGCAGCGCCTACGAGGGGCCCACCGCCCGCGGCGGGGTCGGCGGGGTGTTCACCGACGCGCTGCTCACCGTCCTGGCGGGTACGGCGTCGCGGCCGGTGCCGTGGCGGGTGGTGCTGCGGCGGGTGCGGGAGCTGCTGCGGGCGCGGGACGCGGTGCAGCGCCCGGGGGTGGAGGGCCCGGCGGGGCGGCTGCCGTTCTCGGTGGAGGAGCCCGCGGTGCCGGACGGGCTGCCGGTGCGGGGGGACGGGCCGGGCTGGCGCGTGGAGGCGGGGGCGCTGCTCGGCCTGGGCGCCGGGGACCTGCTGCGGCTGGTGGCGCCGGACGGGCGTGTCGTGGGGGAGGCCCGGGTGGGTGCGGCCGACGGGGCGGACGTGCTGCTGGAGGACGTGCGGGGCGCGGTGGCGGCGGACGGGCCCGCAGCGGCGGACGGCGTGGTGGCGGTGCCGGTGGGCTCGCGGCGGCACCCGGTGGTGGTGGAGGTGGCGGGCACGCCCGGGGAGGAGGTGCGGGAGCGGGTGGCGGCCTCCCCGTGGCTGGCCGTCGCCACCGCGGGTGCGGGGGCGGGCGCGGGTGCGCTGCGCGTGGCGGACGTCCCGCAGGGCCTGGCCGTCCTCGACCCCGCCGGCACGCCCGCCCGCACCACGGCCCTGCCCGCCACGGCGGCCGGGGCGGCACGGGCCGTGGACCTGCTGGAGCTGCTGGCCACCGCCGAGCGCTTCCGCCGGCTCGACGACGACGCACCGGGCGACCTCGCCGTGGAGGTCGCCGTGCAGGTCGCCGCGCGGGGGGCGGGATCCCCCGCCGACGGCGCGGGCGGGCCGCCGGGCGTCCTGCACGCGGGGGAGCGGCTGCTGGTGTCGGTCCGCAACCTCGCCCGCGCCCGGGTGTTCGCCTGGCTCCTCGACGTCGGCGTCAGCGGCCGGGTCTCGCTCGTGTCGAACGACCTGCCGGACGGCCGCCCGCTGGAGGCCGCGGGCCGCTTCGGGGACGGGCACGTCTTCGGCGCCCCGGACGGTGTCCGCTTCTCCTGGCCCGCGGACGTGCCCGCGGGTGCGCCGCGGCCGGAGACGCTGCTCGTCGTGGTCGCCCACGCGCCCGCCGACCTGTCGGTGCTGCAGACCGGGGCGGCGGCGCGCGAGGTGCCCGGCCTGCCCGCGGTGCTGGCGGAGGCCGCCGGTGCGCGGGTGCGCTCGGGGGCCGGTGCGGGTTCCCGCTGCGTGGTGCGGGCGGTGGACCTGCTGCTTCACCCGGCGCCCCGCACGGGCGGCTGAGGAGCCTCAGGCGCCGTCGGGCAGGGGCAGCACCGCGTGCACGCGCGTCCCGGGCGAGGCCGCCGCCACGCTCAGGCGCCCCCCGAGCTCCTCGGCGCGCTGCCGCATGCTCGCCAGGCCGACGCCGCCGTCCCGCTCCGGGCCGGGCCCCGTGCCGTCGTCGGTCACGGTGACCTCCAGCTCCTGTCCGCAGCGGGCCAGGCGCACGTGGCACGCGGTGGCGCGGGCGTGCTTGAGGACGTTGGTCATCGCCTCGCAGCAGATGCGGAACGCCGCCACCTCCACCGCGGCCGGCAGCGCGTCCAGGTCCCCCTCGGTGCGCACCTCCGCGGCGAGCTCCCCGGCGGCGCCGATCCGCGCGGCCTCCTGCCGCACCGCGGCGGGCAGCCCCTGGTCCAGGGTCGGGGGGCGCAGGCCGTCGACGAGCGCGCGCAGCTGCACGACCGCCGCCGAGAGGTCCTCCGCCATGTCCAGCAGCACCCGCCGCAGCGGCTCGTCGGGGTCCAGCCGGCGGCCCAGGGCCCGCGCCTGCATGTTCATCCCGACGAGCGCGGGGCCCAGGCCGTCGTGCAGGTCCTGGCGCAGGCGGCGGCGTTCCTCCTCGCGCGCCAGGACGAGCCGTTCGCGGGCGTGCTGCAGGTCGACGGTGAGGCCCACGGCGTCGACGGCCGCACCGGCCTGCCGGGCGATGCCGCGCAGCACCTCCAGCTCGGCGGCGGTGAAGCGCTCGTCGGGGGAGCGGGCCTCCACGACCAGGGTGCCGACGGCGGTGCCGCGGTGCAGCAGCGGCAGCCGCTCCTGGGGCCTGCCGCGGGTGCGGCCGTGGGTGGCGGCGGCTCCCGTCCGGCTGGGCAGCTCGACGGCGACGTAGGGGACCTTCAGGGACTCGGCGACGGTGCTGGCGATGGTGGGCAGGACCTCCTGCAGGGGCAGGAGGTCCTGCAGGCGCCCGCCCAGGGTGGAGACCAGCCGGTAGGGGTTGCGCCGCTCGCCGTAGATCATCCGGTCCACGCGGTGCTGCGCGGCGCGGCGCGCGGGTTCGGCGACCAGCGCGGCGGCCACGGCCGCGACGAGGCCGGCCTGCTGCGGGACGACGCCGACGAGGGCGACGACGACCCCCGCGTAGGCGGCCATGATCGCGACGCTGGTGGCGCCGTAGAGCAGGGCGCGGTGGACGATGAGGTCGATGTCGTAGAGGCCGTAGCGGGTGATGGCGACGGCCGCCGCGGCGGGGAAGGCGAGGGCCGCGGCGATCCAGACGGTCCCCGCCCTCCACACCTCCAGCACCGCGGCCAGCAGCAGCAGCGCGGTGCCGGCCGCGGCCCAGCCGATGAGGGCGCGCTCGCGTCCGGTGGCGCGCCGCCAGCGCAGCGCGAGGCTGACCACGGCGCCCAGGCCGCCGAGCGCCACGACCCCCACGGCGGCGGCGAACGCGACGAGCGGTGGGTCGACGCCGTCCTGCGGCACGGTGCGGAAACCGCCGGGGGAGCGCTCCGCCGCGAGGCCGATGGCCACCGCCCCGACCGCGACGGCGCCCGCGGTCGCGGCGGCCAGGACCGCCCAGCGGCGCGACGCCGGGTGGCCCGTGGGGAAGAGCAGGGCCAGCAGGGGCAGCACGGCGTAGGTGGGCCACCAGGTGACGAGCCGCGGCCAGGTGGGCCCGCCCGGCCCGGTCCAGGTGCTCGCGGCCAGGGTGGCGCCGGCCGTGACGCCGAGCAGCAGGAACAGCCACCCCACGGGGTTGCGCGGGGCGTGGGCGACGACCCTGGTGCCCAGGAGCAGGCCGATGACCGCCAGGACCCACTCGCGCGGCTCGGGCGCCAGCACCAGGTGGGCGTCGCCGGCGGCGGCGAGCCGGCCCAGGGCGACGGCGAGCAGCAGCACGGCCAGCGCCGCCAGGGCGCGCGCCACGGTGAGCGCCCGGCCCCCCGACGCGCCCGCCGGGCCGTCCACGCCCGGGGAGGTCCCGGTGAGCGCCGCGGAGCTCACGCGGTCACCGCCCGCGGGGAGGGGGCCGGTCCACCGGTCGGCGCCCGGGCCGGCTCAGGAGTGCCGCCAGCCGCAGGCGTGCGCCACGCGGTGGGCGATGGGCATCCCCCAGGTGTGCTTGCCGCCGTCGGCCAGGTCCTCGTGGCCGTGCGCGCGGGCGGTCGGGGCCTCCCCGCCGTCCTCCTCCGGCACCGCGTCCGGTGCGTGCCGCGGGCCGGTGCCGCCGTGGGTGGGGTCCCCGTCCCCGCCCCACCCGGCGGTGGCGTCGTCCGGGAGGGGGAGGTCGGGTGCGGGCAGCGGCAGGCCGGGCCCGAACTCCTGCTCGGGCATCGCCTCGCGCAGCGCCCGGTACACCTGCTCGGCGGTGGGGGCCTGCGCCGGCGCCACGTGCCCGCTGCCGCGCAGCAGGGCCGCCGCCTCGTCCAGCCACTGCTGCAGGTCCGCGTCGGCGCCCCGCACCCGCGAGGAGTCCCTGCTCGCGTCCGTGCTCTCGTCCGTGCTCTCGTCCGTGCTCTCGTCGGTGCCCGCCCGCGAGGGCGCCTGGGGGAGGTCCATGTCCCGAGCCTCGCGCACGCCGGGCCCCCGGACAACGAACTCCGCGGAACTGCCCGTGCACACCGCGTGGCGCCCCGCCTTGTGGCGGTGTCCGCGGCCCGGCTAGCGTCGCGGCGGCCCGCCGGCGCACGCGGGAGGCACGGGGACGAGGAGAGCGATGCCGCCCAGCACCGTCCTGCTGGTGGACGACCACCCCGTCTTCCGCCGGGGCCTGCGCGCCATGCTGCTCCTGGAGGAGTGGGTGGGCGCGGTGGTGGAGGCCGGCACGGTCGCCGAGGCGCTGCGGCGGGTCACCACGGAACCCGTCGACGTCGTCGTGATGGACCTGCAGCTCCCGGACGGGGACGGGGCGGAGGCCACCCGGCGGCTGCTCGCGGTGCGCCCGGAGGCACGGGTGCTGGTGCTGACGATGGCCGAGGGGCAGGACAGCGTGCAGCGCGCCCTGCGGTGCGGGGCACGCGGGTACCTGCTGAAGCAGACGGACCCGGACGTGATCGTCGACGCCCTGCGGACCGTGGGGTCCGGGGGTTTCGTCCTCGGCCCGGAGGTGCACCCCGACGCCCTGGCGTCCCCCGCGGCGGACCCGGGGCGGCTGCCCCCGCCGCTGGACGCCCTCACCCCGCGGGAGCGGGAGGTGCTCGACCTGCTGGCCCGGGGCGGCAGCAACGCGGAGATCGCGCGCAGGCTGTCGGTGTCGGACAAGACGGTGCGCAACCAGCTCTCGGCGGTCTTCGTCAAGCTCGGGGTGGCCGACCGGCTCCAGGCCGCGCTGCTGGCGCGCGACCACGGCCTCGGCCTGCCCGGGCGGCGCTGAGGCGGCACCCGCCCCCGGCCGGGAACCCGCCCCGGTGGGGTACCCCGCCGGAACCTCCCGGCCGGCCGGGACATCCGCACCATGTGGGTGGGACACCCGCCGCGCGAACCTCGGAGCACGTCACCCGGCCGGCACGGCCCGGGACCGAACCCGAGAGGACCAGACCATGCGCCCCACCCGCCGGACCACCGCGGCCGCTGCCGCCGCCGCCGTCAGCGCCGCGACCCTGGCCGTCCTGCCCGCCGCCAGCGCCTCCGCGCAGTCCTGCTCCGACCCGGTCGGCACGCCGGGCAACATCTCGGCCATCCCGTTCTCGAAGCGGGACTGGCCCCTCACCGGTGGCCTGCACATGAGCACCTACAACGGGGCCTTCAACCGGAACACCGGCGGCGCGGCCGCGACGACGCACCTGTACAACAGCTACTGGGGCATGGGTTACCACGGCTCCACGATGGTGGTGATGCGCAACGGCTGCGGCGACGTCATCGGCGTGACGACGCCCGCGACGTACGGCGTGGACGCGAAGAGCTGGTTCTGGAACGCCAACGAGCGCCGGGAGGTCTGGATGCGCTCGGTGGACCCGGCGATCGCGGTGCGCACGGCCAGCGTCGAGGTCGTGCACAACCGGGTCACGACGTCGCCGGCGGAGAACTACAACCGGCTGCGCGACCAGGCCTGCCAGTTCTGGCCGGTCATCGACCCGAACCGGGAGTGCCCGCTGGTCCGCATCTGAGGACCGGCGACCCGCACGCCCGGAGCGCCGGGGAACCGCGAGGTTCCCCGGCGCTCCGGCGTTCCTGTGCCGGAACCCGTCGGTGCCTGCGATGTGCCGGAACCCGCCGGGACCCGCGGCGCACGCGGGCAGCGCCTTCCCGGGACGGCGGTGTCTCCGGGAAGGCGCTGGTGGGGGGAACGGTGCCCCGCCGGGCCCGCCGGGCGGGAGGACCCGCGGCGGAGGGGAAGGACCCGGTCGGTGGACCGGAGCACCGTCACCTGGTCCAACCGGCCGGGTGCCGGCCCGATTCCGCTCCGGGGCCGGGGTGAGCGGTCTCACACGGCCGCGGCCGGCGCGCACGGCGGTGGGCCGGCGCCGCTGCCGCAGCGGGTTCCGCCGTGCCGCCCGCGACGCGGACGGGCGCCACCGGGATCCCGGGCAGGTCGTGAGGACCTGTCCGGGATCCCGGTGGCGCCCGGGACCCCGCCGGGCACCTCCCGCCCCGCGCGGTGCGCGGGGCGGGTGGCGCCCGGGGACGACGTCTGTGCGGCGGTGGTCAGAGCGGGACGACGTGGTACACGAACTCGTAAGCCGTGCCGTGGCCGGTGAACCACTTCTGCTGCTCCTGGCCGGCCTGCGTGGTGCTGACGGTGAGGCGGCCGAGGTGGTCGTGCGGGTCGAAGAAGCGGCCGGAGTCCCACTCCCACAGGTTCACCTCGAAGGAGCTGGTGCAGAAGTCGCGGGAGGGCGGGTTCGTCTCGTTGCCCTGGCTCATGTTCACGCGGTGGTTGACGTCCAGGTACTTGATGCTGATCTCGTCCGTGCTCTCCTCCGTGTCGTGCGCGGTGAGGCGGATGACCTCCAGGCGGTGGCAGCCGGCCGCCTGGGCGGGCGCCGCGGTGACGAGCGCGGCGCCGAAGGCGACGGGAGCGGCCACGGCGAGGGCGAGCGCGCTGCGCAGGCCCCGGCCGCGCCCGGTGCTGTGGGTGGTGGTCGACATCTCGGGTTCCTCCTCCGGTGCGGGCGCCGTGTGCGCCCCGGTGGAAGAACTCTGTCCGGCGGGGTGTCCCGCCGGCATGGTGCGGACGTCCCGGTGCACCCGGGAGGATCCGGACCCGTCCCGCGCGCCGGGAGGCAGTCGCGTCACTACTGTCGGTGGCCGCGGGTCTGGGAACCCGGCGGCGACGACGACGGAGGCAGTGGATGGACCTGGCAGGGGAGATTGCGCTCGTGACCGGCGCCGGCAGCGGCCTCGGCGCGGCGCTGGCCCGGGAACTGGCGGCGGCGGGTGCGCACGTGTGGGTGGGCGACCTGCGCGAGGAGGCCGCGAAGCAGGTGGCGGCCTCCATCGCCGAGGGCGGCGGCAGCGCGAGCGCGGTGGGTTTCGACGTCTCGGACCCGGCGGCCTGCGCCGAGGCGGTCGGGCGCGCCCGCTCGGAGACCGGTGACGTCACGGTGCTGGTGAACAACGCGGGCTACGACGTGTGCACGCCCATCGAGCACCAGACCCCCGAGCAGGCGCACCGCGTGGTCGGGGTGAACCTGCTGGGGCCGATGACGCTGGTCGGGCTGCTGTACCCGGGGATGCTGGAGCGCAACCACGGCTACGTGGTGAACGTGCTGTCCACCGCCGCGCGGCGGGTGTGGACCGAGGCGTCGGCGTACGCGGCGTCCAAGCACGGCCTGCGCGCCTACACCGCGGCGCTGTTCAAGGAGGCGCAGCGGGACTGCACGCAGCGGCACGGGTCCATCGGCATCGGCGTGACGGGGGTCATCCCCGGCGGGATGGCCACGCCGTTCGTCACGGACCGCTTCCCCGACGCGGACCGCTCCCTGCTGCAGGACCCGGCGACGGTCGCGCGCGCGGTGATGGTGGCGTTCCGCACGTGGCCGGACAGCGTCGTGCCGGAACTGGCGGTGCTGCCGCCGGGGGAGTCGTCCTGGTGACGAGCCCGTGACGTCCCGGGCGGTCCGGCCGGGGCCCGGCGGGCCCGGCCGGACCGCACCACCGGCAGGAGCGGCCGGCGCCGTGGGTGTTCCCTCAGCCGCCGAGCCGCACGTGGGCGAGGTCCCCGGCCCCGCCGACCTCCAGGACCGCCAGCGCCTCCACCCGGCCCGCGAGCGGCAGCCCCGCCTCCACGGCGCGCACGGCCGCGGGCACGTCGCGGACCCGGCGCGCGAGGGTGCAGTGCGGTGCCCACCGCCCGGGCCGCGCCGTGGCCAGGGTGTTGCGCAGGCCCTGCGCGGCGGCGCGGGCGAGGACCTCCCCGTGCCAGGCCGCTAGGCCCGCCGCCTGCGAGGGCCCGGCCCACAGCACGGCCCCGCCGCCGAAGGTGCCCGCGACGTCGAGCGCCACCGGGACCGGCGGCAGGGCGGCGGCCACCTCCTCCGCGGCGGCGAGCACGTCCTGCGTCGCCGCAGCCGGGCACGGCAGCCCGAGCAGCGTCAGGTGCGGCCGGTGCCGGGGGGCGGCGGGCACTCGGGTCCCGGTGCGGCGCAACCTCTCCAGCAGGTCCGCGACGGCCGCGTCGAGCCCGGCGTCGAACGCCGCGCAGACGACGAGGGTGCGCTCGCGCGCGGGCACCGCTCAGCCCAGCGGCAGGCGCAGGAGCCGGTCGTCCCCGGGGCGCAGTTCCCCGCGGAAGGTGTTGCTGGTCAGCAGCCAGAGCGAGCCGTCGGGGGCGGCCTCCACCGCGCGCAACCTGCCCAGCTCCTCCTGCAGGTAGGGCTCGGGTGTCCCGGTCGCGCCGTCGGGGGTCAGCGGGACCCGCCAGAGCCGCTCCCCGCGCAGGCACGCCAGCCACACCGCGTCGGCGGTCACGGTGATGCCGCTGGGGGAGGCCTCCTCCGTCTCCCAGGAGTGCAGCGGCGCGGTGAAACGGCCCCCGCCGTCGCCGGGTCCCTCCACCTCCGGCCAGCCGTAGTTCCCGCCGGCGCGGATGAGGTTCAGCTCGTCGAACCGGTCCTGGCCGAACTCCGCGGCGTACATCCGCCCGGTGCTGTCCCAGCCGATGCCCTGGACGTTGCGGTGGCCCCGGGACCACACCGGGGAGGCGGGGTCGGGGTTGTCGGGTGCGGGTTCCCCGTCCGGGGTGACCCGCAGGATCTTGCCGCCGAGGTTCTCCGGGTCCTGCGCCGCACCGCGGCTGGCGGCGTCGCCGGTGCCGATGTACAGCATCCCGTCGGGGCCGAACCGGATCCGGCCGCCGTTGTGGACGCGGGCCTTCGGGATGCCGGTGACGACGGGTTCGGGGTTCACGAGCCTGCCGTCGCGGTAGGTCATCCGCACGACCCGGTTGTCCTCGCGGGTCGTCTGGTACAGGTACACCTCGTCGTCCTGCGCGAACCCCGGGGACAGGGCGATGCCGAGCAGGCCGCCCTCCCCGTCCGGCGCGACGTCGGGCACGCGGCCCTCGGGCCCGGGCGCGGGAACCGCGGCGACGGTCCCGGGCCCGGTGCGCAGCACCCGCGCCTGGTCCCGCAGGGTCACCAGCGCGGCGCCGTCCGGCAGCAGCGCCACGTCCCACGGCACGTCGAGGCCGGTGGTGATGTCGGCCGGCTCCTGCGGCAGGCCCGCGGGCAGCTCCCCGGGGGGTGCGCCCGGCGCCGGGGTGGACGGCGAGGTGGACCCCGACGGCGCGGCGGACCCCGACGGCGAGGTGGACCCCGACGGCGAGGTGGACTGCGAGGGGGTGACCGGCGCCGCGCTCGGCGCGGGTTCCGGCGCGCCGCTGCACGAGCCGGCGGTCAGGGCCGCGGCCAGCGCCAGGACGGCCGGTGCCCCGCGTCGGGACCGCGGGCGGGACGGGCCGGTGGCCGGGTGCGGACGCTCCATGCGCCCATCCTGCGGCGCGCCGCGGCATCGTGCACGGCTGCCGTGCCGCGGGGTCGTNNNCCCCGGGCGCGCCCGGGGACGCCACGGGGAGGCACGGCGGGCGGCTACGGTGCCGACCGTGCCCCCGACGACGGTCGTCAGCCTCCCCGACGAGACGTGGGTGCGGGACCTCGCCCCGCTGCCGGAGGGGGTGCGGGCGGTGGTGTGGGACCTCACCGGCCCGCCCCCGGAACCCCTCCCGGCCCTCGTGGTGCCGCCCTACATGAGCCCGCCGGCGCTGCTGGACGCCGTGGCCGCGGTCCCGGCGGTGCGGGTCGTGCAGTCCCTGAGCAACGGCTACGACGGTGTGCTGGAACGCCTCCCGGCGCACGTGACCTTCTGCAACGCGGCCGGGGTCCACGACACCTCCACCGCGGAGCTGGCCGTCGCGCTCGCGCTCGTCTCCCGGCGCGGCATCGACGGGGACGTGCGCGCGCAGGACGCGGGGCTGTGGCGGCCCGGGCCGCGGCGTGCGCTCGCCGACGGCCGCGCGCTGGTCGTCGGCCGGGGCGGTGTCGGCCGCGCCGTCGCGTCGCGGCTGGCGGCCCTGGAGGTGGACGTCACCCCCGTGGCGAGCCGCGCGCGCACCGAGGACGGCGTGCGGGTGCGGGCGGTGGAGGAGCTGCCGGAGCTGCTGGGGTGGCACGACCTCGTCGTCCTGGCCTGCCCGCTGACGGAGCGCACCCGCGGCCTGGTGGACGCGGGGTTCCTCGCCGCGATGCCCGGCGGTGCGCTGCTGGTGAACGTCGCCCGCGGCCCGGTCGTGGACACCGGCGCGCTGCTCGCCGAGCTGTTCGCGCGGCGGCTGCACGCGGCGCTGGACGTCACCGATCCCGAGCCGCTGCCTCCCGGGCACCCGCTGTGGAGCGCCCCGAACGTCGTCGTCACCCCGCACGTCGGGGGCGACACCACGGCCTTCCGGCCCCGCGCCCTGCGGCTGCTCGCCGAGCAGGTGCGCCGCTTCGCGGGGGGCGCGCCGCTGGGGAACGTGGTGCGCGCCGGCCGGGACGACGGGTGGGACGACGGGTGGGACGACGGGCGGGACGCCGCCGCGAGCGGGTGAGACCCGCCGCGAGGTGGCGGACCCGGGCCGCACCGGCGCGGCCGTCTGGCCCGGAGTGCCCCCGGTGGGTACCTTCGCGGCGTGGGCTCCGATCCCCGTCTCGCCGTCGCGGACGCGCTGTGGTCCGACGGCGACCCCTGGGTCGCGTGCCGGGCGGTCCGCGACGCCTCCGGGGCGGTCGCGGACCTGGAGTACGTCCTGGCCAACCCGGAGGCCGAGGCCGCCGTCGGGCTCGGTCCCCTGGTGGGGCGGCGCATGCTCGACGTGGTCCCCGAGGCGCGCGGCGGCCTCTTCGAGCTGTTCCGCGAGTCGCTGGAGGAGGGCGTGCCGCGGCAGCTGTGCCTGCCGCGCCTCACCCGTGACGACCTGCCCCTCTGGCGGGCCGGGTGGGTCACCTACGAGGTGCGCGTGGCGGGCGACACGGTCGTGGTGCACTGGCGGGACTCCACCGCCGAGCGGGAGGACGCCGAGGCCGCCAAGCTGCTCGAGCAGCGGCTGACCGCCCTGGTGGAGAACGCCAGCGACGTCGTCTCCGTCGCCTCGGCCGAGGGGACCATCACCTACGTCACCCCGGCCGTCGTGCGCGTCCTGGGCCGCGACGTCCTCGGCGAGGACGTCCTGGCCTCCGTCCACCCGGACCACCGGGAGGTGGCCCAGGCCGTCTTCGAGCAGATCGTCGCGGGGCGGCCGGGCGAGAGCGCCGAGGTGGAGCTGCAGGTGCGGCACGAGGACGGCCGCTGGCTGTGGGTGGACGTGCACGGGACGAACTACCTCGCCGACCCCGCGGTCGGCGGCGTGGTCCTCAACTGGCGCGACGTCACCGAGCAGCGGACCCTCGCCGACCGGCTGCGCCGCGACGCCCTGCACGACCCGCTGACGGGGCTGCCCAACCGCCGCCTCCTCACCGCGGAGCTGGAGCGCGCCGTGGCCCGCACCCAGCGCGACGACTCCAGCGTCGGCGTCGTGCTCTGCGACGTGGACCACTTCAAGGCCGTCAACGACGCCCTCGGCCACCCCGCGGGGGACGAGCTGCTGCACGCGATCGCGGGCCGGCTGCGCCACGCCGTGCGGCCGGCGGACGTCGTCGCCCGCATCGGCGGCGACGAGTTCGTGGTGCTCGCCGAGGACCTGTCGGCGGACCCGGCCACCGGCCGCGCCGAGCTGGCCGCGCTGGCCGCCCGCGTGCGCGGGGCCGTGCGCGGCAGCTACCTGCTCTCCGGGCACGAGACGGTGGTCACCACCACGATGGGCGGCGCCGTGGGCCGGTACCCCGTGCCCACGGGCGACCTGGTCGCGGAGGCCGACGCCGCGCTGTACGAGGCCAAGCGTTTCGGCCGCGACCGCTGCGAGGTGTTCGACGAGGACCTGCACCGGCGCCACCGCGAGCGCGCCGACCTGGAGGTGGGCCTGCGCCGCGCCCTCGGCGGCGGTGAGCTGCAGATGCACTACCAGCCGCAGGTGGACGTCGCGACGGGCCGCACCGTCGGCGCGGAAGCCCTGCTGCGCTGGATCCACCCCGACCGCGGGATCCTGCTGCCGGGGGAGTTCCTCCCCCTGGCGGAGGAGAGCGGGCTGATCGTGGACCTGGGCGCGTGGGTGCTCACCGCCGCGATGACGGGCGCGGCGGGCTGGGAGGCGGAGGACGGCGGCACGGCGCCGTACGTCACCATCAACCTCTCCGGCCGCCAGGTCGTGCACCCCACGCTGCTGCAGCACATCGACGCGGCGCTGGCCAGCAGCGGGATCGAGCCCTCCCGCGTCGAGGTGGAGATCACCGAGAGCGTCGCGATGGGCAACCCGGGGGTCATCGACCGCGTCCTGCACGCCGTGCGGGACAAGGGCATCGGCATCGCGCTGGACGACTTCGGCACCGGCTGGTCGTCGCTGGCCTCGCTGCGCCGCCTGCCCGTGGACACCGTGAAGCTCGACCGCAGCTTCATCGTCGACCTCGACGCGGTGGACGAGCCGGGGCACACGGTCGTGGAGGCCGTGACGAGCCTCGCCCACGCGCTGGGCAAGACGGTCATCGCCGAGGGCGTGGAGACCCCCGCGCAGCACCTCGCGCTCGTGGACCTCGGCTGCGACCGCGCGCAGGGTTTCCTCTACGGCGCGCCGGCCGCCGCCCTCGCCGCGGGCGTCGCGCCCCTCGGCTGACCGACCACCCCGACGACCGCCCACGGCGACGGCCCGGCGGGGAGTTCCGCCGGGCCGTCGTCGCGGGGTGCGTCAGCAGCGGAAGCGGGCCACCACGCCCTGCAGCTCGGACGACATCCGCGACAGCTCCTCCGCGGCGTGCTGCGCCTGCAGCACGCCCTCGGTGGTCACGTGCGCGGCGGCGGCGACGCCCTCGATGCTGCCGGCGATCTCCTGCGAGCCGGCGGCCGCGTCGGAGACGTTGCGGTTCATCTCGTTCGTCGTCGCGGTCTGCTCCTCCACCGCCGCGGCGATGGTCGTCTGGATGTCGTTGATCCGCTCGATGGTGGCGGTGATCCGGGAGATCGCGTCCACGGCACCGCCGGTGTCGGCCTGGATCGCCGCGACCCGGGCGGAGATGTCCTCGGTGGCGCGGGCGGTCTGCTGGGCCAGCTCCTTCACCTCGCCGGCGACGACCGCGAAGCCCTTGCCGGCCTCACCGGCGCGGGCGGCCTCGATGGTGGCGTTGAGGGCGAGCAGGTTCGTCTGCTCCGCGATGGAGGTGATGGCCTTGACGACGTCGCCGATCTCGGCGCTGGACTGCCCGAGACGGGTGATGCTCTCGGTGGTGCGCTCGGCCTCCTGCACCGCCTCGGCGGCGACGCGGGCGGCCTCGGAGGAGTTCTGCGCGATCTCCACGATGGAGACGCCCATCTCCTCGCTGCCGGCGGCGACCGTCTGCACGTTCGCCGAGACGAGGGCGGCGGAGGCGGCGGCGCCACCGGCCTGCGCGGAGACCTGCTCGGCGGAGTGCGCGATCTGCGCGGAGGTGCTGGTGAGCTGCTGGGCGGAGGCGGACAGGGAGTCCGCCGACCCGGAGATGGTGCTGACGGCGGAGCGCATCGCGCCCTGGGCGCGGCG
The DNA here is from genome assembly GCF_054590795.1 of Kineococcus anabasis. Classification (NCBI taxonomy): domain Bacteria; kingdom Bacillati; phylum Actinomycetota; class Actinomycetes; order Kineosporiales; family Kineosporiaceae; genus Kineococcus; species Kineococcus anabasis. The sequence continues at coordinate 576,457 of NZ_BAAIHU010000002.1, forward strand.
CAGGGACTCGGCCATGCGGCCCAGCTCGCAGTTGCTGCTGACGGCGACGGGGCGGGTCAGGTCGCCCTCGGCCATCCCGTCGACGGCGTGGGCCACGCGGCGCAGCGCGCCGACGATCGTGCGGGAGACCAGGAGCGCGAACGCCACGGAGAGCGCCAGGCCCAGCCCCAGGACGAGCAGGGAGGTCAGCTTCGCGGTGGAGTTGGCGGCGTCGGCGGCGGCGAGGCTCTTCCCGGCGTCGGCGAGTTCGTACTCCTCCACGCGGTCCAGGGCGTCGGCCAGGTCGGAGATGACGGGCTGCGCGACGTCGTCGCGGACCCGCGTGTACTCCACGAAGGAGTTCGCGTCCGCCAGCGGCACGAGCTGCTCGTCGCGGATCTCGCGGAACTCCGCGATCTTCGCCGTGAAGATGTCCCAGTCGGCCTGCTGGCCGCTGATGCCGAGCGCCTCGTACTCCGCGACGGCGGCGTCGAGGTCGGCGTCGGTCTCCCGGATCTTCTCGCCGAACTCCGCGATGGTCGCCTCGTCCTGGGACAGCGCGTAGTTCGCGATGAGCATGCGGGACTTCAGCTGCTCCTGGTGCACGTGGCCGCGGGCGACGAGGCCGGCCATGTTCTTGTCGGCCAGGTGGTGCGCGGTGGCGCTGGTGGAGGTGATCGCGCGCACGCCGACGAGCGCGACGGCGACGGCGACCAGGGCCATGAGCACCACGACGAGGACGATCCGGGTGCCGACCTTGCGGTTCGCCACTGCTCGGAGGACGGGGTTCATGGCCTGCTCCTGGACCTGGATGTGATGGTCCTCACCCATCGGCGCCGCGGCGCGCTGCCTTGAGCGGTCAGGCGGGATCGCCCCGGGCGGCTGGCAGCTCGGCGTGGGTGCCCGCGACGGCCCGTCCTTGATAGATCCACTATCGATAGCTACTCTATCGATGTGCGGATCTCGGAACTCAGCGCTCGCAGCGGCGTCAGCGCAGCCTCGATCAAGTACTACGTGCGCGAGGGCCTGCTCCCCCCCGGCCAGCGCACGGGCTACAACCAGACCGACTACACCGACCGGCACCTCGAGCGCCTGCGCCTCATCCGCTCCCTCATCGACGTGGGAGGCCTGCCGGTCACCGCGGTCGCCCGCGTCCTCGCCGCCGTCGACGACCCCGACCTCCCGCTGCAGGAGGTCCTCGGCGCCGCCCAGCAGGCGCTGCCCCAGGCGCTCACCCCGCCGTCGCCCCGGGCCGTGGCCCGCGTGGCGGAGCTGGTCGCCGACCGCGGCTGGCGCGTCCACGACGACAACCCCGGCCTGCGCGCCGTCGCGAGCGTCCTCGACAGCTACACCCGGCTGGGACGCGAGGACCTGGCCGCAACCCTGCCCCGCTACGCCGAGGCGGCCGCGCTCGTCGCCGAGGCCGACCTCGACGCCGTCGCCGCTCCCGCGAGCGCCGCGCGCGGTGCGGCCGCCGAGACCGTCGTCGTCGGCACCGTCCTGGGGGACCAGCTCCTGGCCGGCCTGCGCCGCATCGCGCAGGAGGACGCCTCGACCCGCCGCTACAGCCGAACCGGAGGAAACCCGTGACCGTGACCGCCCCGACCACCGGGAGCACTGCGCTGCCTGCGCTGCCCCGGCCCTCCCGCTGGAACCGCCCCCTGCTCGGCGTCACCGTCGCCATGGCCGTCCTCACCCTGCTCACCGGTGTGCTCGCCCTCGTCGACCCGCGGGAGGTCCTCGGCCAGAACGCCTGGTTGAAACCGCTGAAGTTCGCGCTCTCCACCGGGATCTACGCGCTCACGATGGCCTGGCTGGTCGGCCTGCCCGGTCTGCGCCGGCCCTGGCTGGCCCGGGCGGTGGCGCTGGTGACCGCGATCGGCCTCGTGATCGAGATCGCCGTCATCGGCTACGCCGCCGCGGTGGGCACGACCAGCCACTTCAACGTCTCGACCCCGTCCAGCGCGGCGCTGTGGTCGGCGATGGCCGTCTCGATCGTCGTCGTGTGGGCGATGACGCTCGTCGTCGGGGTGCTCGTCCTGCGCAGCCCGCTGCCCGAGCGCGCCCGCACGCTCGCCGTCTCCGCCGGGATCGTCCTCGCGCTCGCGGGCATGGCGCTGGGGTTCCTCATGACGACGCCGACCCCGGAGCAGCTGGAGGACTTCCAGGGGATCGCCGGTGCGCACGCCGTCGGGGTTCCCGACGGCGGGGCCGGGATCCCGTTCCTGGGCTGGAGCACGCAGGGCGGGGACCTGCGCGTCCCGCACTTCGTCGGACTGCACGCCCTCCAGGCCATCCCCCTCGTCCTGCTCGTCCTGGAACGGGCGAGCCGGCGCGTCGCGGCGCTGCGCCCGGAGCGCACCCGGGCCCGGCTCGTCCTGGTGGCGGCCCTGGGCTACGCGGCCGTCATGGCCCTGCTGACCTGGCAGGCCCTGCAGGGACAGCCGGTCACGGCCCCGGGCGCCGCCGTCCTCGGCGGGGCGGCGGCGATCGCCGGAGGTGTCGCCGCGGGCGCCGCGGCGGTCCTCGGGCGCCGCCCGCGGGGCACGACCGACGCCGGGCGCCCTCGGCTGCCGGAGAGCACTCGCTGACCCGCCGGGGTGTCGCGGCTCTCTCGTCGTCCGACCGCGCCCGGGTCGACGACGACCGCGCGCACCCCGAGGTGGGCCAGTTCGTGCGCGGCGGCGATGGCCGCGGGTGCCCCGGGTCCGCCGCCCCGGGGCGTCGACGAGTGCCGGCGGGTGGCGCCCGGTGACCGCTACCGCGGGGTCAGGGGTGGTGGGCACGTCGCCTCCGGAGGTCGTCCTCGATCGTCTGCCCGCGTTGCGGGTGTGGAGGCGCGCGTCGTGGGCGTGTGCGGTCGCGGCGCTGATGGCCAGCTCGCCGGGCAGCGGCCCGACGTCACGGGCCAGGACGACGCTGGTGTCGGGGACCGCCCTCACCGCTGCGCCCACGGGTCCGCGAGCTCGGAGCTGACCAGGGCGCGGTCCTGCTCCCGGGTCGGGTCGGCGGCTCCGGGGAACAGGTCCTCGACGCGCCGCAGGAGGTCGGAGGCCTGGTTCCGCAGCTCCCGCAGACCGACGGTCGTCACGGCACCCGAAGTAGCACTCGTGCTGTCCCGGGAGCGGCCGCGTAAGCCGGTGTCAGCCGGGCCGGCAGGCCCCGACGTCGTCCGGGGACACCGCCTCGGGGCACCACTCGTGACCCCAGCGCCCGGCGCCGGGGACGGCCCGGCCGCTGTCGGCGTAGACCTCCAGGCCCTGCCGGCCGGGCAGCGTGCGGTAGTGGTCCGAGAGGGTCCCGCCCCCGGTCGTGGAGGTCCTGACCTCCTGCTCCGCGCCGCGCCGGTCGGCGGCGGCGGCGAGCAGGCAGTCCCACGCCCCCGGTGGGGCCACCCCACCGGGCAGCAGGGTCACCGCAGGGCACGTCGGGAGGGCCTGGCGGCTGTGGAAGTCCTCGGCGGTCAGCGCCCGCACGAGGGGTGGGACCAGCAGCAGGAGCCCGCCCCCGACGAGGAGGACGGTGAGGACCAGCCAGCCGACCGGCGAGGGGCGCGGGGACGGTTCCGTCACGTCGGGTCCTCCGTCGTCATCACGCTCCGACGGCCACCCCGCCGCGTCGGTTCCCGGCCGGACCCCGTCCCCCGGGAGCCGGCTCAGCCCGCAGGGACCGCCCAGTCCGCGAGGGCGGCGTCGTAGCGGCGCAGCGCGAGCGCGGCGATGCGCGGGTCCGCGCCCAGGGGAGCGGCGACCCGGTCCGCGCCCGCCTCGGCGAGGCGGTCCGTGAACACCCCGGGGGCCAGCAGGTAGCTCGCGATCGTCACCGCCCGGCCGCCCGCGCGGGCCAGCCGCACCGCCCCCGGCACACCGGGCTGCGCGATGGAGAGGTACCCGGGCAGGACGGGCGTCCCGCGGCGGGCGGACAGCGCCGCGGCGACCGCCTCCACGTCGGCGGTCGCACGGGCGCTGGAGGAACCGGCGGCGGCCAGCACGACCGCGTCGTCCGCCCCGGCCCCGCACTCCGCGAGGCGGTCGGCGAGCACGTCGACGAGGACGTCGTCCGGGCCGAGCGCCGCCGCCGCGCGCGCCAGGCCACCCGTTGCCTCCACCGCCGAGCGCACGTCGTGCCGCACGTGGAACCCGGTGGACAGCAGCAGCGGCACGGCCACGCTGCGCAGGCCCGCGGCGGCCAGCTCCGCCACGACCGGACCCAGTTCGGGGCGCTGCACGTCGACGTGCGCGGCCCGCACCCGCACGTCGGGGCGCTGTGCGCCGATGGCCAGGCGCAGCTCGGCGATGCAGCGCCGGCCGGCGGGGGAGCGGGTGCCGTGGGAGACGGCGACGAGGACGGGGGGCTCGCTCACGCCGCCCCCGCCACGTCGAGGCGGTAGCCGCGCTTGACGACCGTGCGGACCAGGTCCGGTGCCGGCAGGGCCGCGCGCAGGCGTCCCACGACGACCTCCACGGCGTGCGGGTCGCTCGCGCCCGGCAGCAGGGCCAGCAGCTCCGTGCGGTTCACGACGCCCCCGGCGGCCTCCGCGAGGCGCCTGAGCACCGAGAACGGGCCGGGGCTGAGCTCCAGCAGCTCCCCGCCCAGCAGGGCGTGCTGGGCGCGCACGACGAGCTCCCCGGCGGGCGTGGGCAGCCGGTGCAGGGGGTTGGCCGCCAGGTGGGCGCTCAGGGTGCGGCTGAGCGCCCCGAGGCGCCAGCGGTCCGGCACGAGGGGCTCGACGCCGACGCGGCGCAGCGGCTCGGCGGTCACGTCGCCGACCGCGCAGGCCACGACGGGTCCGGTGAGGGCGGAGACCAGCTCGGCCGAGCGACCCTGCCGCGCCGCCACGCGCAGCAGCTCCGCGGCACCCGGCGCGCTCGTGAACGTCACCGCGTCCACCCGCTGTGCGGCGATCGCCTCGACGAGGCGGGCCACCGCCGCGGGGTCATCCGGCGGCAGCCACCGGTAGACCGCCACGCCGCGCACCCGCGCCCCCGCGGCGGCCAGCGGGGCCAGGATCTCCGCCGGGTCCGCCGCCCCGTGCAGCTGCACCACGACCGAGGCGCCCGCCACGCCCTGGGCCAGGAGGTGCTCCACGGCCTCCGACGTCTGCTCCGAGGCCGCCGACCACTCCTCGCTCAGCCCCGCCGCGCGGATGGCCCCCTTGGCCTTGGGGCCGCGGGCCAGCAGCCGCGCCCCGCCCAGGGCGGCGAGCAGCTGCGGCGCCAGGCCCGCGGAGTCCGCGGCCTCCACCCAGCCGCGCAGGCCGATGCCGGTGGTGACCACGACGATGTCCGGGGGGTCGGTGACGACGTCGCGGGTGGCGTCGAGGAGCTGCTCGTCCTCCGGCAGCGGCACGATCCGCATGGTCGGGGCGTGCAGCACCTGCGCACCGCGGCGGGTGAAGGTCGCGATGAGGTCGTCGGAGCGGCGGTCGCTGGTGATGCCGATCGTGACGCCCAGCAGCGAGCGCGGGTCCACCCCCTCCGCGCGCGCGGAGGGGGTGGGGCCCTCGGTGGTGGTGCCGTCGGTGGTGGTGCTCACTCAGCTCCTCCGGGTGCGTCGCCCATCGCGGCGACGGCCCCGATCACGATGACCGCGGGGGCGCGCACGCCGCGCTCCGCGGCCACCCGGGCGATGTCCGCCAGCGGCGCACGGGTGGTGCGCTGCCGGGGCGTGCAGCCGTTCTCCACGACGGCGACGGGCGTGGCGGGCTCCTTGCCGTGCTCGAGCAGGCCGGCGGCCAGCTCCGGCAGCGTGGAGACGCCCATGAGGACGACGAGGGTGCCGTCCAGGCGGGCCAGCGTCGCGTGGTCGAGGGTCTCGTGGCCGGTGGTGACGGTGACGGCGCGGGAGAGGCCCCGGTGCGTGACGGGGATGCCCGCGGCGGCGGGCACGGCGAAGGCGCTGGTGACCCCGGGCACGACGTCGACGTCCACACCGGCCTCCCGGCAGGCGGCGACCTCCTCGCCGCCGCGGCCGAGGACGTAGTTGTCCCCGCCCTTCAGGCGCACCACGCGGTGCCCGGCGCGCGCGGCCTCCACGAGGATGCGGTTGATCTCGTGCTGGGGCACGGGGTGGTGGTCGGGCGTCTTGCCGACGTCGACGACCTGCACGTCCTCGTCCAGCTCGGTGAGGACGCCGGTGGGGGCCAGCCGGTCGACGACGACGACGTCGGCCTCGGCCAGCGCCCGCCGCCCGCGCAGGGTGAGCAGGTCCGCGTCGCCCGGGCCGCCGCCGACGAGGGTGATGGAGCCGGGCCCGCGGCGGGAGCGGCGCAGGGGCAGCGCCCCGGAGTCCAGCAGGCGCGCGAGGGCGACCTTGAGGCGGCGGGCCCGCCGCGGGTCACCGCCGGCGGTGACGGAGACGGTGACCTCGCCGCGGCGCGCCACCGACGGCGTCCACGCGGCGGAGGAGGCGGCGTCGTCGGCGCGCACGCACCAGGTACGCCGTGCCTCGGAGGCGGCGGCCACGGCGCCGTCCACGTCGCGGTCGCCGGTGGCGGTGTGCACGAGCCACGCGCCGTCGAGGTCGGCCGGCTCCCAGGTGCCCGGCCGCCACGTCAGCGCGCCCGCGGCGGCCAGCTCGGCGAGGTCCTCGCACAGCTGCGGCGCGACGACGAGGACGTCGGCGCCGCAGTCCAGCAGGCCCCGGGCGCGGCGGGCCGCGACGGGACCGCCGCCGACGACCACGGCGCGGCGGCCGGCCACGTCCAGGTGCAGCGGGTACGCCGCGGCGCGCGCGGGCTCCGGCGCGCCGGGCGCCGCGGTCCCGGCGGTGGGGTGCTCGTGGGGAGCGGGCACGGTGGGACCTCCAGTCACCGGCACGGGGATGTGGCCAGGATGCCACCTGCGCGGCGGTGGCGGGGCCGAACGGGCCGGTTCCGCCCGCCCGGAGCAGAGCCGGCACCCGCCCGGCCGGGTGCCGGGTTCAGCACGCCGGGCCCGCCGGGGATTCCCCGCCGCCGGCGGGGGCGATGAGCACGGAGCCGTCCGGGCCGACCCGGCAGGGGTGCACCCGCACGGGCGGCTGCCCGCTGGTGGAGGTCCCCGTGGCCAGGTCCCAGGCGTACAGGTGCAGCGGGCACACCACGACCCGCTCGTCGATCTGCCCGTCGGCCAGCGGCCCGCCGGCGTGCGGGCACCACGCCTGCACGGCGCTCAGCTTGCCGCTGCGGTGCCGGAACACCGCGACCTGCTCGCCGTCCACGACGTAGCTGCGGCCCTCCCCGGCGGGGATCTCGTCGAGGTGCCCGACGCGGACCGCGCCGTCCTCCTGCACGGCGGGCGCGCCGGCGCCCTCGAGCTGTGCGGTCATCTCAGCGCGCTCCTTCGGGAACGAGGCCGTCGGCCGCGGCGGGCCGGGCCGCCGCGTTCGAGTGCACCTCCGGCAGCACCCCACCGGGGGCACCGCCCGGGCGGCGGGGCACCAGCGGCAGGTCCACCAGCGGCAGCGACGTGCGGAACTGGCCGGGGACGACGGGCTCGCGGCCCTCGCTCCACGGGTCGACGTAGGCGTCCACGGACTCCTGCAGGCGGGCGTCCAGGCCCGCGGCCAGGCCGTCGGAGTCCTCCACCACGACCTTGCGGACCCGCTCGACCCCGAGGCGCGGCACGAAGTCGTAGGTGCGCTCCAGCCAGTTCGCCCACTCCCGGTAGAACTGGATGAACCGGCCCGAGAGCAGGATCACCTCCTCGGGGCTGTCCACCGTGGCGAGCAGGTCGCCCTTGCGGACCGAGGCGCCCGCCGCGCCACCGACGTAGATCTCCCACTTGCCGGCGCCGACCGCGACGACCCCGACGTCCTTGACGTACGCCTCGGCGCAGTTGCGGGGGCAGCCCACGACCGCCAGCTTCAGCTTCGCGGGGGTCTCCAGGCCCTGGAAGCGCGACTCCAGGTCGATGCCGAGCTGGGTGGAGTCCCCGAGGCCGAACCGGCAGAAGTCCGTGCCCACACATGTCTTCACGGTGCGCATGCTCTTGCCGTACGCGTACCCCGAGGGCATCCCCAGGTCCGCCCACATCGAGGGCAGGTCCTCCTTCTTCACCCCGAGCAGGTCGATGCGCTGCCCGCCGGTGACCTTCACCATGCCGACGGAGTACTTGTCCGCCACGTCGGCGATCTTCCGCAGCTGCTCGGGGGTGGTGACGCCGCCCTTCATCTGCGGCACCACGGAGAACGTGCCGTCGCGCTGGATGTTGGCGTGGACGCGGTCGTTGACGAAACGGGCGTCGCGCTCCTCCACGACCCCGCCGGGCCACATCACCCGCAGCAGCGAGGTCAGCGCCATCTTGGACTTCGCGTCCTCCGCGCCGCCGGGGGCGAGGGCGGCGAACACCGAGGACACCGAGCGCAGGTCCTGCTCCCGGATGGCGGCCATCAGGGTGGGCTTGTCCATCGGGATGGCGGGGACGTACCAGCTCGCGGACTCGTCCACGGCCAGGGCGCCGCCGGCGGCCCACTCGGTGATCTGCCCGACGAGGGTCTTGCAGGAACCGCAGCCCTTGCCGGCGCGGGTGGCGTCGACGACGGCACCCACCGACGTGCAGCCGCCCTTGACGGCGTCCACGATCGCGCCCTTGGTGACGCCGTTGCAGTTGCAGACCTGCGCGCTGTCGTCCAGCTCCGCCGCGCCGGTCTCCTCCGAGGGCCCGCCGAGGTCGAACAGCAGCTGCACGCGCTCCTCGGGCAGCGGCGTGCCCTGGTCGAACGCCTGCTGCAGGAACCCCGCCTTGCGGGCGTCCCCGACGAGGGTGGCGCCCACGACGCGGCCCTCGCGGATGACGACGTTCTGGTAGACCCCCCGCCCGGGCTCGGAGAACACCACGAACTCGTCGTCGGTGCGCTCCGGCTCCTTCAGGCCCATCGCGACGACGTCGACGCCGGCGACCTTGAGCTTCGTGGCGGTGCGCGAGCCGTGGTACTCCGCCGTGGGGTCCGCGCCGGTGAGCTGGTCGGCCAGGACGGTCGCCATCTCCCACAGCGGCGCGACGAGGCCGTACGTCTCCCCGCGGTGCTGCACGCACTCGCCGACGGCGTAGACCTCCCCGGCGTCGTCGCCGTCGTCCCCGACGCAGCGCATGGTGTCGTCCACGACGACGGCGCGCTCGACGGCGAGGCCGGAGCGCGCGGCCAGCTCGGCGTTGGGGCGGATCCCGGCGGTGACGACGACGAGGTCGGCCTCCAGGGTGCGCCCGTCCGCGAGCACGACACCGCTGACGCGCTCGGTGCCGGTGACGGCGACGGTTCGGGCCGCGGTGTGCACGGTGATCCCGAACGCCTCGATCTGCCGCTGCAGGACGCGGCCGGCCTCGGCGTTGAGCTGCTGGTTCATCAGGTGCCGGGGGGAGTGGACGAGCTCGACCTCCAGGCCGTGGCTCTGCAGGCCCCGCGCGGCCTCCAGCCCGAGCAGGCCGCCACCGATCACGACGGCCCGGCGGTGGGTCCGGGCGTCGGCGAGCATCGAGCGGGTGTCGTCGAGGGTCCGGAACCCGAACACCCCGGGCAGCATCGAGCCGTCCTCGCGGTACAGGCCCGTCATGCCGGGGAAGAACGGCACGGAACCCGTGGCCAGGACCAGCACGTCGTAGGGCGTCTGCGCACCCGTGTCGTCGTGGACGACCTTGGCGTGCCGGTCGACGAGCGTGACGCGCACCCCGGCGCGCAGGTCGATGCCGTTCTCCTCGTACCACGGCAGGCTGTTGAGGAAGATGCCGTGCTCCTCCTCCTCGCCGGAGAGCACGTGGGAGAGCATGATGCGGTTGTAGTTGCCGTACGGCTCGTCCCCGAACATCGTCACGGAGAACATGTCCGCGCCGCCGCGGGCGAGGACCTCCTCCACGGCGCGGGCGCCGGCCATGCCGTTGCCGACGACGACGAGGCGCCGGCGGGTGTTCGCGCGCTGCGCGGGCAGCGCCGCGACGGGATCGGTGCCGGTGGTGGGTCCTGCGGTCGAGCCCGCGCGCAGCGCGGGGGTGGTGGCGGTCATCGGTTCACACCTCCACGAGGCCGAGGTCGAGGACGAAGGTCCCGGTGCAGCCCTCCGGTGCGGCCACGCGGACCTCCAGCACGGTGGGGGCCTCCAGGTCCTCCACCACCCGCAGGGGGACGTGCACCGCGCCGCGCGCCCCGACGGGGAACCACCGCATGGGCACGCCGTCGCGCAGGAGCACGGCGCTGACCATCTCGTCGGTGGAGTTCCCGCCGCGGAAGTACACGGCCTGGGCGCGGCTGCCCGCGGGCACGGTGTACGTGGGGGCGCCCTCCAGCGGGACGGGCTTCTCGAGCCCGGCACCGGTGAAGGTGTGGGCTCCCTGCAGGAACCGTGGGGTCGAGGTCACGGGTTCCCCCTCTCAGGCGGGTCGGGCGGTGCGGGCGTCGTGCTCGGGTGTCGTGCGGTCGGGGCCCGCCACCGCGGTGGCGGGCCCCGGGGCGGTGGTGTCTCAGACCACCGCGTCGGCGAACTTCGTGCCGGTGCGGCGCATGTAGCAGGCCCAGGTCACCGCGATGCACACGACGTAGAACCCGATGAAGACGGTGAGCGCGGGGACCAGCGAGCCGTACTCGTTGATGGCCATGGCGAACCCGCGGGGGACGAGGAAACCGCCGTAGGCGCCGATCCCGGCGGCGATGCCGATGCACGCCGCGGCCTCGCGCTTGGCCATCGTCATGCGCTCCTTGTCCGCCTGGTCCACCCCGGCGCGGAACACCGCGGGGATCATCCGGTACACCGAGCCGTTGCCGGCGCCGGTGGCGACGAACAGGAGCATGAAGGAGCCGAAGAACAGTGCGAAGGAGCGCACGTTCAGCGCGGCGATGACACCGAGGGCGCCGAGGGCCATGACGGCGTAGGCGGCGATGCTGATGCGCGCCCCGCCGAAGCGGTCGGCGACCTTGCCGCCGTAGGGGCGGACGAGGGAGCCCACGAGCGCGCCCAGGAACGCCAGGGTGAGCGGCACGGCGGGCAGCCCGATGAACGCCCACGTGTACTTCACGTCGGGGAACTGGGTGCTGATGAGGGTGGGGAAGGCGCCCGCGTAGCCGATGAAGGAGCCGAAGGTGCCGATGTAGAGGAACGAGATGATCCAGGTGTTGCGGTCGCGCATCGCCGCCGCGTAGCCCGCGAAGTCGGCCTTGGCGCTGGTGAGGTTGTCCATGTACTTCCACGCCAGCACCGCGGACAGCAGGACGAGGGGGATGAACACCAGCCCCGCCCGCTCCAGGGCGATGCCCGCGCCGGCGATGATGATGAGCGGCACGGCGAGCTGCACGACCGCGACGCCGAGGTTGCCGCCGGCGGCGTTGAGGCCCAGGGCCGCGCCCTTCTCCCGCTCGGGGAAGAAGAAGGAGATGTTGGCCATCGAGCTGGCGAAGTTGCCGCCGCCGACACCCGCGGTGGCCGCGATGAGCAGCATCAGCCAGAACGGGGTGTCCGGGTTCTGCACCACCCAGGCCAGGCCGGCGCAGGGGACGACGAGCAGGAGCGCCGAGACGATCGTCCAGTTGCGCCCGCCGAAGCGGGGCACGGCGAAGGTGTACGGGAAGCGCAGGGTGGCGCCGACCAGGTTCGGGATGGCGATGAGCCAGAACATCTGGTTGGCGGTCAGGTCGAAGCCGGCGCGGCCGAGGCTGGGCGTCACGATCGTCCACAGCTGCCAGACGGAGAACCCGAGGAACTCCGCGAAGATCGACAGCCACAGGTTGCGGCGGGCGGTGGGGCGGCCGGTGGTGCCCCACTGCTGGGTGTCCTCCGGGTCCCACTCGTCGATCCAGCGGCCGCGGCGCGGGGTGGTGGGGGTCCCGACGAGGGCGGGGGAGTCCGTGGTGGTGGCCAAGAGGGCTCCTCGGGGAGGGGTGGCACGGGTCCGGGCCGGGCGGTGTGCCCGGACGTCCCCACCGTAGGAACGGGGTGTTTCGCCTCGTGGACCCTCGTGTTACCGCTGGCGCACGCGCACCTCTCAGGACGGCCCGGGCCGGGTGAGCGGCGCGCAACACCGCGATCACGGCCCGCGCGGCGCCGGGGCGTCAACCGCGGGAAGGTGGGTAGGTACCCGGTGGGCGCACCGAGGCGTCCCGCCGGAGCCACACGAGGAGGTCCTGTGACCCAGAACCGCGCGGAGCTGCCGCTCCCGGACTACGACCACCTGCCGGTCGCCACCCTCGGCGACCGGATCCGCTCCCTGGACGCGGAGGCGCTCGGCGCGCTCATCGCCTACGAGGAGGAGCACGGGGCGCGCGAGCCGGTGCTCACGATCATGCGGGCCCGCGCCGGCCAGCTCGCCGCGGGAGCCCAGCCCTCCGGTGGGGACCCGGCCGCCCCGGCGCCGGAGAGGGCACCCGCACCGACGGGGCCGCTGCTCGGTGAGAGCGGTGCCCCGCCGGTCAACCCGCCGTCGCACGGGGACCCGACCAACCCCGCACAGCCGCGCTGACCGGGCGGACGACGGGCCCTCTCCCCGCCCGGGGAGGGGGCCCGTCGTCCGCGTGGGCGGTGGGTCGGGAGGCGGGGGCCGGGGTGCTCAGGGCCGCGGGTCGGTGCGGCTCCAGCGGCGCTGGCCCTTGGCCGCGGTGCGCCCGCCGGCCGCGGCCGAGCAGCGGGGGCACACCCAGCGGACCTCGTCCGCGACGCTGCCGGTCTCCGGCTGCACCTCCGACCACGGGACGTGGCTGAAGCGCGCCAGGCCCGTGCGGTGCAGCGGGAGCCCGCACACCGTCTGGTTGGTGCCGGGCTCCCAGGCGTGCACCTCCCCGGCCGGGGCACGCACCCCGTCGTCGTCGGTCCAGGTGCTGCTGGCGGCGACCCTGGCGCCGCTCACCCTCCCCCTGCCGGGCACATCCGCCCCACCTCCCTCAGCCGCGCGGGTTGAGCGTCCCCGGGTCGCCGTCGGTGTCGGTGTCCGCGCCGGAGCCGCCGTCGCTGCCGGGGCCGTCGGTCTCGGCCACCGCGTCACCGGTGGCCTCGCCGCGCAGGTCGCGCGGGTTGAGGGTGCCGGGGTCGGCGTCGGTGTCCTGCTCGGGGGCGGAGGCGCTCTGGTGCTCCTCGGGCTTGTCGTGGTGCGTCATGCCGCTCCCGTACCCGCCGCCGCCCGCGTCACACCTGCCGCGGGACCCACCGCACCACGCCGTCGCGCCGACCTAGACTCCGGTCGTGACCCCCGACAGCAGCGCAGCACCCGGCGTGGACATCAAGCCCCGCAGCCGTGACGTCACCGACGGCCTCGAGCGCACCGCCGCGCGCGGCATGCTCCGGGCGGTCGGCATGCAGGACGAGGACTTCGCCAAGCCCCAGATCGGCGTGGCCTCGAGCTGGAACGAGATCACGCCCTGCAACCTGAGCCTGGACCGCCTCGCCAAGGAGGTGAAGGTCGGGGCCCGCGCGGCGGGCGGCTTCCCGATGGAGTTCGGCACGATCAGCGTCTCCGACGGCATCTCCATGGGCCACGAGGGCATGCACTTCTCCCTCGTCAGCCGCGAGGTCATCGCCGACTCGGTGGAGACCGTGATGAGCGCCGAGCGCATGGACGGCTCGGTGCTGCTGGCCGGCTGCGACAAGTCCCTGCCGGGCATGCTCATGGCCGCCGCGCGCCTGGACCTGGCGAGCGTCTTCCTCTACGCCGGCTCGATCCTGCCCGGTTACGCGAAGATGTCGGACGGCTCCGAGCGCGAGGTCACGATCATCGACGCCTTCGAGGCGGTCGGGGCGTGCGCGCGCGGGCTGATGAGCCGGGAGGACGTCGACGCCATCGAGCGCGCCATCTGCCCCGGCGAGGGCGCCTGCGGCGGGATGTACACCGCCAACACGATGGCCGCCTCCGCCGAGGCGCTGGGGATGTCCCTGCCGGGCAGCGCCGCCCCGCCGGCCCCGGACCGCCGCCGCGACGGCTACGCGCGGGCCTCCGGCGAGGCCGTGGTGAACCTGCTGCGCAAGGGCATCACCGCCCGCCAGATCCTCACCAAGGAGGCGTTCGAGAACGCCATCGCGGTGGTGATGTCCCTGGGCGGCTCCACCAACGCGGTCCTGCACCTGCTGGCCATCGCCCACGAGGCGGAGGTGGAGCTGACCCTGGCGGACTTCGACCGCATCGCCTCGCGGGTGCCGCACCTGGGCGACCTCAAGCCCTTCGGCCGGCACGTCATGGCCGACGTGGACCGCATCGGCGGCATCCCGGTCGTCATGCGCGCCCTGCTCGACGCGGGGCTGCTGCACGGGGACTGCCTGACCGTGACCGGGCGCACGATGGCGGAGAACCTCGCCGACATCGCCCCACCCGACGTGGACGGCGTCGTGCTGCGGGCGCTGGACAACCCGATCCACGCCACCGGCGGCATCACCATCCTCTCGGGCAGCCTCGCCCCCGGCGGGGCGGTGGTGAAGAGCGCGGGCTTCGACTCCGACGTCTTCGAGGGCACCGCCCGCGTCTTCGACCGCGAGCGCGCCGCGATGGACGCCCTGGAGGACGGCCGGATCGGGGCGGGCGACGTGGTGGTCATCCGCTATGAGGGCCCCAAGGGCGGTCCCGGGATGCGCGAGATGCTGGCGATCACCGCCGCGATCAAGGGTGCGGGCCTGGGCAAGGACGTGCTGCTGCTCACCGACGGGCGCTTCTCCGGGGGCACGACGGGCCTGTGCGTGGGGCACGTGGCGCCCGAGGCCGTCGACGCGGGGCCCATCGCGTTCGTCCGCGACGGCGACCGCATCCGCCTGGACGTGGCGGGCAAGACCCTGGACGTGCTGGTGCCGGCGGAGGAGCTGGCCGCGCGCCGCGAGGGGTGGGCGCCGCTGCCGCCGGTCTACACCCGCGGGGTCCTGGCCAAGTACGCGCGCACCGTGCAGTCGGCGTCCGTGGGCGCGGTCTGCCTCTGACGGTCCCGGGGGGCGGGCACGGCCCACCGTGTCCGCCCTCTGGACATCTGGTCCGCATGCTGAGACGAATGGGGGACCCGGCTGACACCGGCCGCCGCGGCGGGCTACGGTGGCCCGGTGCAGCTCCTCGTAGTAATCGGACAGCGCGCCGGCTGACGTCACGGCCGTGCGCGCGACCCCTCGTCATGCCCACGGGCCGAGGGGTCTTTTCGCGTCCGGCGCCAGGAGGCCGGGCGCCGTCCCAGCCCGACAGCCGCACGCCGACACCCCGACAGGAGCCTGAGAGATGACCGCTCAGCACAGCAGCGCCGACGCCGGCGCCGCCGGGCGCAGCGCCGACCAGACCACGCAGCCCGGCCAGGACCTCCCCGGCCCGGCGCAGCCCGAGCTGCGCCCGGACGGCACGCCCCTGGACCCGAAGCTGCCCGTGGCGTCCCTCACGGGCGCCCAGAGCCTCATCCGGTCCCTCGAGGCCGTCGGCGTCGAGGTCGTCTTCGGCATCCCGGGCGGGGCGATCCTGCCGGCGTACGACCCGCTGATGGACTCCCCGCACCTGCGGCACATCCTCGTGCGCCACGAGCAGGGCGCCGGGCACGCCGCCGAGGGCTACGCCGTGGCCACCGGCAGGGTCGGGGTCTGCATGGCCACCTCCGGCCCGGGCGCCACCAACCTCGTCACCCCGCTGGCCGACGCGAACATGGACTCCGTGCCGATGGTCGCCATCACCGGCCAGGTCGGCGCCGCCGCCATCGGCACCGACGCCTTCCAGGAGGCGGACATCGCGGGCATCACCGTGCCCATCACCAAGCACAACTACCTCGTGACCGACCCGGCGGACATCCCCCGCGTCGTCGCCGAGGCCTTCCACCTGGCCGCCACCGGCCGCCCCGGCCCCGTCCTCGTGGACGTGGCCAAGAGCGCGCTGCAGGCCACCACGTCGTTCACCTGGCCCGAGAAGGTCGACCTGCCCGGCTACCGCCCCACGGTCCGCCCGCACGGCAAGCAGGTGAAGGAGGCGGCCAAGCTCATCCTCGCCGCCCGGCGCCCCGTCCTCTACGTCGGCGGTGGCGTCGTCAAGGCCGACGCCTCCGAGGAGCTCGTCGCGCTGGCCGACCTCACCGGCATCCCCGCGGTGACCACGCTCATGGCGCGCGGC
Organism: Kineococcus anabasis; assembly: GCF_054590795.1. Taxonomy (NCBI): domain Bacteria; kingdom Bacillati; phylum Actinomycetota; class Actinomycetes; order Kineosporiales; family Kineosporiaceae; genus Kineococcus; species Kineococcus anabasis. The sequence continues at coordinate 592,446 of NZ_BAAIHU010000002.1, forward strand.
GCGCTGCCCGACTCCCACCCCGCGCACCTGGGCATGCCCGGGATGCACGGCACGGTCGCCGCCGTCACCGCGCTGCAGAAGTCCGACCTGCTCATCACCCTCGGCGCCCGCTTCGACGACCGCGTCACCGGGCAGCTCTCCAGCTTCGCCCCGGAGGCGAAGGTGATCCACGCCGACATCGACCCCGCCGAGATCGGCAAGAACCGGGTCGTGGACGTGCCGATCGTCGGCGACGCCAAGCTCATCATCGCCGAGCTGGTCAAGGCCCTGGAGGCCGAGTTCGCCGCCGGCGCGGCCCTCGACGTCGCCGACTGGCAGGGTCAGGTGCGCCACTGGCAGGAGACCTACCCGCTCGGCTACGCCGAGGCCGAGGACGGCTCCCTCGCCCCCCAGCACGTGATCTCCCGCATCGGCGCCATCGCCGGCCCCGACGCCATCTACGTCGCGGGTGTGGGCCAGCACCAGATGTGGGCCGCGCAGTTCGTGAGGTACGAGAAGCCGCGCACCTGGCTGAACTCCGGCGGCCTGGGGACCATGGGCTACTCGGTGCCCGCCGCGATGGGCGCCAAGGTCGGGCGCCCCGACGCCGTGGTCTGGGCGATCGACGGGGACGGCTGCTTCCAGATGACCAACCAGGAGCTCGCGACCTGCACCCTGAACGACATCCCGGTCAAGGTCGCGATCATCAACAACTCCAGCCTCGGCATGGTCCGGCAGTGGCAGACGCTCTTCTACGCCGAGCGCTACTCCAACACCGACCTGCACTCCGGGGCCCACTCCAGCCGCGGCGCGGCGATCCCGGACTTCGTGAAGCTGGCGGAGGCCTACGGCTGCGTCGGGCTGCGCTGCGAGCGGCCCGAGGACGTCGACGCCGTCATCGAGAAGGCGATGGCCATCAACGACGTCCCCGTGGTCGTCGACTTCCGCGTGCACCGCGACGCGATGGTCTGGCCGATGGTCGCCGCCGGGGTCAGCAACGACGCCATCCAGTACGCCCGCGGCGTGAGCCCCCGGTGGGACCGCGACGTCGACGGCGACCTGTACTCCAACGACTCGGGGACCGAGAAGGTGATCTCCTGATGACCCAGCACACCCTCTCCGTCCTGGTGGAGGACAAGCCGGGCGTGCTCATGCGCGTCGCCTCGCTCTTCGCCCGGCGCAACTTCAACATCCAGTCCCTCACCGTCGGCCCCACCGAGCGCCCGGACATCTCCCGGATGACCGTCGTGGTCGACGTGGAGAAGCAGCCGCTGGAGCAGGTGACGAAGCAGCTCAACAAGCTCGTCAACGTCATCAAGATCGTGGAGCTGGACGCGGTGGCCTCCGTGGAGCGCGAGCTCGTGCTCGTGAAGGTCCGCGCGGACTCCTCAACGCGCGGGGAGGTGCTCGACGCCGTGCAGCTCTTCCGCGGGCACGTCGTCGACGTCTCCCCGGACGCCGTCACCGTCGAGGCGACCGGCAGCGCCGAGAAGCTCCAGGCGCTGCTGCGGGTGCTGGAGCCCTTCGGCATCCGCGAGCTCGTGCAGTCCGGCACGGTCGCCCTCGCGCGGGGCGGGCGCTCCATCTCCGACCGGGCGCTGCGCTCGGCCTGAGCCGGTCCGCCCCCGCACCGCCCAGCACCACCCCAGCACCAGCCCAGTACCGCCCCCGGGACCGCCCCGGGACGCACACACACCGAGGAGAGCCCGAAGTGGCCGAGATGTTCTACGACGACGACGCCGAGCTCACCGACATCACCGACCGCAAGGTCGCGGTGATCGGATACGGCAGCCAGGGCCACGCGCACGCGCTGTCCCTGCGCGACTCCGGCGTCGACGTGCGGGTCGGCCTGAAGGAGGGTTCCAAGAGCCGCGCCAAGGCCGAGGACGAGGGCCTGCGCGTCGTCACGCCCGCCGAGGCCGCCGCCGAGGCCGACGTCATCATGCTGCTGGTCCCCGACCACCTCCAGCGCGGCGTGTACGCCTCGGACATCGAGCCCCACCTGAGCGCCGGCAAGGCGCTGTTCTTCAGCCACGGCTTCAACATCCGCTTCGGCTACATCAAGCCCCCGGCCGACGTGGACGTCGTCATGGTCGCCCCCAAGGGCCCCGGCCACCTGGTGCGCCGCGAGTACGCCGACGGCCGCGGCGTGCCCGTCATCGTCGCCGTCGAGCAGGACGCCACCGGCAACGCGTGGAAGCTGGCCCTGGCCTACGCCAAGGCCATCGGCGGCCTGCGCGCCGGCGGCATCAAGACCACCTTCACCGAGGAGACCGAGACCGACCTGTTCGGCGAGCAGGCCGTCCTCTGCGGTGGCGCCTCTGCCCTCGTGCAGGCCGGTTTCGAGGTCCTCACCGAGGCCGGCTACCAGCCCGAGGTCGCGTACTTCGAGTGCCTGCACGAGCTGAAGCTCATCGTCGACCTGATGTACGAGGGCGGCATCGCCAAGCAGCGCTGGAGCGTCTCCGACACCGCCGAGTGGGGCGACTACGTCTCCGGCCCGCGCGTCATCGACGCCTCGGTGAAGCAGCGCATGCAGGAAGTCCTCAAGGACATCCAGGACGGCAGCTTCGCCCGCCGCTTCATCGAGGACCAGGACGCCGGTGCGCCGGAGTTCAAGAAGCTGCGCGAGCAGGGCGAGCAGCACCCGATCGAGGCCACCGGCCGCGAGCTGCGCAAGCTCATGTCGTGGGTGAAGTCGGACGACTCCGACTACGTCGAGGGCACCGCCGCCCGCTGACCGACCGGCCACCGCACAGGGCCCCGGCCCGGACGTCCCCGTCCGGGCCGGGGCCCTGCCGCGTGCGGGGCCCGCGGGTGGCGCCCGCCCGCGGGGCTCACCGGTCCGGCGCCGCGATCTCCCTGATGCTGCCCAGCCGGTAGACCAGGCCGTTCTCGTGGACCCCGTCGCTGCGGAAGTAGACGCTGAGGTTGGGTCTGCCGGACTCCGAGCCCGCCCGCCGCGGGGAGGCGGTCAGCGGCATCTCCGGGTCGATGCCCTCCGCGCAGGGTTCCTCGCCGAAGTCGTCGCCGTCGTCCACGAGCTCGTTCACCAGCCGCCAGCCGTCGGCGTCGTCCGGGCCCGTCTCGTCCAGCCACAACTCCAGCCGCACGGCACCGCCCGGCAGGTCGCGCACGACGAACTTGAACCCGAACCAGCGCTCCCGCGGCATCCCGTTGGGCCACAGGACCTTGCTCGCCGCCGCCTCGTTCGCCGGGTGGGCCGTCTCCTTCTCGAAGTCCACGAGGCCGTCGTAGCGCATCCTGGCCCCGTAGCCGCGGCTGTCGCAGAGGTCCTCGTCGACGTCGCCGGTGATGCCGTGGTTGGAGCGGGCGACCGCGGCCATGCCGGCGTACGGCACGCCGTCGTCGGAGCGGCGCAGGAAGTACGTGGTGATCTCGACGTCGCGCCACTGCCGCCGCAGGGCGGGGTCGCGCACGTACATGCGCGGGGCCTGCCCGCTGATCTCCAGCAGGCCCCCGCCGGCGCGGAAGGAACCGGACCCGCCGTTCGCGTCGAACCAGGGGTCCGCGGGGTCCGTCGTCGTGAACGTGCGGGGCTGCTGCCAGGAGGCGGTCCAGCGCATGCCGTCCGGCCGGGTGGGGTACAGCTCCCGGACCCCGGCCGGGGGGGCGGGCCGGGCCAGTACCGCGGTCAGCCCCAGCACCACGGCGAAACCGGCGCCCACCGCCGCCCAGGAGCGTCGCACGGCTCACCGTACCCCGCGCGGTGCCCGGGGCACAGCAGCCACGGGCGCCGCGCGGGCTCACCGCGCGCGGCGCCCCGGTCCCGGCGCGGGTCTCAGCGCAGGCACAACCGCGGGCCGGGGCCGTCGGGACCACCGTCGGCGCCGCCCCGGTCGAAGGCGACGTGCCAGCCGGTTCCCGTGAACGTCACCCCGTACTCCGCGCTGCAGTTGCGGGGGATCGGGTAAACCTGCTCCGACACCAGGACCGGCGGGTCGGTGGAGTAGTCCCACACCCGCACCGGCTGGGAGTGCACGGTCAGCCGCACCTTCTGCCGCACCCCGTAGCAGGTTCCGGAGGGGTCCGGCGTCCACGTGCGGGCGGTGATGTCGTCGGGGGCGCCGCTGCCCACCAGGACCATGAACAGCGAGGCCGTCCAGCGGTCCCCCCGCGGGCACTTCAGGGTGAACTCCACCCGCGCCGAGCGTCCGTGCGGGCGGACCGTGCCACCCACCAGGGTCGCGGTGTCGTCGATCCCGGGGGACTCGTCCGCGAGCACCGTGGAGGCGGGGGCGAGAAGCGCGGAGGAGGTGGGGGGCGCGGCGGAGGCGGGGGCCGGCGCGAGGACGCCCGCGGCGGTGGCCGCGGCGACGAGGAGGGTTCGTGAGGTCGTTGCGTGCATGGGAGGTCTCCCGACGTGACGAGTCACCCGCCCCGGCCGGACCGGCTCGGGGCTCTGCGGGACGGCGGCGGGATGGTGGCCGGACGTCGTCCCGCGCAGTCACGTTACTCCGCGTGATGACGTCCTCACAGGGGTTTCGGGGAATCTCCGCGCCGGACGCACCGGAGGGCCGGCCCCGGGTGGGGCCGGCCCTCCGGCCGTTCACGTCAGGCGCGCGGGGCGCCGGTCAGCGCCGTGCGGGGCGCACCGTGCGCCGCCCGCGCGACAGCGCTCTTCACTGCCGCGGGACGCTGATGCTCGCGCCCACCGGGGCGTTGGCGTTCAGCCAGTCGCGGGCCTTGCCGTGGCCGCTGAGCACGACGGTGCCGGTGGGCACGGTGATACCCGTCTGCGCCTTGTAGACGGCCACCACCCTGCCGTCGCGGACGACGACCTCCGTGCCGTACTGGTTGGTGCCGGTGCGCTGACCGGCGTTCGTGTAGGCCACCAGCGCGTCCGCGGTGCGGGACACGTTGTACCCCTTCAGCGGGTACGAGGAGCCGTTGCCGGCGGTCACCACGAGGGGGCCCGTCGGCGCAGGGGTGGTGGTGCCGAACTCCGGCAGGTTGCGCGCGTCGTAGATGCGCTGCAGCTCCGCCTGGGTCAGCTTGCGGTTGAAGAACGCGACGCGGCGCAGGCGGCCCACGAGGAAACCGGTGGTCATGTCGCGGGTGCCCAGGCGGACCGGGGCGCCGGCGTTGCGCGGGGTGATGCTGTACCCCGACATCGGGTCCGAGTCGCGCTGGACCGCGTTCTTCCACATCGAGATCGTGCCCATGTCGGCCATGCCGCTGACCATGCGCTCGGTGCCCGCGGCGTCCGGGTCCTGGAAGTAGGAACCGGCACCGAGGCCGCCCGCCGGGTTGAAGTGGTAGAAGCTCGTTCGGTACTGGCGGCTCGCGGCCTCGCCGGTGCCGCCCTGGACGTAGTGGCGGAACACCCACTCGTGGTTGCCGGAGGTGCCCTTGCCCATCCAGTGCACGTACTCCGAGGCGCCGGCGCCGCGCCAGTTGTCGATCGTGTTGAACACCACGATCGTCAGGGCGCCGCGGGTGGCCACGGAGAAGTCGTCGTGGTCGGGCAGCTCGATGTGGCTCCGGCCGTCGAAGCGCGCGTGGGAGTCGAAGGTCACGTTGCCGTGGACGGTGCCGTGCACACCGCCGACGACGTCCTGCGCGCGGGAGGCGGAGTCCAGCGGGTAGTAGTGCGTCAGGCCCGGGACGCTCCTGATCACGTCACGGAACCCGGTGGCGGCGGCGGCGGCGGAGGACGCCGCGGAGATCGCGTGCGCGCCGGCGCCGGCGGCGAGGCCCGCGCCCAGGAGGCCGAGGAACGAGCGACGGGAAGGGGCGTGGAAGGAGGGAGAGGAATCGAAGGGTGCCATGCACAACCCATCGGCCACCCCCCGCGGGAACTTGAGGCCTCGTGCCGCGAAAACTTGAGGACGTGTCACCCGAAGGGGTCAACGCCCCCGCGGGAGGTGCCGACGGGCAGCCCGACACCTCCTGCGGGCCTGCCCTCCTGCTCAGGGCGTGGAGGACGGTGGCGCAGGCACCACCCCCGCACCACCCGTCCCGTGAACTCCAGCCGTCCCGTGAACTCCGGCCGTCACGCCCGCTCCAGCCGTCACGCCCGCGCCGCCCGTCAGATCGATCACGTCCACCACGTCGGGCTCTCCCGCCGGGGGCGCCACCTCCCGCGTGTGCCAGCTCGTGGAGCGCAGTTTCGTCAGGGCGGCGTACGCCGCCGGCCGCAGGATGACCAGACCGAAGACCGGGTACACGGGCGAGAGCGCCCACTGCAGCAGCCGCTGCGGGAGCGTCAGGCCGGGCCGGTAGATCGCGTACACCGCGGTCTGGGTGATGGAGCACACCACCCAGTACAGGATCCCGTAGAGCAGCGCCGGGTTGCCGAAGCGCACCGACAGCGTCGTCAGGATCGCCACCACCAGCGGCCACAGCAGCGCGAACACCAGCGGGAAGGTGTAGAAGAGCACCACCAGCCAGCGCAGGTTCGTCCACACGAAGCCCGTGCCGAGCCACGCGGACTTCGACCAGCGCATGCGCTGGCGGAAGGCGCCGTCCCACGTGGTCGGCAGTTGCGTCTCCACCACCGCCTCGCTCACGCCCACCACCTGCCCCCGCAGGAGCGCGTAGAACGACAGCCGGCGGTCGTCGCCCGCCGTGCCCGAGGAGACGTAGTCGTCGAGGTTGTCGTACACGACCTCCGAGCGGTACAGGGCGATGGCGCCGCTGGTGGGGGAGACGATGCCGAACCACGAGCGCACCATCCGGAACAGCAGGCAGCTCGTCACCACGTTGATGTCCGTCAGGCGGGTCAGGAAGTTCACGTTCCAGTTCCGCATCAGGATCATGCCCGTGCAGGCCTGGACGCGGTCGTCGCTCATCGCCTCGAGCATCCGCTCCAGCGCGTCGTCGTCCAGGACGGAGTCGGAGTCGACGGTCAGGAGGAAGTCGAACTCGTGCGGCGCGAACATGCGGAGGACGTGCGCCTGGGCGTGCCGCTTGCCGCTGTTGGGGATCCGGTGCCAGCGGATGAGCGGGTCGTCGAAACCGCGCAGCGGGTTGACCGAGCCGTCGTCCACCACGTGGATCTCGTCGGGCAGGATCGTCTGCCGCAGCAGCGCCCGCAGCGCCGCGTGCACGAGGTGCTCCTCCTCGTTGTACACCGGGACGATGCACAGCACCCTGCCGTGCGCGGGGCTGAGGTGGCGGAAGCTGCGCCAGAACACCCCCGAGACCAGGAAGCACGTGACCAGGACCGCGTTGAGCCCGAAGAACACCATGAGGAACGCCACCTCGGTGGACGCCCAGCCGACGTAGCTCCACACCACGTACACCAGGAACACCACCGGTGACAGCAGGGCCAGCGCGCGCGCGCCGCCGCGCATCGGCCGGCTCCGCCCTGCCGCCCTGCTCGCCCCGCCCGGCGTGGCCGGTCGGAGGGCCGGGCGCGCGTGGCGGCCGGGGCCCGTCGTGGTGCCGGTCGTGGGGACGGCACCGCGTGCGGGGGCGGAGGGCCCCCGCCGTGCGTGCCTACCGCGTCGGCTGAACATGACGCCTGCCTCTCGTGCCGTACCGGTACCCCAGCACCAGGAGGGTGGCGAGCACCAGGCCCACCGCGATGACGAGCGACTGGCCGATCCCGACGCTGCCGATGCTGAACGCGATCGAGCGCGCCCGCTCCGGCCGCGCCGGGACGGGGTCCACGAGCCGCTCCAGCGCGGTGCCGACGACCGGGCGCAGCGGCCCGCCCGCCACCCGGTCCACCCGCTCCACGCGGGTCTGCGCCCCCCGGGCGGACAGCCAGTCCACGAACGCGGCGAAGTCCGCGGGGCTGATGGTGCCCGTGCCCTTCTCCGGGCAGGTGCAGATGTGGTGGAACACCAGCACCACCCACCCGCCGCCCGTGGCCTCCGCCTGCGTCACCCGCCGCTGCAGCAGCTCCGGTGTCGTGGTGGTGTCGTGCGTGCGGATCCGCCAGGTGTCCATGTCCGCCAGGTCCTCGGCCTTGGGGCAGTCCCCGCACTCGGTGGGGCTGTCGTACAGGCCGGAGGAGTCCCGTGCACTGCTGTAGCCGCACTCCTGCACCACCGTGCGCACGGCGGGGTCCTGGTCGCCGTAGGGGTAGGCGAAGCTGCGCGGGTCGAAGCCGAGGACCGCCAGGGTGGCCCGGTCGTCGCACACCTCCGCGCGCACGCGCTCGGGGGGCAGTTCCGTCAGGTGCTCGTGGTTGACCGAGTGCCCGGCGATCTCGTGGCCCTCGGCGTGGATCTCCCGCAGCTGACCCAGGGTGAGGTAGGCGGGGAAGCCGATGCTCCCGGTGTTGACGTAGAAGGTGCCGGCCATGCCCTTGTCGGCGAGCATCCTGGCGGCGAGCTCCTGGCCCCGGAAGCCGTCGTCGAAGGTCAGCGACACCACGGTCCGCCCCGGTGGGGCGGCTGCCGGTGCCGGTGCCGCTGCCGGGGCCGGTGGTGCGGCGGGCGCCGGCGCGGGCGGTGCCGCCCCGGCCGCGGCAGGCAGCGCGGACGGGACGGCCCAGAGCAGGGCGGCCGCCAGCGCCACCACCGCGGCCACCGGGCTGCGGAAGGTCACAGGGCCACCACGTTGGCCGACGGCGTCAGGGCGTGCCGGCAGTCCAGCACGAGGCGTGCGCCGGCCGCGACCTTGTCGAAGTCGAACACCGCGTGGTCCGTCACCACGACCACCAGGTCGAAGCGGGACAGCGACGGCACCAGGTCCTCGAACGGCAGCACCGGCGAGAGCGTCCAGTCGGTGACGTGCGGGTCCACCACGGTCACGTCGAGGGACCTGGCCTGCAGCTCGCGCACCACGTCCACGGCCGGGCTCTCGCGCACGTCGCCCACGTTCGGCTTGTACGCCGCGCCCAGCACCAGCACCTGCGCGCCGGGGCGCCCGCCGAGGAGGGCCGCCGCGCGCTCGGCGACGCTCACCGGTCGCGAGGCGTTGATCTCGTACGCGAGTTCCGCGAACCGGAACGGGCGGCCGAGCTCGTGGCGTGCCAGCCACGCCAGGTACATCGGGTCGATCGGCAGGCAGTGGCCCCCGACGCCCGGGCCGGGGGTCCAGTAGGCCATCGAGTGGCCCTTGGTCATCGACGCGTCCACCATCTCCCACACGTCGATGCCCAGCTCGTGGCAGATCTCCGCCATCTCGTTGACGAGGGCGATGCAGGTGTTCGCCTGGATGTTCTCGAACAGCTTGGTGATCTCCGCCACGCGCGGGCTGCTCACCGGGACGGTGAGGTCCACCAGGGTGTCGTAGAACCCCTGCACCGCGGCCAGCCCGGCCGGGGTCGTGCCGGACACCAGCTTCGGGGTGTTCCGCAGCGTGTGGACCTTGTTGCCGGGGTCGATGCGCTCGGGGGAGAAACCCAGGTGGAAGTCGACGCCCGCCCGCAGGCAGCTCTCCTCCTCCAGCGCCTGCGCGAGCAGCCCCTCCGTGGTCCCGGGGTACGTGGTGCTCTCCAGGACCACGGTGGCGCCCGGGCGCAGGTACCTGCCGAGGGTCCGCCCGGCGGCCTCGACGTAGCTCAGGTCCGGCACGCCGTCCCGCAGCGGGGTGGGCACCACGATGACGCCGATGTCGAAGTCGAGCATCTGCTCGGACGGCTGTGCGGCGGCGCAGAAGCGGCCGGCGGCCGTCACCTCGCGCAGCTCGTCGCCGGTGACGTCCTCCACGTAGCTGCGGCACGTCCGCAGCGCCTCGATCTTGGCGGTGTCCAGGTCCAGGCCGAACACCCGGTGGCCGACCTGCGCCGCCCTGACCGCCAGGGGGAGGCCGACGTACCCGAGGCCGACGACCACCACGCGGTTCATTCCGTGCCCTCCTCGTGCTCCGCGAGCACGACCTCCATGGGGTCGTCGCAGTCCATCAGGACGCTGAGGATCGAGTCCCCCGTCGCCGGCTTGTGCGGCGACCACACGACCGGGATCCCCGCCTCGTCGAACTCCCGGCAGTCGCCCATGTACACGCGCGCGCCGGTCCCCGAGAGGTAGGTGGGCGTGCCGTAGGTCTTCAGGACGCTGATGAGGCCGACGCTGCCGCGGCCCTGCGTGGCGACGCTCATCGACACGGGTGTGCGGATCCCGAGGACCTCGCGCACGAGGAGGATCAGCTCGACGTTGAAGTGCCAGAGGCGGTCCGTGTGCAGGGACCGGATGGCGTCCTCGAGCATGGGGCCGTACTTGTCCCAGTGCTTCGCGCCGCGGTAGCGGCCGTGGACGAGCTTGGCGAGCGCCCTGGGTGACTCGACCGGGTCGATCCTCACCTCGGAGATGGGGACGTACTTGGGGCTGCCGACGACGGGCAGCGACGCCCAGGTGCCCCGCATCCGGACGCGGCGCTGGTACCCCCGGTCCACGAACTGGTCGTAGATCTTCAGGTCGAACAGGTCGGCCTTGGCCATCTTGTACCAGAAGCCGGAATAGGGCAGCAGGTCTGCCTGGTGACTCGCGACGATCACAGTTCCCCCCGGTGCAGAACGCGGTGTGCGTGTGCGGTGCCCGTCCGGGCACGGCGGAGGTGCACCGTGCTCAGGGCGGCGGTGACGAGCGGGTGCGGCGGGAGGGCACGCCCTCCCGGCGCGCCCGCGCCGCCGGTGTACCCGACGGGTGGTGCTCCGCCGTGCCGGCCGGGGTCCGGGGCCGGGATCGACGGTGGAGCGGAGCCGGTTCCCCGGCTGTGCGGGCCCCCTGCCACGCTCCCGCCGTGGCGGGGTGGTGGTGGGCGGTCCCGCTCGGGGTCAGCGGATGGTCCGCACCAGGGCGTACTGCTCGGCGTACGCCGTCTGGCGCTGGCTCCCCAGCGACCGCGCGGTGGACTTGAGCTCGTTGGCCGGGTGCGGGCCGTTGACCGCCTGGGACGCGTAGCACGCGAAGGCCTCGACCTTGAGGTCCACGTGCTCCTCGGTGAGGGATTCGAAGTAGTTCCAGCGCAGGTCCGTCGGGTAGAGCGCGACGTCGTAGGCGGTGACGTCGTAGACGAGGACCGTGGGCGTGAACCAGTGACGGGTTCCCATCGCCATGCGCGAGGCCCTGAGGCCGGCCTCGTAGGCCGCCACGTGGTCCTGGTGCATCGACGGGAACGGCAGGTAGATCTCCTCCGGGCGGTAGACGTCGACGACGTGGTCGAGCATCCCGACGAGTTTCCTCATGTCGGCGCCCACGGAACCGTCCGGCAGGTCCAGCAGCCACGTCGCGGAGTAGCCGAGCGCCTCGCGTGCCTGCTCGAACTCCTTGAGCCGCAACGTGTCCGGCTGGGCGAGGACGACGACGCCGCAGTCCTGCGGGTACTTGGCCAGCAGGCCTCCGCACCCCAGGACCTCGTCGTCGCAGTGGGGCGCCACGACCAGCCGGGCGATCGACCGCGTCGCGGTGCTCGTCGCGGTGGCCGCCGTTCCTGAGGTGGTGACGGGTCGGTGGTGCGTGGTGGTGTCAGAACTCACGGCGGTCCCCCCGCATCGACTGCAGCGCCCCCGAGTCGAAGTCGGCCGATTTCTGCGCCGACCGTGGTGACCATAGCGGACTGCTGACCGGCATGGAACAGACAGTTACAAAGTCGAGGCCCTCGATGTCCGCGTTGTGGTGACGATTCGGAGTTTTCCGACTACTCAACGTCAATGGTTGGGGGAGTGCGCGATTCTCGCGCCGGAAACGGCGGACACACCGCTGCGCGCCGCGCCCTCCCGGACGCGCGGACGGGCCGGGCTCCACCAGGTGCCCGGCCCGTCCTCTCCCGCCCGTGGAGCGGTTTCCCGCCGCGGCGGGGGCTCAGCCGCGCGGAGCCGCCCCGAGGACCACCTCGAACTCCAGCAGGCTCGCCCCGGTCGCCACCGGACGGGCCCGCTCCCCGGCGTGGGCCTCGCGCGCCCCGCCCGACGCCCACGCGGCGAACGCCTCCTCCGTCTCCCACCGGGTGTAGACGAAGTACCTGCTCTCCCCCCGCACCGGGCGCAGCAGCTCGAACCCCAGGAAACCCGCCGTGCCCTCCACCGCCCCCATGCGCTGGGCGAACCGCCGCTCCAGCTCCTCGCCGCCGCCCTCGGGGACCTCGATCGCGTTGATCTTCACCACTGCCATGACGCCACCCTGCCACCCCGCGGGCCGCGCCCCTACCCGGCGATCGCCGCCACCGGGGACGTGCGCGCCGCGCGCCGCGCGGGCAGGACCGAGGCCAGCACGCCCGCCGCCGTGGCCACCACGACGATCGCGCCCACCCGCAGCCACGGCACGTCCAGCACCACCTCCCCGGACAGCCCGAACACCGAGTGCGTCCCCGCCAGGCCGTAGCCGGTCCCGAGCGCGACCCCCAGCGTCGCGGCCACCCCGGCCACCAGCAGCGCCTCCCACGCCAGCGTCGCGCGCAGCTGCCGCCGGGTCAGGCCCAGCGCCCGCAGCAGCCCCGACTCCTGCCGCCGCTCCACCACCGACAGCGCCAGGGTGTTGCCGACGCCCACCAGGGCGATGAGCACCGCCACCCCCAGCAGCCCCGTGACCACCAGCAGCAGGGTCGTGAGCATGCTGTCCAGGCTCGCGCGCTCGGCGACGACGCCCTGCACGATCGCGTCCGGGTCGACCTCCCACACCGCGGCCTCGACGTCGGTCACGAGCTCCGCCTGCGCGGCCGGAGCCAGACCGTCGTCGACGCGGACCCACAGCACACCCGCGACGGCCGCCGCGTCCAGGGCCCGCACGTCCGCGGCGGCCAGGACGAGCGGGGTCTCCGTCTCGGTGTCGACCCGCACCCGGAACCGCGTGCCGCCCAGGTCCAGCGCCCCGCCCTCCGCCGCGGCGAGGTCGCGCGCCGCACCCCGCGACAGCACCGCCGTGCCCTCCTGCGGCCGCGGGCTCGACGCGGGTGTGCGCAGCACCTCCGCCGCCGCCACCGGGTCGACCCCGTACACCGTGAACCCCTGCGCGGGCCCCGAGGGAACCGTCCCCCGCAGCGCCACCACCGCGGAGTGCACGCCGTCCACGGCCAGCACCCGCTGCGCCATCGCCGCGGGCAGCTCCGCGGGCGACTCGGCCACCACGTCGGCCGGGTACATCGCGTCGAGCTGCCCGTCGGCCGTGGCCCGCGTCGAGGCCGCCCCCACGACCATCGCCGTCGTGAGCGTCACCCCCACGACCAGGGCGGTCGCGGTGGCCGCCGTCCGCCGGGGGTTGCGCAGGGAGTTGCCCGCCGCCAGCCGGCCCGGCACCCCGCCCAGCGGCGCGAGCAGCCGACCCGCCAGCCCCACCAGCGGCGGGACGGCGCGCTGTCCCAGGAGGAGGACGCCGAGGAAGCTCAGCGCGCCCGCCGCGACCGCCGGCAGCAGCAGGCCCAGCCACGACAGCACCACCAGCGCCGCGGTGGACGGCACGAGCAGGACCAGCCCCACGGCCAGGCGCGCCAGGCCGCCCCGGGAGCGCAGCGGCGCCGGGTCCAGCGGGCGCAGCGCCGCCAGCGGCGAGACCCGCGTCGCGGCCCGGGTGGGCAGCAGCGACGCGACGACGGTCACGCCCACCCCGAGCACCGGGCCGACCACGAGCGCGGACAGCGGCACGGCCACCGCGCCCAGCGGGATGGGCGAGTCGGTGCGGGCGACGACGACGGACACCAGAGCCGCCAGGCCCACCCCCGCCGCGACCCCCAGCGCGGAGGCCACCAGGCCCATGCCCAGCGCCTCGCCGAGCACACCGCGCCGCAGCTGGCGCACCTGCGCCCCCACGCAGCGCAGCAGCGCCAGCTCCCGGGTCCGCTGCGCCAGCAGCACCGCGAAGGTGTTGGCGATGACCAGCCCGGCCACCAGGACGGCCACCGCGGCGAAGGTCAGCAGGACCGCCGAGAGCCCCGCCGACTCGCCGGTGTACCCCGCGGCGACCTCCTCGGCCGCCTCGGTGCCCGTCAGCGCCGTGAGCGGCCCCGGCGGCAGGACCGCCGCGACGGCCTCGCGCAGCTGCTCGTCGGAGGTCCCGGGAGCCGCCGCGATCCGCACCGCGCGGGCCTCGCCCTGCCAGGCGGCGACGTCGGCGGGCAGCGCGACGAGCCGGCCCTGCACCCCCGAGGAGGGGTCCCCGCCCAGGTCCACGACCCCGACGACGGTGACGCGGGCCCGCGGCGGTGCGGGCGGTGCGGTGCCGGGCTCGCCGCCGGACGGCGGCCCCGGGACCTCCAGCTCCAGGACGTCGCCGGGCGCGGCGGAGGTGCGCCCGGAGACGGCCACCTCCCCGGGACGCTCCGGCAGGCGGCCGTCCGCGAGCCGCTGCCAGCGCAGGGGGCCCGGCGCCGCGACGCTCTCCGCGCGCACGAGCTGCGTCCCGGAGCCCTCGGCCCCGACGACGCGGGCCGGCAGGTACACGGCGCTGTCCAGGGCCACCGCCGCCACCTGCGGCAGGTCGCCGGCGCGCGCGGCGGCCTCGGCGTGCAGGGCCTGCGCGCGGGCCGGCTCCAGCGGTTCCCCCGCGGGGTCGGCGCGCACGACCACGGCGCTGCCGGTGAACTCGGCGGCCACGGCGCGCAGCACGCTGGCCTCGGAGCTGGCACCGAGGGTGAGGGTGGCCACGACGAACGCCACCGCGATCACCACCGCCGTGCTGGAGGCCACGAGGCGCCCGGTGTGGGCGCGGATCTGGGCGAGGGTGAGGTGCAGCACGGCTCAGCCCCTCCGGCCGGCGCCGGCGCGGGCCAGCGGGGACAGGCCCGCCAGGGCCTCGACGACCTCCTCCGGCGTGGGGGAGTGCAGCTGCCCGGCGAGGGCGCCGTCGACGAGGAGCACGACGCGGTCGGCGTAGGAGGCGGCGACGGGGTCGTGGGTGACCATGACGACGGTCTGGCCCGTCTCGCGGACGCTGCTGCGCAGCAGGCTCAGCACCTCCGCGCCGGTGCGGGAGTCGAGGTTGCCGGTGGGCTCGTCCGCGAAGACCACGTCCGGGCGGGAGAGCAGGGCCCGGGCCACGGCGACGCGCTGCTGCTGGCCGCCGGACAGCTCCGAGGGCCGGTGGGAGAGGCGGTCCGCCAGGCCGAGGCGCTCCACGACGGCGCGCATCCACGAGGGGTCGGGGCGGCGGCCGGCGAGCTGCATCGGCAGCAGCAGGTTCTCCTCCGCCGTCAGGACCGGCAGCAGGTTGAACGCCTGGAACACGAAACCGATCCGGTCGCGGCGCAGCTCCGTGAGCTGCCGCTCGCGCAGCGCCGTCAGCTCCGTGTCCCCGATCCACACCTGCCCGGAGGTGGCGGTGTCCAGGCCCGCGAGGCAGTGCATGAGGGTGGACTTGCCGGAACCCGAGGGGCCCATGATGGCGGTGAAGGCGCCGCGGCCGAAGGAGACGTCGACGCCCGCCAGGGCGGTCACCGCCGTCTCCCCGCGGCCGTACACCTTGCGCAGGTCCACCGCGCGGATGGCGGCGTTCTCCTCGGTGACCCCGGTGGTGCTCGGGGCGGACAAGGACTGGGGCATTCGGATCCTCCTGCGCCGCAACGACTTCGCTCGCCACCGCGGATGTCGGTGGCACCTGCCTGACGCTAGGGGTGCCGGCGGCCGCGCCGCGTCGGACCGGGAGGGGATCCGTGCGGGCCCCCGCCCTGGTGCCGGGGGGTGAGGCGGGCCGCCCGCGCGTCCACCCGCGGGTGGATGCGCGGCGGTGCCGACGCGCCCGGCCCCGGACCCCGCGCACGGCCCCGGACCCCGCGCGGGGTGCGCATGCGCGGTCCGCGTCGCGGTGCGAGGGTGGGCGCGGCGCCCGGCACGGTGCGGGCGACCACCGAGGCGACGAGGGGGAGACCGTGGGGCTCGAGGACGACGACATCATCACCAGCGGTGGCGCGGGGAACAGCGGCGACGCCGACTCCGGCGACAGCGACAGCACCCAGGCGGACCCGGCGGGCACCGACCCCGCCGGCGTGGACACCTCGGCGGGGGACGCGGACTCCGGGGACAGCGACTCCTCGCAGGCCGACCCGGCCGGTGCGGACCCCGCGGGCGTGGACACCGCCTCCGGCGACGCGGACTCCGGGGACAGCGACTCCTCGCAGGCGGACCCGGCGGGCGCCGACCCCGCCGGGTCCGACAGCGGCGCGCGCTGACGTGACCGCTCCCGTCCAGGCCCCGGCCGCCCCCGCGGCGGCCGGGGCCGCGCCGCACCCCGGGTCCGCGCCGGGGACCCCGGCGACCGCGCTGGGCCGCTGCTTCGGGGCGGCCGCCGCGGGTTTCGCCGGGCACTGGAACTCCACGCCGCTGCTCGTGCGGGCCGCGGACCGCGGCGCCACGGGTTTCGCCGACCTGCTCGCCCCCGGCGACGTGGACGAGCTGCTCGGCCCCCGCGGGCTGCGCACCCCGTTCCTCAAGCTGGTGGAGGACGGCAGCACCCTGCCGCGGGAGCGGTGGACCCGCTCCGCGCGCGCCGGGGACCAGAACCTCACCGATCTCGCCGACCCCGACGGCATCGCCCGGGCGCACGCCGCCGGCGCGACGATCGTGCTGCAGGCGCTGCACCGGGTGTGGCCTCCGCTCGCGGGGTTCTGCCGCGACCTCGCCGCCGAGCTCGGCCACCAGGTCCAGGCCAACGCCTACGTCACCCCGCCCGGGGCGCAGGGTTTCGCGCCGCACCACGACACCCACGACGTCATCGTGCTCCAGGTCGACGGCCGCAAGCGCTGGACGATCCACCCGCCCGCCGTGGAGCTGCCGCTGAAGTCCCAGCCGTCCTCGCAGCTCGGCGCCGACCCCGCCGCCGGCCGCGCCCCGGTCCTCGACACCGAGCTCGGCCCGGGTGACGCCCTGTACCTGCCCCGCGGCTGGCTGCACTCGGCACGCACCACGGACGAGCGCTCCATCCACCTCACGGTGGGCCTGCTCGCCACGACGTGGGCGGACGTCCTCGGCGACGTGCTGGCCGGCGCGGGCACCGGGGACGTCGCCCTGCGCCGGGCGCTGCCGCTGCCGGGGGAGGCGCTGGACGTGGTGGGTTTCCGCCGCGCCGTCGCCGCGTGGCTGGAGGGCCTGGCCGACGAGGACGTGCTGCGCGCGGTGGAGCGGCACCGCGGCCGCGCCGTGCCCGCCGAGCCGGTCGGGGCGCTCGCCCAGGACGCCGCCGCCCGCACGCTCGGCCCGCGCACGCTGCTGCGCCCGCGGCGCGGCCTGCGGGTGCGCCTCGTCGACGCCGCCGGGCGCACCGACCTCGTCCTGCCGGACCGGCGCGTCAGCTTCCCCGCCCCCGTGGGGGCGGCGGTGCGCGCGGCCGTGGAGCTGCCGACGTCCGCCGCGCGGCTGGCCGCCGCGGGGGTGGGCATCGACGAGGCCGACGCCCTCGTGGTGCTGCGCAGGCTGCTGCGCGAGCTCGTCCTCGTGCCGGTGGGGGAGGGCGCCTGAGCGCCGCGCCGACACTCCCGCCGACGCCTCCGCCAGCCCCGCGGTACTCCTGCGCGGCGGAGTCGGAGCGTGCCGCCGAGCCGGTCCTGGGGACGGCCAGCCCCGCCCGGGCGTGGCTGCTCGTGGAGGAGCCCGGCCCGTGGGGGCCGGGCGCTGTGCCCTCCTCCCGGCTCGGGGAGGCGGAGACCGCGGCGCTGCGGGACGTCGCGGCCGCGACCGGCGCGCGCCTGCTGCTGGTGCGCCGCCCGGACGCGGTGCAGCGCCGCGGCACCGGCGGGCGCACCCTGTTCCGCGTCACCTGCGGGCGGGAGGGCGCCGCGGTGCTCACCCGCACCGTGGACGCGCCCGGGACCGCCGCCGCGGCCGCCGCGGAGGACGGCTGGGCACCGCACCCGGGCAGGCTGCTGCTGGTGTGCACGCACGGGCGCAAGGACTGGTGCTGCGCCGTGCGCGGCCGGCCGGTCGCCGCCGCCCTGGCCGCGCTCGACCCGGCGGCGACGTGGGAGTGCTCCCACCTGGGCGGGGACCGGTTCGCCGCCACCGTCCTGGACCTGCCCACCGGCACGATGCACGGGCGCCTCACCCCCGCCGACGTGCCCGCCCTGCACGCCGCGCTGGTCGCGGGCCGGGTGCTGCCGCACCTGCTGCGGGGCCGCTGCGCCGACGCGATGGTCGTGCAGGCGGCGGAGGTCCACGCCCGCCTGCGGCTCGGGCTGGACGGGCTGGAGGACCTGCGCCCGCTGGCGGCCCGGCGCGGCGGGGACGGCGCGACGTGGGACGTGCGGTTCCGGGCGGGACGGCGGCCGGTGCGGGTCCTGCTGCGGGCCGGGTCCTCCGAGCGCGCGCAGAAGCTGACGTGCGCCGCGCCCTCGGAACAGCACCCCCGGGACTGGCACCTGCTCGACGTCGAGGTGGGGGAGCCCGCCGCACCCTGAGGCCTGATCACGCCGGCGGGGTCAGGGCGCTGCGGGCAGCGCCGCGTACACCGCGGGCAGGGCCGCCTCGACGGCGGCGCCGAACCCGGTGAAGGCCTCGGCGTCCAGGCTCCGCCGCGCACCGCGCCCGGCGTGCCGCCACGT
Organism: Kineococcus anabasis; assembly: GCF_054590795.1. Lineage (NCBI taxonomy): Bacteria > Bacillati > Actinomycetota > Actinomycetes > Kineosporiales > Kineosporiaceae > Kineococcus > Kineococcus anabasis. Next base: position 610,803 of record NZ_BAAIHU010000002.1, read on the forward strand.
GCCGACCACCCGGCCGCCCGCGACGACGGTGGGCCGGAACACGCCGTTGCCGCCGGGGACGATGCGCGCGGCGAACTCCGGTGCCAGCACCGCCCCGCGCTCGCCGTAGCCGAGGACGAACTCGTCGAAGCCCGGCAGCAGGAAAACCCCGGCCGCCTCCTCGCGGTGCGCGGGCAGCAGGTCCGGCAGCGCCGGGTCCAGCAGGTGCTCCACGCCGTCCACCTCCACGGCGGCCAGCTCCGGGCGCGCCCCGGCCAGGGCCGTGCGCACGTCGGCCGCGGTCAGGCCCGTCCAGCGCGTGAAGTCCTTCGCCGTCGCCGGGCCGTGGCTGCGGAAGAAGCGCAGCGCCCACGTCGCGAGGGCCTCCTCCCGCTCCGGCCGGTGCGGGTCGGGCACCCGCTCCGGCAGCAGGACGACGAGCTGGTCCCTGCCCACCAGCGGCCCGAGGCACAGCACACCGGTCGCGGACAGGTGGAACAGCAGGTGGTAGCCGCGCCCGCCGGCCACGTCGAGCCCGGCGGCCGCCCACGCGGCGAGCAGGTCCTCGCGGGAGAGGGCCCGGCCCCCCGAGAGCGCGCCCGTGGCGACGTCGAGGGCCCGGCCGAGGACCGCCTCGTCGAGGCCCAGCTCCGCGCGCCGGCGGGCCGCGGCGGCGGTCATCCGCGGCGCGGTGAGGGCCAGCATCCAGCCCAGGTCCCGCGCCGGGACCAGGTGCAGCGTGCCGCGCATCGGCCAGGAGCGGAGCAGGTGCCCGTCCGCGAGCGAGGCCGCCACCTCCGCCACGTCGCGCGCGCCGGTGCGCAGGGCCACCGAGACCAGCGCCCCGGGCAGGTCCTGCGCCTGCACGGCGCCGAGGTGGCGCACCGCCTCGGCCGGCCCGGGCGCGCGGGGCCCGGCCAGCCGCTGGGCCAGCAGCCGCAGCGGCCCCACGGCGGAGGTGGGCAGCACCGTGCTCACGCCCGGACCGCCCCGCCCGCCGGCCGCGTCATCCGGCGGCGTCCCGCAGGACCTCGCCGGGCTGCACCAGCCCGGCGGCGTAGGCGAGCACGACCACCTGCACCCGGTCGCGGGAGCCGGTCTTGGACAGCACCCGCCCCACGTGCGTCTTGACGGTCGCCTCGGACACGACGAACCGCTCGGCGATCTCCGTGTTGCTCAGCCCGTGCGCCATGAGGACGAGGACCTCCAGCTCCCGCGGCGTCAGGTCCGGCGGCAGCCGCGGGGTGCCGCTGCCGGCACCGGCGCCCCCGGCGCGCAGCATCGGGCCCACGTGCTGCAGGAGCCGCCGGGTGGAGCTGGCGGCGATCACCGCGTCCCCGGCGTGCACCGTGCGCACCGCCGCGAGCATCTCCTCCGGCGGGGCGTCCTTGAGGAGGAACCCGCTGGCACCGGCCGCGATGGCGGTGACGACGTACTCGTCGAGGTCGAAGGTGGTCAGCACCACGACGCGCGGCGGGTCGGGCAGGGCCACGATCCGGCGGGTGGCCTCCAGGCCGTCCATCCGCGGCATGCGCACGTCCATGAGGACCACGTCGGCCGGGGTGCGCGCGAGCAGCGCGACCGCCTCGGCGCCGTCGGAGGCCTCCGCCACGACGGTCAGGTCGGGCTGGGAGTCCAGCACCATCCGGAAACCGGCCCGCACGAGCTGCTGGTCGTCGACGAGGACGACGCGCACCGGCCCGGGCCGGGTCTCGCTCGGGAAGCCGCTCACGAGGCGCGAGGGTAGGGCAGTTCGGCGTGCACCTCGAAGCCGCCACCCTGGCGGGGCCCGGCCAGGACCCGGCCCCCGTGCAGCTGCGCCCGCTCCCGCATGCCCGTCAGGCCCTGCCCGGAGCCCTTCCCCTCGGCGGTGGCGGCGGCGCCGCGGCCGTCGTCGAGCACGGCCAGGCGCAGGCAGTGCTCCTCCCAGCGCACGAACACCGCCGCGCGGCAGGCCGGGCCGGCGTGCTTGAGGACGTTGGTCAGCGACTCCTGCACGATCCGGTAGGCGGCCAGGCCCGGGCCGGGTGGCAGCTCGCGCGCGGTGCCCTCCACCTCCAGGTCCACGGGCAGGCCGCTGCGGCGCACCGACTCCACCAGCTCGGGGATCTGCGTGGTGTCGGGCTGCGGCAGGCGCTCGCTGCCGGGTTCCTGGCGCAGCACCCCCAGCAGGGAGCGCATGTCCGTCAGCGCCTGCCGGCCGGTGGAGGCGATCGTCTCCAGGGCGTCGACGGCGGCGGCGGGGTCGGCGCGGCCCGCGTACCGGCCCCCGTCCGCCTGCGCGATGATCACCGAGAGGGAGTGGGCGACGACGTCGTGCATCTCCCGGGCGATGCGCTGGCGCTCCGACGTCGCGGCGAGGCGGGCCTCGTTCTCCCGCTCCACCTCCAGCAGGCGGGCCCGCTCGGCGAGCTGGTCCACGTGCTGCAGGCGCACCCGCCGCACCACGCCGAGGGCGTAGGCGGCGACGGCGAGGACCACCATGAACACCGTGGCGGCCACGAACTGGGTGAGGGTTCCCGAGAACCACCGCGCGCCGGCCACCGCCGCGCCGGCGAAGGCGAGGGCCAGGCCCCCGCTGCGCGCCCAGCGGGGGGCGTAGGCGGCCAGCGCGTACACCGAGACGAGCACCGCGACGTCGGCGACCAGGAAGTACTCGAGGAGGGCCACCTGCGCGACGGCGACGCCGGCGACCACCGCGGCGCTGGTGACGGGCGCGACGCGCCGCCACACCAGCGGCACGGTCAGGGCGAGGGCGAAGGCGAGGTGGAGGAGGCGGGCCGAGCCGTCGGTGAGGGCGGTGAGGACCACCAGCGGCACGACGGCCGCGGCGTCCACGGCGAGGGGGTGCCGGCGGGCCAGGGCGCTCACGAGGTCCACCAGGGGCACGTCCGGCGGGGCCACGTCCGCCGGCCGCCGCGGGCCCCCGGCGTCGAGGTCGTCCTCCCCCTGCCCCGTCCCCTCCTGCCCCGTCCCCTCCCGTCCTGTCCCCTCCCGTCCTGTCCCCTCCGGCACCCTCCCCCCACCGGCCCGCGCCCGCAGCAGCGACCCGAGCCCGTGCGCGGCGGCGGCCGAGGCGGCGCAGGCGATCGCCAGGAGCACGGCGACGGAGAGGTTGTCCGCCGCGTAGCGCAGCGCCAGCAGGAGCGCGCCGGCCAGGGCCGCGGCCAGGCCGGCCAGCGCCGCGCGGCGGGGGGCGTGCCGGGCGAGGGAGTACACCGAGACGGGGACCACCGCGGCGGCCAGCAGCGGCTCGACGGCCACCACCAGGCTGCCCAGCGCCGCGAGCGCCACCAGCGCGGCGCTCGCCACCGGGGCCAGGCGCCGCAGCACCAGCGGCACCACGAGCGCCGTCCCCGTCAGCCAGCCGGCGGAGGACTCCGCCTGCGCGCCGCTGACGGGCACGACGACGAGGGCGAGGGCGGCGGCGAGGACCGCGTCGGCGAGCAGGACGCGGCGGCGCAGCCAGGACAGCAGGTTCGCGGCGGGGGTGGGCTGCGGCACGGGCCGAGCGTAGGCAGGGCCGGCGGGGCCCGTCGTCGGACCGCGGGCGGAGGTGCTGGTGCGACCGCGGGTGGAGGCGCGACTGGTCCGGATGGTGGGACGCGCCGCCCGGATCGTGGGACCGCCTCCGGCCGGGCCGGTAGGGTGCGCTCCCATGGCGGACACCCTCAACCTCGCGGTCATCCCCGGCGACGGCATCGGCACCGAGGTCACCGCCGAGGCCCTGAAGGTCCTCGGCGCGGTCCTCGACGGCGGCGCCACGAAGGTCGCCACGACCGAGTACGACCTGGGCGCGCGGCGCTGGCACGCCACGGGGGAGACCCTGCCGGACTCCGTGCTCGCCGAGGTCCGCGGGCACGACGCCATCCTCCTCGGCGCCGTGGGCGACCCCGGCGTCCCCAGCGGTGTCCTGGAGCGCGGGCTGCTGCTGCGGCTGCGCTTCGAGCTGGACCAGTACGTGAACCTGCGCCCCTCCGTCCTCTACCCGGGCGTGGCCACCCCGCTGGCGGCCCCGGGCGACATCGACTTCGTCGTGGTGCGCGAGGGCACCGAGGGCCCCTACGTCGGCAACGGCGGTGCGCTGCGCGTCGGCACCCCGCACGAGATCGCCACCGAGGTCAGCGTGAACACCGCCCACGGCGTCGAGCGCGTGGTGCGGGACGCCTTCCGCCGCGCCGCCGCCCGCCCGCGCCGCAAGCTCACCCTCGTGCACAAGCACAACGTCCTCGTGCACGCCGGGCACCTGTGGCGGCGCACCGTCGAGGCCGTCGGCGCGGAGTTCCCCGGCGTCACCGTGGACTACCTGCACGTCGACGCCGCGACGATCTTCCTGGTGACCGACCCGTCCCGCTTCGACGTGATCGTCACGGACAACCTCTTCGGCGACATCCTCACCGACCTCGCTGCGGCCGTCACCGGCGGCATCGGGCTCGCCGCCTCCGGCAACGTCAACCCCGACCGCACCGCCCCCAGCATGTTCGAGCCGGTGCACGGCTCCGCCCCCGACATCGCCGGGCAGCAGAAGGCCGACCCGACCGCGGCGGTCCTCAGCGTCGGGATGCTCCTGGAGCACCTCGGCCTCGACGACGCCGCCCGCCGCGTGCAGACCGCCGTCGCCGCCGACCTCGGCCGCCGGGCCTCCGGTGAGATCGCCGGCCCGCGCCGCACCGCAGAGGTGGGCGACGCCCTGGCGGCGCTGGTCTCCTGACGCACCCCTCCCGGCGCCCCCGCGCGCGCGTGCGGGGGCGCTACCGTCGAGCACGTCACCCGGACAGCACCAGGCGGTCCGCCGGGGTGGGCAGCGGAGCCCGCCCGGAGTCGAGAAGGGAACAGGCATGAGTGCGACGAGCACCGCCCTCGGGTTCACCCTCCGTCCCTCGGCGAACCCCGTACCGCAGGCCCGCCGCGAGGAGATCCTGGCCAACCCGGGGTTCGGCAACCACTTCACCGACCACATGGCCACGGCCACGTGGACCGCGGAGGGCGGCTGGCACGACGACGCCGTCGTGGCCTACGGCCCCCTCGTCCTGGACCCGGCGGCCGCCGTCCTGCACTACGCGCAGGAGGTGTTCGAGGGCCTCAAGGCGTACCGGCACGCCGACGGCAGCGTGTGGGCGTTCCGGCCCGAGCAGAACGCCCGGCGCCTGGCCCGCTCGGCCCGCCGCCTCGCGCTGCCGGAGCTGCCCGAGGAGGCGTTCCTCGCCTCGATCGAGCAGCTCGTGCGCGCCGACGAGGCGTGGGTGCCCGGTGGCGGGGAGTCCAGCCTCTACCTGCGCCCGTTCATGGTGGCCACCGAGGCGTTCCTCGGGGTGCGCCCGGCCCGCGAGGTGCGCTACCTCGTCATCGCCTCCCCGGCGGGCAGCTACTTCTCCGGCGGCCTCGAGCCGGTCTCCATCTGGCTCTCGCAGGACTACACCCGCGCCGCCCCCGGCGGCACCGGTGCGGCCAAGTGCGGCGGGAACTACGCCGCCAGCCTGATCGCCCAGCAGGAGGCCGCCGCCCACGGCTGCGAGCAGGTCTGCTTCCTCGACGCGGCGGAGCACCGCTGGGTGGAGGAGCTGGGCGGGATGAACCTGTACTTCGTCCACGACGACGGCGGCATCGTCACCCCCGCCCTGTCCGGCTCGATCCTGGAGGGCATCACCCGCGCCAGCATCCTGCAGCTCGCCGCGGACGCCGGGCGCCGGGTCGAGGAGCGCCGCGTCGGCATCGAGGAGTGGCGCGAGGGCGTCGCCTCGGGCCGCATCACCGAGGTGTTCGCGTGCGGCACGGCCGCGGTCGTGACACCCGTGGGGCGCCTCGTCGACCCCGACGGGGAGCTCGTGCACGCCGGCGGCGGGATCGGCGAGGTCACCACGAGCATCCGCCAGGCCCTGCTGGACGTGCAGTACGGCCGCACCGAGGACACGCACGGATGGATGAGGCGCCTTGTCTGACACCACTTCCCCGAGCCGCCCCGCCGGCCGGCTGGACGTCTACGACACCACCCTGCGCGACGGCGCGCAGCAGGAGGGCCTGGCCCTCTCGGTGCACGACAAGCTGCAGATCGCCGCGCACCTCGACGAGCTCGGGGTCGGTTTCGTCGAGGGCGGCTGGCCCGGCGCGATCCCGCGCGACACGGAGTTCTTCGCGCGCGCCGCGAAGGAGCTGACCCTGCGCAACGCCGTGCTCGCGGCGTTCGGCTCCACGCGCAAGGCCGGCGGCACCGCCGCCTCGGACCCGCAGGTGCGGGCGCTGCTGGACTCCGAGGCGCCCGTGGTGACCCTCGTGGCCAAGTCCGACGTGCGGCACGTCACCGCCGCGCTGCGCACCACGCCGGCGGAGAACCTCGCGATGGTCACCGACACGGTGGCCTTCCTCACCGGGGAGGGCCGGCGGGTGTTCCTCGACGCCGAGCACTTCTTCGACGGCTACCTGCACGACGCCGCCTACGCCGTGGAGGTCCTGCACGCCGCGGCGGCGGCCGGTGCGGAGGTCCTCGTCCTGTGCGACACCAACGGCGGCATGCTGCCCCCGCAGGTCGGGCAGGTCGTCACCGCGGTGCGGGAGCACACCGGCGCGCCGCTGGGCATCCACTGCCACAACGACACCGGCTGCGCGGTGGCGAACTCCCTGGCGGCCCTGGCCGCCGGGGCGGTGCACGTCCAGGGCACCCTCAACGGCTACGGCGAGCGGACCGGCAACGCGGACCTGCTCACCGTCGTGGCCGACCTGGAGCTCAAGCTCGGCCGCCGGGTGCTGCCGCCGGGGGCGCTGCGGGAGGCCACCCGGATCGCGCACGCCGTCTCGGAGATCACCAACGTGCCGCCGGGGAACCGGGCGCCGTACTACGGGGCGAGCGCCTTCGCGCACAAGGCGGGCCTGCACGCCTCCGCGATCCGCGTCGACCCGGACCTCTACCAGCACATCGACCCCCAGCTCGTCGGCAACGACATGCGGATGCTGGTCTCGGACATGGCCGGGCGCGCCAGCATCGAGCTGAAGGGCCGCGAGCTGGGCGTGGACCTCTCCGGCGACCGGGACGTGCTCAGCCGGGTCACCGAGCGCGTCAAGGCCGACGAGGCGAACGGGTACACGTACGAGGCGGCGGACGCCTCCTTCGAGCTGCTCGCGCGGGAGTACGCCGACGGCTCGCGACCGGCGTACTTCGACGTGGAGAGCTGGCGCATCATCATCGAGTCGCCGGCGCAGGGCCTGCCCGTGTCCGAGGCGACGGTGAAGGTGCACGCCGGCGGCCGCCGGATCATCGCGACGCGGGAGGGCAACGGCCCGGTCAACGCCCTCGACGCCGCGCTGCGCGAGGCGCTGCTGCCGGTCTACCCGGAGCTGGCGTCGCTGGAGCTGGTGGACTTCAAGGTCCGCATCCTCGACTCCGCCCACGGCAGCGACGCCGTGACGCGGGTCCTCATCGAGACGAGCGACGCCCGCCGCAGCTGGACGACGGTCGGCGTGGGGCCCAACCTCGTCGAGGCGAGCTGGGAGGCCATGGTGGACGGGCTGGTCTACGGCCTGCTCAAGGCGGGGGTCCCCCGCCGCTGAACCCCGGCGCCGCCCCGCCCTCCCGGACGCGGGCGGCGCGGCGCCCTGGCCGCCGGGCGCGGGCGGGCCTACGGTGCGGGACCGGTGATCGTCACCGCGTCGCCGCGTCCCGGGAGGTCCGTCGTGAGCCACACCGCCAGCACCGCACCCGCGCCCGTCACGCAACGCCGCTGGCGCCTCGTGGGTCCCGGCATCGTCGTCGCCGCCACCGGTGTCGGCGCCGGCGACCTCGTCGCCACCCTCATCGCGGGCGGGAGGTTCGGCTACGCCCTGCTGTGGGCGGCGGTCCTCGGCTGCATCGTGAAGATCTCCCTGGCCGAGGCGGTGGGGCGCTTCCACCTGGCCACGGGCAGCACGATGTTCGCCGGCTGGCGCAGCCTGGGCGCGTGGACGACGGTGTACTTCGCCGTCTACGTCGTGGTGTGGGGTTTCGTCTACGGTGCCGCCGCGATGACGTCCTCCGCGCTGCCGCTGGCGGCGCTGTTCCCCGCGCTGGGCCTGAAGACGTGGGCGGTGCTCTCGGGCCTGACCGGGCTGGCGCTGGTGTGGTTCGGGCGGTACGCGGTCTTCGAGAAGGTGATGACCGCCTGCGTGGGCGTCATGTTCGTCACCGTCGTGGGCCTGGCGGTCATCGTGGTGCCCGACGTCCCGGCGATGTTCACGGGCCTGGTGCCGACGCTGCCGGAGAACTCGGCGCTCTACACCCTGGGCCTGGTCGGCGGCGTGGGCGGCACCATCACGATGGCCGCGTACGGGTACTGGATCAACGCCAAGGGCTGGCGCGACCCCACGTGGATGCGGGTCATGCGCTGGGACAACCGCGTGGCCTACGCCACCACGGGGCTGTTCGTCGTCGCCATGCTCGTCGTGGGCGCGGAGCTCGTGCGGGCCGCGGGCATCGCGCTGGCCGACGGCGACCGCGGCCTGCTCGACCTCGACGAGGTCCTGCGCGAGCGGTTCGGGCCGGTCGTGTCGGTGCTGTTCCTCGTGGGGTTCTTCGCCACCTCCTTCTCCTCGCTGCTCGGCGTCTGGCACGGGGTGAGCCTGCTGGTGGCGGACTTCGTGGCGAACGTGCGCACCCCCCGCGGTCAGGAGGCCGCCGAGCGGGTCGCGGACGGCAGCGCCGAGCGGAGCCTGCCGTTCCGGGCGTACCTGCTGTGGCTGACGTTCCCGCCGATGGCGCTGCTGTTCCTGGACCGGCCCTTCGGCCTCGTCGTGGCGTACGGGGTGCTCGGCGCCTTCTTCATGCCGTTCCTGGCGGGGACGCTGCTGTGGCTGCTGAACTCCTCGCGCACCCCCGCCGAGCACCGCAACGGGGTGGTGAGCAACGTGGTGCTGGGGCTGGCCGCGGTGCTGTTCGTCGTGCTGTGCGCGGACCAGGTGCGGGAGTACCTGGGCTGAGCGGGGTCGCTACGGTGGCGCCGTGCGCATCGCGAGGTTCACCACCGGAGAAGACCCCCGCTTCGCCGTCGTGGAGGGCGGCCCGGGCGAGGAGGAGCTCGTCGTCGTGGCGGGCGACCCCCTGCACACGCCGCTGAGCCCGACCGGCAAGCGGGTCCCGATGGAGGAGGCGCGGCTGCTGGCGCCGGTGATCCCGCGCAGCAAGGTCGTCGGCATCGGGCGCAACTACGCCGCGCACGCCGCGGAGATGGGCAACGAGGTGCCCGACGAGCCGCTGGTGTTCCTCGCGCCCAACACCTCGGTGGCCGGGCCGGGCGACCCGGTGGCGATCCCGGGGTGGGCCGGGGAGGTGCACTACGAGGGGGAGCTGGCCGTCGTCATCGGCCGCTTCTGCCGCGACGTGCCGGTGGAGCGGGTCCCCGAGGTGGTCTTCGGGTACACCGTCGCCAACGACGTCACCGCCCGCGACCGGCAGAAGAGCGACGGGCAGTGGTGGCGCGCCAAGGGCGCCGACGGCTTCTGCCCGCTCGGGCCGTGGATCGAGACGGAGCTGGACCCCGCCGACCTGCGCATCACCACCCGGCTGGACGGGCAGGTCGTGCAGGACTCGCGGACCTCGCTCATGGTCCGCGACGTCGCGACCCTGGTGGCGCACGTGTCCGCCGCGATGACCCTGCTGCCCGGCGACGTCATCATGACCGGCACCCCGGAGGGCGTCGGCCGGGTGCGGCCGGGGCAGCGGGTCAGCGTGGAGGTCGAGGGCATCGGCGTCCTGGAGAACCCCTTCGTCGCACGCTGAACCGGGCACGCCGGCCCGGCGCCGTGGGATCGCTCCCGCGGCACACCGGCGCAGCGGGGAGGATGTCTCCCCGTGACCCCGCCCGACGGCACCCGCCGCCCCCTCGCCGCCCTCTGGCACCACCACCGCCGCCACCGGCCCCGCGTCGTGGCGGCGGTGGCCTGCACCAGCCTCAACACCGCCGCGGACGTGGCACCGGAACTGCTCATCGGCGTCGCCGTGGACGTCGTGGTGCGCGGCGCGGACTCCTTCGTCGCCACGACCCTGGGCGTCGAGGGCCGCTTCGAGCAGCTCCTGGTCGTGGCCGCGCTCAACGTCCTGGCGTGGGTGGTGGAGTCCGCCACGGACTACGCGGCCTCGCTGCTGTGGCGGGGCCTGGCGCAGTCCGTGGAGCACGAGCTGCGGGTGGAGGCGTACGCCGCGGCGCAGGACCTGGACGTCGGCTGGCACGAGCGCACCCCCTCCGGGCAGGTGCTGTCCGTCCTCACGGAGGACGTCAACCAGCTGGAGCGCTACCTCGACGTGGGTGCCCGCACCATCCTGCGCACCGCCTGGACGGTGGTCCTGGTGGGCGCCGTCTTCGCGTTCACGTCCTGGCAGCTGCTGCTGCTGGCGTTCCTGCCCGTGCCCGTCATCGTCGCCGGCTCGCTGTGGTTCCAGCGCCGCCTGGAGCCGCTGTACACCCGCGTGCGGGAGGCCGCCGGAGACGTCAGCGCCACCCTCACCGCGAACGTCGGCGGCCTGCCGACGATCAAGGCGTTCACCGCCGAGGCCCGCGAGACCTCCCGCGTCGCCGCGGCCTCGGAGGGGTACCGCCGCGCCAACGCCGCCGCGATCCGCTCCTCCTCCGCCTTCGTGCCGCTCATCCGGATGGCGATCCTGGCCGGGTTCACGTGCACGCTGCTCGCCGGGGGCTGGCTGGTCCTGCAGGGCCGGCTGGAGGTGGGCCTGTACTCGGTGCTGGTGTTCTCCACCCAGCGCCTGCTGTGGCCGCTGACCGACCTGGGTCAGACCCTCGACCTGCACCAGCGGGCGATGGCCTCCACCCGCCGCATCTTCCGGCTGCTGGCCGAGCGGCCCGCCGCGCTGGACGGCACCCGGGCCCTGGCGCGACCGGTGCGCGGGCGCCTCGAGCTGCGCGGGGTCCGCTTCGGCTACGACACGATCGACGGCAGCGGCCCCGACGTGCTGCACGGCCTGGACCTGGTGGTGCCGGCCGGCGAGACGCACGCCGTGGTCGGCCCGACCGGCGCCGGCAAGTCCAGCCTGCTGCGGCTCGTGCTGCGCTTCGCCGACCCCCGCGCCGGGCAGGTCCTGCTCGACGGGGTGGACGTGCGGGAGCTGACGTGGGAGTCGCTGCGCGGGGCCATCGGCTACGTCAGCCAGGACGTGTACCTCTTCGCCGGCACCATCCGGGAGAACATCGCCTACGGGCGCCCGGAGGCGGGCGAGGAGGAGGTGCGCCGCGCCGCGGAGCTGGCGGAGGCCGACGGCTTCGTCCGCGCCTTCCCCGACGGCTACGACACCCTGGTGGGGGAGCGCGGTGTGACCCTCTCGGGCGGGCAGCGCCAGCGCATCGCCCTGGCCCGGGCGATCCTGCGCGACCCGGTGCTGCTGGTGCTCGACGAGGCCACCTCCGCCGTCGACAACGAGACGGAGGCGGCGATCCAGCGCTCCCTGGCCACCGTCACCGCGCAGCGCACGGCCCTGGTCGTCGCGCACCGCCTCTCCACGATCCGGGACGCGGACCGCATCTGGGTCCTCGGCGGCGGGCGCGTCGCCGAGGCCGGCACCCACGACGAGCTCGTCGCCGCCGGCGGCGTCTACGCGCAGCTGTGGGCCGTGCAGACCGGGGAGGCGGCCCGCAGGGCGCACGCGGCGGGCGGGCCCGGCGCGCGGGCCGGCCGCGGGTCCTAGGCTGGGCGGGCCATGACGAACGCATCCCCCGCCCCCGCCCCCGCCGACGGCGCCGACGTGCGTGTCCGCTTCTGCCCCTCCCCGACGGGCACCCCGCACGTCGGCCTCATCCGCACGGCGCTGTTCAACTGGGCCTACGCGCGGCACACCGGCGGCAAGCTGGTGTTCCGCATCGAGGACACCGACTCCGCCCGGGACACGGAGGAGAGCTACGCGCAGATCCTCGAGGCGCTGCGCTGGCTGGGCCTGGACTGGGACGAGGGCATCGACGTCGGCGGCCCGCACGAGCCGTACCGGCAGAGCCGGCGCCGCGCCCTCTACGACGACGTCGTGCTGCGGCTGCGCCAGGGCGGGCACCTGTACGAGAGCTTCTCCACCGCCGAGGAGATCGAGGCGCGCCACGAGGCCGCGGGCCGCTCCAAGGCGCTGGGCTACGACAACTTCGACCGCGACCTCACCGACGAGCAGGTCGCCGCCTTCCGCGCGCAGGGCCGCGAGCCCACGCTGCGGCTGCGGGTGCCGGAGAAGGACTACGCCTTCGACGACCTCGTGCGCGGCCGGGTCGAGTTCAAGGCCGGCTCCTTCCCCGACCCGGTCCTGGTGCGCGCCAGCGGCGAGCCGCTGTACACCCTCGTCAACCCGGTCGACGACGCCCTGATGGGGATCACCCACGTGCTGCGCGGGGAGGACCTGCTCTCCTCCACCGCCCGCCAGCTCGCGCTGTACGACGCGCTCGTGGACGTCGGGGTGGCGCGGCACGTGCCGGTGTTCGGGCACCTGCCGTACGTCATGGGCGAGGGCAACAAGAAGCTGTCCAAGCGCGACCCGGAGTCCAACCTCTTCCACCACCGCGACCGCGGGTTCCTGCCCGAGGGCCTGCTGAACTACCTGGCGCTGCTGGGCTGGGGCATCGCCGAGGACCGGGACGTCTTCACGCTGGAGGAGATGGTCGCGGCGTTCGACGTGCACGACGTCAACGCCAACCCCGCCCGCTTCGACCAGGCCAAGGCCGAGGCCCTCAACGCCGAGCACCTGCGCCGGCTGGCGCCGGAGGACTTCCGCGAGCGGCTGGTGCCGTACCTGCAGGCCGCGGGCGTGCTGCCGGCCGAGCCGAGCGCGGAGCAGCGCGAGCGGCTGGCGGCGGCCGCCCCGCTGGTGCAGGAGCGCATGACGCTGCTGGGCCAGGCCCCGGGCATGCTGGGCTTCCTCTTCGTCGCCGACGACGCGCTGGTGGTGGAGGAGGAGGCCGTGGCCGCGCTGCGCCCGGAGGCGGCCGAGGTGCTCGACGCCTCGCTGCGCGCCCTGGCGGAGCTGCCGGCGTGGACGACGGCGGCGGTGGAGCAGGCGCTGCGGGCGGCGGTCGTGGACGGTCTCGGGGTCAAGCCGAAGTTCGCCTTCGCGCCGCTGCGCACCGCCGTGACGGGCCGGCGGGTGTCCCCGCCGCTGTTCGAGTCGATGGAGATCCTGGGCCGGGAGGCGTCGCTGCGGCGTCTGGAGGCCCTGCGCGCCCGCCTCGCCTGAGGGTCGCTCAGCCCCGCCCGGCGGAGGCGGGGCGGGGAGGGCCGGGATGTGGGTGGTCCCGCGAGTGCGGTAGTGTTCTGGTCGGCCCGAACGGAGCGATCCGCCCGGGTGATCACCATGGGGTATGGTGTAATTGGCAGCACGACTGATTCTGGTTCAGTTAGTCTAGGTTCGAGTCCTGGTACCCCAGCGCACGGCCGGAAGATCCCTGGTCTCCCGGACATGCCGACTCGACAGCAGTCGACGCTAGGGCCCCGTTGTGTAGCGGCCTAGCACGCCGCCCTCTCAAGGCGGTAGCGCGGGTTCGAATCCCGTCGGGGCTACGTCTGAAGGACCTCTCGCCGCTGGCCGGGGTCCGGGACAGGTAAGTGCACGCTAGGGCCCCGTTGTGTAGCGGCCTAGCACGTCGCCCTCTCAAGGCGGTAGCGCGGGTTCGAATCCCGTCGGGGCTACGGTCGAGGCCCCCGATCTCCGGATCGGGGGCCTCTTCGCGTTCCCCGGTGCCGCCGCGCCCCGCGGGCAGGGGTGCGCCTGTGGAGGGGGACGTTCTGCCGCGCCACACCGGCGCGTCGCGCGCGCAACGTCCCCGCGCGCGGGGGTGCGCCTGTGGAGGGGGACGTTCTGCCGCGCCACACCGGCGTGTCGCGCGCGCAACGTCCCCGCGAACAGGGGTGCGCGGCTCAGCCGAGGGTGGTCGCCGAGAAGTGCTGCTGGGCCAGGCGCCGCAGCGCCAGCAGCACCGGCTCGTACAGCACCGTGCCGAGCACGACGTACTCCACGGCGGCGGCGAAGTCCCCGCGCGGGACGGCCGCGACCTCCGCCTCCGCCACCTCGCCCGCCACGCGGACGTAGCCGGCGAGGGCGTCCGGCCCGGTGGGCTGGCCCGCGGCGCCCAGCGCGGCGAGCGCGGCGCCGAGCTGGGCGAAGGCGGGGGAGTCGCGCGAGACCCGCCAGCCCGCGGCGGCGACGACGGCCTCCGCGTCGGCGCCGCCGGCCGTGGGCAGGGGCGTGGGACCGAGGGCGTCGTGCGCGATGCGCAGCGCCTCGTGCAGGGTCGGCGGCGGGTCGTCGAGGCAGGCGAGGACGTCGCGCACGCGGGCCAGGGGCAGGCCCCCGACGTCGACGAGGGCGCGGACGAGGCGCAGGCGCCGCACGTGCTCCTCGCCGTACTGCGCCTGGGTGGCCCCGGTGGCCCGGCCGGGCGGTAGCAGCCCCTCGCGCAGGTAGTACTTCACGGTCGCGACCGGCACGCCCGTGGCGCGGCCGAGCTCGGAGATCCGCACGGTCCCCCCTTGACTGGATAGTGCCACTCCCCAATATTGGGGACCAGCACTATCCAATCATGACGGAGGCCCCCGTGAACGCTCCCGCACGCACCACCCACGACCACGACGGCGACCTCGTCGTCTTCCTGATCGGCATGCGCATCAACGCACCGCTCCAGCCGTGGCGGTGGCTGCCGGTCCTGCGGGCGATGCCGCCGATGGTCGCCGAGCTCTCCCGGCAGCCGGAGCTCGGGGCGCTGCACACCGTCAACGCCCTCGGGCCCGGTGGCCCGTTCCTCGTCCAGTACTGGAAGGACGCGGCGTCCCTGCACGCCTACGCCCACGCCCCGGACGGGCAGCACGTGGCAGCCTGGCGGCAGTTCAACGCCCTCGCCCGACGCGCCGGGGACGCCGTCGGCATCTGGCACGAGACGTTCGTCGTCCCCGCCGGGCACCACGAGTCCATCTCCGTGGGCATGCCCCCGCACGGGATCGCCGCGGCGTTCGGCGCGGTGCCCGTGGCGCGGGGCCGCGAGCGCGCCGGGCAGCGGTTGCGGGTCCCGGCGTGAGCGGGGTGTCCGGGCAGTCCCTGCACACCGCCGGGGTGCTGCTGCTCACCCTCGTCGCGGTGGCCTACGGCGGCACGTTCCTGCTGAGGGTCAGCCGCGGCTCGTTCCCCGCCACCGACCTGCAGCGCAGGTTCTTCCGCGCCGGCCACGCCCACGCCGGGGTCTTCGTGGTCCTGGCGGTGCTCTGCCTGCTCCTGGTGGACCGCGCGGTGCTGCCGCCGGCCGCCGAGGTGGTCGCGCGGCAGGGCGTCCCGCTCGCCGCGGTCCTGCTGCCCGCCGGGTTCTTCCTCTCCGCCGCCGGCCGCGGGCGCGAGCGGCCCAGCCGCTGGATCGCCCTGGTGTGGGCGGGTGCGCTCAGCCTGACCGCGGGGCTCCTCTGCCTCGGCGTGGGGCTGCTGCGCGCCTGAACCGGTCTATGACGTCCCCGCCCGAGGCGCGCGGTCCCGGGTGCGCGCCCGGGGTGCCGGCTCAGGACTGGGCGGGCACCGGGCGCAGGGCCTCGGTGAGGGCCGCGGCGGCCCCGAGCACCGCCTGGGCGTGCAGGCGCCCGGGGGAGCGGGTCAGCCGCTCCATCGGCCCCGAGACCGACACCGCCGCCACGACCCGCCCCGAGGGCCCGCGCACCGGGGCGGAGACGGAGGCGACGCCCCGCTCGCGCTCGCCGACGCTCTGGGCCCAGCCGCGCCGGCGCACCGCGCTGAGGGTCGCGGCGTCGAACCGCGCCTGCTGCAGCTCCAGCGACAGCCGCTCCGGCTCGTCCCAGGCCAGCAGCACCTGCGCCGCGGAACCGGCGAGCATCGTCATGGACGCCCCCACGGGCACGGTGTCGCGCAGCCCGTGCAGCCGCTCGGCCGCGGCGATGCAGATGCGGTGCTCGCCGTTGCGGCGGTAGAGCTGTGCGCTCTCGCCCGTGGTGTCGCGCAGCGCCACGAGGACCGGCCCGGCGGCGGCGACGAGGCGGTCCTCGCCCGCGGCCGCCGCGAGCTCGGCGTGGCGCGCCCCGAGGACGAAGCGGCCCTGCAGGTCCCGCGAGACGAGGCGGTGGTGCTCCAGGGCGACCGCGAGGCGGTGCGCGGTGGGCCGGGCCAGGCCCGTGCTGGCGACGAGCTGGGCCAGCGTCGCCGGCCCGGCCTCCAGGGCCGACAGCACCGTGACGGCCTTGTCCAGCACGCCGACTCCGCTACTCTTGTCCACGGAGCGATACTGGCGTCTCAGGTTGCGAGACGCAAGGCCGGTGGGCGGACGGGCTGGTCCCGTCCGCGCGCCGGTGCCCGGGGGCAGAGGCACGCCGAGGAGCAGGAGGAAACGATGGGCCGGACGCTGGCCGAGAAGGTGTGGGACGCACACGTCGTCCGTCGCGGGCAGGGCGCCGAGCCCGACCTGCTGTACATCGACCTCCACCTCCTGCACGAGGTCACCAGCCCGCAGGCGTTCGAGGGGCTGCGCCTCGCCGGCCGCGGCCTGCGCCGGGTGGACCTCACCATCGCGACGGAGGACCACAACACCCCGACGCTCGCCATCGACAAGCCGATCGCCGACCGCACCTCGCGGATCCAGATCGAGACGCTGCGCGCGAACTGCGCCGAGTTCGGCGTGCGCATCCACTCCCTGGGTGACGCCGAGCAGGGCATCGTGCACGTCGTCGGCCCGCAGCTGGGCCTGACCCAGCCGGGGATGACCGTGGTGTGCGGCGACTCCCACACCTCCACCCACGGTGCGTTCGGCGCCCTGGCCTTCGGCATCGGCACCAGCGAGGTGGAGCACGTCATGGCCACCCAGACGCTGCCGCTCAAGCCGTTCCGGACGATGGCCATCACCGTCGACGGGCGGCTCAAGCCGGGCACCACCGCCAAGGACGTCATCCTCGCGGTCATCGCCCGCATCGGCACCGGCGGCGGTCAGGGCTACGTCCTGGAGTACCGCGGCGAGGCGATCCGCGCGCTCTCCATGGAGGGCCGCATGACGATCTGCAACATGTCCATCGAGGCCGGCGCCCGCGCGGGGATGATCGCCCCGGACGACACCACGTTCGAGTACCTCAAGGGCCGCCCGCACGCCCCGCAGGGCGCGGACTGGGACGCCGCCGTGGCCGAGTGGCGCACCCTCGCCACGGACGACGACGCCGAGTTCGACACCGAGATCGTGCTGCAGGGCGAGGAGATCGAGCCCTTCGTCACCTGGGGGACCAACCCCGGCCAGGGCGTGCCGCTGTCCGGCAGCGTCCCCGTGCCGGACGAGATCGAGGACCCCGGCGCCCGCTCCGCCGCCGAGCGCGCCCTGGCCTACATGGGCCTGCAGGCCGGCACCCCGATGCGCGACATCGCGGTGGACACCGTCTTCCTCGGCTCCTGCACCAACGGCCGCATCGAGGACCTGCGCGCCGCCGCCGACGTCATCAAGGGCCGGACCAAGGCGGAGAGCGTGCGGGTGCTCGTGGTGCCCGGCTCCGCGCGGGTGCGCCTGCAGGCCGAGGCGGAGGGCCTGGACGAGGTCTTCACCGAGTTCGGCGCGGAGTGGCGGTTCGCGGGCTGCTCCATGTGCCTGGGCATGAACCCCGACCAGCTCGCGCCGGGGGAGCGCTCGGCCTCCACCTCCAACCGCAACTTCGAGGGCCGGCAGGGCAAGGGCGGGCGCACGCACCTCGTCTCCCCGCTCGTGGCCGCCGCGACCGCCGTGCGCGGCACGCTGTCCTCGCCCGCCGACCTGCCGCCGGTGGGCACCGACGCCCCCACCGCGCAGCTCGTCGGCTGACGCCCCGCCCGCACCCCTTCCCGAACGAGGAGCCCGACGTGGAGAAGTTCACCGTCCACCGCGGTGTGGGCGTGCCGCTGCGCCGCAGCGACGTCGACACCGACCAGATCATCCCGGCCGTCTACCTCAAGCGGGTCTCCCGGACCGGCTTCGAGGACGCGCTCTTCGCCGCCTGGCGCGGCGACCCCGACTTCGTGCTGAACCAGGAGCCCTACCGCAACGGCTCCGTGCTCGTCGCCGGCAACGACTTCGGCACCGGCTCCTCGCGCGAGCACGCCGTCTGGGCGCTGAAGGACTACGGGTTCCGCGTGGTCCTGGCCCCCCGGTTCGCCGACATCTTCCGCGGCAACTCCGGCAAGCAGGGCCTGCTGACCGGTGCGGTGGCCCAGGCGGACGTGGAGCGGCTGTGGCAGGCGCTGGAGGCGCAGCCGGGCGTGGAGGTGACGGTCGACCTCGTCGGGCGCACCGCCACCGTCGGGGACCTGACGGTGTCCTTCGAGGTCGACGACTACGTGCGCTGGCGCCTCATGGAGGGTCTGGACGACATCGGCCTGACCCTGCGCCACGAGGCCGACATCACCGCCTTCGAGGCCACCCGGCCCTCCTTCAAGCCCAGGACGCTGCCCGTTCCCGCGGGTTCCTGAGCCCCTGCGCACGGCCCCGGCCCGGACGGCACCCGTCCCGGCCGGGGCCGTCGCACGTCCGCGAGAGGCGTTGCGGCACAACGGGTCCGCGCACCCCCGGTGGCCCGCGGCCGCACCCGCGGGCGCGCGCCGGGCGGGCTGGGGGCCGCGCGAACCGACTGCGGCACAACGACTCCCGGCGCGCCATGAGTGGACTCGCGTGATCGCGGGTCGTACCGTGGGGCTCCACGTCCGGGCGCCCGCTCGGTCCGGGACAGCAGTCCGTGGCGAGGAGGAGAGCGTGAACAAGGCCCAGTTGGTCGAGGCGCTGGAGGACCGGCTCGGTGGCCGCCGAGCCGCCACGGAGGCGGTCGAGGCGATCGTGGAGACGATCACCCTGGCGGTGGCCCGCGGCGACAAGGTCGCCATCAGCGGTTTCGGCACCTTCGAGAAGCAGGCCCGCAACGCCCGCACGGGACGCAACCCCCGCACCGGCGAGGCCGTGAAGATCAAGAAGACGTCCGTGCCGCGTTTCCGCCCCGGCACGGCCTTCAAGGAGGTCGTGGCCGACACCAAGGCCCTGCGCGCCCTCGCCGCGACCCTCAAGGAGCGCAACGCCGCGGGCGCGAAGAGCACCGCCGCGAAGGTGGCGGCAGTCCCCGCCGCTCCGGCCACCCCCGCCTCGACGTCCCGCCAGACGACCGGCCGCAGCACGACCCCCCGGGCCGCGACGGCGAAGACGGCCGCCACCGCGGGCACGGCCACCAAGGCCACCGCCACGAAGACCGCGGCGACCAGGACCACCGCCGCGAAGACCGCGGCGACCGGCGCGGCCACGAAGACGGCGGCCACGAAGGCGGCCGCGACGAAGACCGCCACCACCGGCGCGGCCACGAAGACGGCCACCAAGGCCGCCGCGACGAAGACGGCGGCCACGAAGGCGGCCGCGACGAAGACCGCGGCGACCGGCGCGGCCACGAAGACGGCGGCGGCGAAGACGGCCACGAAGGCCGCCACCACCAAGGCCGCCACCCCCGCCCGTCGCGCGGCCAAGAAATCCTGAAGTACCGTCGTCCGCCGGACCTGCCGCAACCGCGGTGGGTTCCGGTGGACGACGGCGAGCCCTCCGCCGGTGGCACCCGGGTGGCGGCCGACACGCCGACCGCACGGATGACGCACGGCACCAGGGCGACAGGACGAGGATGTGGACATGGCTGACGTGCTGACGGTGCGCGGGGGAATCCCGCTGCGCGGAACCCTCAAGGTCAGGGGTGCGAAGAACTTCGTCTCCAAGGCGATGGTCGCCGCGCTCCTGGGCGAGGAGCCCAGCCGGCTCAGCAACGTGCCCGACATCCGCGACGTCGCGGTCGTCACGCGCCTGATGGAGCTGCACGGCGTCTCCGTCACCGACGACGGCAACGGCGAGCTCCTCCTCGACCCCTCCAACGTCGAGAGCGCCCGCGTCGCCGACATCGACGCCCACGCCGGCTCCAGCCGCATCCCGATCCTGCTGTGCGGGCCGCTGGTGCACCGTCTGGGTGAAGCCTTCATCCCCGACCTCGGCGGCTGCCGCATCGGCGACCGGCCCATCAACTACCACCTCGACGTGCTGCGCGCCTTCGGCGCCCACGTCGAGAAGCAGCCCATGGGCATCCGCATCACCGCGCCGAACGGCCTCACCGGCACCCACGTCGAGCTGCCCTACCCCAGCGTCGGCGCGACCGAGCAGGTCCTGCTGACGGCGGTGCGGGCCCACGGCGTCACGGAGCTGCGCAACGCGGCGATCGAGCCCGAGATCATGGACCTGATCGCGGTGCTGCAGAAGATGGGCGCCATCATCAGCGTGGACACCGACCGGGTCATCCGCATCGAAGGCGTCGACCGCCTCACCGGGTTCAAGCACCGGGCCCTGTCGGACCGCATCGAGACCGCGTCCTGGGCCTCCGCGGCCCTGGCCACCCACGGCGACATCTACGTCGAGGGCGCCACCCAGCCCGAGATGATGACGTTCCTCAACGTCTTCCGGAAGGTCGGCGGCGCCTTCGAGATCGACGAGGACGGCATCCGGTTCTGGCACCCCGGCGGCGACCTGGACTCCATCGTCCTGGAGACCGACGTGCACCCCGGCTTCATGACCGACTGGCAGCAGCCCCTCGTCGTGGCCCTGACCCAGGCCAGCGGCCTGTCCATCGTCCACGAGACGGTGTACGAGAACCGCTTCGGCTTCACCGACGCCCTGCGCGAGATGGGTGCCGTCATCCAGGTCTACAAGGAGTGCCTGGGCGGGCGGCCGTGCCGCTTCGGGGCCCGCAACTTCAAGCACTCCGCCGTCATCTCCGGCCCCGCCAAGCTGCGCGGCGCCGACATCGTCGTGCCCGACCTGCGCGGCGGGTTCAGCCACCTCATCGCCGCCCTGGCCGCGGAGGGCACCTCCCGCGTCTACGGCATCGACCTCATCGACCGCGGCTACGAGCACTTCCAGTCCAAGCTGGACGCCCTCGGCGCGACGTACGACCGCGACCTCCGGGCCGCGTCCTGACCCGCCCGCCCACCCCGCCGCAGCACGCGGCGGGGT
The DNA here is from genome assembly GCF_054590795.1 of Kineococcus anabasis. Classification (NCBI taxonomy): domain Bacteria; kingdom Bacillati; phylum Actinomycetota; class Actinomycetes; order Kineosporiales; family Kineosporiaceae; genus Kineococcus; species Kineococcus anabasis. The sequence continues at coordinate 631,745 of NZ_BAAIHU010000002.1, forward strand.
GCCGGCGCGCGCCCGCCCGCCGGCCTCAGGCGGTGGCCCGCGCCGCCGCCAGCACCGCCGCGGTGTGCGGGCCCACCCCCGCCGCGACCGCCAGCGCCAGGGCCTCGGCGGTGTCCACGTCCCGGCGCAGCCGGGCCGCCACGTCCGGCGGCACCGTCAGGCGCACCGCGCCCAGCGCGGCGTGGGCCGCCGCCGAGTCCGGCCCGAACGCCGGGCGCAGCGCCACCGCCGAGCGCCCCGCCAGCAGCACCGTGCCCACGTCGTCCGCGTCCGGCAGGAAGGCCGCGCCCTGCGCGTCCCCCAGCGCCCGCCCCGCCGCCGCCAGCGCCGCCGCCACGTCCGAGGGGCGCAGCGCCGGCAGGTCCGGCAGCAGCACCGCCACCGGGCCGCTCCCCGCGGCCGCCAGGCCGTCCGCGACCGCCGCGCCCAGCCCCCGCCCCGCCCGCTCCTCGCGCAGCACGCCCACCCCCGGCGCCACCGCCGCGCACGAGCGCGCCACCCGGGCGTCGGCCGTCACCACCAGCACCCGCCCCGCGGCGGGGCACGCGGCCACCGCCGCCACCGCGTCCAGCGCGATCGCCAGCGCCAGCTCCGCCCGCTCCACCCCCGGCGGCGGCTGCAGCCGCGACTTCGCGCCCCCGCCGCCCTTCACGGGCAGCACGAGCGTCCACGGCCCGGGCCGCGGAGGGCTGGGGGGTGCGGCGGTGGTGCTCACGGAGGCCGATCCTGGCACCCGCGCGGAGCGACCGTGACGCGCGCCACCGTCCTGGGCGCCGGCGGCTGGGGCACCGCGTTCGCCCTCGTCCTCGCCGACGCCGGGTGCCGGGTGGCCCTGTGGGCGCGCCGCGCCGAGGTCGCCGCCGAGCTCACCGCGCGGCGGACCAACAGCGCCTACCTGCCCGGCATCGAGCTGCCCGCGGCCGTGCACGCCACCGCCGACGTCACCGAGGCCCTGCGCGGTAGCGACCTCGTCGTGCTCGCGGTGCCCGCCCAGGCCCTGCGGGAGCACCTGCAGCGCTGGCGCGAGGTCCTGCCGCCGCGCGTGCCGCTCGTCAGCCTCGCCAAGGGCGTCGAGCTCGGCACCGGCGCCCTGATGACCGGGGTCGTGCGGGAGGTCACCGGCGCGGGCCCCGAGCGGCTCGTGGCCGTCTCCGGGCCCAACCTGGCCCTGGAGGTCGCCCGCCGCGAGCCCGCCGCGACCGTCGTGGCGTGCTCCGACGCGGGCACCGCCGACGCCGTCGCCGACGCCTGCACCACCCCCACCTTCCGGCCCTACCTCTCCGGCGACGTCGTCGGCGTGGAGGTCGCCGGGGCCGTCAAGAACGTCGTCGCGCTCGCCGTCGGCATCGCCGAGGGCCTCGGCTACGGGGACAACGCCAAGGCCGCCGTCGTCACCCGGGGCCTGGCCGAGTCCGCCCGCCTCGGGATGGCGCTCGGGGCGCGGCCGGGCACCTTCGCCGGGCTCGCCGGCGCCGGCGACCTCGTCGCCACCTGCGCCTCGCCCCTCTCGCGCAACCACCGCGTCGGCGTCGCCCTCGGCCGCGGCCTGCGCCCCGAGGACGTGCTGGCGGTCGGTCAGGTCGCCGAGGGCGTGCGCTCGGCCGCCGCGGTCCTCGCCCTCGGGCAGCGGCACGACGTGGAGATGCCGCTGACGGAGCAGGTCGCCGACGTCGTCGCGGGCCGCCGCAGCGCCGCCGAGGCCGCCACTGCCCTGCTCAGCCGCCCCCGCACGATCGACGCGTGGTGAGCGGGCGGGGACCCCGCGCTCCCCGCCCGCCCCGCAGCGCTCAGCCCTGCGGCAGCGCCACCCGCAGCGCCGCGTCCAGGTCCTGCCACAGGTCCTCGACGTCCTCCACGCCCACGGACAGGCGCAGCAGCCCCTCCGGCACCACCTCCGGCTCGCCGGGGTGGCGGCGGCGGCGCTCCACGAGGGACTCCACCCCGCCCAGGCTCGTCGCCGGCAGCCACAGCCGCACCGCGTCCACCACGGCGTCCGCCGCGGCCGCGCCGCCCACCACCTCCACCGACACGATCGCCCCGTACCCGGCCATCTGGCGCGCCGCCAGCGCGTGCCCCGGGTCGGAGGACAGGGACGGGTGCCGCACCCGCGCCACCGCCGGGTGCCCGCACAGCCGCAGCGCCAGGTCCGCGGCGTTCGCCTGCGCGCGCTCCATGCGCAGGTGCAGCGTGCGCAGGCCGCGCAGCGCCAGCCACGCCTCCCACGGCCCGGGGATCCCCCCGTGCAGGGTGCGGTGCCGCTGCAGCCGCGCCCGCAGGTCCGCCGAGCCGGTCACCACCGCGCCCAGCACCACGTCGGAGTGCCCCGAGAGGAACTTCGTCACCGAGTGCACGACCACGTCCGCGCCCAGGGCCAGCGGCTGCTGCAGCAGCGGGGTGGCGAAGGTGCTGTCCACCGCCACCAGCGCACCCGCCTCGTGGCCCGCCTCCGCCAGCGCGCGCAGGTCCGCCACCTCCAGCAGCGGGTTCGTCGGCGACTCCAGCCACAGCAGCGCCCCCGGCCCCGCCTCGCCCAGCACCCGCCGGACCTCCGCCACGTCGGTGGTGTCCACGGCCACCGCCCGCAGCGCCCCCCGCTCGGCCAGCAGCGCCGCCAGGGCGTGCGTGCCGTTGTACGCCCCGTGCGGCACCACCAGCGTGCCGCCCACCGGCAGCAGGCCCACCACGGCGCTCACCGCGGCCATGCCGGAGGCGAAGCACAGCGCCTCCCCGCCCTCCAGCGCGCCGAGGGCCTCCTCCAGCGCCTCCCAGGTCGGGTTGGCGAAGCGGCCGTAGCCGCGCTCCCCGGCCCCCATCGTCCCCGAGCCCACGTACGTGGAGGTGAGCGAGACCGGCACGTTCACCTCCGCGTCGGGCGTGCGCGCAGGGCGGCCCGCCACCACCGCGAGCGTCGCGGGGGACAGCGGTCCGGCAGGTGGTCCGGCCGGCGGTCCGGCGGGCGGGGCGGCGGGCGGGGCGGGGAGCAGGGGCTGGGGCTGCGCGGGGCCCTCGGGCGCGTCGGACATGGGGCGAGCCAACCACAGGTAGGGTCTGCGCCCGATGAGCCAGTCCAGCACCCTCCCCGCTCCCGCGACCCCGCCCGCCGGCACCCGGCCGCGGGTGGCCGTCGTCTTCGGCGGCCGCTCCGGCGAGCACGCCATCAGCTGCGTCACCGCCTCCGGGGTGCTCGCCGCCATCGACCGCAGCCGCTACGACGTGGTGCCCGTGGGGATCACCCGCTCGGGCCGCTGGGTGCTCGTCGAGGGCGACCCCTCCACGCTGGCCATCACCGGCGGGCGCCTGCCGGAGGTGCCCGCCGACGGCGCCGTGGTGGCGCTGCCCCAGGAGGTCGGCTCCAGGGACCTGGTGCCGCTGTCCGGCGGGGTGGACCCGGCCGCGCTCGGCGCCGTGGACGTCGTCCTGCCGCTGCTGCACGGCCCCTACGGCGAGGACGGCACCCTGCAGGGGCTGCTGGAGCTGTCCGACACCCGCTACGTCGGCTCCGGGGTCCTGGCCTCGGCCGCCAGCATGGACAAGCAGGTCATGAAGGCGCTGCTGACCGCTGCCGGGCTGCCCGTCGGGCCCTACGTCGCCTTCTCCCGCCGTCGCTGGGAGCGCGAGCCCGGCACCTGCCGCGAGGAGGTCGCGGCCCTCGGCTGGCCGGTGTTCGTCAAGCCCGCCCGCGCCGGCTCCAGCATCGGCATCACCCGCGTGGAGCGCCCCGGGGACCTCGACGCGGCCGTCGCCGAGGCGCAGCGGCACGACCCGAAGGTGGTCGTGGAGGCCGCGATCACCGGCCGCGAGATCGAGTGCGGCGTGCTGGAGGACCTCGGCGGGGGCGAGCCCCTGACGAGCCTGCCCGGGGAGGTCGCCGTCGTCGACGGCCGCGCCTTCTACGACTTCGAGGCCAAGTACCTCGCCGCCGACGAGGCGGTGCGGCTGTCCTGCCCGGCGGACCTGCCCGCGGACGTCACCGCCGAGGTCCGCGCGACCGCGGTGCGGGTGTTCGAGGCGATGGGGGCTGAGGGTCTGGCGCGCGTGGACCTCTTCGTCTGCGACGACGGGCGCGTCCTCGTCAACGAGATCAACACGATGCCGGGCTTCACGCCGACGTCGATGTTCCCGCGCATGTGGGCCGCCACCGGCGTGGACTACCCCGCGCTGGTGGACCACCTGCTCCAGCTCGCGCTACGCCGCCCCGTCGGCCTGCGCTGAGGCCCGCGCCGCGGCGAGCACGACCTCGTCGCGGCACCCCGCGGCGAACCCCGCGATGCGCCGCTCCACGTCGCGCTGCAGGATGCGGGCGCCGATCCGCTCCGCGAGCGGTGCCAGCCGGCGCGGCCGGCAGCGGAAGCTGTACCGCCACACCGCCCGCGTCCACCCCGTGCCCTCCTGAGTGCCCTCCTGGGTGCCCTCCTGAGTGCCCTCCTGGGCGCCGCCGGCGGGGTGCGGCAGGAAACGCCAGCCGCCCGCGAAGTTCTCGAAGAACCACGGCCCGCTCACCATGCGCATGCCGACGGTGCGCGGCGGGGCCCAGGAGACGTACTCGCTGACCATCCGCAGCCCGTGGCGGGAGAGGGTCGCGGTGCGCACGCCCTTGCCCGGCCGGTCCGCGTCCAGCAGGTGCTGGGAGCGCACGAACGGGTCCCAGCGGTAGCGCACCGCGCCCGTGGTCTGCGAGACCGCGAACGCCAGCGCGGGGGGGACGGGGACGACGATGCTCGCCTCGACGACCGGCACCCCGGCATCCTGCCGCAGGTCAGCCGCCCGACGGACCCGCAGCGGGCCGCGGGGCGCCCGGCGCGACCTCCGACAGGGCGGTGCAGCGGCGCTCCCGCGGCAGCGTGGCCACCTGCGGCACGAGCGCGGCGAGGACGTCCGCCGCCGCCTGCCCGCTCCCGCGCACGGTCACCTCCACCGCCGGGGTGCGCCCGAAGGTCACGGCGCGCGTCGCGGTCGCGGTCTGCGCGTCGATCAGCCAGTCCACCTCCGCGCGCCCGTCGCCGCTGGTCATGCTCACGCACCGCTGCGGGGACGGGCCCGGCGGCACGACGCCGCAGCGCAGGAGGACCTCGGAGCCGTTCCAGGCGACCGCGCCGGCCACCGCCAGCGGTGAGCGCCGCCGCCCGTCGAGGTCGGCGGGCAGGTCGGACAGCAGCGCCGCGCAGGCGGGGGAGGCGCCGTCGGGGCCGGGCTCGACGGCGGGCCCGCGGCCCCACAGCAGCGCCGCGGCCGCGGCCGCCGCCACCGCGAGGACGACACCGGCGCGCAGCACACCCTCACGCCGCGGGCGCCACGGGCGCCGGGCGACGCCGGTGGCCGCGGTCCGGGCGGTCGCCTCCTCGCCGGCCCCGGCCCGGGCGTCGCCGCTCGTCACGTCGTCCCCTCCCCGGTGTGCGCCGTGCAGCGGCCGTCGTCGCGCCCACCGCCGGGGCCCGTGCGCCCGGCCGCACCCGGGAGGCACGGCGTTCCCGCGGGGAGCGGCGTCACTAGGGTGGAGGGGTGCAGCACGGGTCGGGGCACCACGGGCCCGAGCAGGTCGGGGACCTCACCGAGGACGACCTCATCGCGCGCTTCGCGCCGCTGCTGCGCCCCTCCGCCACCACCCTCCTGGGCCCGGGTGACGACGCGGCCCTGGTCGCCGCGCCCGACGGCAGGGTCGTGGCGACCACCGACATGCTCGTGGAGGGCCGCGACTTCCGCCGCGACTGGTCCACGGGCACCGACGTCGGCTGGAAGGCCGCCGCGCAGAACCTCGCCGACGTCGCCGCCATGGGCGCCACCCCCACGGCGCTGCTCGTCGCGCTCGGCCTGCCCCGCGACGTGCCGGTGGAGTGGGTCCTCGACCTCGCGCGCGGCCTCGCGGCGGCCTGCGAGGGCACCGGGGCGGCGGTCGTGGGCGGGGACCTGTCCGGCGCCGCGGAGGTCGTGCTGTCGGTCACCGCGCTGGGGGACCTCGGCGGGCGGGCACCGGTGCTGCGCTCCGGGGCGCGACCGGGGGACGTCGTGGCCCTGGCCGGGCGCGTCGGGGACTCCGCCGCCGGCCTGGCGCTGCTGGCGGGCGGGCGGGTGCCGCAGTCCGGCCCGGCGGCCGGGCTGGTGGACCGGCACCGCAGACCCCGCCCCCCGCTGGCCGCCGGCCCCGCGGCCGCCGCGGCGGGGGCCAGCGCCCTCATGGACGTCAGCGACGGGCTGCTGCGCGACGCGGGCCGCATCGCCCGCGCCAGCGGCGTCGTGCTCGACCTCACCGGCTCCGCGGGCCCGCTGGCCGGCTGGCAGGCCGCGCTGGTGGAGCGCCTGGCCGGTGTGGCGGGGCTCGGCTCCGCCGCCGACGCGCGGGCGTGGGTGCTGGGCGGTGGCGAGGACCACGCCCTGCTGGCCTGCTTCCCGCCCTCGGTGCAGCTCCCGGCCGGTTTCGAGGTCGTCGGCACCGTTCGTGCGGCCGGCGGCGCCCCCGGGGTGCTGGTGGACTCCGCCCCCGTGCACGACCTCGGGCCGGGCTGGGACCACTTCGCGCGCTGAGGCACCGGTCCCGGACGCACGTCGGGGCCGGTCCCAGCGGACCGGCCCCGACGTGCGCACCTGCGGGGTCAGCGCGTGACCTTGCCCGCCTTCAGGCAGGAGGTGCAGACGTTCAGCCGCTTCGGCGTACCGCCCACGACCGTGCGCACGCGCTGGATGTTGGGGTTCCAGCGGCGCTTGGTGAGGCGGTGCGAGTGCGAGACGGAGTGGCCGAAGCCCGGGCCCTTGGCGCAGACGTCGCAGGTGGCAGCCACGGAGTTCTCCTGAGGTCGGTCGGAAGCACGGGGTCGTGCCGACCGGGGACCGGGGCACGGGCGGGCCCGGACATTCCGGGCACGGTCGTCCACGGTATCCCAGTGCGGAACACCGCTCAAATCACCTCCCGGCCACCCCCCGGCCACCCCCCGGCGGGGCCCGTGCGCGGGGCCGCGGGGCCGTCGGGGGGCCGCAGTAGCCTGCGGGGGCACCCGTGCGGCACCCCGCGGCACGGGCCGGGAGGAGGACGGCGACGGTGACGGGGACCGGCACGGCCACCGAGGACCTCGACGCGCCGCTCACCACCCGCGTCGGCGGCACCACCGCCGCCAAGCTCGCCGCCGAGCTGGACCTGCACACCGTCCGCGACCTGCTGTGGCACCTGCCGCGCCGCTACGCCGAGCGCGGACAGCTCACGTCCATCTCCGGGCTGGAGGAGGGCGACGACGTCACCGTCGTGGCGCAGGTGCAGCGCGTCTCCGGCCCCCGGCAGATGAAGAGCCGCCGCGGCGCGATGCTCGAGGTCTGGGTGGGCGACGGGCGCGGGGAGCTGCTGCTGACGTTCTTCGCCAAGGGCCTGGGCCCCCTGAACCACCACGCCCGCCAGCTCCCCGTGGGCACCCGCGCCCTGTTCGCCGGCAAGGTGCAGCCGTACCGCCGCGGCGCCTCGCGCATCCTGCAGCTCGTCCACCCCGAGCACCGGCCGCTGCCGGAGGACGCCGACGACAGCATCGGCGTGCGCTTCGCCGAGCAGCCGGTGCCCATCTACCCGGCCACGACGAAGGTGCGCAGCTGGGACGTCGCCGCGTCCCTGGCCGTGGTGCTCTCCTCCCTCGGCGACGTCGACGACGCGGTACCGGAGGAGATCGCGCTGCGGGAGGCGCTGCCCTCCGCCGCCGACGCCCTGCGCTGGGTCCACCAGCCGCGCTCCAAGGAGGAGTGGCGCCGCGGGCTGGAGCGCTTCCGCTACGAGGAGGCGTTCGTGCTGCAGGCCTCCCTCGCCCAGCGCCGCCACGCCGCGGCGCGCGAGGCCGCCACCCCCCGCCTCGCCACGCCCGACGGTCTCCTCGCCGCCCTCGACGCGCGGCTGCCGTTCGAGCTGACCGCGGGCCAGCGCGCCGTGGGGGAGCAGATCGCCGCCGACCTGGCCCGCACCTCGCCCATGCAGCGGCTCCTGCAGGGGGAGGTCGGCTCCGGCAAGACCCTGGTGGCGCTGCGGGCCATGCTCACCGTCGTCGACGCGGGCGGGCAGGCGGCGCTGCTGGCCCCCACGGAGGTCCTCGCCGGCCAGCACCTGCGCTCCACGACCGCGATGCTCGGCGACCTGGCGATGGCCGGCCAGCTCGGCGGCGCCGAGCGCGCCACCCAGGTCGTGCTGCTCACCGGCTCGATGCCCGCCGCCGCCCGCCGCCGCGCCCTGCTGGCCGCCGCGAGCGGGGAGGCGGGCATCGTCATCGGCACGCACGCCCTGCTGGAGGAGCACGTGCAGTTCGCCGACCTCGGTCTCGTCGTCGTCGACGAGCAGCACCGCTTCGGTGTCGAGCAGCGCGACGCCCTGCGCGCCAAGGCCGCCGCGTCCCCGCACCTGCTCGTCATGACCGCCACCCCCATCCCGCGCACGGTGGCCATGACGGTCTTCGGGGACCTGGAGGTCTCCACCCTGCGTGAGCTGCCGCCGGGCCGCGCGCCCATCAGCACCCACGTCGTGCCGCTGGCGCAGCACCCCGAGTGGATCGACCGCGTCTTCCAGCGCATCGCGGAGGAGGCCGCCGCCGGGCACCAGGTGTACGTGGTGTGCCCGCGCATCGGGGGGGAGGAGACCCCGCCCGCGCCCGGTGAGGACGGCAGGCGGCCCCCGCTGTCGGTGGAGGACGTCGTCGCGCAGGTCCGTGCCCACCCCGCCACGGCGGGCCTGCGCACCGAGGTGCTGCACGGCCGGCTCCCGGCGGAGGAGAAGGAGGACGTCGTGCGCCGCTTCGCCGCGCAGCAGCTCGACGTCGTCGTGGCCACCACCGTCGTGGAGGTCGGCGTCGACGTCCCCACCGCCACCCTGATGGTCATCGTGGACGCGGAGCGCTTCGGCATCTCCCAGCTGCACCAGCTGCGCGGGCGCGTGGGACGCGGCGGCCTGCCCGGGATGTGCCTGCTCGTCACCGAGTCGGCCGGCGCGTCCGCCGTGGAGCGGCTGCGGGCGGTGGAGGGCACCACCGACGGCTTCGAGCTGGCCCGGGTGGACCTGGAGCAGCGCCGGGAGGGCGACGTGCTGGGCGCCGCGCAGTCCGGCCGCCGCTCCTCCCTGCGCGTCCTCAGCGTCCTGGACGACGTCGACCTCATCGCCCGGGCGCGGGCCGACGCCACCGCCGTGGTGGAGGCCGACCCGCAGCTGCGCCGCAACCCGGGCCTGGCCGCGGCCATCGCCGACCGGCTCGGCGCGCAGGAGCGGCAGTTCCTGGAGCGGGCGTGACGCGCATCGTGGCGGGCGCGGCGGGCGGGCGATCCCTGCGGGTGCCGCCCGGCTCGCACACCCGCCCCACCAGCGACCGCGTCCGGGAGGCGCTGTTCTCCCGGCTGGAGGCGATCGGCGTCGTCGACGGCGCGCGGGTGCTCGACCTGTACGCCGGCTCCGGCGCGCTGGGGCTGGAGGCCGTCAGCCGCGGCGCCGCCTCCGCGGTCCTCGTGGAGTCCGCCCGCCCCGCGGCCGCCGTGGCGCGCGCCAACACCGACGCGCTCGGCCTGCCGGGGGTGCGGGTCGTGGCCGACCGGGTGGAGCGCTGGCTGCCCTCCGCGCCCGAGGAGCACTTCGACCTCGTGCTGGTCGACCCGCCGTACGCCGTGACGGAGGACGAGCTCGCCGGGGTGCTCGCGGCGCTGGCCCCCGCCCTGGCCCCCGAGGCCCTCGTCGTCGTCGAGCGCAGCAGCCGCAGCCCGGAGCCCTCCTGGCCCGCGGGGTGGGAGCGCGAGGAGGTGCGCCGCTACGGCGAGACGGCGCTGTGGTTCGCCGGCTACCCCTGAGCCCCCCGGCGGGCCCGGGGCGGGTGGGCGGGGGCGCGCGCGCCGGGGCACCCCGCCGCCGCTGCTAGGTTCTGCGCGTGTCCCCCGTCGCCCGCCGCTGCGTGTGCCCGGGCAGCTTCGACCCGGTCACCGTGGGGCACGTGGACGTCATCGTGCGCGCGGCCGGCATGTTCGACGAGGTCGTGGTCTCCGTGGCCCGCAACCCCGCCAAGCGGGCGCTGTTCAGCCTGCAGGAGCGGGTCGCGATGGTCCGCGGGGCCCTGGCCGGGCTGCCCGGCGCCGAGCGGGTCGAGGTCGGCGCCCTGCCGGACGGCCTGCTCGTCGACCACGCCCGCGCGGTCGGGGCGCCGGTGGTCGTCAAGGGCCTGCGCGGTGGGACGGACTTCGCGTACGAGCTGCCGATGGCGCTGATGAACCGCCACCTGGCGGACGTGGAGACGGTGTTCCTCGCCGGGGACCCGCGCTACGAGCACGTCTCCTCCAGCCTGGTGAAGGAGGTCGCCGGGCACGGCGGCGACGTCGCCGGGCTGGTGCCCGCCGCGGTGCTGCCGCTGCTGCTGGAGCGGCTCGCCGCCCGGCGCGCGGAGCATGCGGCACCGCAGAACGAAGTCCACGCGAGGGAAGGCAGGTAGTCGTGGAGGTCCACGAGAAGCTCGGTCAGCTGGCCGCCGTGGTGACGGGGGCGCGCGGCATCCCGATGTCCACCTCCTGCGTCGTGGACCGCGAGGACCTGCTCCGCCTCATCACCGACGTGCGCCGGCTGCTGCCGGTGGAGGTGCAGCAGGCCGGTGACGTGCTCGCCGCCCGCGACGACGTGCTCGTCGCGGCGCGCGCGGAGGCCGAGCACATCGTGGCCGACGCGCGCTCGCGCGCCGACGCCCTGGTGGAGTCGCAGTCGGTGATGCGCGCGGCCCGCGAGCGCGCCGAGCACATCGTGGCCGGCGCCCGCGAGGAGGCCGCCCGCCTGCGCAGCGACGCCGACGACTGGTGCGACGGCAAGCTCGCGGACTTCGAGGAGGAGGTGCAGCGGCTGCTGCAGCAGGCCTCCCGCGGGCGGGAGCGGCTGCGCGCCCGCCGCGCCGAGGCCGCCGACGGCGAGGCCGACGCCGCGCCCGCCGCGCCGGCCGCGTCCTCCGGGCCCGCCGCGCAGCGGCAGGCGCCCGCGGCCGAGCGCGCCGGGGGCGGGGCCGACGCCTCCTGATCCCCGGTGCGGCGCGGGCCGGCGGGCGGGCGCCCGGCCTGCGGTTTGGGGTGCCCGTCCGCCTCGGCTAGGCTGGGGTCGGCCTCGACGCTGGTGAGCGGTGCCACCCGAGGGTGGCGCCGACCACGGACGTCGGGGCCGTCCAGCGCCGGTGCCCGACCCGCGGTTCTCGCGGTCCGGGGCAGCGGGAGTTCTACGAGGGAGCGGTCGTGAGGCAGCACGCGGGTCACCTCGACCCGAAGGCACCGCTCGTGCTGTCCACGCACGAGCTCGGGCGCCGCCCGGGCACCATGCGCAAGGTGCAGCGCACCGCGCCCGCACCGGCGGAGCTCGGCACCGAGGTGATCAAGGTTCCCGAGGGCAGCGACCTCGCGCTCGACCTGCGCCTCGAAGCCGTCATGGAGGGTGTCCTGGTCTCCGGGACGGTCACCGGCCGCGCGGAGGGCGAGTGCGTCCGCTGCCTCGACGACGTCTCCCGGGACGTCAGCGTCGAGCTGCAGGAGCTCTACACGTACGAGGCGCGCGCCAGCGCCGAGGACGACGACGAGCTGCACTCCCTCGACGGCGATCTGCTGGACCTGGAGCCGGTGGTGCGGGACGCGATCGTCCTGGCCCTGCCCTTCCAGCCCGTGTGCACCGAGGACTGCCCGGGGCTGTGCGCCGAGTGCGGCGCCCACCTCGCGGAGGACCCGGAGCACTCGCACGAGAACGTCGACCCCCGCTGGGCCGCGTTGCAGGGGCTCGCCCGCACCCGGGACGACGCCCCCGAGTCCCCGTCCGACCCGAGAGAGAAGAGCTGACCGTGGCCGTCCCGAAGCGGAAGATGTCGCGCAGCAACACCCGGTCCCGTCGCGCCCAGTGGAAGGCGGCGGAGACGACCCTGACCACCACGGTCGAGCGCGGCCAGGTCGTGCACTCCCGCCCGCACCAGGCCCGGGTCGTGACCGACTCCGCGGGCACCCCGCTCTACCTGGAGTACAAGGGCCGCAAGGTCAAGGACCTCTGAGCTGGTCGGCACGGACGCCGGCTCCTCCCGGGGGGGCGCGGAACCCCTCGCCTCCCTGGAGGAGCGGCTCGGCATCGGGATCGGCACCGCGCTGCTGGTGCAGGCGCTGACGCACCGCTCGTACGCGTACGAGAACGGCGGCCTGCCCACGAACGAGCGCCTGGAGTTCCTCGGTGACTCCGTGCTCGGCCTCGTGGTGACCGACACGCTGTACCACCGCTACCCCGACGTGCCCGAGGGGCACCTCGCGAAGCTGCGCGCCGCGGTCGTGAACATGCGCGCGCTCGCCGACGTCGCGCGCGGCCTGGACCTCGGCGCCCACGTGCGCCTCGGCAAGGGCGAGGAGACCACGGGCGGGCGGGACAAGTCCTCCATCCTGGCCGACACCCTCGAGGCCGTCATCGGCGCCGCCTACCTCGCACAGGGCGTCGAGCGCGCCCGCGAGCTCGTGCTGAGCCTGGTCAGCCCGCTGATCGACTCCGCGGAGCGCCTCGGGGCGGGCACCGACTGGAAGACCACCCTGCAGGAGATGACGGCCGCCGCCGGCCTCGGGGTGCCCGCGTACGCCGTGCGCGACGAGGGCCCGGACCACGCCAAGCAGTTCGACGCCGACGCCGTCGTCGCGGGCACCGCGCTGGGCTCCGGCCACGGGCGCAGCAAGAAGGAGGCCGAGCAGCGCGCCGCCGCGGCCGCGGTCGTGGCGCTGCGCGAGGCCCAGGCGGCCGCCGAGGTCCGCACCACCTCCCGCGTCGACGGCTGAGCCCGGAGCGCGGGGTCGAGCCGGTGCCGGAGCTGCCCGAGGTCGAGGTGGTCCGCCGGGGCCTGGCCCGCCACGTGAGCGGGCGCGTCGTCGCCGAGGTGGAGGTGCTGCACGAGCGCGCGGTGCGCCGCCACCCCGGTGGGGCCGCCGACGCGGTGCTGCGCATGACGGGCGCGCGCCTGGTGGACGCGGTGCGCCGCGGCAAGTACCTGTGGCTGCCCCTGGAGCGGGACGGCGCGGTGGCCGAGGCCCTCGTCGTGCACCTGGGGATGAGCGGGCAGCTCCTCGTGGAGGAGGCCTCTGCCCCGGTGGAGAAGCACCTGCGGGCACGCTGGCGCTTCTCGGGCGGCGGGGCGGAGCTGCGCTTCGTCGACCAGCGCACCTTCGGCGGGATCGCCGTGGTGCCCCTGGTGCCGGCCCCGGACGGCGGCCGCGGCGGGCACGGCGAGGCGGGGGAGGGCCCGCACGTGCCGATGCTGCCCGCGCCCGTCGCCCACATCGCCCGCGACCCCCTGGACCCCGCCTTCGACGACGCGGCGTTCGCGCAGCGGCTGCGGCGCAGGGCCACGGGCGTGAAGCGGGCCCTGCTCGACCAGACCCTCGTCTCGGGGGTGGGCAACATCTACGCCGACGAGGCGCTGTGGCGGGCGGGCCTGCACTACGCCCGGCGCACCGCGTCGCTGACGCGCCCGCAGGTGACGGCCCTGCTAGGGGCGCTGCGCGAGGTCATGACGGCGGCGCTTGCGGCGGGGGGCACGAGCTTCGACGCCCTCTACGTCAACGTCAACGGCGCCAGCGGGTACTTCGACCGCTCCCTGTCGGTGTACGGGCAGGCGGGCAGGCCGTGCCCGCGCTGCGGCACCGCGGTGCGCCGCGACGCCTTCATGAACCGCTCCTCGTACACGTGCCCGCGCTGCCAGCCGGTGCCGCGCTCGCCCTCCTGGTGAGGCGCGGGCACGGTGGCGGGGACGTCCGGCTGTGCGACACCGGCGTGTCGCGTGCACGACGTCCCCGCCGGCTCCCCGCCTAGCCTGGACGGGTGAGCGAGCCGAGCCCTCCCGCAGCCGCCGACCCGGAGGCCGCGGACGCCACCGCCGACCACGGGCCCGTGCGCATGACCGCGTGGGTGCGCGGGCGCGTGCAGGGCGTGGGGTTCCGGTGGTGGACGCGCGCGCAGGGGCTGGAGCTGGGTCTGTCCGGTTCCGCCTCCAACCGCCCCGACGGGCGGGTGGAGGTCGTCGCCGAGGGCCCGCGCGCCGCCTGCGCCGAGCTGCTGGCCCGGTTGCGGGCCGCGGACCGGCCGGGCCGGCCGGGGGAGGTCGCGGGGGTCGTGGAGCGCTGGGACGCCCCGCGCGGCGTGACGGGTTTCGTCGAGCGCTGAGGCGCCCCGGCACCCGGGCGGCACCCGGGCGGCACCCGGGCGGCGCGGAACACGATCTCCGCCCGGTGCGCGGTTGGCCGGTCACGTCGCGGGCGGGAACTACCCTCGATCCCCGTGCACCTGAAGACCCTCACCCTCAAGGGGTTCAAGTCGTTCGCGTCGGCCACGACGCTGCGGCTGGAGCCCGGCATCACCTGCGTGGTCGGCCCCAACGGCTCGGGGAAGTCCAACGTGGTGGACGCCCTGACGTGGGTGATGGGGGAGCACAGCGCGAAGTCCCTGCGCGGCGGGAAGATGGAGGACGTCATCTTCGCCGGCACCACCGGCCCGGGCGGGCGCTCCGCGCTGGGCCGGGCCGAGGTCAGCCTCACGATCGACAACACCGACGGCCGGCTGCCCATCGACTACTCCGAGGTGACGATCACCCGGACGATGTTCCGCACGGGCGGCAGCGAGTACGCCCTCAACGGCTCGGCGTGCCGGCTGCTCGACGTGCAGGAGCTGCTGTCGGACTCCGGGATCGGCCGGGAGATGCACGTCATCGTGGGGCAGGGCCAGATCGACGCGGTGCTGCACGCCTCGCCGGAGGACCGCCGCGCGTTCATCGAGGAGGCGGCGGGGGTCCTGAAGCACCGCCGCCGCAAGGAGAAGGCCCTGCGCAAGCTCGACGCGATGGAGGCCAACCTCCAGCGCGTCGGCGACCTCGTCGGCGAGATCCGGCGCCAGCTGAAGCCGCTGGGCCGGCAGGCCGAGGCCGCCCGCCGCGCCCAGGTGGTGCAGGCGGACCTGCGCGACGCCCGCGCCCGCCTCCTCGCCGACGACCTCGCGCAGGCCGTCTCGGGCCTGCAGCGGGAGGAGGCCGACGAGCAGGCGCTCCTGACCCGGCGCGAGGCCGTGGAGCGCGACCTCGCCGAGGCGGCGCTGCGCCTGGCCGCCGCGGAGGAGCAGGCGGTCGCCGCCGCACCGGAGCTGGCGCGCGCGGTGGACACCTTCCACCGCCTCGGGGGGCTCTCGGAGCGGCTGGAGGGGGTGCGGGCCCTGGCCGCCGAGCGCCTGCGGCTGCTGTCCCAGGCCGCGGAGGAGCCGGCCTCCCGCCGCGACCCGCAGGAGCTGCTCGCGCAGGCGCAGCGGGTGCGGGCCGAGGAGGCCGAGCTGGCCGCCGCGGCCGCGGCCGCGCGCGAGGCGCTGGAGGAGGTCCTCGCCGCGCGCGCCGAGGCGGACCGGGCCGCGGTGGAGGAGGACCGCCGGGTCGCCGCCGCGCTGCGGGCCGCCGCCGACCGCCGCGAGGGCCTCGCGAAGCTCGCCGGGCAGGTCGCCGCGCGCCGCAGCCGCGTGGAGGCCGGGGCGGCGGAGGCGGAGCGGCTGCGCGCCGCCGTGGAGGGCGCCGAGCAGCGCCGCGCCGCGGCCGGGACGGAGCTGGCGGCCCTGCAGGAGCAGGTCGCGGGCGTGGAGGAGGGCGAGGAGGGCCTCGACGCCGAGCACGAGGCCGCCGAGGAGCGGCTGCGGGCCGCCGCCCGGGCGGAGGAGGCCGCGCGCGCCGAGGAGGCCGCCGCCGAGCGGGAGCGCGCCACCTGGACCGCCCGCAAGGAGGCCCTGGAGATCGGCCTGACCCGCAAGGACGGCGCCGGCGCCCTGCTGGCCGCCGGCTCTGAGCTGTCCGGGGTCCTGGGGTCCGTCGCCGCCCTGCTGAGCGTGCGGCCCGGCTACGAGCAGGCCGTCGCCGCCGCCCTGGGCACCGCCGCCGACGCCGTCGCGGTGGCCTCCCCCGCGGACGCCGCCGCCGCCATCGGGCACCTCAAGGCCGGGGACTCCGGCCGCGCCCGGATGCTCGTCGCCGGTGCGGACACCGGGCCGGCGGCCACCGGCCTGCCCGACGGGGCGCTGGCGGCGCTGGACCTGGTGGAGGCCCCGGACGGGCTCGCCGGTGCCCTGGGCGAGCTGCTGGGCCGGGTCGTCGTCGTCGCGGACCTGGACGCGGCGCGCGAGGTGGCCGGGTCGCGCCCGGACCTGGTGGCCGTCACCCGCGAGGGGGACCTGCTCTCCGCGGCCGGCGCCGAGGGCGGCTCGTCCTCCGCGCCCAGCCTGCTGGAGGTGCAGGCCGCCGTCGACGAGGCCAGCGACGCCCTCGCCGCCGCCGCCCGCCGCGCGGGGTCGGCCCGCCGCTCCGTCGCGCAGGCGCAGCAGGAGCGCGCCGAGGCCACCGGGCGGGTCGAGGCCGCGCTGCAGCAGCTCCACGAGTCCGACGCGCGGATGGCCGCCGTCGCCGAGCAGCTCGGCACGCTCTCCGCCGCGGTGCGCTCCGCGGAGGCCGAGGCCGAGCGCTCCCGCCGCACCCTGGCCTCCGTGCAGGAGCGCCTCGCCGACGACACCGCGGCCCTCGCCGACCTGAGCGCCCGGCTGGAGGCCGCCCGGCAGGCCGGGGAGGCCGAGCCCGCCGACGTGAGCACGGCCGAGCGGGACCGCCTCGCCGAGGCCGCCCGCGCCGCCGGCCGCGCCGAGACCGAGGCCCGCCTGGCGCTGCGCACCGCCGAGGAGCGGGTGCGGGCCCTGTCCGGGCGCGCCGACGGCCTGGAGCGGGCCGCGGCGGAGGAGACGAGGGCGCGGGAGGAGGCGGCCCGGCGGCGGCAGCGGCGCGCCGTGCAGGCGCAGGTCGCCGAGGAGGTCCGCGCCGGGGCCGAGCGGGCCCTGGTCGTCGTGGCCGGCTCCCTGGCCGAGGCCGCCCGGCTGCGCGACGCCGCCGAGCAGGCCCGCGCCGGGCTCGAGGCCGGCGTGAGCACCGCCCGCAAGCACGTGCGGTCCCTGCAGGAGGAGCGCCAGCGGCTGGAGGACTCCCGCACCCGCGACGAGGTGGCCCGCGCCCAGCAGCGCTGGCGGATCGAGCAGCTGCAGACCCGGGCGCTGGAGGAGCTCGGCGTGGACCCGGACACGCTCGTCGCCGAGTTCGGCCCCGACCAGCCCGTCCCGCCGCCGCCCGGGCAGGAGGAGGACGGGCTGCTGCCCCGCCCGTACGTGCGCGCCGAGCAGGAGAAGCGGCGCCGCGCCGCCGAGCGGGCGCTGGCCCAGCTGGGCACGGTGAACCCGCTGGCGCTGGAGGAGTACGCGGCGCTGGAGGAGCGGCACACCTTCCTCGTCACCCAGGTCGAGGACCTCAAGCGGTCCCGCAAGGACCTCCTCGACATCGTCCGCGAGGTCGACGAGCGGGTGGAGCAGGTGTTCTCCGCCGCGTTCGCGGACGTCGCGGCGCAGTTCGAGCAGGTGTTCTCGCGGCTGTTCCCCGGGGGCGAGGGCCGGCTGGTGCTGACCGACCCCTCCGACATGCTCGCCACCGGTATCGAGGTGGAGGCCCGGCCCGCGGGCAAGAAGGTCAAGCGCCTCTCGCTGCTCTCCGGCGGGGAGCGCTCGCTGACGGCGGTGGCGGTGCTGGTGTCCATCTTCCGCGCGCGCCCCAGCCCGTTCTACGTCCTCGACGAGGTCGAGGCGGCGCTGGACGACACCAACCTCGGCCGGCTGCTCACCCTGTTCGAGGAGCTGCGCGAGTCCAGCCAGCTCATCGTCATCACCCACCAGAAGCGGACGATGGAGGTGGCGGACGCCCTGTACGGGGTGACGATGCGCGGGGACGGCGTCACGACGGTCGTCAGCCAGCGGATCCGCGAGGCGACCCCCGCCTGACGGGCCCGCGCGCCCCGCTCCCGTGCCTGCGCCGTGCCCCTCGCGTGCCCGTGCCGTGCCGGTCGTGCTGCTCGTGCAACGACCTCGTCACGGTGCGGCAACGGCACGCGCGTCGGGTGGCCTGCGCCTGCGGCCCGCACCAGAGTGGGACCGTGCTGATCGGGACTCTCGTCGTGTCGCTGCTGCTCTGCGTCGGCCTCGCGCTGGCGGTCCTCTACGTCGTCGCCGCACCGCACCTGCGCGCGAGCGACAGCCGGTTCGCGACCCGCCTCACGGAACGGGTCGACGCGCGGGTGCACCGCCTCGGCGTCCTGGCGCGCTCCGGCGCCGCCCGCTCCCGGGGCGCCGCCGCCCGGGGCGTCGAGGCCGCCCAGCGGCAGCTGCACGCACGCCGCGGCACCGAGCCCGAGACCCGCTCCGCCCAGCTGCACAGCTGAACCCCCGGCCCCCCGGGAGCCGCGCGCCGTTGCGGCCGGGGCCGCCGGGCCGTCTGCGAGGATCGGCGCCGTGGAGAACCTCGAGCTGATCATCACCCTCGTCGTCGCGATCGCGGTCGCGGCCGCGGGGATCGGCGCCGCTCTGGTGCGGGGCGGGCGCAGCCGGTCCCTGCCCCCGCCCCCGCCCGCCGGCGCGCACCTGCCCGGTGTCGGCGACGACGCGGAGGTGCCGCGGGACAGCCCGACCCGCACCGTCGACGTCGTCGAGCTGCCCGACACCCTGGACGAGAGCCTCCTCGACGACTCCGCGCTCGTCGAGGAACCCGCCCGCACGCTGGACAGGCCCGACTCCGCCGCCGGCCGCCTGGTCCGCCTGCGCGAGCGCCTGGCCCGGTCCAACTCCGCGCTCGGCAAGGGCCTGCTGGCGCTGCTGAGCCGCGACACCCTGGACGAGGGCACCTGGGAGGAGGTCGAGGACACCCTCCTGCTCGCCGACATCGGGGTGGGCCCGGCCACCGAGATCGTGGAGTCCCTGCGCGACCGCGTCCGGGTCCTCGGCACCCGCGACCCCGAGCACCTGCGCGCCCTGCTGCGCGAGGAGCTGATCCGCGTGGTGGACCCGGCGATGGACCGCTCCCTGCGGGTCGAGCGGCACGCCGAGCGGCCCGCCGTGGTGCTGGTCGTGGGCGTCAACGGCACGGGCAAGACCACCACGGTCGGCAAGCTGGCGCGGGTCCTGGTGGCGCAGGACAAGGACGTCGTCCTCGGTGCGGCGGACACCTTCCGCGCCGCGGCCGCGGAGCAGCTCGCCACCTGGGGCGATCGCGTGGGGGTGCCCACGGTCCGTTCGGAGCGGGACGGGGCGGACCCGGCCGCGGTGGCGTTCGACGCCGTGAAGCAGGGCGTCGAGATGGAGGCGGACGTGGTGCTGATCGACACCGCGGGGCGCCTGCAGAACAAGGCCGGCCTCATGGACGAGCTGGGCAAGGTCAAGCGGGTCGTGGAGAAGCACGGGCCCGTCGACGAGGTGCTGCTCGTCCTGGACGCCACGACCGGGCAGAACGGCATGCAGCAGGCGCGGGTGTTCTCGGAGGTCGTCGACGTCACGGGCATCGTGCTGACGAAGCTGGACGGCACCGCCAAGGGCGGCATCGTCGTGGCCGTGCAGCGCACCCTCGGCGTGCCGGTGAAGCTCGTCGGCCTCGGCGAGGGCGTGGACGACCTGGCGCCGTTCGAGGTGGAGGCGTTCGTCGACGCGATCGTGGGCTGACCCGGGTGGTGGGCTGACCCGGGTGGTGGGCCGACCCGGGTGGTGGGCCGGCGGGCTGCGGGGACGGGCGGCGGCGTAACAGGGAATTCACACCGCCCCGCCGTTCGTCACCGGTGCGAAACGGGGCGCGGGGGCGCGCGTAACAGCGGGCGGTCACCTTTTCCTCGTTCCCGCCGCGCTTCACCACGAGCGCTGCGACCCGTCCCCGCCGGCCGAGCCGGCCTCGTGGAAGGTCGTCCCCGCCCATGAACACCGGTGACACCGCCTGGGTGCTCGCCAGCGCCGCCCTGGTGCTGCTGATGACGCCCGGCCTCGCGCTCTTCTACGGCGGCATGGTGCGCGCCAAGAGCGTCCTGAACATGATGATGATGAGCTTCGGGGCCATGGCGCTCGTCGGCGTCCTGTGGGTCCTGTACGGCTACTCGGTCGCCTTCGGCAACGACGTCGGCGGCGGCCTGCTGGGCAACCCGACGGAGTTCCTCGGCCTCAAGGGCCTGATGGGCACCACCGGCGTCGACGGCGGTTTCGAGGCCGAGCAGCTGGTCTTCACCATCCCCTCGATGGCCTTCGTGTTCTTCCAGGGCACCTTCGCGATCATCACCGTCGCCCTCATCTCCGGCGCGATCGCCGACCGGGCGAAGTTCGGCTCGTGGATGGTCTTCGTCGGCATCTTCGCCACCCTCGTGTACTTCCCCGTCGCGCACTGGGTCTTCGCCTTCGACGGCGCCGAGTCCGAGACCGGCGGCTGGATCGCCATGCAGGTCGCCGCGCTGGACTTCGCCGGCGGCACCGCGGTCCACATCAACGCCGGCGCCGCCGGCCTGGCCCTGGCGCTCGTCCTCGGCCGCCGCCGCGGCTTCGGCCGCGAGCCGATGCGCCCGCACAACCTGCCGCTGGTGATGCTGGGCGCGGGGCTGCTGTGGTTCGGCTGGTTCGGCTTCAACGCCGGCTCCGCGCTCGGCGCCAACGGTCAGGCCGCCGAGGCCGCCGTGAACACCCTCGCCGCCACCGCCGCCGCGATCCTCGGCTGGCTGCTCACCGAGCGCATCCGCGACGGGCACGCGACCTCCCTGGGCGCGGCCTCCGGTGCCGTCGCCGGCCTCGTGGCCATCACCCCGGCGTGCGCCTCGGTCAGCCCGGTCGGCGCCCTCCTCATCGGCGTCGTCGCCGGCGCCCTGTGCGCCCTCGCGGTCAGCCTCAAGCACAAGCTGGGCGTGGACGACTCCCTCGACGTCGTCGGCGTCCACCTCGTCGGTGGCCTCTGGGGCACCCTGGCCGTCGGGTTGTTCGCGACGTCCTCCGCCACCGCGGGCATCGACGGCCTCTTCTACGGCGGCGGTGCCGGGCAGCTCTGGAAGCAGTTCATCGGCGCCGTGGCCGTCCTGGCCTACTCCTTCGTGATCAGCTACCTGATCGGCCTGGCCCTGCAGAAGACGATCGGCTTCCGCATCGACGCCGACGACGAGGTCGCCGGCATCGACCAGACCGAGCACGCCGAGACCGGCTACGACCTCGTCCCGCTCGGCGGCGGGCGCGGCGCCGGCGCGGCCCGGCACGCCTCCGCGGCCCCCGCCGCGGCGACCGGGACGGAGGTGTCGGCATGAGGCTCGTCACCGCCATCGTCAAGCCGCACAAGCTCGACGACGTGAGGAACGCCCTGGAGGCGTACGGCGTGCAGGGCCTGACCGTCTCGGAGGCCAGCGGTTACGGCCGCCAGCGGGGCCACACCGAGGTCTACCGCGGCGCGGAGTACACCGTGGACATGGTCCCCAAGGTGCGGGTGGAGGTCCTCGTGGACGACCTGGACGCCCCGGACGTGGTGGAGGTCGTGGTCAAGAGCGCCCAGACGGGGCGCATCGGCGACGGGAAGGTGTGGACCGTGCCCGTGGAGGACGTGGTGCGGGTGCGCACCGGCGAGCACGGGCCCGACGCCCTCTGAGCAGGCCCGCGACCGGGTGCGGGGGTGCGGGGCGCGAGAGGCGCCCGCACCCCCGGACCCGCCGGCCGTAACACGCCGTTCACACGGGTGCGGGCCACGTCACCACCGCGAAACACCCGGGCAGGACGGGTGTAACACGTCCCCGCCACGGTGAGGACCCCTCACCCCGCCGGCCGCGCCGGCCTCGTGGAAGGTCAGGTCCTCCGCCCATGGACACCGGTGACACCGCCTGGGTGCTCGCCAGCGCCGCCCTGGTGCTGCTCATGACGCCCGGCCTCGCGCTCTTCTACGGCGGCATGGTGCGCGCCAAGAGCGTCCTGAACATGATGATGATGAGCTTCGGGGCGATGGCCCTGGTGAGCATCCTGTGGGTGCTCTACGGCTACTCGATCGCCTTCGGCGACGACCTCGGCGGCGGCCTGGTGGGCGATCCCCTGCAGTTCGCCGGGCTGCGGGGCCTCATCGGCACCGACGGCACGGGGGAGGCCGCGCAGCTCGTCGGCACCGTGCCCGCGCCGGTCTTCGCCGCCTTCCAGGGCACCTTCGCCATCGTGACCGTCGCGCTCATCTCCGGGGCGATCGCCGACCGGGCGAGGTTCGTCACCTGGCTGGTGTTCGCCGCCGCCTGGATGACCCTGGTGTACGCCCCGGTGGCGCACTGGGTGTTCGCCCTGGACGGGCTGGTGTCCGAGGAGGGCGGCTGGCTGGCCGGCCTGGGTGTCGTGGACTTCGCCGGCGGCACCGTCGTGGAGATCAACTCCGGTGCGGCGGGCCTGGCCGTCGCGCTCGTGCTGGGCAGGCGCCTCGGCTTCGGCCGGGACCCGATGCGCCCGCACAACCTGCCGCTGGTGATGCTGGGCGCGGGCCTGCTGTGGTTCGGCTGGTTCGGCTTCAACGCCGGCTCCGCGCTCGGCGCGAACGGCACCGCCGCGGTGGCCTGGGTCAACACCCTCGTCGCGGGCAGCGCGGCGGTCTTCGGGTGGCTGGCCGTCGAGCGCGTCCGCGACGGGCACGCCACGTCCCTGGGCGCGGCCTCCGGTGCCGTCGCCGGCCTGGTGGCCATCACCCCCTCCTGCACCGCGGTCGGCCCGGTCGGCGCGATCGTCCTCGGCGCCGTCGCCGGCGTGCTGTGCGCGCTGGCCGTCGGGCTGAAGTACCGCCTCGGCTACGACGACTCCCTCGACGTCGTCGGCGTCCACCTCGTCGGGGGGCTGTGGGGGACCATCGCGATCGGCCTGCTCGCCACGGCCGAGGCCCCGGCCGGCGTCGACGGGCTGCTCCACGGCGGCGGCGTGGACCAGCTCGGCAGGCAGCTCCTCGCCGCGGGCGTCGTGCTGGTCTACTCCTTCACGGTCACGTACCTCATCGCCACGCTCCTGCAGCGCACCCTCGGCTTCCGCGTCCACGCCGACCACGAGTTCTCCGGCATCGACCAGGTCGAGCACGCCGAGAGCGCCTACGACCTCGCCACCCTCGGCGCCGGCGGCCGCATCCCCGGCGCCCGCCCCACCACAGCCCACCCCCTGACCGGCACGGAGGCCACCCCATGAGGCTCGTCACCGCCATCATCAAGCCGCACAAGCTCGACGACGTGAAGAACGCGCTGGAGGCGTTCGGCGTCCAGGGCCTCACCGTCTCGGAGGCCAGCGGTTACGGCCGCCAGCGCGGGCACACCGAGGTCTACCGCGGGGCCGAGTACGTCGTCGACATGGTCCCCAAGGTCCGCGTGGAGGTCCTCGTCGACGACGTCGACGCCCCGGACGTGGTGGAGGTCGTCGTCAAGAGCGCCCAGACGGGGCGCATCGGCGACGGGAAGGTGTGGACCGTGCCCGTGGAGGACGTCGTGCGGGTGCGCACCGGCGAGCACGGGCCCGACGCCCTCTGAGGAGGAGCGCGGGCCAGGCACACGAGCGAGGCACACCCCGCCGCCCCCCCCGGCGCCCCCCCCCGGGGGGGGGNGGCGGCGACCCGACGAGCGGAAGGGGACGGCCGTGACCACCGACCTGCGCACCGAGCGCCTGAGCCTGGCGGTGCGCGCCGGGCGGCCGGGCCCGCAGCGGCGCGCCGAGATCGTCGCCCTGGTCGAGCGCCGGCTCACCGAGGTGTGGGGCGAGGCCACCGGCACCCTGCCCGCCCTGGCCGGCGACCCCAGCGGCGTGGCCCTGGCCGCCGTCGGGTCCCTGGCCCGCCGGGACAGCGGCCCCGCCAGCGACGTCGACCTCGTCCTGCTGCACGACGGGCGCACCCTGTCCGACGCCGACGTCGGTGCCCTCGCCGAGAGCCTCTGGTACCCCCTGTGGGACTCCGGCCTGCGCCTGGACCACTCGGTGCGCACCTCCACCGGGTGCCGGGAGGTGGCCCGCGAGGACCTCGCCGCCGCCGTCGGCCTGCTCGACCTGCGCGTCGTCGCCGGCGACGGGGCCCTCGTGGCGCGCACCCGCGCGGCGCTGCTGGACGACTGGCGCACCGGGATCCGCCGCCGCCTGCCCGTCCTGCTGGACTCCCTCGCCGAGCGCGCCGCCCGCCACGGGGAGCTGGCGTACCTGCTGGAGCCGGACCTGAAGGAGGCCCGCGGCGGACTGCGCGACGCCGTCGCGCTGCGCGCCCTCGTCGCCAGCTGGCTCACCGACCGCCCCCACGGCGACGTCGACGCCGCGCACGAGCTGCTCCTCGACGTGCGCGACGGCCTGCAGGCCACCTCCGGGCGGCCCACCGACCGCCTCGTCCTCGCCGAGCAGGACGCCACCGCCGTCGTGTGCGGCTACCCCGACGCCGACGCGCTGCTGGCCGCCGTGGCGCAGTCCGCGCGGGTCCTCACCCAGGCGCTGACCACCACCACCCGCCGCGCCCGCCAGGCGCTGCCCCCGCGCCGCTTCCGCCCCGGCCCGCGCCGGCCCCGGCTGCGCTCCCTGGAGCACGGCCTCGTCGAGCACGACGGGGAGGTCGTCCTCGGCGGGCGCGTCTCCCCGGCGGAGGACCCGGTGCTGCCCCTGCGCGCCGCGGCGGTCGCCGTGCGGGCCGGGCTGCCGCTGTCCCCGGTGACGCTGCAGCACCTCGTCGACGCCGCCCCCGCCCTGCCCGAGCCGTGGCCCGCGGCCGCCCGGGAGTCGCTGCTGGAGCTGCTGGCCGCCGGGCAGGCGCAGGTGCCCGTCTGGGAGGCCCTGGACCTCGTCGGCCTCGTCGCCCGGTGGGTCCCGGAGTGGGCGGCGGTGCGCAACCGCCCGCAGCGCAACGCGGTGCACCGCTTCACCGTGGACCGGCACCTGGTGGAGACCGCGGTGCGCGCCCAGCCCTTCCTGCGCGACGTGGAGCGCCCGGACCTGCTGCTCATGGCGGCGCTGCTGCACGACATCGGCAAGCGCCCCGGGGCGCACGACCACTCCCGCGAGGGGGCGCCGCTGGCCCGCCGCATCTGCGAGCGCGCCGGGTTCCCCGAGGCGGACGTGGCCGTCGTGGAGCGGCTCGTGCGCGAGCACCTCACCCTCATCGAGCTGTCCACCCGCCGCGACCCCGACGACCCGCGCACCGTGGAGGAGCTCGTCGCCGCCGTCGGCGGGCGCGCCGACGTCCTGGCGATGCTGCGCGCGCTCACCGAGGCCGACGCGCTGGCGGCCGGTCCGGCGGCCTGGTCGCCGTGGCGGGCGCGCCTGGTGGACGACCTCGTCGCCCGCGCCCGCGCCCGGCTCGGGGGGCGGCCCGCGCCCCCGCCCGCGCCGTCCTCGCCGGAGGAGGAGGCGCTCGCCGCGCGCGTGGCGGCCGGCGCGCCCACCGAGGTGCGGGTGCAGCAGGTCGACGGCTTCTCCGTCGTCACCGTCGTCACCGCCGACCGCACGGGGCTGTTCGCGGACCTCGCCGGGCTGCTGGCCGGTCACCGGCTGCTGGTGCGCTCGGCGCTGGTGCGGACCGTGCGCCCGCCGGGCGGGGGGGCCGTGGCCGTGGACACCTGGTGGGTGGAGTCCCCGACCGGGGAGCCGCCCTCGGGCGAGACGCTGCGGCAGGCGCTGGACCGCATCGTCGCCGGGGACGTGGCCCTGCTGGAGCGGCTGGTGCGCCGCGACGCGCAGAGCAGGCCCCCGCGCGGCGGGGTGCGCGCGCTGGTCTCCCACCCGCGGGTGGTGATCCTGCCGGGCGCCTCGGAGCGGGCCACGGTGATCGAGGTGCGCGCCGCGGACCGGCCCGGGCTGCTGCACGCCCTCGGGCGCGCCCTGGCCGAGGAGGGCGTCGACATCCGCTCCGCGCACGTGGCGACGTACGCCGCGCAGGCCGTGGACGTGCTGTACCTCGCCGAGCCCGACGGCTCCCGGCTGTCCCCGCCGCGCGTGGCCCGCGTCGTGGGCGCGCTGTCCGACGCGGCGGAGTCGCCGGGGGAGAGCACGCACGGCTGAGGGGACGGCGCCCGCGCGCGGGGGGCGGCTAGGCTTCCCGACGTGTTCTCCTCCCTCTCCGACCGCCTCACCGCGACGTTCCGCTCCCTGCGCGGCAAGGGACGGCTCTCCGAGGAGGACGTCGACACCACCGTCCGCGAGATCCGCCGCGCGCTGCTCGAGGCCGACGTGGCCCTGCCCGTCGTGCGGCAGTTCACCGCCGCCGTGCGCGAGCGCGCGCTGGGCGCGGAGGTGTCGCAGGCCCTCAACCCCGCCCAGCAGATCGTCAAGATCGTCAACGAGGAGCTCGTCGCGATCCTCGGCGGGGAGACGCGGCGGCTGCGGTTCGCGAAGAACCCGCCCACGGTCCTGATGCTCGCCGGCCTGCAGGGCGCGGGGAAGACGACCCTCGCCGGCAAGCTCGGCCGGCACCTGCGCAACCTGAACCACCGGCCGCTGCTGGTGGCGTGCGACCTGCAGCGCCCCAACGCCGTCAACCAGCTCCAGATCACCGGTGAGCGCGCGGGGGTCGACGTCTTCGCACCCGAGCCGGGCAACGGGGTGGGCGACCCCGTGGCGGTGGCCCGCGCCGGCCTGGAGCACGCCCGCGCCCACGCCTACGACGTCGTCGTCGTCGACACCGCCGGCCGCCTCGGCGTGGACGCCGAGATGATGCAGCAGGCCGCGGACATTCGGGACGCGACGAACCCCGACGAGGTCCTCTTCGTCCTCGACGCCATGATCGGCCAGGACGCGGTGCAGACCGCGGAGGCCTTCCGCGACGGCGTGGGCTTCACCGGCGTGGTGCTCACCAAGCTCGACGGCGACGCCCGCGGCGGCGCCGCCCTGTCGGTGCGCTCGGTCACCGGCCAGCCCGTGATGTTCGCCTCCACGGGGGAGAAGCTCGACGACTTCGAGCTGTTCCACCCCGACCGGATGGCCTCCCGCATCCTCGACATGGGCGACATCCTCACCCTCATCGAGCAGGCCGAGCGGGCCTTCGACGCCGACCAGGCGCAGGCGATGGCGGCGAAGTTCGCCAACGACGAGGACTTCACCCTCGACGACTTCATGCAGCAGCTCGCCGCCGTGCGGAACATGGGCTCCATCAAGAAGATGCTCGGGATGCTGCCCGGGATGCAGCAGGTCCGCGAGCAGCTCGACGCCTTCGACGAGCGGGAGTTCGACCGCATCGAGGCGATGGTGCGCTCCATGACGCCGCTGGAGCGCCGCCAGCCCCGCATCATCAACGGCTCCCGCCGCGCGCGCATCGCCGCCGGCTGCGGCCAGAGCGTCTCCGCCGTCAACGACATGCTCGAGCGGTTCGGGCAGGCGCAGAAGATGATGCGCCAGATGCGCAAGGGCCTCGGCGGGGGACTGCCCGGCATCCCCGGCATGCCGGGCGTGCCCGGCGGCGCGGGCAAGAAGCAGAAGGGCCGCGCCGCGGCGATCAAGGCGAAGAAGGGCAAGTCCGGCAACCCCGCCAAGCGCGCCGAGCAGCAGCGTTCCGCGCTGGCCCGCGACGACGCTGCCCGCACCGCCGCGACGCAGGCCGCCGCGGCCTCCGCGTTCGGCCTCCCGCAGGGCCAGGGCGGGGAGCAGGACCAGCAGGCCCCCGACCTGGCGGGCATGCAGCTGCCGCCCGGGTTCGACAAGTTCCTCGGCGGCCGCTGAGCCGGCGGCCGTGGACGTCCTGCACCTGCGCGGCCCGGTCCTCACCGGGCCGGACCGCGAGCGCGGGCAGGCGTGGGTCCTCGGCGGGCGGCTGACGTTCGAGCGGCCCACCGCCCCCGGCCTGGACGTCACCGAGCTCCGCGGCTGGGTGCTGCCCGGCCTGGTGGACGCCCACTGCCACGTCGGCCTCGGCCCCGGCGGCGCGGTGGACGAGGCGAGCACCGAGGAGCAGGCCCGCACCGAGCGCGACGCCGGGGCGCTGCTGCTGCGCGACGCCGGCTCCGCGGCCGACACCCGGTGGATCGACGCCCGCGAGGACCTGCCGCGCATCGTGCGCGCCGGGCGGCACCTGGCCCGCACCCGCCGCTACCTGCGCGGCCTGGCCCACGAGCTGGAGCCGGAGGACCTGCCCGCCGCGGTGCGCGAGCAGGCCCGCCTCGGCGACGGCTGGGTGAAGGTCGTCGGCGACTGGATCGACCGCGACACCGGCGACCTCGCCCCCTGCTGGCCCGCGGGGACGCTGCGGGCCGCGGCGGAGGCCGCGCACGCCGAGGGCGCCCGCATCACCGCCCACCAGTTCGGCGAGGAGGGCGTCACCGAGCTGCTCGACGCCGGTTTCGACGGCATCGAGCACGGCACCGGCCTGGACGCCGGCACGATCGCGCGGGCGGCGGCGCAGGGCGTGGCGGTCGTGCCGACCCTGGTGAACACCGCCGGCTTCCCCGGCATCGCCGAGCGCGGGGAGGTGAAGTTCCCCCGCTACGCCGCGCACATGAGGGCGCTGCACGCCCGCCGGTACGAGACGGTGCGCGCGGCGTGGGAGGCGGGGGTCCCGGTCCGGGCGGGCACCGACGCCGGCAGCGTCCTGCCGCACGGCCTCATCACGCGGGAGGTCGCCGAGCTGGTGGCCGCCGGACTGCCGCCGGTGGCCGCCCTGGACGCCGCCACCTGGTCGGCGCGGCGGTGGCTGGGCGCCGCCGGGCTGGAGGAGGGCGCCGCCGCCGACCTCGTCGTGTGCGCCGCCGACCCCCGCGCCGACGTGACGGCCCTGCGCGCCCCCGAGGCGGTCGTGCTGCGCGGCGTCGTGCGCGCCGGCCGCGCCGCGTAGCGCCCGCCCGTCACGCCCCGTGCGCTCCGCGGGGCGGCGGGTTCGCCGGGTCTGGCACAATGCTGGAGCACTCGAGCGCCGGGGACCCTCTCACCCCTGCGGTCGTGTCCGAGAGCCACCCGCCCGGAGTCCCCACCCCGGGCGGTGACGCTCACACCAGACCAGAACCGGAGTGTTCACCCACCGTGGCTGTCAAGATCCGCCTCAAGCGCATGGGCAAGATCCGCGCGCCGTACTACCGCATCGTCGTCGCCGACTCCCGCACCAAGCGCGACGGCCGCGCCATCGAGGAGATCGGCAAGTACCACCCCACGACCGAGCCCTCCCTCATGGAGGTCGACTCCGAGCGGGTGCAGTACTGGCTCGGCGTGGGCGCCCAGCCCACCGAGCAGGTCGTGGCCGTCCTCAAGGTCCTCGGCGAGTGGCAGAAGTTCAAGGGCCTGCCGGGCGCCGAGGGCACCTACCGCGCGCCGCAGCCCCGCACGAAGCCCGCCGCGGCGGCCCCGGCCGCCGAGGCGCCCGCCGCCCCGGCACCCGCCGCCGAGGCGCCCGCGGCCGACGCGCCCGCCGCCGAGAGCTGAGCCGGTGCTCGCCGACGCCCTCGAGCACCTCGTGCGGGGCATCGTCGGGCACCCCGACGACGTCCGCGTGACGTCCAAGGCGTTGCGCCGCGGTGCCCTGCTGGAGGTCCGGGTCAACCCCGAGGACCTCGGGCGGGTCATCGGGCGCTCCGGCCGCACGGCCAAGGCGCTGCGCACCGTCGTCACCGCGCTGGCCGGTGGCCAGCCCGTCCGGATCGACCTCGTGGACGTCGACCGCCGCCGCTGAGCGGACCGGAAGACCCCCGGGCCACGCGCCAGGACCCCGCCGGCGACGGCAGGGCCCTGGCGCGTTCGCGTGCGGGCACCGCGCCGCCGCACCCACCGACCCCCGAAGCGCAGGAGCAGCCGTGGACTACGTCGTCGCCCGCATCGGCCGTCCCCACGGCATCCGCGGGGAGGTCACCGTCGAGCTGCGCACCGACGACCCGGCCCGCCGCCTGGCGCCCGGCAGCGTCCTGCGCACCGACCCCGCCTCCGCCGGGCCCCTCGTCGTGCGCTCCGTGCGCGACCACCAGGGCGTCCTGCTCGTGGGCTTCGCCGAGCGGCACGACCGCACCGGGGCCGAGAGCCTGCGCGACGTGCTGCTCCTCGTCGACGCCGACGACGTCGACGACGAGGTGGAGGAGGACGCCTGGTACCCGCACCAGCTCACCGGCCTCGCCGCCGTCGACACCACCGGCGCCCCGCTGGGCACGGTGCGCGACCTGCTCACCGGTACCGCCCAGGACCTGCTCGTCGTGCGGCCGGCCGCCGGCGGCGAGGACGTGCTCGTGCCGTTCGTGCGCGCCCTGGTGCCCGAGGTGGACGTCGCCGGCGGCCGCGTCGTCCTCGACCCGCCGGGCGGGCTGTTCCCCGGCACGGGCGGCGACGACGGCGCCGGCGGGGACGGCTGAGCGGCGTGCGCGTCGACGTCGTCACGATCTTCCCCGAGTACCTGCAGCCGCTGTCGCTGTCCCTGATCGGCCGGGCGCGGCGGCAGGGCCTGCTGGACCTGCGGGTGCGGGACCTGCGCGAGCACACCCACGACCGGCACCGCACCGTCGACGACACCCCCTACGGTGGCGGCGCCGGCATGCTCATGCGCCCCGAGCCGTGGGGCGAGGCGCTGGACGCCGTGCTCGGCGACCCCCCGCCGGACGCGGGCGGGCAGGGCCCCGTGCTGCTCGTGCCCAGCCCCGCCGGGGAGGTGTTCCGGCAGTCCACCGCCGCGGAGCTGGCCGCCGAGCCGTGGCTGGTCTTCGCGTGCGGGCGCTACGAGGGCATCGACGCCCGCGTCGTGCAGCACTACGCCGAGCGGGTGCGGGTGCGGGAGGTCTCCCTCGGCGACTACGTCCTCAACGGCGGGGAGGTGGCCGTGCTCGTCGTCGTGGAGGCCGTCGCCCGGCTGCTGCCCGGCGTGGTGGGCAACGCGGTGAGCGTGCAGGAGGAGAGCCACGCCGCCGAGCACGGCGGCCTGCTGGAGCACCCCGCCTACACCAAGCCGCCCACCTGGCGCGGGCTCGACGTGCCGGAGGTCCTCGGCTCCGGCCACCACGGCCTCGTCGCGCGCTGGCGCCGGGACGAGGCGCTGCGCCGCACCGCGCGCCGCCGGCCCGACATCGTCGCCGCCCTGGAGCCCGCCTCCTGCGACGCGGCCGACCTGCGCGTCCTGGCCGAGGAGGGCTGGGTTCCCGGCGGTGGACGGTTCCGGCCCGCGCCGCCCGCTGTGGCAGACTGATCCGTCGAACGCCGACCGTTCGCACGAGACACCGCGTCGACCCGGTCCCCGCCCCGCGGGGGTGCGCCCCTGCCACAGGGGGTGTGCGCTGCACCGGAGCGAGACGCGACCAGACGACACGCGGGGGACCTGTGGCGCCCGCGGGGAAGAAGCGAGCATGCACACCCTGGACAGCATCGAGGCCGCGAGCCTGCGCAGCGACGTTCCGGAGTTCCGCCCCGGCGACACCCTGAAGGTGCACGTCAAGGTCGTCGAGGGCAACCGCTCCCGCGTGCAGGTCTTCCAGGGCGTCGTCATCCGCCGCACCGGTGGTGGCGCGCGCGAGACCTTCACCGTCCGCAAGGTCAGCTTCGGCGTGGGCGTGGAGCGCACCTTCCCGGTGCACACCCCGATCATCGAGAAGATCGAGGTCGTGACCCGCGGTGACGTCCGCCGGGCGAAGCTCTACTACCTGCGCGACCTGCGCGGCAAGGCCGCCAAGATCAAGGAGAAGCGGACCCCGGTCACGGCCGGCCGCTGAACCCTCCCGGCACCGCCGGGAGCCGGGCCGCAGACCGTGCGCGAGCGCGGGCTGCGGCCCGTCGGCATCCCGGCGCCCCGTCCGGGCACGATCGATCCGCGCGGTGCCAGTGCGCCGTCCCACCGAGCACCAGGGAGTTGGCGTGACCCCAGCGGCAGCAGACACCGGTGACGCGACCGCCACCGGTTCCGCGCCCGCCGCGACGCCCGCCCGCCGGCCCGCCGGGTTCTCCGGCGCCGGGCGGCTCCTGGGCGTCCTCGGGGCGGGTCTGGTGCTCTCGCTGCTCGTGCGCTCCCTCGCCTTCCAGGCCTTCTCCATCCCCTCCGGGTCCATGGCACCCACCCTCAACCCCGGTGAGCGGGTCCTCGTCTCGCGCCTGGACACCCGGGGCGGGGACGTGCGCCGCGGCGACGTGGTCGTCTTCGACGGCGCGGGCACCTTCGCCCCCGCCCCGCGCGAGCCGGAGGGCCTGGCCCGGCTCGGCGCGGCGGGCGGGGCGCTGCTCGGCTTCCGCCCCGGGGAGGTGGACTACGTCAAGCGCGTCGTCGGCCTGCCGGGGGAGCGGGTCGCCTGCTGCGACGCCTCCGGGCGCCTCACCGTCGACGGGCAGCCCCTCGACGAGCCGTACCTGCCGCCGGGGGAGGCGCCCAGCGCGTCGCCGTTCGACGTGGAGGTGCCGCAGGGCAGGCTGTGGCTCATGGGTGACCACCGCTCCGCCTCCGCCGACTCCAGGGCCCACCTCGGCCGGCCCGGCGGCGGCACCGTCGCCGTGGGGGACGTCGTGGGCCGCGTGAGCGTGGTCACCTGGCCGCCGTCGGACCTGCGCACCGTCGCGGGCGGGGCCGGCCGGTGAGGGGCGAGGACGGCCGCGAGCACCCCTACGACGCCGGGAGCGGCCCCGACGTGCCCGCGCCGCAGGGCCCCGGCACCCCCGGGGCGGGCGCGGGCGCGGGCACCGGTGAGGACGCCGAGGACGCCGGCCCGCAGCCGCAGCGCTCCCGCTCCCGCTCCGGCGGCTTCCTCGCCGCCGTGCGCGAGACGGTCTTCGTCGTGGTCGTGGCGCTCGTGGTCTCCCTCGTCGTCAAGACGTTCCTGCTGCAGGCCTTCTTCATCCCCTCGCAGTCGATGGAGCGCACCCTCCTGATCGGCGACCGCGTCATCGTCAGCAAGCTCACGCCGGGACCGTTCGAGCTGCACCGCGGGGACGTCGTCGTCTTCCAGGACCCCGGCGGCTGGCTCGACCCCGCCCCGCCCAGCACCCGCGGGCCCCTGGCCCGCCTGCTGACGTTCGTCGGCCTGCTGCCGGAGGACTCCAACGACCACCTCATCAAGCGGGTCGTCGGCCTGCCCGGGGACCGCGTGGTCTGCTGCGACGCCCGGGGTCTGGTCACCGTCAACGGCGAGCCCGTCGAGGAGTCCTACGTGCACCCCGGCAACGAGCCGAGCACCAAGACCTTCGACGTGCGGGTCCCGGCGGGGCGCCTGTGGGTCATGGGCGACCACCGCGAGCAGTCCGAGGACTCCCGCTTCCACGAGGACCTCCCCGGCCAGGGCACGATCCCGCTGGAGCGCGTCACCGGCCGCGCGTTCACGATCATCTGGCCGTTCGACCGCTGGACCTGGCTGGGCAGCCAGGAGGAGACCTTCACCGGCGTCGGCGGGGTCCAGGGCGTCCGGTGAGCACCGCAGGCCGCCGCGGCGCGCCCACCCTGCGCGAGGAGCGCCGGCTGCTGCGCGAGGGGTACCCGCTCGTGGCGGGCGTGGACGAGGTGGGGCGCGGGGCGCTCGCCGGGCCGGTCACCGTGGGCGTGGTCCTCGTGCACGCCCGCACCCGCAGCGCCCCCGTCGGCCTGCGCGACTCCAAGCTCCTGACACCCGCCGCCCGCGAGGAGCTCGCCCCCCGGCTGCGGCGCTGGGCCCCGGCGTGGGCCGTCGGGCACGCCGAGGCCGCCGAGATCGACGCCCTCGGCATCACCGCCGCCCTGCGCCTGGCCGGGTGCCGCGCCCTGGCCCGGCTCGGGCAGCAGCCCTCCGTGGTGCTCCTGGACGGCTCCCACGACTGGCTCACCGCCCGCGCGCAGGCGTCCCTGCTGGACGAGCCCGACGCGGCGCCGACGCCGCCCGTCGTCACCCGCGTCAAGGCGGACCTGACCTGCGCGGCCGTCGCCGCCGCCAGCGTCCTCGCCAAGACCACCCGCGACCGGATCATGGCGGGGCACCACCTCGCGGACCCCCGCTACGGCTGGCACGAGAACAAGGGCTACAGCGCGCCCGGCCACCTGCGGGCCCTGGCCGAGCACGGCCCGTGCGAGCTGCACCGGCGCAGCTGGCGCCTGCCGCTGCCCCGCGGGCTGGGCGCGGAGGACGGCGTTGCGCGGGGCGGGGCCGCGGCGGGCATGATGGCCCGGTGAGCGCAGAGGACCTCGAGAACTACGAGACCGAGATGGAGCTGCAGCTCTACCGCGAGTACCGCGACGTCGTCGGTCTCTTCGCGTACGTCGTGGAGACGGAGCGGCGTTTCTACCTGGCCAACCAGGTGGACCTGCAGGTCCGCACGGCCGACGGGGAGACCTACTTCGAGCTGCGCCTGACCGACGCCTGGGTGTGGGACGTGTACCGCCCCGCCCGCTTCGTGAAGAACGTGCGCGTCGTGACGTTCAAGGACGTCAACGTCGAGGAGCTGGCCAAGAGCGACATCGAGCTGCCCGAGCCGCCACCGCGCGCCCGCTGACCCGCGGGCCCCCTCGGCGCCCGCGTCCCGCACCGGGTCCACAGCCCGCCCGCGCCCGCCCGCCTCCACAGCCGGGCGGCACCCCGCGCCCGTCCCGCCGCCGCGACCGCACCCTCGTCGCGGAGGTGGTGCGCGTGCGCGCGGAGGACGCCGTCGGCGGGTACGGGGAGCGGGTCGCCGTCCGGTACCTGCAGCAGGCCGGGATGGTGGTGCTGGCCCGCAACTGGCGGTGCGAGCTGGGCGAGGTGGACGTCGTCGCCCGCGACGGGGACTGCCTGGTCGTCTGCGAGGTGAAGACGCGCCGCACCACCGCGGCCGGGCACCCGCTGGAGGCGGTCACCCCCGCGAAGGTGGCGCGGCTGCGGCGGCTGGCGGCCGCGTGGATGGCCGCCGCCGGGGTCCACCCGCCCGAGGTGCGCCTCGACGTCGTCGCGGTGCTGCGCCCCCGGCGCGGCCCGGCCCTCGTGGAGCACCTGCGGGCGGTGGGCTGACGTGGCGCTCGCGTCCGTGCCTGCCGTCGCCCTGGTGGGGGTGCAGGGTCACGTCGTCGGCGTGGAGGCCGACATCGCCCAGGGCCTGCCGGCGTTCGTGCTCGTCGGCCTGCCCGACGCCTCGCTCGTGGAGGCCCGAGACCGCGTCCGCGCGGCGACCGCGAACTCCGGCTGCGCCCTGCCGCCGCGGCGCATCACCGTCAACCTGTCGCCGGCGACGCTGCCCAAGCGGGGCTCCGGCTTCGACCTGGCCGTGGCCGTGGCGGTGCTCGCGGCGGCGGGGACGGTGCCGCGGGACGTCGCCGCGCAGGCGGTGCACCTGGGGGAGCTGGGGCTGGACGGCACGGTGCGTCCCGTGCGGGGGGTGCTGCCGGCCGTGCTGGCCGCCGCCCGCGCCGGGTTCGGGCGCGTCGTCGTGCCCCGCGCCAACGCCGACGAGGCCGCCCTCGTGCCGGGGGTGCGGGTGCTGGGCGTGCGGCGGCTGGTGGACCTCATCGCGGAGTACCGCGGGGAGCCGGTGCCCGCGCCGGACGACGAGGACGCTCCCGCGGCGGTGTCACCGCCCGCGCCGCCCGGCCCCGGGCCGGACCTCGGTGACGTCGTCGGGCAGGCCGAGGCGCGCCTGGCGCTGGAGGTCGCGGCCGCCGGCGGGCACCACCTCCTGCTGAGCGGACCGCCCGGCGTGGGCAAGACGATGCTGGCCGCGCGGCTGCCCGGCCTGCTGCCCGACCTCGGCGAGCAGGAGGCGCTGGAGGTCACCGCCGTGCACTCCGTCGCCGGCACCCTGCCCTCCGCCGGTGCGCTCCTGCACCGGCCCCCCTTCGAGGACCCGCACCACACCGCCACGGTCGCCGCGGTCGTGGGCGGCGGCAGCGGCCTGCCGCAGCCGGGGGCGGCCTCCCGCGCGCACCACGGGGTCCTCTTCCTCGACGAGGCGCCCGAGTTCGACCGCCGGGTGCTGGAGTCGCTGCGGCAGCCCCTGGAGCACGGGGAGCTGGTGCTGCACCGCGCGCGCGGCAGCGCCCGCTTCCCGGCGCGCTTCCAGCTCGTCCTGGCGGCCAACCCCTGCCCCTGCGGGCGCGCCACCGGCAAGGGCCTGGACTGCACCTGCACACCGGACGCGCGGCGGCGCTACGCCACCCGGCTCTCCGGACCGCTGCTGGACCGCGTCGACCTGCGCGTGGCGGTGCGGCCCGTCACCCGCGCCGAGGTCCGCGGCGCCGGGGCGGTGGAGCCGACCGCGGTGGTGGCGCGCCGGGTCGTGGCGGCCCGGGCCGCGGCGGCGGGGCGGCTGGCGGGCACCGGTGCCGCGGTCAACGGTCAGCTGCGCGGGGTGGACCTGCGCGGGCGGTTGCGCCTGCCGGGTGCGGTGAGCGCCGACCTGGACCGGGCGCTGGACCGCGGCGCGCTCACGGTGCGCGGGTACGACCGGGTCCTGCGGGTCGCGTGGACGCTAGCCGACCTCGCCGGGCGCGAGGGGCCCACCCGGGACGACGTCGGCCGGGCGCTGGCGCTGCGGGACGGGGGCGGGGCGTGAGCGCGCACGCGGCGGGCGCCGGTGGGGTCGGGTCGCGCGAGCGCGCCCCCGGGGCGGGGGTGCCGCCGGTGCGCGGGCTGCGCGGGGTGCGGCCCATGGCCGACGTCCCGTCCGCGCTGCACCCGGCGCTGGCGGACGAGCGGCTCGCCCGGGCCGCCTGGAGCCGCCTGGCCGAGCCGGGCGACGCGGAGGCCTCCGGGCTGCTCGCCTCCTGCGGTGCGGTGGCCGCCCTGGAGGCCGTCCTCGCGGGAGCCGGGCCGCAGCGCTGGCGCCTGCGGCTGGAGGGCGTGGACCCGGCGGCGGACCTCGCCGTGCTGGAGGGCGTCGGCGGGCGGCTGCTGGTGCCCGGCGACGCCGAGTGGCCGGCAGGTCTTGCGGACCTGGACCGCGCGCTCGGCCCGGACGGGCGCGTCCTGGCCCAGCCGCTGTGCCTGTGGGTGCGCGGGCCGCTCGCCCTCACCTCGGCGCGCTCGGCGGCCGTGGTGGGCAGCCGCGCCGCGACCGGGTACGGCGAGCACGTGGCCGCCGAGCTGGCCGCCGGCCTGGCCGGGCGGGGCGTGGCGGTGTGGAGCGGGGGCGCCTACGGCATCGACGCGGCCGCGCACCGTGCCGCGCTGGCCGTGGACGGCCCCGCCGTGGCCGTGCTGGCGTGCGGGGTGGACCGGGTGTACCCCCGGGGCAACACGGCGCTGCTGCGGGCGCTGGCCCGGCACGGCGCGGTCGTGAGCGAGGTGCCCCCGGGCAGCGCACCGACGCGCTGGCGCTTCCTGGAGCGCAACCGGGTCCTGGCCGCCGCCACCTGCGGGACCGTGGTCGTCGAGGCGGCCTGGCGCTCCGGGGCGCTGGCGACCGCGGACCGCGCCGAGCGCCTGTCCCGCCCGGTGGGTGCGGTGCCCGGGCCGGTGACGTCCCCGGCGTCGGCGGGGTGCCACCGGCTGCTGCGGGAGCGCGGTGCGGTGTGCGTCACCGACGCCGCCGAGGCCGCGGAGCTGCTCGGGGCGGCCGGGCAGGAGCTCCTGCCGGAGCGGGCGGGGCCGGTGCGCCCCCTGGACGGGCTGCCTCCGGGCGACCGCCGCGTCGCGGAGGTCCTGCCGCGGCGGGGGTGGCTGGCCACGGAGGCGGTGGCCCGTGCGGCGGGTGTGGACGTGGCGGCGGCGCAGGCGGCGCTGGGCCGGCTGCACCTGGCCGGCCGCGCCGAGCGCGGGGACGGCGGCTGGCGCGCCGCCGCCCCGGGGTAGCGGGGCGGCGGGACCCGGGGCGGCGGGACCCGGGGCGTGCGAGGTGGGGCGCGGGAGGTGGCCGCGAGGTGGGGCGCGGGAGTGGCGGCGCACCGTCGTCCCCCGCGGCGCCTACGGTGCGGCCATGAGCTCCATCGGGGACGGAGGGCCGGGCGGGGTGGGCGCGGGCGGGGTGGGCGCGGGCGGGGACGTCCTCGCCGCCTTCGCGGAGCACCTGCGCTCCGAGCGCGGCCGCTCGGAGCACACGGTGCGCGCCTACCTCGGGGACGTGCAGGATCTCCTGTGGCACGCCTGCGGCGCCGAGCCCGGCGCCGAGCCCGGCACCGAGCCCGGCGCCGGGGTGCGCGGGGCGCTGGAGTCGGTCGACCTGACGGTGCTGCGGAACTGGCTGGCCGCGGGCGACCGGCGCGGCCTGGCGCGCGCGACCCTCGCGCGGCGCGCCGCGGCCGCCCGCACGTTCTGCGCCTGGGCGCGGCGCACCGGGCTGCGGGCGGACGACCCGGCGCTGCGGCTGCGCGCGCCGCGGCGCCGGGGTGAGCTGCCGCACGTGCTGCGGGCGGAGCAGGTCCGCGCGCTGCTCGACGCCGCCGCGGACCGCGCCTCGGACGGGGACGCGGTCCACGTGCAGGACGTGGCCGTCCTGGAGCTGCTGTACGGGACCGGGTGCCGGGTCTCGGAGCTCGTCGGTGCGGACGTCGACGACGTGGACCTGGAGCGCCGGACCCTGCGGGTGCTGGGCAAGGGTGCACGCGAACGGGTGGTTCCGTTCGGGCTGCCGGCGGCCCGGGCGGTGTCCGCGCACCTGGACCGGGCGCGGCCGGCGCTGGCGCGCGAGGGCTCCGGATCGGCCCTGTTCCTGGGCCGGCGGGGCTCCCGCCTGGGACAACGCCAGGTCAGGGCGGTGCTGGCGGCTCTGCTGGCGTCCCTGGAGGGGGTGCCGGGCACGGGGCCGCACGGGCTCCGGCACAGCGCGGCGACGCACATGCTCGACGGAGGAGCCGACCTTCGTAGCGTTCAGGAGTTGCTCGGTCACGCTACGCTTTCAACGACTCAGATCTACACGCATGTCTCCGTCGAGCGGTTGCGGAGCTCGTACCGCCAGGCCCACCCCCGGGCCTGAGCGGAGCCGGGGGTGGGAGATGGACGCAGCAGCCAGGTCGCAGGAAGCCGTGCCCGCTTCGGCGGCCGCGGGAGCGGACCTGCACGTGGTGCACGAGGCGCCGGCCGAGGTGGAGCCCGCGGGCCGGCCGAAGGCCAACGCGCGCTTCGGCTCGCGGGCGGGGCGCGGTGCCCCGACCCCGGAGCAGGAGGAGGCCGAGGCGGCGCTCCGCGCCATGTGGGAGGAGTTCAAGAGCAGCGGGAACCCGGCGCTGCGCGAGCGCCTGATCCTGCACTACTCGCCGCTGGTGAAGTACGTCGCCGGCCGCGTCGGGGTGGGCCTGCCGCCCAACATCGAGCAGGCCGACCTCGTCTCCTACGGCATCTTCGGGCTCATCGACGCCATCGAGAAGTTCGACATCGAGCGCGCGATCAAGTTCGAGACGTACGCGATCTCACGCATCCGCGGCGCCATCATCGACGAGCTGCGGGCCATCGACTGGATCCCGCGCTCGGTGCGCAGCAAGGCCCGCGAGGTCGAGCGCGCCTACGCCGCGCTGGAGGGCGAGCTGCACCGCAGCCCCACCGAGACCGAGGTCGCCGAGCGCCTGGGCATCCCCCTGGGTGACCTGCACGCGATCTTCAGCCAGGTGTCGTACGTCAACGTGGTGGCGCTCGACGAACTGCTGACGGTCTCGGGGGAGAAGGGCGACAAGCTCTCCCTGGTCGACACGCTGGAGGACACCAAGGCGGAGGACCCCGTCGCGGCGTTCGAGTCCGAGGAGACGAAGTTCATCCTGTCCCGGGCGATCAACCAGCTGCCCGAGCGGGAGAAGATCGTCGTCACCCTCTACTACTACGAGGGCCTGACCCTGGCCGAGATCGGCCGGGTGCTCGGGGTCACGGAGTCCCGGATCTGCCAGATGCACACCAAGGCCGTGATCCAGCTGCGCGGCAAGCTCAGCGACGCGAGCTGAGGACGTCCCGGCGGCGTCGGCCGGCCCCGCTCAGGCCGGCCTGCCCAGGGGCAGCAGCACCGGGGGTGCGGCCGCGGTGAGCAGCGACAGCGGGTCGACGTAGCCCGCGCCGCGACGGGCGCCCCAGTGCAGGCAGGACACCGGCGCGCAGTGCCGCCCGTCCCGCGCGAGGGCGCCCAGCGGCTGTCCCGGGCCCACCGCCGCGCCGGCCCGCACCGCCGGCTCGAGGGGCTCGTAGGTGGTGTGCAGGCCGTCGGCGTGGGCGACCACCACGACGCCCCGCCCCGCCACCGGCCCGGCGAAGGTGACGGTCCCCCCGGCGGAGGCGAGCACCGGCGCACCCGCCGCAGCCCCGAGGTCGGCCCCGCGGTGCCCGGGCGCGTAGGGGCTCTCGAGCACGTCGAAGCCGCGCAGCACCCTCGGTGCCGGCGCGAGCGGCCACCGGTGCCCCGCGCCCGCCACCGCCGCGGGAAGGCCTGCCCGCACGGCCACGTGCGGCGCGGCTCCCGGCGCGGCCACGTCCGGCGCGGGCATGTCCGGCGCGGGCATGTCTGGCACGGCCACGTTCGGCGCGGCCACGTCCGGCGCGGCCACGTCCGGCGCGGGCGGCTGCGCGGTGGTCTGCGCGGTGGTCTGCGCGGCGGGCCGCGGTGCGACGGGCGCGGACGCCGCCCCGGCGAGGCTGCCGAGGGCCAGGGCGAGGGCCGCGCCGGTGAGGGCACCCGCCGAGGGCGGTGCCGCGAGGGCGGGGGAGAGGAGCACGTCCCGGACCCTGCCCGCCGCACGGGGGCACCGTGTCCCCGCACGGCCCGCCTGTGGACGCAGCCCCGTCCGGCGCCGCTGTGGACCCCGCGACGGACCCCGTGACATCCCGCGGCACCCTCGCGCGGCACCACCGCGCGGCGCCCTGCGGCACCACCGCGCGCGGCACCGCCCCGCCCGCCTCAGCCCGTGCGCAGGCGCTGGAGCCGCTCGACGCCCTCGTGCAGGACGGCGTCCCGCTTGCAGAACGCGAACCGCAGCAGCGGAGCCGCCCCGGCCGCGGCGGCTCCGCCCGGCGTGCAGAACGCCGCGACCGGCACGGCCACCACCCCGGCCCGCTCCGGAAGCTCCCGGCACAGCCGCACGCCGTCGTCGAAGCCCAGCGGGCGCGGGTCCGCCACGACGAAGTAGCCGCCCGCGGGCACCGACACCGCGAAGCCCGCCGTCCGCAGGCCCGCCACCAGCAGGTCCCGGCGGCGCTGGTGGTCGGCGGCGAGGGAGGTGAAGAACTCCTCCGGCAGCGCCAGCGCCCGCGCCACGGCCGGCTGGAACGGCGCCCCGCCGGTGAAGGTGAGGAACTGCTTGACGGTCCGCACCGCCGTCACCAGCTCCGCCGGCCCGTGCACCCAGCCGACCTTCCAGCCGGTCACCGAGAACGTCTTGCCCGCGCTGGACACCGTCAGGGTGCGCTCCGCCATGCCCGGCAGGGTCGCCAGGGGGACGTGCCGGGCCCCGTCGTACACGAGGTGCTCGTACACCTCGTCGGTGACGACGACGACGTCGTGGGCCCGGGCCAGCTCGGCGACGAGCGCGAGGTCGGCGGCGCCGAGCACCGCGCCCGTCGGGTTGTGCGGCGTGTTCAGCAGCAGCAGGCGCGTGCGGTCGGTGACGGCCGCGCGCAGGGCGGCGTGGTCCAGCACGAAGCCCTCGCCGGGCCCGCCCCAGCGCAGCGGCACGCTGCGCTGCACGGCGCCGGCCAGGGCGACGAGGGCGGAGTAGGCGTCGTAGGCGGGCTCCAGCACGACCACCTCGTCGCCGGCCTCGCAGAGCGCCAGGACGCTCGAGGCGATCGCCTCGGTGGCCCCGGCGGTGACGAGCACCTCCGTGGCCGGGTCGACCGCGAGGCCGTGGAAGCGCTCCTGGTGGGCGGCGACGGCGGTCAGCAGCTCCGGCTCGCCGGGTCCGGGCGGGTACTGGTTGCGCCCCGCGTGGATCGCGGCGGCGGCGTCGGCGAGCAGCGAGGCGGGCCCGTCGGAGTCCGGGAAGCCCTGCCCGAGGTTCACCGCACCGGTCCTGCGCGCGAGAGCGGACATCTCCGCGAAGACCGTCGTGCCGAAGCCGCGCATGCGCCGCACGAGGTGCGCGCCGCCCACGCCGGCGGCGGCCGGGGGCGGACCGGTGTGGAGGGGCTGTGTCACGGCCAGTAGGATAGGCGTGCGCCCGGCCTGTGCCGGGCGACTTCGCGTCCCCGTCACCGGGCCCGCGGACGCCGGCCCCGTGGCCGTCGTGCCGGGTCCGGGGTGCACTCCCGCGGTCCGCGGTCCGAGGCCAGGTACCCCCTGAGCAGCAGACCACGGCGGGGTGCGCCGCGGGGGCCAGGGCGGCGGCCGCACGGTCCGCCGCGACAACCGGAACCCGGCCGCGGCCGGGCACGAGGAGGACACCCATGGCCGTCGTGACGATGCGCCAGCTGCTCGAGTCGGGCGTGCACTTCGGGCACCAGACCCGCCGCTGGAACCCCAAGATGAAGCGCTTCCTCTTCACGGAGCGCAACGGCATCTACATCATCGACCTGCAGCAGTCGCTGTCGTTCATCGACCGCGCCTACGAGTTCGTCCGCGAGACCGTCGCCCACGGCGGCACGGTCCTGTTCATCGGGACGAAGAAGCAGGCGCAGGAGGCGATCGCGGAGCAGGCCCGCCGCGTCGGGATGCCGTACATCAACCAGCGCTGGCTCGGTGGCATGCTCACCAACTTCCAGACCGTCTCCAAGCGGCTGCAGCGCCTGCGGGAGCTGGAGGAGCTCGACTTCGACGACGTCGCCGGTTCCGGCATGACGAAGAAGGAGCTCCT
Source organism: Kineococcus anabasis (assembly GCF_054590795.1). Lineage (NCBI taxonomy): Bacteria > Bacillati > Actinomycetota > Actinomycetes > Kineosporiales > Kineosporiaceae > Kineococcus > Kineococcus anabasis. The sequence goes on from NZ_BAAIHU010000002.1 coordinate 674,089, forward strand.
GGTCCTGCGGCGCGAGTACGAGAAGCTGGAGAAGACCCTCGGCGGCATCCGGGACATGTCCAAGGTCCCCAGCGCCGTGTGGATCGTCGACACCAACAAGGAGCACCTCGCCGTCGACGAGGCGCGCAAGCTGCGCATCCCGATCGTCGCCATCGTGGACTCCAACTGCGACCCGGACGTCGTCGACTACCGCATCCCCGGCAACGACGACGCCATCCGCGCCATCAGCCTGCTCACCCGCGTCGTGGCCGACGGTGTCGCGGAGGGCCTGCAGATCCGTCACGGCGGTGGCGCCGGTGCCGGCGAGGAGCCCCTGGCGTCCTGGGAGCAGGAGCTGCTCGAGGCCCCCGCCGGTGGCGTGCAGGCCGGCGGCACCGAGAGCGCGCAGGCCGAGCCGGCCTTCACGCCCGAGGTGCACGAGGCCGCCGCTGCCGCCGCGGGCACGGGCACCGCGCAGGAGCTCGCCGAGGGCGACGCCGCCGCCGCGGCGCAGTCGACCGACCAGGCCTGAGCGAGACCCCCGGGCCGCACCGCTCCACCAGCACCACCGCACCGTCCGGCGCCGGGCTGCCCGCACCCGCGGGCAGCNNNNCCCGGCGCGGGAGCGTGAGCACGTCCCGTGCACCCCGTCCGGGCCGGCGGCCGAGCGGCCGGCCGCCCGTCGGAGCGCACCGGCCGCCCGGCCCGGCCCGGCGGCCAGAGACCCGGAAGGCACGAGGAGAGGACCGAAATGGCTGCCTACACCGCCGCCGACGTCAAGGCGCTGCGCGAGAAGACCGGCGCCGGCATGCTCGACTGCAAGAACGCGCTCGTGGAGGCCGAGGGCGACTTCGACAAGGCCGTCGAGATCCTGCGCGTCAAGGGCCTCAAGGGCGTGACCAAGCGCGAGGGCCGCACCGCCTCCAACGGCCTCGTGGCCGCCCACGTCGAGGGCGGCCTCGGCGTGCTCGTCGAGCTGAACTGCGAGACGGACTTCGTCGCCAAGGGTGAGCGCTTCCAGGAGCTCGCCGCCCAGGTGCTGAAGCAGGCCGTGGACACCGGCTCCGCCGACGCCGAGGCCGTGCTGGCCAGCGAGCTCGACGGCCGGAGCGTCCAGGCGGTCCTGGACGAGGCGAACGCCACCATCGGCGAGAAGATCGTCCTGCGCCGCGTGGCCCGCGTCGAGGGCCCGCACGTCGCCTCCTACCTGCACCGCACCAGCGCCGACCTGCCCCCGCAGATCGGCGTGCTCGTCGCGCTCGACGCCGACGCGGGCGACACCGGCCGCGACGTGGCGATGCACGCCGCGGCGATGTCGCCCACCTTCCTCACCCGCGAGGAGGTGCCGGCCGAGGTCGTGGAGAACGAGCGCCGCGTCGCCGAGGCCACCTCCCGCGAGGAGGGCAAGCCCGAGGCCGCCCTGCCGCGCATCGTCGAGGGCCGCGTGAACGGCTTCTTCAAGGAGAACGTCCTGCTGGAGCAGGCGTTCGCCAAGGACCCCAAGCAGACCGTCACGCAGGTCCTCAAGGCCGCCGGCGCGAACGCCACCGGTTTCGCGCGCTTCCGCGTCGGCCACTGAGGTCGGTCGCCGCGGTCGCCGCGGTCGGCCACCGAGGTCGGCACGTCCCGGGCCCCGCGTCCCGGGAGCCGCACCCCCGTGGCGTGCACCCCGTGAGGGGCTCGAACGGGCACGGACCCTGCGGTCCGTGCCCGTTCGTGCGCCCGCCACCACCGCCGCACCCACCGTGTCCGGCCGCACACCCGCTCGGCGCATCGGTGCCGGGCCGCGGGGCGACCGGCGGTGCGGGACTGCGGCAGACTGGCCCCGCCCGCGGACGACGGCGACCACGGGCCCGACGCGCACCGGCGAGCAGGACCGGTGCGGTGTCCCCGCCGCGGGGTCCCCGCCCGGGGGCTGACCGTCCAGCACCACCGACCGGCCACCGCGCCGCCCGACGAGCAGGAGCCCGTGTGCCCGAGACCACCGTGACCGTCGACCTCGAGGCAGGAACCGTGGAGCCGGCCCCCACCTACCGCCGGGTGCTGCTGAAGCTGTCGGGGGAGGTCTTCGGGGCCGGCCGGCTCGGGGTGGACCCCGACGTGGTCTCCCGCATCGCCCGCGAGATCGCCGTGCCGGTGCGGCAGGGCGTGCAGGTCGCCATCGTCGTCGGCGGCGGCAACTTCTTCCGCGGTGCGGAGCTGTCCCAGCGCGGGATGGACCGGGCCCGGGCCGACTACATGGGCATGCTCGGCACGGTGATGAACTGCCTGGCGCTGCAGGACTTCCTGGAGCAGGCGGGCGTCGACACGCGTGTGCAGAGCGCCATCGCCATGGGCCAGGTCGCCGAGCCGTACATCCCGCGCCGCGCGATCCGGCACATGGAGAAGGGTCGCGTCGTCATCTTCGGCGCCGGGGCGGGCATGCCGTACTTCTCCACCGACACCACGGCCGCCCAGCGGGCCCTGGAGACGAGGGCCGACGTGGTCCTCATGGCCAAGAACGGCGTGGACGGCGTCTACACCGCCGACCCCCGCACCGACGCCACCGCCACCAAGATCGACGAGATCACCCACAGCGAGGCGATGCGCCGGGGCCTGCGCGTCATCGACAACACGGCCTTCAGCCTGTGCGCCGAGAACCGCCTCCCCATGGTGGTCTTCGGCATGGACGGGCATGGCAACGTGGCCGCCGCGCTGCGGGGTGAGAGGATCGGCACGCTGGTCACGGCGGGCTGAGCCGGCTGCGCCGCAGCCGGGAGCGCAGGCGCTCGGCGGGCCTCGCCGATCGGACGCCGTGCGGGAGACGAAGGGACGACTGTGATCGACGACACCCTCCTCGAGGCCGAGGAGAAGATGGACAAGGCGATCGAGGTCGCGAAGGAGGACTTCGCGAGCATCCGCACCGGGCGTGCCAACGCCGCGATGTTCCACAAGATCCTCGTCGACTACTACGGCGCGCCGACCCCGCTGCAGCAGCTCGCCTCGTTCCAGATCCCCGAGGCGCGCTCGGTGCTCATCACGCCGTTCGACCGCGGCGCGATGGGCGAGATCGAGAAGGCGCTGCGCAACTCCGACCTCGGGGTGAACCCGGGCAACGACGGCGCGGTCATCCGCATCACGCTGCCGCAGCTCACCGAGGAACGCCGCAAGGACTACATCAAGCTCGCCCGCACCAAGGCGGAGGACGCGCGGGTCTCCATCCGCAACATCCGCCGCCGGGCCAAGGAGGAGCTCGACCGCATCGTCAAGGACGGCGAGGCCGGCGAGGACGAGGTCTCGCGCGCGGAGAAGGAGCTCGAGGCCGCCACCAAGCGGCACGTCGAGACCATCGACGACCTGCTGAAGAACAAGGAAGCCGAGCTGCTGGCGGTGTGAGCGAGGCAGTTCCCGAGGTGAGCCCCGCCCCCGCCGGTGCGCCCGGCGCCCCGCGCCGATCCCGTGCGGGGCGCAACCTGCCCGTCGCCAGCGGCGTCGGCATCGGGCTGATCGCGCTGGTCGTCGTCAGCCTGGTCGTGCGCAAGGAGGCCTTCGTCGTCCTGGCCACCGTCGCGGTGGTCCTGGCGGTGCGGGAGATGGCCCTGGCGTTCCGCCGGCAGCACCTGGACGTGCCGGTGCTGCCGCTCGCGGCCGGTGCCGTGGCGATGGTGCCCGCCGCCTACCTGGCGGGGCCGGAGGCGCTCTTCGTCTCCTACGCCCTGACGGCGGGGGCGCTGCTGCTGTGGCGTCTCGGCGGGCACCGCATGCCCGGGACGGGCCTGGAGCGGGTGCTGCCCGTCAAGGACGTGGCGGCGGGGGTGTTCATCGCCACCTACGCGCCGTTCCTGGCGGGTTTCGCGATGCTCATGCTCGCGGAGCCGGACGGGCCCTGGCGGATCCTGGTGTTCGTGCTGATGGTGGTCGCCAGCGACGTCGGCGGGTTCGTGGCGGGCGTCCTGTTCGGCCGGCACCCGATGGCCCCGTCGGTGAGCCCGAAGAAGTCGTGGGAGGGGATGGGCGGCTCCCTGGTGCTGGGGGCCCTGACCGGTGCGGTGGCGGTGCCGCTGGCGCTGCACGGGCCGTGGTGGGCGGGCGCGCTGCTCGGGGTGGGCGCGGTCCTCAGCGCCACCATCGGGGACCTGTCGGAGTCGCTGCTCAAGCGCGACCTCGGCATCAAGGACATGAGCAACCTCATCCCCGAGCACGGCGGCGTCATGGACCGGCTGGACTCGCTGCTGCCGACGGCCCCCGTCATCTACCTGGTGCTGCACGCGGCCGTGCCGGCCTGAGGGGTGCCGCCCGCGGCCGTGCCGGCCTGAGGGGTGCCGCCCGCGGCCGTGCCGGCCTGAGGGGTGCCGCACGCGGCCGTGCCGGCCTGAGGGGTGCCGCACGCGGCTGTGCCGGGCGCCCGCCGGGCCCGGTGCGGCGTGCGACCATGGAGGCACGATGCCTGCCGAGACGACCACCTCCGCCGCGCCCGGTCCCACCGCCGCACCCGCCCCCGCCGAGCGCTCCGCCGCCGCCGTGCCGCCGCGCGAGCCGGCCGCGCCCACGCCCCTGGCCCCCGCCGGCCCGGGGCAGCTCGTCATGGCCGCGCCCCGGCGCGGCAAGCCCCCGCGGCACCTGTCGGACCTGGAGCCCGCGGAACGCGCCGGCGCCGTCGCGGAGCTCGGGGAGAAGCCGTTCCGCGCCCGGCAGCTCGCCACCCACTGGTTCGAGCGCCTCGTCGACGACCCCGCCGACATGACGGACCTGCCCGCGGCGAGCCGGCAGCGCCTCGCCGACGCCCTGCTGCCGCGCCTGCTGACGCCGGTGCGCACACAGGAGTGCGACGGCGGCACGACGGTGAAGACGCTGTGGCGGCTGCACGACGGTGCGCTCGTGGAGTCGGTGCTCATGCGCTACCCGGACCGCGCGACGGTGTGCATCTCCAGCCAGGCGGGCTGCGGGATGAACTGCCCGTTCTGCGCGACGGGGCAAGCGGGCCTGACGCGGAACATGTCCACCGCCGAGATCGTGGAGCAGGTCCTGGCCGCCGCGCGCGCCCTGCACCGCGGGGAGGTCGCCGGCGGGCCCGGCCGCGTGAGCAACGTCGTGTTCATGGGCATGGGCGAGGCGCTGGCCAACTACAAGGCCGCGGTCGCCGCGATCCGGCGCCTGACCTCCCCGGCGCCCGACGGCCTCGGCCTCTCCGCGCGCGGGGTGACGATGTCCACGGTCGGCCTCGTGCCGGCGATCGACAAGCTCGCCGGCGAGGGGATCCCCGTCACGCTCGCCCTGAGCCTGCACGCCCCCGACGACGAGCTGCGCGACGAGCTGGTCCCCATCAACACCCGCTGGAAGGTGGGCGACGCGCTCGACGCCGCCCGCCGCTACTTCGACGCCACCGGCCGGCGCGTCAGCATCGAGTACGCCCTCATCCGCGACGTCAACGACCAGGCGTGGCGCGGGGACCGCCTCGGCAAGCTGCTCAACGCGCGCGGCCGCGGCTGGGTGCACGTCAACCCGATCCCGCTGAACCCGACGCCCGGCTCGAGGTGGACGGCGAGCGAGCCGGCCGTGCAGCGGGCGTTCGTGGCGGCGCTGGAGGCGCGCGGGGTCCCGACCACCGTGCGCGACACCCGGGGCAAGGAGATCGACGGCGCCTGCGGGCAGCTGGCCGCGGTGGGCGACGGGGAGCCCGCGCGCGCCACGCTCGCCTGAGCCGGCCGGGGTCCCCGTGGACGGACGTCTGGAGCGCGCCCTGGGCGCCCACCCGCAGCGGTGCAGCCGCCTGCGCAAGGGGTACGCCCCCGAGCAGGTGGACCAGTTCCTCGACCGGCTGCGGCGGGCGTGTGCCGGTCCCGTGCCGCAGGTGAGGTCCTCCCAGGTGCGCGCGGCGGGGTTCCGCCTCGTCCTCGGGGGCTACGACGTGGCCGCCACGGACGCGGTCCTGGCCGCCGTCGACGACGCCCTGGTGGCCGGCGAGCACGCCCGGGCGCTGGCCTCCCCGCAGCGGGCCCGCTGGCTGGAGGGGGCGCAGACCCTGCGCGCGGCGATCGCGGGCCGGCTCGTCGCGCCCCCGCGCGAGCGGTTCCCCACGGGGCGCTGGCTGGAGCGCGGCTACCACCGCGGCGACGTGGACGCGCTGTGCACCCTGGTCGCCGAGCACCTCGCGGGCCGGCGGGTGCTGCGCCCCGAGCAGGTGCGCGCCGCGCTGTTCCGGCCCGGCCGCGGGCGGCGCGGCTACCGGGAGGTGCCCGTCGACGCCTTCTTCGACCGGGTCGTGGAGCTGCTCTCCGCCGTGGAGGCGACCCGCCGCGGGTAGCCCGCCGGGCTCAGCCCCAGGGCGGGACGGAGCCGAGGACCCGGTCGACGGCGAGGACGACGACGACGCGCTGCGGGTTCTCCCGGGGCACGCGGTAGCGCCGGGCGTAGCGCTGCTCGGCGTCGGCGACGTCGGCCGGGGAGGTCAGCACGGAGGTGGTCCCCTCCAGGGTCAGCCAGCGGCGGCCGTCGACCTGGCTGACGGCCGCGCGCCCCCCGGTGGCGGCGTGCGCGGCCTTGCGGGAGCGGCCGTGGGTGATGACCCGCACGAGCCCGGTGCCCTCCTCGAACGTGAACCCGACGGGCACCACGTGCGGGCTGCCGTCGGGGCGCAGGGTGGTGAGCGTGGCGAGGTGCCGCTCCGCGAGGAACTCCAGCGCGGAGGGGGGCAGGGCGTGCACGTCGAGGGCCACGCGCGCACGCTACCGGCGCCCGGGCCCGCGCCCCGGTGCGCCCGTCCCGGTGCGCCCCGCCGGGCGCGGGCTAGGGTCGTGTGCGGTGGGGCGGCGACGGCGGGGAGGCGTTCGGCGTGGGCGACAGGCGTGTGCTGCACAACGTCGTCGACGGGGAGCCGGTCCCCGCGCGGGACGGTCGCACCGCCGACGTGGTCGACCCCGCGACCGGGCAGGTCTACGCCACCGCGCCGCTGTCCGGTCCCGGGGACGTCGACGCCGCCTTCACCGCCGCGGCCCGCGCGTCCGCGACGTGGGGGCGGACGACGCCCGCGGAGCGGCAGCGGGCGCTGCTGCGGATCGCCGACCGCCTGGAGGAGCGCGCGGAGGAGTTCGTCGCCGCCGAGGTGCAGAACACGGGCAAACCCGTGGCGACGACCCGCGCGGAGGAACTGCCGCCCGCGGTGGACCAGCTGCGCTTCTTCGCCGGTGCGGCGCGGGTCCTGGAGGGCCGGGCGGCGGGGGAGTACCTGGCGGGGCACACCTCCTGGGTGCGGCGCGAGCCGGTCGGCGTCGTCGGGCAGGTCACCCCGTGGAACTACCCCCTGATGATGGCCGTGTGGAAGATCGCCCCGGCCCTGGCGGCGGGCAACGCGGTCGTGCTGAAACCCGGTGACACCACGCCGGTGACGACGGTGCTGCTCGCGGAGCTGGCGCAGGAGTTCCTCCCGCCGGGGGTGCTGAACGTCGTGTGCGGGGACCGCGACACCGGCCGGGCCCTCGTGGAGCACCCGGTGCCGCAGATGGTCGCCGTCACCGGCTCGGTGCGGGCGGGCACGGAGGTCGCGGGGGCCGCCGCCCGCGACCTCAAGCGCGTGCACCTGGAGCTGGGCGGCAAGGCACCGGTGGTGGTGTTCGACGACGCCGACGTGCGCGCGGCCGCCGGGGCGATCGCCGCGGCGGGGTACTACAACGCCGGGCAGGACTGCACCGCCGCCACCCGCGTCCTGGCGGCCCCCCGCATCCACGACGACCTCGTCGACGCCCTCGCCGAGCAGGCGCGCGGCACCCGCGTCGGGATGCCGCACGAGGAGGGCACCGCGGTGGGACCGGTGAACAACCCCCGGCAGCTGGAGCACGTCAGCGGCTTCGTCGACCGCCTGCCGGACCACGCGCGGCTGGAGACCGGCGGGGTGCGCCTCGGCGGGGACCTGGCACCGGGGTTCTTCTGGGCCCCGACGGTCGTCTCGGGGCTGCGGGCCGGTGACGAGGCCGTGCGGGAGGAGATCTTCGGGCCGGTCATCACGGTGCAGCGCTTCTCCGGCGAGGACGAGGCGGTGCGCCTGGCCAACGACACCCGCTTCGGGCTGGCGTCCAGCGTGTGGACGAGGGACTTCGGCCGGGCGATGCGGATGACGACGCGGCTCGACTTCGGCTGCGTGTGGGTGAACACGCACCTGCCGGTGGTGGCGGAGATGCCGCACGGGGGTTTCCGGCACTCCGGCCACGGCAAGGACCTCTCGCTGTACGGGCTGGAGGACTACACGCGCATCAAGCACGTGATGGCGAACATCGGGGACTGAGGACACCGGACATCGAGGACATCGGGGACCGAGGAGGACGCGTGGGCGGGCAGCACGAGGCCGAGGTCGTGGGGGCGGTGCCCGAGGGCCTGTTCATCGGGGGCCGGTGGCGGGAGGGCACGGGCGGGCGGACGGTGGCCGTGGAGGACCCCGCCACGGGCAGGACGATCGCGCGGGTGGCCGACGCGACGGCCGCCGACGGCACCGCCGCTCTGGACGCGGCCGTGGACGCGGCACCGGTGTGGGCGGCGACCCCGCCGCGCGAGCGGGGGGAGGTCCTGCGGCGCGCGTTCGAGCTGCTCACCACCCGCGCGGACGACTTCGCGCTGCTCATGACCCTGGAGATGGGCAAACCCCTGGCGGAGTCCGCGGGGGAGGTGGCGTACGGGGCGGAGTTCTTCCGCTGGTTCTCCGAGGAGGCCGTCCGCATCTCGGGGCGGTACTCGGTGAACCCCGCCGGCGGCAGCCGCTTCCTCACCACGAAGCAGCCCGTGGGGCCCTGCCTGATGATCACGCCGTGGAACTTCCCGCTCGCGATGGGCACCCGCAAGATCGGCCCCGCCGTCGCGGCCGGCTGCACGATGGTGGTCAAACCCGCGACGCAGACGCCCCTGACGATGCTGGCGCTGGCGGACCTGCTGGCGGAGGCGGGCCTGCCGCCGGGGGTGCTGAACGTCGTGACCACCACCGCGACCGCCGAGGTGGTCGAGCCCCTCGTCCGCGACCCCCGGCTGCGCAAGCTGACGTTCACCGGGTCCACGGCGGTGGGCCGCACGCTCGTGGCGCAGTCCGCCGAGCGACTGCTGCGCACCTCGATGGAACTGGGCGGCAACGCGCCGTTCCTCGTCTTCGACGACGCGGACCTCGACGCGGCGGTGGAGGGGGCGCTGGCGGCGAAGATGCGCAACACCGGCGAGGCGTGCACCGCCGCGAACCGGTTCTACGTCCAGCGGGGCGTGGCGGAGGAGTTCGCCGCCCGCCTCGCCGGCCGCATGGGGGCGCTGCGCCTCGGCCGCGGCACCGAGGAGGGCGTGCAGGTCGGCCCGCTCATCGACGCCCGCGCCCGCGACGGAGTGGCCCGCCGCGTGGAGGAGGCCGTCCGGGCGGGGGCGAGGCTCCTCACCGGCGGTGGGCCGGTCCCGGGGGAGGGGTACTTCTTCGCCCCCACGGTCGTGACGGACGTGCCCGCCGGCTCACGGCTGCTCGCGGAGGAGACCTTCGGCCCCGTCGCGCCGCTCGTGCCGTTCGAGACGGAGGAGGAGGCGCTGCGCCTGGCCAACGACACCGAGTACGGCCTCGTCGCCTACGCCTACACCAGCGGCCTGGAGCGCGCGCTGCGGATCGCGGAGGGCCTGGAGACCGGCATGGTCGGGCTGAACCAGGGCGTCGTGTCCAACGCCGCGGCGCCCTTCGGCGGGATCAAGGCCTCCGGTTTCGGCCGCGAGGGCGGCCCCGAGGGCATCGAGGAGTACCTGTCCGTGAAGTACGTCGCGATCCCCGCCCCCTGAGCAGGGCCCCTGGTCCGGGGCCGGGCCCGCGCAGCCGGGGGCGCTGGGGGCGCCGGCGCCCGGGCCGGGCGGGTCAGCGCCGCTCGGCCGTGCCGTACAGCTCGCGCACCACCGCGCCGAACCGCGGCCCGTACAGCACGTCCGGGCTGTCCTCGTAGCTGAAGCTCACGACCGACGTCACCGCTCCCGTCGAGCCGTCGAAACCGGACAGCCACGGCCCTCCGCTGGAGCCGCCCGTCATGAAGCAGCTCACCCCCTCGTCGGTGCTGCGGGGGGTGTCGTCGGGGAAGCTCGCCGCGCGGCAGTGGTGCAGCCGCTCGCCGTCGTAGGGCGGGGCGGAGGGGTAGCCGAACACCGACACGCGCCGGCCGGTGGGGGCGTCGAAGGCGATCGGGAAGGACCCCACGACGTCGGCGAGGCGCTTGCCGTCCGCCCGCGGTGCCACCACGGCGAACGCCACGTCCAGGTTGGAGGCCTCCGGGGAGGCCTGGTCCCCGTTGCGCCACTGCGCGGCCGGGGCCAGGAACGTCACGGGCCACGTGCCGTGCGGGGTGCGCCCGTCGGTGTACCCGGGCACGAACACCACCTGCGTGGAGTCCGCCGGGGTGCCGTCCTCCCGCTTCTCCGTCAGGCAGTGCCCGGCCGTGACCACCGTGCTGCGGTTGCCGCTGCGCACGCTGCTGCCCGAGCACACGAACCGGCCGCCGTCCCGGACGAAGAAGATCTTGCCGGTGACCGCCGCCACCGCGCCGCCGCCGGTCCACGGCACCGCGCGGGTCTGCGCCTGCGGGCTGAACGCGCGGCGCGCGCGGTCGAGGCTGAACGGCGCGGCCGTGATCGTCTCGGCCCGGGGGGTCGGCACGAAGCCCCGGGTGCGCCGGGGCAGGCTGAGGGTGTCCACCGGAGCGGCCGAGCGCATGCGCTCGGGCGTCCAGTACGTGGTGACCGCCCGCTGCTGCGGCGCGGTCGTCGCCGCGGCCAGCAGCCGCTGCTGCCCCGTGGACGTCGTGGTGGACGCCGCGGCGGAGGGCGGGGCCGCGGTGGCCGGTGCGCTCGCCGCCGTGGCGGCCACCGCCAGCACCGCGGTCAGGCCCGCTCCCAGGCTGCTCAGCGGTCGACGCGTACCTGCGCGCATCGTGTGCTCGTCCCTTCGTGGCGTGCGGCTGCCGGCCCCGCCCGCGGTCCCGCCGCCCGCACCGGGCAGCGGCACCGCACGCGCGGTCCGGGAGGCCACCCCATCATGGGCGGCCACCGTCCGTCACCCCGGCCTCCCGGCCGGCCCGGCCGCCACCACGTCCCCCACGCGTGTTCGCGAACCCTCCCCGCCTCCGGCCGCGGGCCGCGGGGCCCGCAGGCGAGAATGGCCCGGTGAGCCTCGCCCCGTCCTCCGCTCCCGACGCCCCACCCGCCCCGGCCGCGCCGAGGCGGGTGGTCCTGCTGGGCAGCACCGGCTCCGTCGGCACACAGGCCCTCGACGTCGCCGAGGCCGCCCCCGGCCGCTTCCGGGTCGTCGCCCTCGCCGCCGGCGGCGGGGACGTGGCCGCCCTGGCGCGGCAGGCCGTGCGCCACGACGTGGAGGTCGTCGCCGTCGCCCGCGCCGCAGCAGCGCCGGCGCTGCACGAGGCCCTCGTGGCGGAGGCCGCCGCCGCGGGCGTGCCCGGGCGCCTCCCGCGGGTCGTGGCCGGGCCGGACGCCGCCACCGAGGTCGCCGCCCACCCCTGCGACGTGGTCCTCAACGGCATGACCGGCAGCGTGGGCCTGCGCCCCACCCTCGCCGCGCTCGCCGCGGGCAGCACCCTGGCGCTGGCGAACAAGGAGTCCCTCGTGGCCGGCGGCGACCTCGTCACCGCCGCCGCCGCGCCCGGCCAGATCGTGCCCGTGGACTCCGAGCACTCCGCCCTCGCCCAGTGCCTGCGCGGCGGGCGCGCGGAGGAGGTCGCGCGCCTCGTGCTCACCGCCAGCGGCGGCCCCTTCCGCGGGCGGCGGCGCGAGGAGCTCACCGGCGTCACCCCCGAGCAGGCCCTGGCCCACCCCACCTGGTCGATGGGCCGCGTCATCACCACCAACTCCGCCACCCTCGTCAACAAGGGCCTGGAGCTCATCGAGGCCCACCTGCTGTTCGGCGTGGACGTGGAGCGCATCGCCGTCGTCGTCCACCCGCAGTCCGTCGTGCACTCCCTGGTCGAGTTCACCGACGGCTCGACCCTGGCGCAGTGCTCCCCGCCGGACATGCGCCTGCCCATCGCCCTGGGCCTGGCGTGGCCCGGGCGCGTCCCCGGCGCCGCGCCCGCCTGCGACTGGAGCCGCGCCACCACCTGGACCTTCGAGCCGCTGGACGAGGAGGCCTTCCCCGCCGTCGCGCTCGCCGCGGAGTGCGCCCGCCGCGGCGGCGGGGCCCCGGCCGTGTACAACGCCGCCAACGAGGAGTGCGTCGAGGCCTTCCACGCCGGCGCGCTGCCCTTCCCCGGCATCGTGGACACCCTCACCCGCGTCGTCGGCGAGCACGACCCCGCCGGTGCGCCGCGCGACGTGGCCGAGGTCCTCGCGCTGGAGGGCTGGGCCCGCCGCCGCGCCCACGAGTTGCTCGCCGTCGCGGGGGTGGTCGCGTGAACACCCTGCTCCTGGTCGTCGGGGTCCTCGTCGCCGCCGTCGGCATCGGCGTGTCCATCGCGCTGCACGAGGTCGGGCACCTGCTGCCCGCCAAGCGGTTCGGCGTGAAGGTCACCCAGTACATGGTCGGCTTCGGGCCGACGCTGTGGTCGAGGCGGCGGGGGGAGACCGAGTACGGCGTCAAGGCCATCCCGCTCGGCGGCTACATCCGCATGATCGGGATGCTGGCGCCCCGGCCCGGAGACGCCCCCGGCACGCTGCGCGCCACCTCCACCGGCCGCTTCGGCCTCCTCGTGGAGGACGCGCGCCGGCAGAGCGCCGAGGAGATCGCCCCGGGGGAGGAGCACCGCGCCTTCTACCGGCTCAGCGTCCCCAAGCGCCTGGCGATCATGTTCGGCGGCCCGTTCGTCAACCTCGTCCTCGCCGTGCTGCTCATCGCGGTCGCGCTGTCCGCGATCGGCACCCCGCAGACCACGCCCCTGGTCTCCTCCGTCTCCCAGTGCGTCCTGCCCGCCGGCAGCACCCGCACGGACTGCGGACCGGGCGACCCGGCCGCCCCCGGTGCCCTCGCCGGCCTGCGCCCCGGGGACCGGATCACCACCTTCGACGGACGGCCCGTGGACGACTGGCTCGACGTCAGCGCCGCCATCCGCGCCTCCGGCGGCCGGCCCGTGCAGATCGGCGTCGAGCGCGCCGGCGGCCCGCAGACCCTCACCGCCACCCCCGTGCTCACCGAGCGGCCCGTGCTGGACGAGCAGGGCAACCCCACCGGGAGCACCGCCCGGGTCGGCTTCCTCGGGGTCAGCCCGAGCTGGGAGATCGTGCGCCGCCCGCTCGGCGACGTGCCCGGCCTCGTCTGGCAGCAGACCGCCTCCGTCGCCGGGCTCGTGCTCAACCTCCCGCAGCGCCTCGTCGGGGTGGCGCAGGCCGCGTTCGGCAGCGGGGAGCGCGACCCCAACGGGCCGATGGGCGTGGTGGGCCTCGGCCGCGTCGCCGGGGAGCTCAACCAGCTCCCGCCGCTGGCCGTGCAGGACGCCCTCGCCGAGCGCGCCTCGCGCCTGCTCATGCTGCTGGCGTCGCTGAACATCGCGTTGTTCGTCTTCAACATGATCCCGCTGCTGCCCTTCGACGGCGGCCACATCGCCGGCGCCCTGTGGGAGGCCGTCAAGCGCGGCACCGCGCGGCTGCTGCGGCGCCCCGACCCCGGGCCGGTGGACGTGGCCAAGGCCCTGCCCGTCGCGTACGCGGTGTCGGTGCTGCTCATCGGGATGTCCCTGCTGCTGCTCTACGCCGACATCGTGCGGCCCGTCCGCCTCAGCGGCTGAGGGGCCCGTCCGCCGCACCGGCCGGGCCGCCCGCCCGGCCCGGCGGCGGGACGTCCCGTGGAGGTCCCGCGGGGGCGGTGCGGCGGCCCCCGCGCGAGGGCGATACTGGAGGGGTGAGCGTCAGCCTCGGCCTTCCGGCCCTCCCGCCGCCCGTCCTCGCCCCCCGCCGCAAGTCCCGCAAGATCCGCGTCGGCAAGGTCGAGGTCGGCGGGGACGCACCGGTGTCGGTGCAGTCGATGACCACGACCCCGACGACGAACATCAACGCGACCCTCCAGCAGATCGCCGAGCTGACCGCGACCGGCTGCGACATCGTGCGCGTCGCCTGCCCCAGCGCCGACGACGCCGAGGTGCTGCACATCATCGCGAAGAAGTCGCAGATCCCCGTGATCGCGGACATCCACTTCCAGCCGAAGTACGTCTTCGCCGCCATCGACGCCGGCTGCGCCGCGGTGCGCGTCAACCCCGGCAACATCCGCAAGTTCGACGACCAGGTCAAGCAGATCGCCCGGGCGGCCAAGGACGCCGGCGTCTCCCTCCGCATCGGCGTCAACGCCGGCTCCCTCGACCCGCGCCTGATGGCCAAGCACGGCAAGGCCACGCCCGAGGCGCTCGTGGAGTCCGCGGTGTGGGAGGCCTCCCTCTTCGAGGAGCACGACTTCCACGACTTCAAGATCTCCGTGAAGCACAACGACCCGGTCGTCATGGTCAAGGCGTACGAGATGCTCGCCGAGCGCGGAGACTGGCCCCTGCACCTCGGCGTCACCGAGGCCGGGCCCGCGTTCCAGGGCACCATCAAGTCCGCCGTCGCGTTCGGCGCACTGCTGTCCAAGGGCATCGGCGACACCATCCGCGTCTCGCTGTCCGCCCCGCCCGCCGAGGAGGTCAAGGTGGGCCTGCAGATCCTGCAGTCCCTCAACCTGCGCCCCCGCAAGCTGGAGATCGTCTCCTGCCCCTCGTGCGGTCGCGCACAGGTCGACGTGTACAGCCTCGCCGACGCCGTCACCGAGGGGCTGCAGGGCATGAGCGTGCCGCTGCGGGTCGCCGTCATGGGCTGCGTCGTCAACGGCCCCGGCGAGGCCCGCGAGGCCGACCTCGGGGTGGCCAGCGGCAACGGCAAGGGCCAGATCTTCGTGCGCGGCGAGGTCATCAAGACGGTGCCGGAGTCGGAGATCGTCGCCACCCTCATCGAGGAGGCCGAGCGCCTCGCCGCCGAGATGGACGCCTCCTCCGACGGCGGGTCCGCGCCGGTGGTGACCGTCGGCTGAGCGGCTGCCCCGTGCGCCCGCGCCGGCGGTGGCCGACCCCCGGCCGGGCCTGATGCGCCGTCCCCAGCTCTGGTGGCCCTGGCGCAGGCGGCGTCGCCTCGACGCTGGGCCGGGGAGGCGACAGGATGCGACCGTGCACCACCCCAGCGCACCCGCCGCCCCCCCGCCGCCCTCCGGGGAACGTCGAGGCGTGCTGCGTGCGCTGCAGGCCTCCGACGCGCCCGCGCTGCTGCGCCTGTGCGAGATCGACCCCGTCGCGAACGTCTTCGTCTCCGCCCGCCTCCTCGGGCTGCTCGCCCGGCCCGGCGCAGAGGTCGGCGGGCAGGTCTGGGGCTGGTTCGAGGGCTCGGAGCTGGTCTCGGCGTGCTGGGCCGGCGCGAACCTCGTGCCCATCGAGGCCACGCCGCGGGCCCTGGACGCCTTCGCCGACCGCGCCCGCTCCGAGGGCCGGCGCTGCTCCTCGATCGTGGGCCCCGCCGACGCGGTGCTGGGCCTGTGGTCCCGGCTGGAGTCGTCCTGGCGCGGGGTGCGCGAGGTCCGCGCGCGCCAGCCGCTGATGCTGTGCGACACCGGGCCGGCCGTCGAGCCCGACCCGGCGGTGCGCCGCTCCCGGCTCTCGGAGCTGGACCTCGTCGTGCCCGCCTGCGTGGCGATGTTCACCGAGGAGATCGGCTACGCCCCCTCCCCGCCCGACGGCGGCACCACCTACCGCGCGCGGGTCGCCGAGCTCGTCGCGGCCGGGCGCTCCTTCGTGCGCATCGACCCCTCACCGTCCGGGCCCGAGGTGGTCTTCAAGGCCGAGCTGGGGGCCGTCGCGTCGAGGGTGGCGCAGGTGCAGGGGGTCTGGGTCGCGCCGCACCGGCGCGGGGAGGGGCTCAGCGTGGCGGGCATGGCGGCCGTCGTCGCCCAGGCCCGCGAGGCCGGCACCCCGCAGGTGTCGCTGTACGTCAACGACTACAACGCCCGGGCGATCGCCGCGTACCGCCGCGTCGGCTTCCGCGAGGTCGGCACCTTCGCCACCGTCCTCTTCTGAGCACGCCGTCCCGCTCCGCACCCCGGCTCTGCCCGCCCTCCTCCGGGTCCGGGCGCCCGTGCGCGCGCCGGTAGGCTCGCCGGGTGCTGCTGAGGATGTCGACCCTGTTCCTCCGAACCCTCCGCGAGGACCCGGTGGACGCGGAGGTGGCCAGCCACCGGCTCCTCGTGCGCGCCGGGTACATCCGCCGTGCCGCGCCGGGCATCTACACGTGGCTGCCCCTGGGGCTGCGGGTGCTGCGCAAGGTCGAGGCGATCGTGCGCGAGGAGATGGACGCCGCCGGCTTCCAGGAGGTCCACTTCCCGGCGCTGCTGCCGCGCGAGCCGTACGAGGCGACGAACCGCTGGACGGACTACGGCGAGGGCATCTTCCGCCTGAAGGACCGCAAGGGCGCCGACTACCTCCTCGCCCCCACCCACGAGGAGATGTTCACCCTGCTGGTGAAGGACCTGTACTCCTCGTACAAGGACCTGCCGCTGTCGATCTACCAGATCCAGACGAAGTACCGCGACGAGGCCCGCCCCCGCGCCGGTCTCATCCGCGGCCGCGAGTTCGTCATGAAGGACTCCTACAGCTTCGACGTCGACGACGCCGGCCTCGAGCGGTCCTACGAGGCGCACCGCGAGGCGTACGTCCGCCTGTTCGACCGCCTCGGCCTCGACTACGTCGTCGTCTCGGCGATGTCCGGCGCCATGGGCGGCTCGCGCAGCGAGGAGTTCCTTCACCCCAGCGAGATCGGCGAGGACACCTTCGTCCGCTCACCCGGCGGCTACGCCGCGAACGTCGAGGCCGTCACCACGCCGGTGCCCGACCCGCTGCCCTTCGACGACGCCCCCGCCGCGCACGTCGAGGACACCCCGGACACCCCCACCATCGACACCCTCGTCGCCTTCGCCAACGCCCACCACCCCCGGCCGGATCGGCCGTGGACGGCGGCCGACACCCTCAAGAACGTCGTCGTCACCCTCGTGCACCCCGACGGCACCCGCGAGCCGCTGGTGATCGGCCTGCCCGGCGACCGCGAGGTGGACGCCAAGCGCGTCGAGGCCGCCGTCTCCCCGGCGGAGGTCGCGGCCTTCGGCCCGGAGGACTTCGCGAAGCACCCCGCGCTCGTGCGCGGCTACATCGGCCCGCAGGTGCTCGGCGCGGGGTCCGCCTCCGGCATCCGCTACCTCCTCGACCCCCGCGTCGTCGACGGCACCCGGTGGATCACCGGCGCGAACGAGCAGGGCCGGCACGTCTTCGACCTCGTCAAGGGCCGCGACTTCACCGCCGACGGCACGATCGAGGCCGCCGAGGTGCGCGCCGGCGACCCCGCCCCCGACGGCTCCGGCCCGCTGGAGCTGGCCCGCGGCATCGAGATCGGGCACATCTTCGCCCTGGGACGGCGCTTCGCCGAGGCCCTGGACCTGAAGGTGCTCGACGAGAACGGCAAGCAGGTCGTGGTCACCATGGGCTCCTACGGCGTCGGCGTCACGCGCGCCCTGGCGGCCGTGGCGGAGGGCAACCACGACGGGGCCGGCCTGGTGTGGCCGCGAGCCCTCGCACCGGCCGACGTGCACGTGGTGGCCACGGGCAAGGACGAGGCCGTCTTCACCGAGGCGGAGCGCCTGGCCGCCGAGCTGGTCGCCCAGGGCCTGGAGGTCCTCTACGACGACCGGCGCAAGGTCTCGCCCGGCGTGAAGTTCAAGGACGCCGAGCTCATCGGCGTGCCCACCATCCTCGTGGTCGGCAAGGGCCTCGCCGAGGGCACCGTGGAGCTGAAGGACCGCCGCAGCGGCACCGGCGAGCAGATCCCGCTCGCCGGTGCGGTGGACGCGGTGGTCGGCGCCGTGCGCGGCTGAGGGAGCCTCAGCGGCCCGCCGCGCGGCGCGAGCGCGCGGCGGCCGCGGAGCCCAGCACCACCGCCGACGCCAGGGCGGCCACGACCGCCACGGCAGCGGAGGCGTCGGGCCCGGACGCCCGGCCGACGGCCACCCACGCCAGGCCCCACGCCAGGCCCGCGGCGAACGCCAGCCCGCCGCCCGTGCGACGGGTCACGCCGACACCCACCCCGGCCGCCAGCAGCAGCACGAGCACCGCCCACACCTGAACCCCGAGGCCGAGGTCGCCCACCCCGGCCGCGGCCAGCGCCGCCGCCACGTTGGCGACCGTGGCGATGCTCACCCACCCCAGGTACAGGCCCACCGTGCCGTCGACGACGAGGGCTTCCACCGGCCGTGCGGGACGCGCGGTCCCCAGCCGCCCCACCACGACGACGAGGGTGAGCAGCAGCGCCACGATGACGACGACGCTGGAGGCCAGCTGCCCGGCCTGCACCGTGGCGATCCACGCCGCGTTGAGCAGCATCGATGCGGCCACCCACCAGCCGGTCGCGCGCTGGCGCCGGTCCCCGCGCCGGCCCGGCGCGAGCTGCCACGCGGCCAGCGCGAGCAGCCCGAGGTAGATGGCGGACCAGATCGCGAAGGCCGGGCCGGCGGGGGCCACGAGCGTCGCGGACGCCGAGAGCGCCCCGCCGGCGGCCTCCGCGATCGGCGTGCCACCCAGGGCCCCGGAGCCGACGACGGCGCCCAGCACGGCGACCACCGCGGCGGCGGCGACCACCACCTGGCGGGCCCGGTCCCGGGGGGCGTCGACGGCTGGACGGGACTCGGCGAGGGCGGGCATGACCGGCATCCTGCTGCGCCCGGCGCGCCGCGGCACCCCGGGAGGTCGCGCCGTCAAGGCGAGGGAAGCGTCTGCAGGTCCACCAGCACCGCGGCGTGGTCGGAGGGCCAGACCCCCTCGACGGGGTCCGCGCCGACCCGGCGCACGTCCAGGACGGAGCCGCTGCCGTCGAAGCGCGGCAGGCCGGTGAACACGTAGTCGATGCGGGCGCTCGGCTGGCGGACCCCCGCCACGTGCGGGTTGCGCCGGTCCCACGTGCGGCCCTCGGCGCCGTCCGCGGCGTAGCGCCAGGCGTCGACGAGCACGAACCCCTCCACCACCGGCGCGGTCTCGTAGCCCCCCAGGAGCCGGACCTCGTCGGAGGTCGCCTCGGCGTTGAGGTCACCGGTCAGGACCGGCGGCAGCGCACCCGCGGCGCCCCGGGCGTGCCGCGCGACGGCGGGCACCAGGGCGCGCACCTGCGCCACCCGCACCGCCGACTCGGCGGGTGAGGAGTTCAGGTGCGTCGTGGTGAACGGCAGCGGCCCGCCGGGCACGTCCAGCAGCGTGTGCAGGGCCGTGCGCCCCTCGGGGCGGGCGCTGTCGGGCAGGTCGGTGACGGCGGTGGCCAGGACGGGGTGGCGGCTGAGGACCGCGTTGCCGAAGTCGAGGTCGGCCGCGGGCTCACCGGGACGGGTGGCGCCCAGCCTGCGCCGCCAGCGCTCCGGGGCGGGGGAGGGCGCGAAGACCGCGTGCATGCCCAGCCGCTCGGCGAGCCAGTCCGCCAGCCCCGCGTCGGGGCCGGCCCAGACCTCCTGCAGCCCGCACACGTCGGGCCGGTGCTCGGCGAGCACGCGCAGGATCGCCTCGCGCCGGCGGCGCCAGTCGCCGAAGCGCCACCACACGTTCCACGTCAGCACGCGCAGCGTCCCTGCGGCGGGCGGGGCGGGCGGCGGTGCGGTGGTCATGGCCGGGGCAGTCTCGCAGGAGCCCGCACCGCTGCGCCCGGCGGCCCGCCCCGGTGCCGCGCCCCGCTCAGCGCCCGTGCAGGTCGGGCAGTCCCGGGAACGGGGTCGTCGACGGTGCGCCCCACGAGGCGGCCGCGGTCGTCGCGCGCAGCACGCCCGCGGCGCCCTCCCGGCGCAGGGCGGGGTCGGCGGCGGCCAGGTCGGCGTAGCGCGCGGCGAGGCGCAGCTCCACCTGCGCGGCCAGGGCGGTGGCCTCCTCGGGCGTGACCGCCGCGACGTCGTAGCCGGGCTCGGCGGGTGCGGGGGTTGCCGAGGCCGCCACCAGCACCTGCTGCAGACGTCCCCGCGCGCCGCGGTGGGCGTCCATCGCGGCCAGGGCGGCAGCGCGGCGCTCGGGGGTCAGGCGTCCCGCGACGAGCCCGAAGGCGTGCACGGCGGCGTGCTCCCCGGCGAGCGCGCGCTGCGCGGCCTCCACCGCCTCGCGTGGCAGCGGAGCGGCCGGCGCACCGGCGGGGGCGGCGGGCCCGGAGGCCGGCGCGGACGCCGGCTCCGCCGGCGGGGGCAGCCCCGCGGCGGCCGCCAGGGCCCGCGCCTGCAGAGTGCGGGCCACCGAGATCGACACCAGGAGGCGGGCCGTGCCCGCCGAGGCCTCCTCCGCGGTGGTCAGCGCCCTGCCGGCGGCCGCGCCCAGGGCCCCGACGACCCCGGCCGGCGTGGACGGCGGCGGGTCCGCCGGGGTGGGGTCCGCGGGGCCGGGGGTGCCGCCCGGGCCGGCGGGCGCGGCGGCCGGGCCGGCGCCGAGCGCGCGCAGGTGGGCGCGGGTCTCCTCCAGCGCCGTCGCCGCCGGGGCCGCGGGAGCCCCGCCTGCGGGCGCGAGCGCGGTCAGGGCCAGCTCCAGGGCGCGGGCGTCGGCCACCGCCTCCTCCCGCGCCAGGTCGTCCGGCCCCGGCTCGGCGGTCGGCGTCGGGTCCGGGCGCGGTGCCCAGCGCACGCCGCACGCGGGCAGCAGCAGGCCCAGCGCCGCCGCGCCGCCCAGGCGCAGCACGCTCCGGCGGCCCGGGGTCGCCCCGGGCGGTCCCGGCGCCGCGGGCCGGGCGGCGGGGGGAGTCGGCACGCAGGGGATGCTCGCACGGGCCGCCGCCGGTGGGGGCCGCAGGGGCGCGGCACGGCTAGGCTGGGGAGCCGCCGCGGGAACTGCGCCACCCGCAGCAGCGCGGCGCGGCACGCGGCCCCGCGGTCCTCCGCGGGGCCGCGTGCTGCGCCGACCACCGCCAGGAGAGGAGCCCCCCGTGCCGCCGACGGGACCGTCCCCCGCGACACCCCTGAGCCAGGAGGTGGCCGCGGTGCTCGACGACGTCGTCGCCGGGGCCGGGCTCGCGCTGGAGGACGTGGAGGTCACCTCCGCCGGGCGCCGGCGCATCGTGCGGGTCGTCGTGGACCTCGCCGGCGACGAGCCGGGGGAGGTGGACCTCGACGCGGTGGCCGTCGCCTCGACCGCCGTCTCCGAGGCGCTGGACGCCTCCGACGTGCTCGGCTCCGCACCGTACGTGCTGGAGGTCAGCTCCCCGGGCGTGGACCGCCCGCTGGTGCGGCGCCGCCACTGGTCCAGGGCCCGCGGGCGCGTGGTGCGCGCGGTGCTCGCCGACGGCGGTGTCCTGGTGGGCCGCGTCGTCGACGCCGGCGAGGAGGGCGTCGTGCTGGACGTGCAGCCGCAGTCCGTCAAGGGGCGCCCGCCGTCGAGGTCCGCCCCCCGCGGGGAGCGGCTCGTGCCCTGGGCGGACCTCGTGCGCGGCGAGGTGCAGGTGGAGTTCACGCACGTCGCGGACGGCGCCGACGACGAGCTGGACGGCGTGGACGACGACGAGCTGGACGATGACGAGCTGGACGACGACGAGCTGGACGACGACCTCGGGGACGGGGACGACCTGCCGGACGAGGACGAGGGGGGCGGGACGCCCACCCGGGCGGCCGGCTCCCCCGAGGAGGACTGACGTGAACATCGACATGGCCGCGCTCCGCATGCTGGAACGCGAGCGCGAGATCCCCTTCGACACCCTGGTGCGGGCCATCGAGCAGGCCCTGCTCATCGCGTACCACCACACCGAGGGCTCCCAGAAGCACGCCCGGGTGCACCTGGACCGCTCCTCGGGCGAGGTGGCGGTGCTGGCCGAGGAGCGGGGCGCGGACGGTCAGGTGCTGCGCGAGTACGACGACACGCCCTCCGGCTTCGGCCGCATCGCCGCCACCACGGCGCGGCAGGTGATCCTCCAGCGGCTGCGCGACGCCGAGGACGAGCAGGTCCTCGGGGAGTTCGCCGGCAAGGAGGGCGACATCGTCTCCGGGGTCGTCCAGCAGGGTCGCGACCCGCGGATGGTGCAGGTCGACCTGGGCTCGGTGGAGGCGGTGCTGCCGCCTCAGGAGCAGGTGCCGGGGGAGTCCTACGAGCACGGCAGCCGCATCCGCTGCTTCGTGGTCTCGGTGCGCAAGGGGGCCAAGGGGCCCTCGATCGTGCTGTCCCGCTCGCACCCGAACCTGGTGCGCAAGCTCTTCGCGCTGGAGGTGCCGGAGATCGCCGACGGCACGGTGGAGATCGTGGCCCTGGCCCGCGAGGCGGGGCACCGCAC
This sequence comes from Kineococcus anabasis, assembly GCF_054590795.1. Classification (NCBI taxonomy): domain Bacteria; kingdom Bacillati; phylum Actinomycetota; class Actinomycetes; order Kineosporiales; family Kineosporiaceae; genus Kineococcus; species Kineococcus anabasis. The sequence goes on from NZ_BAAIHU010000002.1 coordinate 696,307, forward strand.
GAAGATGGCGGTCCGGGCGCGCGTCGCGGGGGTCAACCCGAAGGGCGCCTGCATCGGGCCGATGGGCCAGCGCGTGCGCTCGGTGATGGCCGAGCTGCGCGGGGAGAAGATCGACATCGTCGACCACAGCGAGAACCCGGCGGCCTTCGTCGCCAACGCGCTGTCGCCGGCGCGGGTGTCCAGCGTCGAGGTCGTCGACGCCGCGGCCCGCTCCGCGAAGGTCGTGGTGCCCGACTACCAGCTGTCCCTCGCGATCGGCAAGGAGGGGCAGAACGCGCGCCTGGCCGCGAAGCTGACGGGCTGGCGCATCGACATCCACTCCGACGCCGCGGCGCAGGCCCCGCGCTGAGCCCCGTCCGGCCGCAGGCCCGGAGCGGACCACCGGGGTGCGGCGCTAGACTGCCTGCATCGCTACACTGACGCCGCCCGGTCCCCGTGACCGGCGATCCACCGCACCGTCGGACCGATCCTCCCGTGGGACCGGCCTGCCGCCTGCGCCGGCTCCGCCGGAATGCGTGCGTACGTGCGTGGGTTGTCGCAAGCGGGATGCCCGGTCGGTCCTGTTGAGGATCGTGGCCGAGGAGGGTGGTGGGGTGATCTCCGCCGCCCCCGACCCCCGAGCCCGACGCCCCGGACGGGGCGCGTGGTTGCACCCGCAGCTAGCGTGTCTCACCTCCGCCGAGCGTCGGCGAGCCTTCGGACGGGCACTTCGCCGTCCGTCGGACATCGACCTGACCGGTCTGCACCGGTACGTCGAGCAGGTCCAGAACACCACCGTCACCGATGGAAGCGGGTCGAACAGCTGATGAGCACCCGATGAGTTCGCAGCGATGAGCACCCCCCAGTAACGACGGTTCGAGCCGATCCCGAAGGCCCGGACCAAGACAGGAGAGAAGTGGCAAAGGTCCGGGTCTACGAGCTCGCCAAGGAGTTCGGGGTCGAGAGCAAGGTCGTCCTGACGACGCTGCAGGAGATGGGCGAGTTCGTCCGCTCCGCGTCGTCCACCATCGAACCGCCCGTCGTGCGGCGGCTGAAGGACAAGTTCCCCGCTGCGGGCGGGGCCAAGCCGGGTGGCGCCGGGCGCCCCACCCCGCCGCCGGCCAAGCCGGGGCCGCGCGTCGCGGCGCCGGCACCGGGCCCGCGGCCCGCACCGGCTCCCGCAGCACCGGCTCCGGCTCCCGTGGAGCGTCCCGCGGCACCAGCGGCCCCCGCCGGGCCGTCCTTCCAGGCGCCCGCCGCGGCACCGCAGCAGCCCGCCGCGGCACCGCAGCAGTCCGCCGCCCCCGAGCGGCCCGCGGCACCGCAGCAGCCCGCTCCGCAGCAGCCCGCGGCGCAGGCCCCGCAGCGCCCGGCCGCGGGCCCGGGTCCCGCGCCGACCCGTCCGGCCCCCGGCCCGCGCCCGGTCCCCGGCGGGCCCACCCGCCGTCCCGGTGAGCGGCCCGCGCCGGAGTCCCGCGGCGAGCGTCCCGACGCCCGCGGCGAGCGCCCGGGTCACGATCCCCGCGGCGAGCGCCCGGCGCCCGAGTCCCGCGGTGAGCGTCCCGACCCCCGTGGCGAGCGTCCCGGTGACCGCTTCCCCGCCGGCCCGCGCCAGCAGAACCGCCCGGCCGGCCCGGGTGGTCCCGGTGCCCCCTCGCGTCCCGGTCCGGCCGGTGGCGCCGCGCGCCCCGGTGCCGGCGCCCCCCGTCCCGGCGGCGGCTCCCCGCGTCCGGGCAACAACCCCTTCGCCCCGAACCAGGGCATGCCCCGTCCCGGCGGCGGCTCGCCGCGTCCGGGCAACAACCCCTTCGCCCCGAACCAGGGCATGCCCCGTCCCGGCGGCGGAGCACCCCGCCCCGGTGGGGCCCCGGCGCCCGGTGGGCCGCGTCCCGGTGGGCCGCGTCCCGGCGGTGGGCCCGGTGCGGGCGGACCGCGCCCGAACCCCGGCATGATGCCGCCGCGCCCCGCCGCGCCCCGTCCGGGTCCCGGCGGTGCGCGTCCGGGTGGTCCCGGCGGTGCGCGTCCCGGCCCCGGCGGCCGTGGTGGTTTCGGCCCGCGCCCCGGTGCGGGTGCCGGTGGTCCCGGCGGTGGCGGCGGGTTCGGCCCGCGTCCCGGCGGTGGACCCGGCGGCGGCGGTGGGCCCGGTGGCCGCGGTGGCCGCGGCACCACGGCGGGCGCCTTCGGGCGTCCCGGTGGGCGCCCGGCCAAGGGCCGCAAGTCCAAGCGCGCCAAGCGCCAGGAGTACGAGGCGATGCAGGCCCCTACGATCGGGGGCGTGCAGGTCCCGCGCGGCGACGGCAGCGTCGTGCGCATCCGGCGCGGTGCCTCGCTGACGGACTTCGCCGACAAGATCAACGCCAACCCCGCGGCGCTGGTCACAGTGCTGTTCCACCTCGGTGAGATGGCCACGGCCACGCAGTCGCTGAACGAGGACACCTTCCAGCTGCTCGGCGCGGAGCTGGGCTTCGTCATCGAGGTCGTCTCCCCGGAGGACGAGGAGCGCGAGCTGCTCGCGTCCTTCGACATCAACCTCGACGCCGAGCTGGAGGCCGAGGGCGACGAGGAGCTCGAGGCGCGCCCGCCGGTCGTGACCGTCATGGGTCACGTCGACCACGGCAAGACGAAGCTGCTGGACGCCATCCGCTCCACGGACGTGGTGGCCAAGGAGGCCGGCGGCATCACCCAGCACATCGGTGCCTACCAGGTCCACAAGGAGCACGAGGGCGTCGAGCGCGCCATCACCTTCATCGACACCCCGGGTCACGAGGCCTTCACGGCCATGCGCGCCCGCGGTGCGAAGGTGACGGACATCGCGATCCTCGTGGTCGCTGCGGACGACGGCGTCATGCCCCAGACGATCGAGGCCCTCAACCACGCGCAGGCGGCCGACGTGCCGATCGTCGTGGCGGTCAACAAGGTCGACAAGGAGGGCGCGAACCCGGCGAAGGTCCGGCAGCAGCTCACCGAGTACAACCTGGTGGCCGAGGAGTACGGCGGCGACACGATGTTCGTCGACGTCTCCGCCAAGCAGGGCCTGGGCCTGGACCAGCTCCTGGAGGCCGTGCTGCTGACGGCCGACGCGGCGCTGGACCTGCGGGCGAACCCCAACAAGGACGCCCGCGGTATCGCCATCGAGGCCAACCTCGACAAGGGCCGCGGCCCCGTCGCCACGGTGCTCGTGCAGTCCGGCACCCTGCGGGTCGGCGACGCGATCGTCGCGGGCACCGGCTACGGCCGCGTGCGCGCCATGCTCGACGAGTACGGCGAGACGGTCCCCGAGGCCACCCCGGCGCGTCCGGTGCAGGTCCTCGGCCTGACGTCCGTGCCCGGCGCGGGGGACACGTTCATCGTGGCCCCCGACGACCGGACCGCGCGCCAGATCGCCGAGAAGCGCGAGGCCGCCGAGCGCAACGCCCTCCTGGCCAAGGTCCGCAAGACCATCAGCCTGGAGGACTTCACCAACGCGCTGAAGCAGGGCAAGGTCGAGACCCTCAACCTGATCCTCAAGGGCGACGTGGCCGGTTCGGTCGAGGCCCTGGAGGACGCGCTCCTGCAGCTGGACGTGGGCGAGGACGTGGAACTGCGCGTCATCGACCGCGGCGTCGGGGCCATCACGAAGAACAACGTGAACCTCGCCGTCGCCTCCAACGCGATCATCATCGGCTTCAACGTCCGTCCCGAGGGGCAGACGCGGGAGTACGCGGAGCGCGAGGGTGTCGACATCCGGTACTACTCGATCATCTACCAGGCGATCGAGGAGGTCGAGCAGGCCCTGCGCGGCATGCTCAAGCCGGAGTTCGAGGAGGTGCAGCTCGGCACCGCCGAGGTGCGCGAGGTGTTCCGCTCCTCCAAGTTCGGCAACATCGCCGGCTGCCTCGTCCGCTCGGGTCTCATCCGGCGCAACTCCAAGGCGCGCGTGCTGCGCAACGGGGTCGTGCACGGTGACAACCTCACCATCGAGTCGCTGCGGCGGTTCAAGGACGACGCCACCGAGGTCCGCGACGGCTTCGAGTGCGGTATCGGCCTGGGCTCGTTCAACGACCTCCAGATCGACGACGTCATCGAGACGTTCGAGATGCGGGAGAAGCCCCGCGCCTGACGCGCGGATCCGCTTCCCCGGCTGAGGAAGGCCGGGGCGGGACCTCCCTCCCGCCCCGGCCCCAGCCGTGCCCGCGACCGCGGGCGCGGCGGCACGCACACCGCGCGGGAGGGCGCACCACCGACGCATGTACGCAGGAACCCTCACCGTCGACCTGCTCCTGGGCGACGTCCACTCCCTCAAGGGCAAGCGCAGCATCGTGCGGCCGCTGGTGGCCGAGCTGCGCCGGGCCTTCGACGTGGCCGCCGCCGAGACGGGGCACCTCGACCTGCACCGGCGCGCGGAGGTCTCCGTGGCGGTCGTCGCCCCCGACGCCGCCCGCTGCCAGGAGGTGCTCGACCGCTGCGAGCGCGCCGTGGCCGCGCACCCGGAGTTCCAGGTCCTCTCGGCTCGACGGATGCTGCACAGCGACGAGGATTGATCCCCGGCACGGGACGACCCGTGCCGCTCCACCGGGGCCCCGCCACCGGCGGAGCCCCGCACGCCGGGTCCCCCGCGGGCCCGGCCCGACCTCAGGAGCACGCCGTGGCCGACCCCGCCCGCGCCCGCAAGCTGGCCGACCGCATCAAGGTCATCGTCGCGGAGGCGCTGGAGAGCCGTGTGAAGGACCCGCGCCTCGGCTTCATCACCGTCACCGACGCCCGCGTGACCAACGACCTGCAGCACGCGACGCTCTACTACACCGTCCTCGGCGACGAGGAGGCCCACGCCGGTACGGCCGCGGCGCTGGAGAGCGCCCGGGGCGTGCTGCGCGCCGAGGTCGGCAAGCGCACCGGTGTCCGGCTCACCCCCACGCTCACCTTCACCGCGGACGTCGTGCCCGAGACGGCCGCGCAGATGGAGGAGCTCTTGCGCGTCGCCGCCGAGCAGGACCGCCGGGTGGCGGCGCTGGCGGCGGCCGCCGAGCCGGCCGGCGACCCGGACCCGTACCGCAAGCCGCTGGAGCACGAGGACGACGACGAGCACGACGACGACGAGCACGACGACGACGAGCACGAAGACGACGAGCACGACGACGACGAGCACGACGACGCGGCGCTGGAGGCCGAGCTCGTCGAGGGCGACGGCCCGGCCGCCGGGCACTCGTGAGCCGGGGCGCGGCCCCCGTCCCGGCGCACCTGGAGGGTCTCCTCCTCGTCGACAAGCCGGCGGGGATGACCTCGCACGACGTCGTCTCCCGCTGCCGCCGCGTCGTCGGCTCCCGCCGCGTCGGCCACGCCGGCACGCTGGACCCCGCCGCGACGGGGGTGCTGGTCGTGGGTACCGGGCGGGCCACGCGGCTGCTGACGTACGTCGTCGGCCACGACAAGGAGTACCTGGCCACGGTGCGCCTGGGCGCGGCGACCGTCACCGACGACGCCGAGGGGGAGGTCCTCTCCACCGCCGACGCCTCCGGTGTGGGCGAGGAGGCGCTGCGCGGGGCGGTGGCCGCGCTGACCGGCCCGCTGCAGCAGGTGCCCAGCTCGGTGAGCGCGGTGAAGGTGGACGGCCGGCGCAGCTACGCCCGGGTGCGCGCCGGCGAGGACGTCGAGCTGCCCGCGCGCCCCGTCACCGTCACCCGCTTCGACGTGCTCGCGGTGCGCCGGGCGGAGGTGTCGGTGGACGTCGACGTGGTCGTGGAGTGCTCCGCGGGCACCTACGTGCGGGCCCTGGCGCGCGACCTCGGCGCCGCTCTCGGCGTCGGGGGGCACCTGACGGCGCTGCGGCGCACCCGCTCGGGCCCCTTCCGCGTGCAGAGCGCGCAGACCCTGGAGCAGCTCGCCGGGGAGCCGCGGGCCCTGCCGCTGGCGGAGGCGGCGCGCCTGCTGTTCGACGTGCGTGAGCTGAGCGGGGAGGAGGCCGTGGACCTCGGGCACGGCCGGGCCCTGGAGCTGCGGGCCGAGCGCGAGGAGGCGCCCACGGCCGCCCTCGGTCCCGCCGGGGAGCTGGTCGCGCTGCTGCACGCCTCCGGAGGGCGCGCCCGCCCGCTGCTGGTCGTCCCGCCGCGCTGAGCCCCGCCACCCGGGCGCCGGCCCGGCGCCCCCGCGCTGATCGGCCGGCGCCGGGCTGGCACAGTGGGCCCGTGCACCGCTGGAACTCCCTCGACGAGGTCCCCCCCGCCGAGGGCGGCAGCGTCGTCGCGATCGGCAACTTCGACGGGGTCCACCGCGGGCACCGCGCGGTGCTCGCGCGGGTGGTGGGCTCGGCGCGCTCCCGCGGCGCCCGCGCCGTGGCGGTGACGTTCGACCCGCACCCGCTGGCCGTGCTGCACCCCGAGCGCGCCCCGCAGCTGCTCACGGGCCCGCCGGACCGGCTGCGCCTGCTCGCCGAGACCGGCCTGGACGGCGTCCTCGTCATGGAGTTCACCCGGGAGCTGGCCTCCTGGGACCCCGAGCGCTTCGTGCGGACGGTGTTCGTGGAGACGCTGGGCGCCGTGGAGGTCGTCGTCGGGCGCGACGTGCGCTTCGGGCGCGGCAACTCCGGGGACCTGGCCACCCTGCAGGAGCTGGGCCGGGCCTGCGGGTTCGTGGTGACGGCGCTGGACGACGTCTCCCCCGAGCACGGCCCGGCGGGGGCGCCGGTGCGCCCGTGGTCCTCCACGCGGGTCCGCCGGGACCTCGCGGCGGGGGACGTGCAGCACGCCGCGGACGTGCTGGGCCGCCCGCACCGGGTGGTGGGCACCGTCGTGCACGGGGACCACCGCGGCCGGGAGCTGGGCTACCCCACGGCGAACCTGTGCCCGAGCTGCGAGGGGCTGGTCCCGGCCGACGGGGTGTACGCGGGGTGGATGGTGCGGCCCGGCCCGGACGGCGGCGACGGCGAGCGGATGCCCGCGGCGATCTCCGTGGGCACCAACCCCACGTTCGACGGGGTGGAGCGGCGGGTGGAGGCGTACGCGATCGACCGCACGGGCCTGGAGCTGTACGGGGAGCGGATGGCGGTGGAGTTCACCCACCGGCTGCGGCCCACGCTGCGCTTCGACGGCATCGGGGCGCTGGTGGAGCAGATGGCCCGGGATGTGGAGCAGTGCCGCCGCCTGTTAGCCTGATCTCGCCGTTCGATCGGCCGCGGACTCCAGAGCGCCCGGGTGGACCTGCCCCGAGGCACCGCGCAACGACCCGAGGAGAGCAGATGCCGCTCGACGCTGCCACCAAGAAGCAGATCATGTCCGAGTACGCCACCGTCGAGGGTGACACCGGCTCGCCGGAGGTCCAGGTCGCGATGCTGACCCAGCGGATCCGCGACCTGACGGAGCACCTGAAGCAGCACAAGCACGACCACCACAGCCGTCGTGGCCTCCTGCTGCTGGTCGGCCAGCGTCGCCGCCTGCTGCAGTACATGGCCAAGAAGGACATCAACCGCTACCGCTCGATCATCGAGCGGCTCGGCATCCGACGCTGACCCCCGGGGCGGCTCCCTCCCGGGAGCCGCCCCGTCCCCGTGCGGGCACCACCCGCACACGCGCCCGCGCACCCCGGCGGGCGCCGCACCGGTTACGACGCGGCCGTCCGGCCGCACGGAGCAGGAGCGACCTGCAGCACCGGACCGGTCCTCGGTAGTGGCCCCCGGGTCCGCGCCCCGCGCGCCCCGTGCGCCTCGATCGAGCACCGGCAGATCGAGTGCGCGGTCCTCCGCGACAGAACGGAGGCACCCGTGGAGGGTCCTGAGATCACCGCCGCCGAAGCCGTCATCGACAACGGTTCGTTCGGCACCCGCACCATCCGCTTCGAGACCGGGCGCCTCGCCCGCCAGGCCGCCGGCTCCGCCGCCGTCTACCTCGACGACGAGTCCTTCCTGCTGAGCGCCACCACCGCCGGCAAGACCCCGAAGGACCAGTTCGACTTCTTCCCCCTCACGGTGGACGTGGAGGAGCGCAGCTACGCCGCCGGCAAGATCCCCGGCTCGTTCTTCCGCCGGGAGGGCCGCCCGTCCACCGAGGCGATCCTCACCTGCCGCCTCATCGACCGGCCGCTGCGCCCGAGCTTCGTCAAGGGGCTGCGCAACGAGGTCCAGGTCGTCGTCAGCGTCCTGGCGCTGCACCCCGACGACGCCTACGACGTCGTCGCGATCAACGCCGCGTCGCTGTCCACCCAGCTCGCCGGCCTGCCCTTCTCCGGCCCCGTCGGCGGCGTGCGCGTCGCCCTCATCGACGGGCAGTGGGTGGCGTTCCCCCGCTACTCCGAGTCCGAGCGCGCCGTCTTCGAGATGGTCGTGGCCGGTCGCGTCATCACCGGTGCCGACGGCACCGAGGACGTCGCGATCATGATGGTGGAGGCCGAGGCCACGGACAACGCCTGGGTCCTCATCAAGGAGAACGGTGCGCAGGCGCCCACCGAGGACGTCGTGGCCCAGGGCCTCGAGGCCGCCAAGCCGCACATCGCGGCCCTCGTGCGCGCCCAGCAGGAGGTCGCCTCGCGCGCCGCGAAGCCGACCGCGGAGTTCCCGCTCTTCCCCGACTACGCCGACGACGTCCTCGAGGCCGTCACCGCGGCCGCCGAGGCGGACCTGCGCGAGGCGCTGACCATCGGCGGCAAGCAGGAGCGCCAGGACCGGGTCGACGCCGTCAAGGCGGAGCTGAAGGGCAAGCTCGGCGAGGCGTTCGAGGGCCGGGAGAAGGAGATCTCCGCGGCCTACCGCTCGCTGCAGAAGAAGCTCATCCGCCAGCGCATCCTCACCGACGGCGTCCGCATCGACGGCCGCGGCCTCGCCGACATCCGGACCCTGTCCGCCGAGGTCGAGGTCCTGCCCCGCGTGCACGGCTCCGCGCTGTTCGAGCGCGGCGAGACCCAGATCCTCGGCGTGACGACGCTGAACATGCTCCGCATGGAGCAGCAGCTCGACACGCTCTCGCCCGTGACGCGCAAGCGCTACATGCACAACTACAACTTCCCGCCCTTCTCCACGGGCGAGACCGGCCGCGTCGGCTCCCCGAAGCGCCGCGAGATCGGCCACGGCGCGCTCGCCGAGCGCGCGTTGGTGCCGGTGCTGCCCGCCCGCGAGGAGTTCCCCTACGCCATCCGGCAGGTCTCCGAGGCCCTCAGCTCCAACGGCTCCACCTCGATGGGCTCCGTGTGCGCCTCGACGCTGTCGCTGCTCAACGCCGGTGTGCCGCTGCGCGCGCCGGTCGCGGGCATCGCCATGGGCCTGGTGTCCGACACCGTGGACGGTGAGACCCGCTACGCGGCCCTGACCGACATCCTCGGCGCCGAGGACGCCTTCGGCGACATGGACTTCAAGGTCGCCGGCACGCCGGAGTTCGTCACGGCGATCCAGCTCGACACCAAGCTCGACGGCCTGCCCGCCTCGGTGCTCGGCGACGCGCTGAAGCAGGCCCGCGACGCGCGCCTGCACATCCTCGCGGTGATGAACGAGGCCATCGACGCACCGGACGAGATGTCCCCGACGGCCCCGCGCGTCATCACGGTGAAGGTCCCCGTCGACAAGATCGGCGAGGTCATCGGCCCCAAGGGCAAGATGATCAACCAGATCCAGGAGGACACGGGCGCCGACATCTCCATCGAGGACGACGGCACCGTGTACATCGGGGCCGTCGACGGCCCGTCCGCGGAGGCCGCGCGCAGCGCGATCAACGCGATCGCCAACCCGACGATGCCGGAGGTCGGTGAGCGCTACCTGGGCACCGTCGTGAAGACGACGACGTTCGGTGCGTTCATCTCCCTGCTGCCCGGCAAGGACGGCCTGCTGCACATCTCCCAGCTGCGCAAGCTGGTGGGCGGCAAGCGCGTCGACAACGTCGACGAGGTGCTGGCCGTGGGGCAGAAGGTCCAGGTGCAGATCGCGGAGATCGACCCGCGGGGCAAGCTGTCGCTGGTGCCCGTCGTCGCCGACGAGGAGGGCGGCGAGGGCGGCGCGGAGCAGTCCGCGGACGCCTCCGGGGCCTCCGACTCCGTCGGGGTCGACGCCTGACGTGACGAGCATCCCGCTCCCGCTGGGCCCGGCCTCCGACGGCGTCCGCACCACCACCGTCGAGGACTCGGGCGGCGGCGCCCTCGTGCGCCGCTCCGTCCTGCCCAGCGGGGCGCGGGTCCTCACGGAGGCCATGCCGGGCCAGCGTTCCGTGAGCTTCGGCTGCTGGGTGGGGGTAGGCTCCCGCGACGAGACGCACGGGCAGTTCGGCTCCACCCACTTCCTGGAGCACCTGCTCTTCAAGGGCACCACCCGCCGCGACGCCATGGACATCGCCACCGCGTTCGACGCGGTCGGCGGTGAGGCCAACGCCGCGACGGGCAAGGAGCACACGACCTACTACGCGCGGATCCTCGACGAGGACCTGCCGATGGCCATCGACGTCGTCACCGACATGGTCACCTCGGCGGTCCTGGACCCCGGGGACTTCGACTCCGAGCGCGAGGTCATCCTGGAAGAGCTCGCCATGAACGACGACGACCCCGCCGACGTCGCCCACGAGCGCTTCGCCGAGGTCGTCCTCGGTGAGCACCCGCTCGGGCGGCCCATCGGCGGCACGCCCGACACCATCCGGGCGGTCGGGCGCGACGACGTGTGGGCGCACTACCGCCAGCACTACGAGCCGCGCCACCTCGTCTTCACCGCCGCGGGCGGCCTCGACCACGAGGCCGTCTGCTCGGCGGTGCAGGCGGAGCTGGAGCGCGCCGGGGTGCCGCTGCCGCCGGCGGCCCCGGCTGCGCGACGCGTCACGGGGGAGGCCACGGGCGGCGGCGCAGGCCGCGCCCTCGTCGTGGGCAGGCCCACCGAGCAGGCCCACCTCGTGCTGGGCTGCACGGGGGTCACCGCGACCGACGAGCGCCGCTTCACGCTGTCGGTGCTCAACGCCGTCCTCGGCGGGGGCATGAGCAGCCGGCTCTTCCAGGAGGTCCGGGAGAAGCGCGGCCTGGCGTACTCGGTGTACTCCTTCAACGCGAACTACTCCGACGGCGGCTACATCGGGCTGTACGCGGGCTGCTCGCCGGCCAAGGCGGACCAGGTGGCCGAGCTCATGCTCGCGGAGCTGGTGCGCCTGGCGCAGGACGGCCTGGACGAGGAGGAGCTGCGCCGCGGGATCGGCCAGCTCGCCGGCGGGCTCGTGCTGGGCCTGGAGGACTCCGGCTCCCGGATGTCCCGGCTGGGCAAGGCGGAGCTGGTGCACGGGGAGTTCACCGGCCTGGACACCGCCCTGCGCAGGCTGCGGGCCGTCACGGCGGACGAGGTGCAGGGGCTGGCCGCGGACCTGGTGGCCCGGCCCCGCTCGATCGTGGCGGTCGGCCCCTTCGAGGAGGACCACGACTTCTCCCGGGTCCTGGCGTGAGCGCCGGGGCCGCCGGCGGGGAGCCCGTCCCGCCGCTGCGCGTCGCCGTCCTCGGTGCCCGCGGGCGCATGGGCGCCCAGGCCTGCGCCGCCGTGGAGGCCGCACCGGACCTGGAGCTCGTCGCGCGCATCGGGCGCGGTGACCCGCTGGAGGCCGTCGCGGACGCCGACGCGCAGGTCGTCGTCGACCTCACCGTGCCCTCGGCGGTCATGGGCAACGTCGAGTGGTGCGTCTCGCACGGGGTGCACGTCGTCACCGGCACCACCGGCTGGACGGCGGAGCGGCTCGAGACCGTGCGCGGCTGGCTGGCCGAGGCCCCGGCCCTCGGGGTGCTGGTCGCGCCCAACTTCGGCATCGGCGCGGTGCTGGTCATGAAGTTCGCCCAGCAGGCCGCCCGCTGGTTCGAGTCCGTCGAGGTCGTGGAGCTGCACCACCCGGCCAAGGTGGACGCCCCGTCCGGCACGGCGGTGCGCACCGCCCAGCTGATCGCCGCCGCCCGCGCCGAGGCCGGTCTGCCGCCCGCGCCCGACGCGACGAGCGAGGAGCTGGAGGGCGCCCGCGGCGCGGACGTCGACGGGGTGCGCGTGCACGCGGTGCGCCTGCGGGGGCTGCTGGCCCACCAGGAGGTGCTGTTCGGCGGGCCGGGGGAGACCCTGACCCTGCGCGACGACACCTACGACCGGGCCTCGTTCATGCCGGGGGTCCTGCTCGGGGTGCGCACGGTCGTGGACCGCCCGGGCCTGACCGTCGGCCTGGAGCACTACCTGGACCTGGACGGCGCCGCGCGCCGCGACGGTCCGGCCTGAGCCGGGGCGCCGGTGCGCACCAAGCTGGTCGTGGCCCTGGCCACGGCCGTCGTCCTCGGCTACCTCCTGACCCTGGGGCGCCTCGGCGTGGAGATGCTGCGCCAGGGCGGGGCGGTGCCCGTCCTCTACGGCACGGCCCTGCTGCTCCTGCCCGCCGTCGCCGCCTGGGCCGTGGCGCGGGAGCTGATGTTCGGCGTGGCCACGGAGCGCCTCGGGCGCCGGCTCGCCGAGCGCGGGGAGCTGCCCGTGGACGACCTGGGCCGCACCGCCGGCGGCCGGGTGGACCGGGAGGCGGGCCGCGCCCTGTTCGAGCGCTACCGCGCCGAGGTGGAGCGCGACGGCGCCGACGCCGGCGCCTGGTACCGCCTGGCGGTGGCCTACGACGCCGCGGGGGACCGCCGGCGGGCGCGCGCCGCGGCCCGGCACGCCGTGCGCCTGGACCGCTCCGCGCCCGGGGGCACCCCTCCGGGCTGACCGGGCTGACCGGGAAGCCGGGGGCCGCCCGCCGGGCCGGCGGGTGCCCGGCGTGGCCGCCGCCGGCCGCTGCTTAGGGTGCGGGGGTGGACAGCACCCTCCCCGCTCTCGCCGGCCGCACCTTCGACGCCGTCCTGTTCGACATGGACGGCACCCTGGTGGACTCCACCACCGCCATCGTGCGCTGCTGGACGCGCTGGGCGATCGAGTTCGGGGTGGACGGGGAGGCCTTCGCCAAGGCCCACGGCCACGGCCGCCCCGCCGCCTCCATCGTCGCCGAGCTGCTGCCGGCCGGGCAGGTGGCGGAGGCGACCCGGCGCATCACGGAGCTGGAGGTGGAGGACGTCGCCGACGTGGTCCTGCTGCCCGGGGTGGAGGAGCTGCTGGCGTCCCTGCCGCAGGAGCGGTGGGCGGTCGTGACGTCCTGCACCCTGCCGCTGGCGCGGGCGCGGGCCTCCTCGGCGGGGCTGCGCGAGCCCCAGGAGTGGGTGACGTTCGACGACGTGCGCCGCGGCAAGCCCGACCCGGAGCCGTACCTGCTGGGGGCGCGCCGCCTGGGCGTGGACCCGGCCCGCTGCCTGGTCGTGGAGGACGCTCCCGCGGGTCTGCTCTCGGGGCGCGCCGCGGGCTGCGCCACGCTCGCCGTGACCGTCACCCACCCCGCCTCCGAGCTCCTCGCCGACGCGGTGGTGCCGACCCTGGCGCACGTGGCCGTGGTCGCCGCCGGGGACGGTCTGCAGGTGGTGTCCCGCGCGGTGTAACGCGCCCGCGCCGGGCCGCGATGTACCCCCCGGATCCGGTGCTCGCCCGAACCCCGAGCGGGCCAGCACCGGATCCAGCCACGTCCGGGCCGGTTCTCCGCGCCCGGACGTGGTCTTCCCCCGGCACGCCGCCGCCGGCCCCGGCGCAGGTCACCGCCCGCCTCGGGCGGGACGGGTGCCGCCGCAGCGGTAGCGTGACCCCATGCCCGTCGAGCTCTCCCTGCCTCCCGCGCGCCCGTTCGGCGCGGTCTGCGCCGCCATGGTCACCCCCTTCACGGCCGACGGGAAGCTGGACCTGGACGCGGCGCAGTCGCTGGCGGAGCGCCTCGTCGGCGAGGGCCACGACGGCCTGGTGGTCAGCGGCACGACGGGGGAGTCGCCCACCACGTCGGACAGCGAGAAGGAGAGCCTGCTCGCCGCGGTGCTCCAGGCCGTCGGCGGGCGCGCCCGCGTCCTGGCCGGGGTGGGCACCAACGACACCCAGCACACCGTCGCGCTGGCACGCGCCGCGGAGCGGGCGGGTGCGCACGGGCTGCTCGTGGTGACCCCGTACTACTCCAAGCCGCCGCAGGAGGCCCTGCGGCGGCACTTCGTCGCGGTCGCCGACGCCACCGGCCTGCCCGTGATGCTCTATGACATCCCGGGGCGCTCGGGGGTGGCGATCGGCACGGAGACGCTCGTGCGGCTCGCCGAGCACCCGCGGGTCGTCGCGGTCAAGGACGCCAAGGGCGACCTGTACGAGACGTCGTGGGTGCAGACGCGCACCGACCTGGCCTGGTACTCCGGGGACGACGCCCTGAACCTCGCCCACCTCGCGCACGGGGCCGCCGGGATCGTCAGCGTCGTCAGCCACGTCGCGGGTCCCGAGTACGCCCGCATGGTGCAGGCGGTGGACGCGGGGGACCTCGCCGGCGCCCTCGCCGTCCACCGCCGCCTGCTGCCCGCGGTGCGGGCGATCATGACCCGCACGCAGGGGGTCATCGCCGTCAAGGCGGCCCTGGAGCTGACCGGGGCCCTTCCCACCCGCACGACCCGACCGCCGCTGATCGACGCGACCGAGGAGGAGGTGGCGACCCTGCGCGCCGACCTCGACTCCGCCGGCCTGCTCGAGGCCCGGACCCTCGCGGCGCACGCCGCGTCTGGAGGAACCGCATGAGCCACCCGCACCCCGAGCTCTCGCCGCCGCCGCCCCTCGCCGAGGGCGCCCTGCGCGTCCTGCCGCTCGGCGGCCTGGGCGAGGTGGGCCGCAACATGGCGGTCCTGGAGCACCGCGGCAAGCTGCTGATCATCGACTGCGGGGTGCTGTTCCCCGAGGAGAACCAGCCGGGCGTGGACCTGATCCTGCCCGACTTCACGCCCATCGCGGACCGCCTCGACGACGTCGTCGCGGTGATCCTCACCCACGGGCACGAGGACCACATCGGCGCGGTGCCGTACCTGCTGCGGCTCAAGCCGGACATCCCGCTCGTCGGCTCCCAGCTCACGCTCGCCTTCATCGAGGCGAAGCTCAAGGAGCACCGCATCACCCCGTACACCCTGCAGGTGCGGGAGGGGCAGGTCGAGCAGCTCGGCCCGTTCGGCTGCGAGTTCGTCGCCGTCAACCACTCCATCCCCGACGCCCTCGCCGTCGCGGTGCGCACCAGCGCCGGCACGGTCCTGCACACCGGCGACTTCAAGATGGACCAGCTCCCGCTGGACTCGCGCATCACCGACCTGCGCGCCTTCGCCCGCCTGGGCGAGGAGGGCGTGGACCTGTTCATGGTGGACTCCACCAACGCCGAGGTCCCCGGTTTCACCGCCCCCGAGCGGGGCATCGGCCCGGTGCTGGACCAGGTGTTCGGCCGCGCGGAGCGCCGCGTCATCGTCGCCTCGTTCGCCAGCCACGTGCACCGCGTGCAGCAGGTCCTGGACGCCGCGGACCGGCACGGGCGCAAGGTCGCCCTCGTGGGGCGCTCCATGGTGCGCAACATGGGCATCGCCGCCGAGCTGGGCTACCTGACGGTCCCCCCGGGGGTCCTGGTGGACGTCAAGCGGGTCGGGGACCTGCCGGAGGACCAGATCGTGCTCATGTGCACGGGGTCCCAGGGCGAGCCGATGGCCGCGCTGTCGCGGATGGCGAACGGGGACCACCGGATCGTCGTCGGCGCGGGTGACACGGTCGTGCTCGCCTCCTCGCTCATCCCCGGCAACGAGAACGCCGTGTTCCGCGTCATCAACGGCCTCATCCGCCTCGGCGCGAAGGTCGTGCACTCCGGCAACGCCAAGGTGCACGTCTCCGGGCACGCCAGCGCCGGTGAGCTCCTGTACTGCTACAACATCGTGCGCCCGCGCAACGTCATGCCGGTGCACGGGGAGTACCGCCACCTCGTCGCCAACGCCGAGCTGGCCGTGCAGACCGGCGTGCCGCGCGAGCGGGTCGTCGTCGTGGAGGACGGCGTCGTGGTGGACCTCGTGGACGGGGTGGCCCGCGTGGCGGGCAACGTCCCCTGCGGCTACGTCTACGTCGACGGCTCCACCGTCGGGGAGATCACCGACGCGGACCTGAAGGACCGGCGCATCCTCGGCGAGGAGGGCTTCATCTCCGTCTTCCTCGTGGTCGACGCCGCCACCGGCAAGATCGTGGCGGGGCCGGAGTTCAACACCCGCGGCTTCCCCGGGGAGGGCGAGGAGCGCTTCGCGCAGGTGCGCGCCCGCATCGAGAGCGCGCTGAGCGAGGCGACCGCCAACGGCAACGTCGACGCGTACCGGCTCCAGCAGGTGCTGCGGCGCACCGTCGGGACCTGGGTGAGCCAGGTGCACCGCCGCCGGCCGATGATCATCCCTGTGGTGGTCACCGCCTGAGGGCGGGCGCTCCGCGGGGCCGGCCGCCGACGAGGGACCCGGCCAGCCCCGCCGCGGCCCCGACGACCTCCTCGGCGGGGCCGCGGCCCAGCGCCTGCCGCCAGGCCGTGGCCAGCACGCACGCGACGACGAGGTGCACGCCCAGGGCCACACCGGGCGGGGTGTGCAGCAGCGGCCACGCCAGCACGTGCAGCGCGTACACGCTCAGCGGCATGCTGCCCACGGCCGTCAGCGGCCCCAACCACCGCGTGAGGGCCGCGGGCAGCGCCAGGGCGAGCCCGAGGGCGAGCAGCGCGGTGCCGGTGGAGGAGACGAGGTACACCGGCGTGTAGGAGTGCGGCACGGCGACGGCCAGCCACCACCACGTCGTCGTCGGGGTGGTGCCGTACGCGCTCGCCCCCGGGGCCGTGATCCGCGCCCAGCCCTGCGGGTCCGCGGCCGCGATCGCGCCCGCCCCGCCGGCCGGTCCCAGCAGCAGGGCGCCCACCAGGCCGGCCGCGCCCGCCAGCACGGCCCCGGCCCCGGCCAGCCGGAGCGCGGCGCGCCCGGAGGGCAGGCCCGCGCGGGCCACGGCGAGGCCGGCGAGGAGGAAACCGGCCCAGCCGACGACCGGGTAGTAGCCGGTCAGGGCGAGGGTGGTGAGCAGCCCGGCCGGGTCCGCGAGCGAGGCCAGGCCCGGCTGCGGCCCGGGCCCGGGGGGCAGGTCCTGCCGCAGCAGGTGGCCCGCGACCGGCCCCAGGAGCAGCCAAGCCCCCGCCAGGACCGCCAGGCGCCGCGCGGGCCACCACAGCACCGGCAGCAGCACGAGGAAGGCCAAACCGTAGGCGGGCAGGACCACGGCGATGCCCTCCTGCCACCCGGTCAGCACCAGCCCGAGCAGCGTGACGAGCAGGGCCCGCACGACGACGCCCGCGCGCAGGCCCGCCCGCTCGCGGCGGCCGGCACCGTCCAGACCGCGCCGGGTGAGCAGCCCCAGGGACACCCCGGCCAGGACGCCGAAGAGGGCCGAGGCGCGGCCGCCGGCGACGGTGTGGACCAGGCCCGCCGCGCCGCCCGCCGCGGCCGGCAGGAGGTGCACGGCCACCATCCCCGTCACGGCGAGGCCGCGGGCCAGGTCCACCCCGGCGAGCCGTTCCCGCCCCGCCGCCGGACCGCGTGCAACCGTCGCCATGGGCGCAGTCTCCCGCCCGCCCCTGTGCGCGGGCCGTGGGCCTCCTGTGCGGCGCGCCGCCGGTGGTGCCGTGCGGCGCGCCGCCGGTGGTGTGCCGCTGTGCCCGGGGCCCCCGCGGGTACGGTGTCGCCATGGCCACCCGGACGAGCGCGCGTTCCACGCCCGAACGGGGCAAGACCCCTGCCAGGGGCGGCGGCCCGTCGAAGCCGGTGCGCACCGCCGCCCGCCAGCCCGCCCGCCAGCCGGCCCGGCGCCCCGCACCGGCCGCGCGGCGCTCCCCGCCCCCCGCCCGCACCGGGCCCTCCTGGCCGGTGCGGGTCGTCTCCTCCGCCTGGATGGGCCTGGCCCACCTCGTCGGCGGCGCCGCCCGCCGCGTCGGCCAGGGCGCGCGGGAGCTGGACCCCGCCCACCGCCGCGACGGCGTCGGCCTGCTGCTGCTGGCGCTGGCGCTCGTGGTGGCCGCCCGGGAGTGGTGGGGGCTGCGCGGGGCGGCGGGGCACTACATCCACGTCGTGGCGGCCGGCACCTTCGGCAAGGTGGCCCTCGCGCTGCCGCTGGTCCTGCTGGGCATGGCCGTGCACCTGCTGCGCCACCCCGACCGCACCCGCACCACGGCGCGCGCGGTGATCGGCACCATCGCCCTGGTGCTGGCCGCCAGCGGTCTGGTCCACCTCGCCTCCGGGGCGCCCAGCCCCACCGTCGAGGCCGACCCGTGGGTCGGCGGGGCCGGCGGCATGCTCGGCTTCCTGGCCGCCACACCCCTCACGAGCGCGCTGACGGCCTGGGTGACGGTGCCGCTGCTGTCGCTGCTGGGCTTCTTCGGGCTGCTGGTCCTGACGGCGACCCCGGTGCACGCGATCCCGTCGCGGCTGCGGGCGCTGTACGAGTGGCTGACGCACCACTCCGGCACGGAGGCCGCCGAGGGGGCCGCCGACGGCACCGGGCGCCGCGAGCGCGGCTCCGCCGCGGATGCCGCCCACGACGCCGCGGCCGCCGCACTGGCCCGGGCGCGCCGCCGTCGCCGCGGCGCTGCGCCGGAGGAGGGGCCCGACGGCCCGCGCCCGGGCGACGAGGCGTTCGAGCAGGCCGTCGCCACCGGCCGCGAGCGCGGGCGCGGCCCGAGGTCCGCCCCCCGACCCGACGCCGACGCCCCCGCTCAGGGGTCGACCCCCGCCTCGCCGAGCGCACCGCCCCCCGTGTCGCCCCCTGCGCCGTCCCCGGTGCCGGAGCGTGCCGCGGAGCCCGTGCCCGCGGCGCCGCCGAAGGACCCCGACCCCGTCGCCGAGCCGCTCCCGATCCGCGTCGAGCAGCTCGCCGTGGGGGACGTGCCCTACACGCTGCCCTCCGACGAGGTCCTCACCCCGGGCACCCCGCACAAGACCCGCAGCGCCGCCAACGACCGCGTCGTGGAGTCCCTCTCGGGGGTGCTGGACCAGTTCGAGATCGACGCGAGGGTGACCGGCTTCATGCGCGGGCCCACCGTCACGCGCTACGAGGTCGAGCTCGGCCCCGGCGTGAAGGTGGAGCGGGTCACGGCGCTGTCGAAGAACATCGCCTACGCCGTCGCCAGCGCGGACGTGCGGATCCTGTCGCCGATCCCCGGCAAGTCGGCCATCGGCATCGAGATCCCCAACACCGACCGCGAGACGGTCTCCCTCGGCGACGTGCTCCGCAGCGGCGTGGCCCGCAAGAACGAGCACCCGATGGTCATGGGCGTCGGCAAGGACGTCGAGGGCGGTTTCGTCGTCGCGAACCTCGCCAAGATGCCGCACCTGCTCGTGGCGGGTGCCACGGGCGCCGGCAAGTCCAGCTTCATCAACTCGATGATCACCTCGATCCTCATGCGCTCCACCCCGGACGAGGTCCGGATGGTCCTCGTGGACCCCAAGCGCGTCGAGCTGACGATCTACGAGGGCATCCCGCACCTCATCACCCCCATCATCACCAGTCCCAAGAAGGCCGCGGAGGCCCTGGAGTGGGTGGTGAAGGAGATGGACACCCGCTACAACGACCTCGCGGCGTTCGGCTTCAAGCACATCGACGACTTCAACCGCGCGGTCCGCGCCGGTGAGGTGCCGCTGCCGCCGGGCAGCCAGCGCGTCCTGCAGCCCTACCCCTACCTGCTCGTGATCGTCGACGAGCTGGCGGACCTGATGATGGTCGCCCCCCGCGACGTGGAGGCCTCCATCCAGCGCATCACGCAGCTGGCGCGCGCGGCGGGCATCCACCTGGTGCTCGCGACGCAGCGGCCGAGCGTGGACGTGGTCACCGGCCTGATCAAGGCGAACGTGCCCAGCCGGCTGGCGTTCGCGACGTCGTCGCTGGCGGACTCCCGGGTCGTGCTGGACCAGCCGGGCGCGGAGAAGCTCGTCGGCCAGGGCGACGCGCTGTTCCTGCCGATGGGCGCGAGCAAGCCGATGCGCGTGCAGGGCGCGTGGGTCACGGAGTCCGAGGTGGAGGCCGTCGTCTCCCACGTCAAGACCCAGCTCAAGCCGTCCTACCGCGACGACGTCGTGCCCACGGCGGAGAAGAAGCAGGTCGACGAGGAGATCGGCGACGACCTCGGCGTGCTGCTGCAGGCGGCGGAGCTGGTGGTCAACACCCAGTTCGGCTCGACCTCGATGCTGCAGCGCAAGCTGCGGGTGGGTTTCGCCAAGGCCGGGCGCCTGATGGA
Organism: Kineococcus anabasis; assembly: GCF_054590795.1. Lineage (NCBI taxonomy): Bacteria > Bacillati > Actinomycetota > Actinomycetes > Kineosporiales > Kineosporiaceae > Kineococcus > Kineococcus anabasis. The sequence goes on from NZ_BAAIHU010000002.1 coordinate 716,376, forward strand.
CCTGCTGGAGTCGCGGGGCGTCGTGGGGGCCAGCGAGGGCTCCAAGGCGCGCGACGTGCTCGTCAAGCCGGAGGACCTGCCGGCGACGCTGGCCGCCATCCGGGGCGAGGACCCGCCGACGGCGCTGCTGGACGACTCAGGCCTGGGGGACGTGGAGGACGACGAGGGCGGCTCTGAGGACGCCTGGGACCTGACCGACCGGGCCTGATCCGCCGTCACGGGCGGGCCCGGCGGCCCGCCGGGGCGGGCCGGGAGACCCGCGCGAACCGTGCGACACGCCGAGGTGTCACGCAGTGCGAGCACTACGTCGCAATTGGTGACTCTCCGTGCAACTATGTGCAGATGGAGGCTCGTGAGGCCAGCGTTGCGGCAGGCCAGGCACGGCAGGACGGGCCTGAGCTCGACCTGCTGGTGTGGGATGCGCCCAACATCGACATGACCCTGTCGAGCATCCTGGGGAGCCGCCCCTCACCGTCCTCACGCCCCCGCTTCGACGCCCTCGCGCGGTGGTTCCTCTCCGGTGCGGGCGAGCGCGAGGTGGAGGGCTGCGTCTTCACGAACGTCCAGCCCGCCAGCGCGCTGACGATGCGCGGGTGGATCGAGGCGCTGCGCGGCTTCGGCTACGCGGTCTTCGCCCGCCCCAAGCTGCAGGCCGACGACGACGTCGACGAGGACATGCTCCGGCACATCGCTGAGCGCCGCGTCAGCCACCGCCTCACCCGCCTCGTCGTGGCCAGCGGGGACGGCCGCAACTTCCTGCAGCCCCTGGAGGCCCTCGCCCGGGAGGGCGTGCACGTCACCGTCCTGTCCTTCGCCGAGGTCGCCGGCTACGCGCAGGAGTCGGAACACATCGAGTTCGTCGACCTGGAAGACGTGCCCGGGGCCTTCCAGTTCCCGCTCGGGCGCACCCGCCTCACCGCGCTGCCCCCCGGCGGCGGGTGGTTCCGGCCGACGCGGCCCATGCGGGCGCTGCTGGAGGAGCCGCACGCGCCGCAGACGCACGCCCAGCCCGTGGTGGCCGGGCACGACGCGGAGGCGGCGGGCGCGGCGGCCCACACCCCGCAGCCACCCGCACCCGCTCCGGGAGCGCCCGTGCCGCACCCGCCGGCGCCCCACGGCCCCGTGCCGCACCCGCCCTTCGGGGCGAGGGTGGCCAGCGGGCGCGCCGCCCCGGTCCGCGCCGAGCACTGACCCGTCGTCCGGCGGTCCCCGCGGACCTGCGCCGGTGCGTACCCTGGCGGGGTGCCTTCCCGATCCGTCGCGCTGATCACCCTGGGCTGCGCCCGCAACGACGTCGACTCCGAGGAGCTCGCCGGGCGTCTGGCGGACGCCGGCTGGGACCTCGTCGAGGACGCCGCCGACGCCGACGTCGCCCTGGTCAACACGTGCGGCTTCATCGAGCAGGCGAAGAAGGACAGCATCGACACGGTCCTGCAGGCCGCGGACCTGAAGAAGGCCGGGCGCACGCAGGCCGTCGTCGCCGTCGGCTGCCTCGCCGAGCGCTACGGCACCCAGCTCGCCGAGGAGCTGCCCGAGGCCGACGCCGTCCTCGGTTTCGACTCCTACGCCGACCTCGCCGGCCACCTGGACGGCATCCTCGGGGGCGCCCGGCCCGGCTCCCACGTGCCGCGCGACCGCCGCTCGCTGCTGCCGCTCGCGCCCGTGGAGCGCCAGCGCGCGCGGTCGGCCGCGGCGGTCCCCGTGGCGATCCCCGCCGCGGCCCCCGGGGCGCTCCCGGCGGCGCCCGCCGACCTGCCCGCCGGGGTGGCGCCGGCGTCCGGGCCCCGGGTGGTGCGCCGCCGCCTCGACGGCCGGCCCTGGGCACCGCTGAAGATCGCCTCCGGCTGCGACCGCCGCTGCACGTTCTGCGCGATCCCCGCCTTCCGCGGCTCCTTCCTCTCCCGCCCCGCCGGGGAGGTGCTCGCCGAGGCCGCCTGGCTGGGGGAGCGCGGTGTGAAGGAGCTGTTCCTCGTCAGCGAGAACACCACCTCCTACGGCAAGGACCTCGGTGACGTGCGGGCGCTGGAGAAGCTGCTGCCCGCCATCGCCGCCACGGCCGGGGTGGCGCGGGTGCGGGTGTCGTACCTGCAGCCGGCGGAGGTGCGGCCCGGGCTGCTGGACGCCCTGACCGGCACCCCGGGCGTCGTGCCCTACTTCGACCTCTCCTTCCAGCACTCCGCCCCGGCCGTCCTGCGGCGGATGCGCCGCTTCGGTGGCACCGAGCCGTTCCTCGCGCTGCTGGAGCAGGTCCGCGAGCGCGCGCCGCTGGCCGGGGTGCGCTCCAACGTCATCGTCGGCTTCCCCGGCGAGACCGAGGACGACGTGGCGGAGCTGTGCGGCTTCCTGGAGGCGGCCCGCCTCGACGTCGTGGGCGTGTTCGGCTACTCCGACGAGGACGGCACCGAGGCCGAGAAGCTGGACGCGCACCTGCCGGAGCACGAGGTCGCCGCCCGCGTCGAGGCGGTCGGCCGCCTCGTCGAGGAGCTGGTCGCGCAGCGTGCGGAGGAGCGCGTCGGGGAGCACGTGGAGGTGCTCGTGGAGTCCCTGGAGGACGGGGCCGTGGTGGGCCGCGCGGCGCACCAGGGCCCGGAGGTGGACGGCACGACGCTGCTGCGGGTCCCCGCGGGGGCGGCGCCGGCGATCGGCGACCTCGTCGTGGCGGAGGTCGTGGACACCGAGGGCGTCGACCTCGTGGCGGTGCCGGTGGCCGCCCGCGCCGGGGACCGGCCGTGACCTCCGGCGCCGCGCGGCACCCGTCGAGGTCCTGGCGCACCGCGCACCGCTACCACCTGCCCAACGCGCTGACGGTGCTGCGCATCGTGGCCGTCCCGCTGTTCGTCTGGCTGCTCGCCCACGACGGCGGGCAGGACACGGCCTGGCGCCTGGGTGCCTTCGGGGTCTTCCTCGCCGCGATCATCACCGACCGCTACGACGGGCACCTGGCGCGGCGCTGGGACCGGGTCACGGACTTCGGCAAGATGGCCGACCCGATCGCGGACAAGGCGCTCATCGGCGGTGCGCTGGTCGTGCTGTCGGTGCTGGGGGAGCTGACCTGGTGGGCGACCGTCCTGATCCTGCTGCGCGAGGGGCTGGTGACGCTGGCCCGCTTCCTCGTGGTGCGCCGGGGCGTCATCCCCGCGGGCAGGGGCGGGAAGATCAAGACGGTGGTGCAGTCGGTGGCCGTGGGGATGTACGTGCTGCCGCTGCCGGGCTGGACGGACCCGGTGGAGGCGGCCGTGATGCTCGTCGCGGTCGTCCTGACGCTGGTCACGGCGTGGGAGTACTTCGTCATCGCCCACCGCCTGTGGCGGCCGGCGGCGCAGGCGAGGGACGCGCGCTGAGGTGGGCGGGACCGCGGGGCGTGCCGCTGAGGTCGTCGCGGAGGCGTCGCGGCGCGGCCTGACGGTGGCCGTGGCCGAGTCCCTCACCGGCGGTGCGGTGTGCTCGGCGCTGGTGGAGGTGCCCGGCGCGTCGAGGGTGCTGCGCGGCGGGGTCGTCGCCTACGCCACGGACCTCAAGGCGCAGGTGCTGGGCGTGGACGCCGACCTGCTGGCGGCCCGCGGCGCGGTGGACGGTGACGTCGCCGCGCAGATGGCGCGGGGGGTGCGGGAGCGGCTGCGGGCGGACGTGGGGGTCGCGACGACCGGGGTGGCAGGGCCGGACCCGCAGGACGGCGCGGCGCCGGGGACGGTGTTCGTGGCGGTGGCATGGGCCGCACCGCAGGTGCCACCGGCGGCGCCGGGCGCTCCCGCGGGGTCGCGGACGTCGGGTGTGTCCGTGGAGGTGCGCCGCTTCGGCCTTCCCGGCGGGCGGGCCGAGGTGCGGGGTGCGACGGTTGACGCGGCGCTGGAGATGCTGGTGTGGTGCGTGGCACGTGCAGGAGCGGAACAGGGCGGCGCCGCCGAGAGTTGAGCCGGACATGCTCAGGCCTCGCGTGACCCCGCCCCCGGCCCTCTCCTCCATGTACCGTAGTCATTCCATCACTACCAGCCACCACGCGGGGGAGCCGTCCGGCCACGGGAGCGCCGGTGATCCGGGCAGGAGAGGGGGGCGCAAGATGGTCGTGCTGCGTCAGACGATCGGCGATGTGCTGCGCGACCAGCGCCGCAGCCAGGGCCGCACCCTGCGGGAGGTGTCCTCCACCGCCCGCGTCTCCCTCGGGTACCTCAGCGAGGTCGAGCGCGGCCAGAAGGAGGCGTCCAGCGAGCTGCTGGCCTCCATCTGCTCCGCCCTGGAGCTGCCCCTCTCCCGCGTCCTGCACGAGGTGACGCAGCGCGTGGCCGAGGCGGAGGGCGGAGCGGCCCTCGTCCGCGGCACCCCCGCACCGGCCGCCCACCCCGACGGCGCCTTCGCGGCGGTGGCCACCGTGGGCACCGACGTGGACGGCGACGCGCTCGCGGCCCTGGTGACCCTGCCCGAGGACGTCCCCACCGTGGTGACCCTCCCCGAGGACGTCCCGGCCGACGTCGCGGACCTGGTGCCCGACGAGGTGCCCGCCGCGCTCGTGGACGCCCTCGTGGAGGACATGTCCGACCTGCGCCCGGCGGACCTGCGCCGCGCGATGGAGCACCACCGCCGGGAGCGTCTCGTCTCCGTCGCCTGACCCCACCGCGGTGCGTCGGGGACGCGCCCGGCCGGGGGCCCGGCCGAGGGCTCCGCGACATGCGCGGGCGTCGCTCAGCGGCTCACGAGCGGTAGCGGGGGCCGCGTGCCCGGGGGCGCCCCGCGCCGAGCGGGTTCTGCCTGCGGCCGTCGTCGGTGGGCGCGGGGCCGCGCTGGCAGCCGGGGCAGTAGAAGGCCACCCGGTCCGTGGGGGGTTCCCCGAGCCGCGCCACCCGGATGGTGCCGCCGCAGCGGTGGCAGGGCTTGCCGGAGCGCGGGTGGACCCAGTGCTGGCGGCCGGGCCGCAGATCGCCCGTGGTGACCTGCGCGGCGCGGTCCTTGTTGACGTCGAGCAGGCGGTGCAGCAGCGCCACGAACGCGGTGGGGTCGGCGAGGTCCCGCACCGGTGACCACGGCGTCAGCCGCGCCAGGAACAGCGACTCGGCCATGTAGAGGGTGCCGACCCCCGCGAGGACGCGCTGGTCGAGCAGAGCCTGCCCGATCTCGCGCTCCGGGTCCGCCAGCAGCCGCCGCTCGGCCTCGGCCGGGTCCCAGCCGGGCCCGAGCAGGTCCGGGCCGAGGTGCCCGACGAGGGTGTCCTCCGCGGCGGTGGGCACCAGGTCGAGCATCCCCAGCAGGTGGCCGACGGCCGTCCACTCGGCGGTGGTGAGCACCGCCCGCACCCCGTGCTCGGCGCGGCGCGTCGCCCAGGGCTCGCCCGTGCGGTGCACGTGCCAGGAGCCCTCCATGCGCAGGTGGCTGTGCAGGGTCAGCTCGCCGGGGGCCCCGGTCATCCGCACCAGGAGGTGCTTGCCCGCGCTGGCGACCTCGGTGACGTGCGCACCGGTGAGGTCCGCCGCGGCGAGCGTCGGCCAGCGCAGGTCGCTGCCGGTGAGCTCGCGGCCGGCCAGGGCCTGGTGCAGCCTGCGGGCGGTGCGCCACACGGTGTCGCCCTCAGGCACGTGCGCCTCCTGCGGAGCCGGGTGCGGGCGCCCCCGGCGGGGGGCATCCCGCCGTCCGCGCCGGCACGTCTGCGCGCGCCCCCGCGGGCGACGGCCTCACGCGCGGATCCGCAGGCCGCGGGGGGTGGCGTGGAACCCGGCCGAGGCCAGGGCCCGGCCCAGCGGGGAGTCCGAGCCGAGCACCTGCTCGCCGTCGGCGCGCTCGACGGTCAGCCTACCCAGCGCGCCGTCCCGCACGGCGAGGGCCAGGGCGTCCGCCGCGGCCTGCAGGGGACCGCCGGGGCGTTCCCCGGGGGCGCCGTCGGCCTCGTCCCGCGGCTCCGGCGGCCAGGACAGGACCGTGCGCCCGCCGCGCTCCACGTACAGCAGCAGCTCCCCGTCCACGAGGACCACCAGGGCCCCGGCCTTGCGGCCCGGCTTGTGCCCGGCCGTGGTGGTCCGCCGGGCCCCGGCACCGCCCGCCGCCGCACCCTCCGCGGACGCACCCTCGGCGGACGCACCCCCGGCGGCCGTGCCGTCGGCGGGGTCCGTGCCCGCCACGGGGCGCTCGGGCCACGGCAGCGCCGCGCCGTAGGGGTTGGCGGGGTCGGTGGCGGCCAGCACGACCGCGCCGGGTCCCGTGGCGTCCCCGGGCCGGGTGCCGCCGACGGGGCGCGCCGCCTCCCGCAGCCGGTCCACCGCACCGCCGGTGGCGAACTGCGAGGCGCCCAGACCCTCCACGAAGTAGCCGCGCCGGGCCCGCCCGGCCTCCTCGAACGCGGCCAGCACCCGGTAGACCGCGGCGAAACCGCCGGGAGCGCGCTCCGCGGCGACCGCGCCGCGGGTGACGACGCCGTGCCGGTCCAGCAGCACCTCCGCGGCCGCGTGCGCGCGGACGGTGGCGTCGGGCTCGGGGGCGGGCAGCAGCGACCAGCGCCCGGCGGTCGTCGGCGGGCCGCTGCGGCTGGGCAGCTCCAGCCGCCCGGTGCGCAGGCCGCGCCCGGGGCGCGCGGGGCGGGCGTAGCGGGCCCGCGGGGAACCCGGCCGCGTCTTGTGGGCGCCCTTGCCGCCGGCGAGGCGGGCCCGCAGGGGGGCGAGGGTGTCGTTGGTGAGGCGGCCCTCCCACAGCAGGTCCCACAGCGCCGCGGTGAGCTCGGCGTCGTCGGTGGAGCCGATGCCGTCGGAGAGGGACCGGAAGAAGTACGCCCCGCCGCCGGCGAGCGCGTCGAGCACCGCCCGGTGCACGTCGCGGTGCGACTCCCCGTCCGCGGCGGTGTCCTCCCCGGGCACCGGCAGCGTCAGCGGCGCCAGGTCCGCCGGGTGCAGGGAGATCCAGCCGTCGTCGCCGGGCAGGCTGCCGTGCCCGGCCCAGACGACCTCCCCGGCGGCGGTCAGCTCGTCGAGCAGCGCGGGGGTGTACCCGTCCACGCGCGAGGGCAGCACGAGCGTCTCCAGCGCGCTGGCGGGCAGCACGGCGCCGGCGAGCTGCTCCACCGCCCGCAGCACCCCGTCCGGCCCGCGCAGCCGGGAGCGCAGCCCGGTGCCGACGCCCTGCCAGGCGGGCAGGAAGCGTGCGAGGTCGCGCGGGGGGACGGGCTCGACGTCGGCGCGCAGGGCGGCCAGGGAGCGGCGGCGCAGCACGCGCAGGACGTCCGCGTCGCAGAAGTCGGTGCCGGTGCCGCCGGGGCGCAGCTCGCCCTCCACGAGCCGGCCGGTGCGCACGAGCCTGCGCAGCGCCTCGGTCGCGACGGCGCGGCCGAGGCCGAAGCGGCGGGCGGCGTCGTCGGCGGAGAAGGGCCCGCGGGTGCGGGCGAAGCGGCCCAGCAGCTCGCCGAGGGGGTCGGCGACGGGCTCGGTGAACGCCTCGGGAACCCCCACGGGCAGCGGGGCGCCCAGGCCGTCGCGCAGCCGCCCGGCGTCCTCGATCGCCGCCCAGCGCTCCTCGCCGGCGATGCGGACGCGGATGACGCGGCGGGCCTCCTCCAGCCCCACGAGCCAGCGGGCCACCTCGCCCTCGGTCACCGGCTGCTCGGGGTCGGGGCCGGAACGGGCGTGCACCTCCGCGGTGGACAGCGGCCCGAGCACCCGCAGCAGGTCCGCCACGTCCTCGGCGTCGCGGCTGCGGCGCGAGGGGGCCAGGCGCTGCAGCTCCTCCTCGGTGCGCGTCACGGCGTCCGGGTCCAGCAGGTCGCGCAGGGCCGCGCCCTCGCCGCGCCCCAGCAGCTCCGAGAGCAGGCCCGGGTCAAGGGACAGCGCGGCGGCGCGGCGCTCGGCCAGGGGGGAGTCGCCCTCGTAGAGGAACTGCGCGACGTACCCGAACAGCAGGGAGCGGGCGAAGGGGGACGGCTGCGGGGACTCCACCTCCACCAGGCGCACGGCCCGGCCGGAGAGGTCCTTCATGAGCTGCACCAGGCCGGGCACGTCGAAGACGTCCTGGAGGACCTCGCGCACGGTCTCCAGGACGATGGGGAAGCTGGCGTAGCGCTGGGCGACCTGCAGCAGCTGGGCGGAGCGCTGCCGCTGCTGCCACAGGGGCTGGCGCTTGCCGGGGGTGCGCCGCGGCAGGAGCAGGGCCCGGGCGGCGCACTCGCGGAAGCGGGAGGCGAACAGGGCCGAGCCGCCGATCTCGGCGGTGACGAGGTCCTCCACCTCCTCGGGGTCGAGCACCAGCAGGTCGGCCACGTCGGGCGCCTGGCCCTCGGGCAGCTCCACGTCGGGCAGCCGCAGCACGATGCCGTCGTCGCCGGGCATGACCTGCACGTCGACGCCGTACCGCTCGCGCATGCGCACGGCGACGGCCAGCGCCCAGGGGGAGTGCACCTGCGCGCCGAAGGGGGAGTGGATGCAGACGCGCCAGTCGCCGAGCTCGTCGCGGAAGCGCTCCACGACGATCGTGCGGTCGTCGGGCACGTGGCGGGTGGCCTCCTGCTGCTCGCCGAGGTAGGCGAGGAGGTTGTCAGCGGCCCACTCGTCCAGGCCGGCGGCGCGCACCCGCTCGCGGGCCGCCTCGCCGCCGAAGCCGCCGGTCAGGGCGCCCAGCTCGCGGACGAAGGCACCCAGGGCCCGGCCGAGCTCGGCGGGGCGGCCCAGGGCGTCGCCGTGCCAGAACGGCAGCCGGCCGGGCACGCCGGGGGCGGGGGTGACCAGGACCCGGTCGTGGGTGATGTCCTCCACGCGCCAGGACGTGGAGCCGAGGGTGATGACGTCCCCGACGCGGGACTCGTACACCATCTCCTCGTCCAGCTCCCCGACCCGCCGGCCGGGGCCCTCCCCGCCGGCGAGGAACACCCCGAACATGCCGCGGTCGGGGATGGTGCCGCCGCTGGTGACCGCGAGGCGCTGCGCGCCGGGGCGGGCGGTGAGGGTGCCGGTGACGCGGTCCCAGACCAGGCGCGGGCGCAGCTCGGCGAACTCGTCGCTGGGGTAGCGCCCGGAGAGCATGTCCAGCACCGCCTCCAGCACCGCGCGGGAGAGCTGGCCGAACGGCGAGGCGCGGCGCACGAGCTCGTGCAGCTCGTCCACGGACCAGTCGTCCATGGCGACCATCGCGACGACCTGCTGGGCGAGCACGTCGAGGGGGTTGGCGGGCACCCGCAGGGACTCGATGCGCCCGGTGCGCATGCGCTCGACGACGACGGCGGTCTGGACGAGGTCGGCCCGGTACTTGGGGAACAGCACACCGCGGGAGACGGCCCCGACCTGGTGCCCGGCGCGCCCGACGCGCTGCAGGCCGCTGGCGACGCTGGGCGGGGACTCCACCTGCACCACGAGGTCCACGGCGCCCATGTCGATGCCCAGCTCCAGGCTGGAGGTGGCGACCACGGCCGGCAGCCGCCCGGCCTTGAGGTCCTCCTCGATGAGGGAGCGCTGCTCCTTGGAGACGGAGCCGTGGTGGGCGCGCGCCAGGACCGGCGGTGCGCCGGTGGCGGCGCCGGAGGCCATGACCTGCGCGGGCTGGACCTCCCCCGGGCCGGGACGGGCCGCACCGTCCTCCTCCGGCGGGTTCAGCCGCGCGTCCCACACCTCGTTGAGCCGGGCGGTGAGCCGCTCGGAGAGCCTGCGGGAGTTGGCGAAGACGATGGTGGAGCGGTGCCCGGAGACGAGGTCGACGACCTTCTCCTCCACGTGCGGCCAGATGCTGGCGCGGCGTGGCTCGCCCGCGGCCAGGCCGGTGAGGTCCTCCACCGCGGGGTCGGAGACGCCGGAGTCCAGGTCCGCCATGTCGGGCACGGGCACGATGACCCGCAGGTCGAACTCCTTGGCCGAGGGCGGCTGCACGATCCGCACCGGCCGGTCACCGCTGACCCAGGAGGCGACGGCCTCCACGGGGCGCACGGTGGCCGAGAGCCCCACCCGCTGGGCCGGCTCGCCCCCGGCGGCGGTGACGAGGGCGTCCAGCCGCTCCAGGGACAGCGCCAGGTGGGCACCGCGCTTGGAGCCGGCCATGGCGTGGACCTCGTCGAGCACGACGGTGCGCACCCCGGCGAGCTGCTCGCGCGCCTGGGAGGTGAGCAGCAGGAACAGCGACTCGGGGGTGGTGATGAGCACGTCGGGCGGGTTCTTGGTGAAGGCGCGGCGCTCCTCGGGCGGGGTGTCCCCGGAGCGCACCGCGACCCGCACCTCCGGCAGCGGCAGCCCGAGGCGGTGGGCGGCCTGCCGGATGCCGGTCAGGGGGCTGCGCAGGTTGCGCTCGACGTCGACGGCCAGCGCCTTGAGCGGGGAGACGTAGAGCACGCGGCAGCGGTGGCTGCGCTCCTCGGGGACCGGCTCGGCGGCGATCCGGTCCAGGGCCCAGAGGAAGGCCGAGAGGGTCTTGCCGGAGCCGGTGGGGGCCACCACGAGAGCGTGCTCGCCGCGGCTGACGGCGTCCCACGCCCCGAGCTGGGCGGCGGTGGGGGCGGCGAAGGCCCCGGTGAACCAGGCCCGGGTGGCGGGGGAGAAGCGGCCCAGGACGGTGTCCGCGTCGAGCGCGGCGTCCGGGGCGGGGACCGGCTCGGGATCCGGCTCGGGGGCACGGCGCGGGCGGGGAGGCACCTCGGCATTGGAGCACGCGGCCCCGACATCCGCCCGGCGCCGCGGGAGCGCCCCCAGCCCTCGCCCCCGCACCGCGACGGCGCGGGGGCGGCGCGGGCCGTGCGAGGCTTCCGCCATGCGGCTGAGCGATTTCTGGCGGCTGGTGGACGAGGAGTTCGGCGCCGGCTACGGCCGGTCCCTGGCGGCCGACCAGGTCCTCATGGCCCTCGGCGATCGCAGCCCGGCGCAGGCCCTGTCCGACGGCGTGGAGCCCAAGGAGGTCTGGTTCGCCCTGTGCGACGCGATGGACGTGCCCGCGGAGCGCCGGTGGGGCCGGGAGAGGCCGAAGCGCCGCTGAGGCGGGCGGGGCCGGCGGGACGCCGCGGACACCCTTCCGGTTGACCGGTTCCCGCCGTCGGGGGGCCCGGCTAGGGTCCTGGGACGTGACCGCCGCAGCCCCGCCCGCAGCCGCCGGCACCCGGCCCACCACCGCCCCCATGATCGAGGCGCGCGGCCTCGTCAAGCGCTTCGGGGACTTCACCGCCGTCGACGGCATCGACCTGGCCGTCGCGCCGGGGGAGGCCTTCGGCTTCCTCGGGCCCAACGGTGCGGGCAAGTCCTCCACGATGCGGATGGTCGGCTGCGTCTCCCCGCCCACCGCCGGCACCCTGCGCGTCCTCGGGATGGACCCGGTCCGGGACGGCTCCCTGATCCGCGGGCGGATCGGGGTGGTGCCGCAGCGCGACACCCTCGACGAGGAGCTGACGGTGCGGGAGAACGTGACCGTCTACGCCCGCTACTTCGGGCTCTCCCGGGCGCAGGCCCGGGCGAAGGCCGCGGAGCTGCTGGAGTTCGCCCAGCTCACCGACCGCGCCGACGACAAGGTCGAGCCGCTGTCCGGGGGCATGAAGCGCCGCCTGACCATCGCCCGCGCGCTGGTGAACGACCCGGACATCCTGCTGCTGGACGAGCCGACGACGGGCCTGGACCCCCAGGCGCGCCACGTGCTGTGGGACCGGTTGTTCCGGCTGAAGCGGCAGGGCGTGACGCTGGTGCTGACGACGCACTACATGGACGAGGCGGAGCAGCTGTGCGACCGGCTCGTCGTGATGGACGGCGGCCGGATCGTCGCGGAGGGCTCCCCGCGCGAGCTGATCCGGCGGTACTCCACGCGGGAGGTGCTGGAGCTGCGGCTGGCCGCCGAGCCGGGCTCGGAGGAGCTGGCCGCCGCCGCGAGGCTGCTGGCGCACGGGGCGCAGCGCACGGAGGTGCTGCCGGACCGGGTGCTCGTGTACACCGACGACGCGGACGCCGTGGCGGCGGAGGCGGAGCGCCGGGGGATCGACGTGGTCTCGGCCCTGACGCGCCGCTCGACGCTGGAGGACGTGTTCCTGCACCTGACCGGCCGGACGCTGGTGGACTGATGACCTCCACCGCGCACCCTCCCCGCCCCGCCGTGCCGCACCGGCGGCCGCGGCCGGGCGCCTTCGCCGGGCGGGCGTTCTCGTTCTGGCTGGTGAACTACCGCCGGAACTGGCTGGGCTCGGCGATCAGCAGCTTCCTGGCCCCGGCGCTGTTCCTGGCCTCGATGGGCCTGGGCCTGGGCGCCCTCGTCGACGCCGGCTCCGGTGGTGCCGCGATGGGCGTGCCGTACGTGGCGTTCGTGGCGCCGGGGGTGCTGGCCGCCAGCGCCATGCAGACGGGCGTGATGTCCTCGACGTTCCCGGTGATGATGGCGGTGAAGTGGCAGCGGCAGTACCACGCCATGACCGCGACGCCGCTGACGGCGCTGGACGTGGTGCTGGGGCACCTGGGGTACATCGCGGTCCGCATCCTCATGACGGCGGTGGTGTTCCTCGCGGTGGCCGCGGCGCTGGGTGCGGTGCCGTCCGCGTGGGCGCTGCTGGCGCTGCCGGTGGCGGTGCTGTGCGGGCTGGCGCACGCCACGCCGGTGTTCGCGTTCTCGGCCGGGCAGGAGACGGACGTGAACTTCATCCTGCTGTTCCGCCTCGTCGTCACGCCGCTGTTCCTGTTCTCCGGCACGTTCTTCCCGGTGGAGAACCTCCCCGTGGCGCTGGAGTGGCTGGCGTACCTGACGCCGCTGTGGCACGGGGTGGACCTGTGCCGGGACCTGAGCCTGGGGGCGCCGGACGCCGCCTCGGCGGCGTTGCACGTCGGTTACCTGCTGGTGTGGGCGGTCGCGGGGACCGTCCTGGCCCGGCGCGCGATGGCACGGAGGCTGCTGCGGTGAGCGCACCCACGTCGACCCCGCAGGCCGCGGCGCCCGCCCCGGGCCCGCTGCGCTCCCTGGCGCGCTCGCTGCCGTTCCCCGCGGGGGCGGTCCTGGCGCGGCGCCTGGTGGAGCGCAACGTGCTGTCGGCCCGCCGGTACTGGCTGCAGTTCGCCAGCGGGTTCTTCGAGCCGGTGTTCTACCTGCTGTCCATGGGCGTCGGCCTGGGCGCCCTCGTGGGCGCGGTGGCGCTGCCCTCGGGGCGGGAGGTGCCGTACGCGGCGTTCGTGGCGCCCGCGCTGCTGGCGTCGACGGCGATGAACGGCGCGGTGTTCGACGCCACGTTCGGGGTGTTCTTCAAGCTGAAGTACTCCAGGCTCTACGAGTCGGTGCTGTCCACGCCGCTGCGGCCGTGGGACGTGGCCGTCGCGGAGATCGCCTGGTCGCTGATCCGGGGGCTGTCCTCGGCGCTGGCGTTCGTGCTGGTGCTGCTCGTGGCGGGGCTGATCACCTCGTGGTGGGGACTGCTGGCCCTGCCCGCCGCCGCGCTGATCGGGTTCGGTTTCGCGGGCGTCGGCATGGCGGCGACGACGTTCATGCGCTCCTGGCACGACTTCGAGTTCGTGACGCTGGCGATCCTGCCGATGTTCCTGTTCTCGGCGACGTTCTACCCTCTGAGCACGTACCCGCCGGCGCTGCAGTGGGTGGTGCAGGCGACCCCGCTATACCACGCGGTGGAGCTGGAGCGGGGCCTGATGCTGGGCGAGGTGGGCTGGGGGCTGCTGGTGCACGCCGCGGTGTTCGCGGTGATGGGCGTGGGCGGGCTGACGTTCGCGGCACGGCGCCTGGACCGGCTGCTGCTGTCCTGACCGCCCCGCGTCCCCGAACCCAGTGGTCCGCGCGGGCGCGTCACCACACGTCGCCGTCGCGCCAGTCGCAGGCGAGCCCGACGTCGAGGTCGAGTTCCGCCGCGGCGGGCAGGACGTACACGGAGCCGTCCTCCCCGGGGGTGCGGCGCAGGCCGTCCGGGGCGAGCACGGCGGTCGGGCCGCGCCAGGGCAGCCAGCCGCGGCGCAGGTACAGGTCGGCCCCGGCGCCGGAGGCGGAGAGGGCGCCGAGGTCGTACGCGCGGCGCGCGACGCGCTCCACCTCGGTCATCACCTGCGCCGCGTGGCCCCGGCGGCGCCGGTCGGGGCGGACGGCGACGGCCTCGACGTAGCCGCAGCGCAGCGCCCGGCCGCGGTGCAGCACCCTGCGCTGCACGAGCGCGCCGTGGGCGACCAGGTCACCCTCCTCGCGCACGAGGACGTGCAGGCCGCCCAGGGCGTGCTCCACGTCCTCGGCGGCGAGGTCCCCGCCGAAGGCGGCCTCCAGCAGCGCGCGGACGGCTCCGAGCGCCCCGGCGTCGAGGGAGGCGGTGTGGACGGTGACCACGTCGGGGACCATGCCCGATCCTCGCACCGGCGCGCCCGGGCGCCTCGGGTGCTGCCGGCCCGGGCAGCCCGGTGGGATGCCCCGCCCACGCGGTCACGACGGGTTCTGGGCCCTGCGCCGGAGCGCACGCCAGCCACCGGCCCGGTTGTTCGCGACGATCCCCCGCAACACCGTGAGGAGCGCCGCCGACGGGACGCTCGCGCCGGCGCCCACCGCGACCGTCCGCGCCGTCGTGTTCAGGTGCCCGCCCGTGACGATGCCCTCCGGGTCGGGGACCATCCCGCCGTCGTAGAGGAAGACGTTGACGTGGTCCTTCGCCGCCTGCAGGGCGCAGACGTTGCCCTCGAGCACGAAGTACGGGCGGTCGGTGCGCTTGATCGTCTCCTCGACGGCGGGATCGGCCCGGTGCGCGAGGTCGCGCACGGTCCGGCACACCTCCTGCTGCCACGCGGGGAGCCGCTGGATGTACGCGTCGACGCGGGGGTCCCTCCCGTACGTCACGACGCCACCCCCTCGGGTGTCTGCCCGGCGCCTGCGGCCGCCGGCACGTCGACCCGGCAGGTGAGGACCTGCGCGGGCAGGAGGCGCGCCGCATCCTGCGGGGGCAGGCGGAAGTCCGGCGTGGTGCACAGGAAGAGCGCGTCCCCTCCCGGCCCGCCGAGGGCGCAGGCGATCACGTCGGCGCCCGGGACGGCGACCTCCTCGAGGACCTCGCCGCCCTCGCGGACGCGCAGGGCCCGGTGCCCCGCCGCGTCGGCCAGCCAGACGGCGCCCTCGGCGTCGAGGGCGATCCCGTCCGGCGCGCAGCCCTCCGGCAGTTCCGCCCACACGCGGCGACCGGTCAGGGCGCCACCGGCACCGATGTCGAAGGCGGTGAGACGCTGCGCCCATGACTCCGCCACCACGAGCGTGGCCCCGTCGGCGGTGATGACCATCCCGTTGGGGAAGGACAACCCGTCCGCGGCGAGCGACGCCGAGCCGTCCGGCTCGATCCTCACCAGGCACGTCGCCGGGCGCTCCGCGAAGCCCGCGAAGTCCACGGTGCCGACGTAGGCACCACCGGAGCCGTCGACGACCATGTCGTTGGCCTGCGGTCCCGGCACGTCGGGGAGCTGGGCGTGCGGCGTCACCTCGCCCCCGTGGACCCGCAGCACCGTGCGGCCCAGCATGGAGACGACGAGGAGGTCGCCGTCCGGCGCCCATCCCAGCCCGGAGGGGGACCCCTCCACCGTGGCGGCGGTCTCGCTGCCACCACCCGGCGACAGGGCCACGACCTGCCGCCGCCAGAAGTCGGACACCCACAGCCGCCCGACGTGCCACCGGGGCGACTCGAAGAACGCCCCGCCTGTCGCGAACGTGCTGACCTCTCGCGCTGCACCGCTCACGGTTCCTCCTCCGGTCACGCCCCGGACGGGCGGGCGACCGCCGCCCCCCGGCGCGCGCGGCCCGGCCGCCGGTTCGTGCGGTGCTGCACGTGCTGACCATCGTGGGCCCGCCTTCTCACCGCTGTACACGGTGCAGGCCCTACCGGGAGGGGGGTGCCGGCACCCCCCTCCGCCCGGGACGGGGCGCCGGGCTGCCCACGCTGCTACCAGGTCTCGACGTCGCCCCCGGGGGAGGTACCCGCGCGACCTCCCGGCACCAGCCGGGTGCGGTCGCCCGGAGCCGGCGCGCCCGGGCGCCTCAGAGGCGGCCGAACGCGGGGGCGTAGCGGAACAGCCCGCCCGCCCCCGGGTGCCACGCGGTGAGGGGGCACACCTGGAAGTGCGGGGCCCACTCCGGGACGGGCGGCACGACGCCGAGGCCCGCCGCGGGCCGGAACCCGAAGCGCGGGTAGTACGTGGTGTGGCCGAGCAGCACGACGGCCGGCTCGCCCAGGTCGTCGGCGGCGGCCAGGGCGGCGCGAACCAGCGCCGAGCCCACCCCGCGGCCCTGGTGCGCGGGGAGCACCCCGAGGGGGCCGAGCGCGACGCACGGCCGCCCGCCGAGGCTCGCGCGGCTGCACACCACCGACCCGACGACGCTGCCGCCGTGCTCGGCCACGAGGCACAGCGCGGGCAGGGTGTCCCCGTCGCGGCGCAGTTGCGCGACGAGCCGCGCCTCCGGGACGTCGGCCGCCACCCCGGGCCGTGCCCCGGGCGGGGCGAAGGCGGCGGTGTGGACGGCGGCGACGGCGCCTGCGTCGGCGGGCACCTCGGGACGGACGCGCATCCCGGCACCGTGCCAGCGCCCGGTGCCGGGGTCGACCGGATTTCCGTCCGGCCCGGGTTCTGCGCGTGGCCGCAGGTCCGGGTCCCCGGGCGGGTTCAGGCCGCGGTGCCCAGCTGCGCCAGCACCGCCGAGCGGACCTCGCTCGGCGGGACCCCGAGGTCGAGCAGGAGCCGCGCGGCGGGGGAGTGCTCGGTGTGCAGCAGGCCGAGCAGCAGGTGCCCGGTGCCGATCGTGCGGTGGTGCAGGGTCAGCGCCTCGCGCAGCGAGTTCTCCAGCACCGCCTTGGCGGCGTCGGTGAAGGGCAGGTGGCCCGGGGCCAGCACCTGCAGGAGACCGCCGCGCCGGCGCCGGCGCCGGCCGGGGTCGAGCGCCCCGGGGCCGAAAGACTCCTCGGCCGAGCGGCGCACGGCGTCGAGGTCCACGCCGATGCTGCGCAGGGCCTGCGCGTCGGCGTCGGGACCGGCGGCGAGGTGCCGGCGCAGGCGGTCGTGGTCGACGCCGAGGCGCCGCAGGGTCTCGGCGGCGGGGCTCCGCGCCGCACCGGGGGCGTCCGGCGTGGCGGCGAGCGCGAGCAGCAGGTGTTCCGCGCCGATGGCGTCGTGCCCCAGCGCGCGGGCCTCCTCCTGCGCGCCGGTGACGGCGCCGCGGGCGGTATCGGTGAACCTCTCGAACATCACGACCTCCGCTCTGCCGCGGCCACCCGGGCCGCGTGCTTCTTGTGGACGGCCTGCTTGGTGACGCCGAGGGCGGCGGCGATGTCCGCCCAGGACCAGCCCTGGCCGCGGGCGCCGGCGACCTGGAGGTCCTCCAAGTCCTCGGCGAGGCGGCGCAGGGCCGCCACCGCGCGCAGGCCCACGGCCGGGTCCTTGCTCGTGCTGGAGTCCAGCACCGCGTGGGTGTCCGTCATGCGTCAATGATGGTTGACGAACCGCCGGTCGTCAACTGTCGTTGACGAAACCACCTGTGCGGCTCAGCCCAGGACGTGCCGCAGGTAGCGGCGGGGGTCGTCCAGGAAACCCCGCCAGTGCTGCACCAGGCGCAGGTCCTCCCAGGCGGCCGGCGCGAACCCGTCCTCGTCGAGCTGGAGCACGTGCGCCCCCGGCAGCGCCGCCAGCAGCGGGGAGTGCGTCGCGCACAGCACCTGTCCGCCCGCCTCCGCGAGGCGCTGCAGGACCGCCACCAGCGCCAGGCAGGACGTGAAGGACAGCGCGGACTCCGGCTCGTCGAGCAGGTGGAACCCCGGCTCGTCGAACCGGTCGGAGAGCACCTGCAGGAACGACTCCCCGTGGCTCATCTCGTGCAGGGCGGGCCCGGGCGGGCCTCCGCCGAGCTGCTCCAGGTACGTGTACATCCCGTGCATCGTCTCCGCGCGCAGGAAGAACGCCCCCCGCGGGGCACCGGGGGAGCGCACGAGCTGCAGCACCTCGTGCAGGTCCGACTCGCTGGCGCGGGTGGCGAAGCGCGCCGAGCGGCTGCCGCCCTCAGGGTTCAGGCCCGCGGCGGCGGCCACCGCCTCGACCAGCGTCGACTTGCCGCTGCCGTTCTCCCCGACCAGGAACGTCACCCCGGCGGGCAGGTCCAGCCCGTCCCGCAGCAGCTGCGCCACCGGCGCCAGCGTGAACGGCCACCGCTCCGGGACCTCGCCCGCGTCGGGGTGCCGCTGCACGCGCCGCACCGGCCGGGAGTCGAACACCTGGCGTCGCACCCGGGGAGCATCGCAGGACACCCCGACAGCGGCGGGACCGGTCCTTGCGCCACCCACCACCCTGCGTGAGGATGTGCGCACCTGCGGACGGACACGGGCGCCCGACGACGCGCGCCCCGCTGCCGCGACCCGACGCGTACCTCATCGAGGAGGACCGCTCGTGCCCCTCTCCCGCCCTCTGGAACCCGCTCCCCGACGCCGCACGTCCCTCGTCGCCCTGGCCGCCGGTGCCCTCGTGCTGTCCGCGGCACCGTTCGCCACCGCCCTGCCCGCCGCCGCCGCACCCGGGGACGTCACCGTCAGCACCGACCGGGCCGTCTACCTCACGCCCCAGGGCCAGGTCGTAAACGTTGCCGTGACCCTCGCGGTGGAGGGCGGCGGAACGCTGGGGAAGCCGGTCACCGTCTCCTGGTCCACCGGGAGCGGCACGGCGCTGCCCAAGCAGGACTACGTCCCCGCCCGCGGCACCGTCACGTTCCCCGCGGGGGCGACCTCGGGCACCCGCCGCACCTTCGGCGTGCAGGTGTACTCCAACAGGGCGCCGGAGAAGGCCGAAACCATCCCGCTCGTCCTCTCCTCCGACACCCCGGGCGTGCGCACCGGCAGCGCCGGCACCATCGTCGTCAACGCCCACGGGTTCCCCTACCTCGACGCCTCCCGCTCCGTGCGCCGCCGGGTGGACGACCTCCTCAAGCGGATGACGCTGGAGGAGAAGGTCGGGCAGATGACGCAGGCCGAGCGGGCCGCCGTCGACACCACGCAGCAGCAGATCACCGACCTGCGCCTGGGGTCCCTGCTCTCCGGCGGCGGCTCGACGCCCCGGGAGAACGACCCCGCGGCGTGGGCCGACATGATCGACGGGTACCAGGCGCGCGCCCTCGCCGCACCCCTGCAGATCCCGCTCGTCTACGGCATCGACGCCGTGCACGGCAACAACAACGTGCAGGGCGCGACGATCTTCCCCCACAACGTCGGCATGGGCGCCGCCCGCGACCCGGAGCTGACCCGTGCCGCCCAGGCGGCCACCGCGGTGGAGACCCGCGCCATCGGCGTCCCGTGGACGTTCGCGCCGTGCGTGTGCGTCGCGCGCGACGACCGGTGGGGCCGTGCCTACGAGGCGTACGGGGAGCACCCGGCGCTCGTCATCACCCAGGAGACGGCCATCGAGGGCCTGCAGGGCAACGGCACGAGCGACCTCGCCAGGCGCGACAAGGTCCTGGCCACCGTCAAGCACTTCGCCGGCGACGGGGACACCCGGTACGGGACCGGCGACGACCCGGAGGCGCACGGCAGCGGCTACCCCATCGACCAGGGCATCACCGTCACCAGCCGCGCGGACTTCGAGCGCATCGACCTGTCCCCGTACGTGCCGGCGGTGGAGCGCTGGAACGCCGGGTCCGTCATGCCGTCGTACTCCTCCGTGGACTTCACGGACGACGGGGTCGGGAACCCCGTCAACATGCACGGGCACCGGGAGCTGCTGCAGGGCTGGCTGAAGGACCGGCAGGGTTTCGGCGGGTTCGTCATCAGCGACTACAACGGCATCGACCACATCGGCGGCGAGTTCGCGCACAACGTCCGCACCTCGGTCAACGCCGGCGTCGACATGTTCATGCAGCCCAACAACTTCGCGCAGTTCCACAGCACGCTGCTGGCCGAGGTGCGCGCCGGGCGCGTGAGCCAGGCCCGGGTGGACGACGCGGTGCGCCGCATCCTCACCAAGAAGTTCCAGCTGGGCCTGTTCGAGCGGCCCTTCGCGGACCGGGGACTGCTGGGCGAGGTGGGGGCCGCGGAGCACCGGGCGCTGGCCCGCACGGCCGCGGCGAGGTCGCAGGTGCTGCTGAAGAACTCCGGCGGTGCGCTGCCGCTGGAGCGCGGGGCGAAGGTGTACGTCGCCGGGCGCAACGCCGACGACCTCGGCAACCAGGCCGGCGGCTGGACCATCACCTGGCAGGGCATGAGCGGGCGGCACACCGAGGGCACCACGATCCTGCAGGGCATGCGGCAGCTGGCCCCCCGCAACCGCGTCACGTTCAGCGCCGACGCCAGCGCGCCGACGGCCGGGCACGAGGTCGGCGTCGTGGTCGTCGGCGAGACGCCCTACGCGGAGGGTTTCGGCGACGTGGGCGGCCCGCGGTGGGCCTACGACCCCGTCGACGCCGGTCAGCCGCGCGAGCCGAAGAGCCTCAGCCTGAACGCCGGCGACCGGGCGGTGGTGCAGAAGGTGTGCGCCGCGCTGCCCACGTGCGTGGTGCTCGTGGTCTCCGGCCGGACCCAGGTGCTCACCGACCTGCTGCCGCAGGCGGACGCGGTGGTGGCGTCCTGGCTGCCGGGCTCGGAGGGCGCCGGCGTGGCCGACGTCCTCTACGGGCGGGAGCCGTTCACCGGTCAGCTGCCGGTGAGCTGGCCGCGCACCGAGGCACAGCAGCCGCTCAACGTGGAGGACGAGGACTACGCGCCGCTGTTCCCGTTCGGCTGGGGGCTCGGGACCGGCTCGGCGCGCGAGGACCTCGCCGCCGCGCGCACGGCCCTGCGCGGGCCCGCCGCGGCGGCCGTGGACCGCGCGCTGGCCGCGCCGTCGTGGGCGCCGGACGGCTCGGTCGCCGACCGGGCGGCGGTGCTGCGGGAGCTGGCCGCGGTGCCGGCGGGCCTCGGCGCCGCGGCGGCCGACGGCGAGGTCACCGCGGAGGAGCGCGAGTTCGTGCGGGTGCTGCGCCTGCTGGTGCAGGACCTGGTGGAGGGCGACGGCGTCCCGGCGGCGGTGGCGGACCCGTTCGCCCGCGCCGACGTGGCGCTGCTGGAGGGCCGCGTGCAGGACGCGGTCGGCCTGCTGCTGGACGCGGCGGCGGCCACGGACTGACGCGCCGGGCCGGTGGAGGCGGCCCCGCGGGTCAGCCCCGCGGGACCGCCTCCACCGCGAGCAGCGAGCCGGAGGTGCCGCCGCTGCGCGCGGTGCAGCCGAAGCCGGCCGCCGCCAGGTGCGCGCTCACCGCCTCGCGCACCGTCGTGGTGCGGTCCGGGCCTGGCGGCTCGTACACCAGGACCAGCCGCCCGGCCGGCGCGAGCAGCGCGGCCAGCACGGCGAGCTCCCGCCGTGCGGGGGAGGTCCAGAAGACGTTGACGTTCACGGCGAGCGCCGCGTCGAGCGGGCCGAGGTCCTGCGGCGCGAGGTCCGCCAGGGCGGCGGTGCGGAAGCCCACCCGCCCGGCGGCCTCGTGCGCGGCGCAGCGCGCCCTGGCTGCCGCGACCGCGGTCGCGGAGCGGTCCACCGCCACCAGGTGGCCGTGGGGGAGCCGTTCGCACAGCAGCTCCGCCGCGACCCCCCGGCCGCAGCCGACCTCCAGCACCCGCTCGCCGGGGCGCACACCGAGCACCTCCACCGCCCAGCGCAGCCGCTCCGGTACCCGTGCCGCTGCGGACATCCGCACCTCCCGCCGACCCGACCGATGAGTTCCGCCCCGCCCCGGGGTCCATCCCTGCGACCGGGAACTCCCCGGGAGCGCGTGAGAGAGGACGACCGATGCCCACCACGATCCCGTGCCTGTGGTTCGACGGCCAGGCCCTGGAGGCCGCCGAGCACTACGTCTCCATCTTCCCGAACTCGCAGGTCCTGTCCGTGACCCGCACGCCGCCCGGGATGCCCGGTGAGGAGGGCAGCGTCATGGTCGTGGAGTTCAGCCTGGACGGGCAGCGCTACGTCGGTCTCAACGGCGGGCCGCACTTCACCTTCTCCGAGGCCGTCTCCTTCCAGATCCACTGCGCCGACCAGGCCGAGGTCGACCACTACTGGGACCGCCTGACCGACGGTGGTGAGGAGAGCCAGTGCGGCTGGCTCAAGGACCGGTTCGGGCTGTCCTGGCAGGTGACGCCGCTCCGGCTGCTGGAGTTGATGCAGGACCCGGAGCGCGCCGGCCGGGCCACCGAGGCGATGCTGCGGATGCGCAGGATCGACATCGCGACGATCGAGCGCGCGGTGGAGGGCGTCCCCGCCTGACGCGCCACGCCGGCGGCTGGGGGGACGTCCCCCGGCCGCCGTGCACGTCGACGCGGTCCCGTGCGTACAGCCGTACACATCGCTGTGTACGCTCGTACACATGAGCGCCCCGCACCC
Organism: Kineococcus anabasis; assembly: GCF_054590795.1. Lineage (NCBI taxonomy): Bacteria > Bacillati > Actinomycetota > Actinomycetes > Kineosporiales > Kineosporiaceae > Kineococcus > Kineococcus anabasis. The sequence goes on from NZ_BAAIHU010000002.1 coordinate 738,623, forward strand.
CTCGCGCACGTGAGTGCCCAGCACCCCGCGGACCCCGCCGCGGACGCCCCGGGGGACCCGGGGGACCGCCGGTCGATGTACCAGCGGATGCTCGCCGGTGACCTCTACCTCGCCGACGACCCGGAGATCGCGGCGGCCTCCGCCGCGGCGCTGGACCTCGTGTCCGCGTACAACGCCACCACCTCCCGGCAGGAGCCCCTGCGCCGCGCCCTGCTGGAGCGCCTCCTCGGCGCGGTGGGGGAGGGCACCGTCATCCGCCCCCCGTTCTTCGTCGACTACGGCACCAACGTCCGCATCGGCGCGCGGTGCTTCGCGAACTTCGGCCTCACCGCGCTGGACGTCGTCGCCATCACCGTCGGCGACGACGTGCAGTTCGGCCCGCACGTGCAGCTGCTGACCCCCACGCACCCCGTCGAGCCGGGGCCGCGGCGCGCGAAGTGGGAGGCGGGGGAGCCCATCACCATCGGCGACAACGCCTGGCTCGGCGGCGGGGTGGTCGTCTGCCCCGGCGTCACCATCGGCGCGGACACCGTCGTGGGGGCCGGTGCCGTCGTCACGCGGGACCTGCCCGCGGGTGTCGTGGCCGTGGGCAACCCCGCCCGCGTCGTGCGCCGGGTCACGGGGTGAGCGCCCCGCCCCGGCAGCGCCGCTCCGACCCGCACCGCCGCGAGCGGATCCTCGACGCCGCCCTCGACGTGCTCGCCGCCCACGGTGTGGCCGGCGCCACCAGCCGGCGCATCGCCGCGGCGGCCGACGTGCCGCTGGGCTCCCTGACGTACCACTTCAGCGGCCTGGAGGACCTGCGCGCCCAGGCCTTCACCCGTCTCGCCGCCCGGATGTCCACCGCCTACGCGGCGCACTTCACCGCCGTGCGCACCCGCGAGGACCTGGTCGAGGCGGTGACCGACCTCGTGCACGCCGACGCCGGCGCCGACGCGCGCGAGTGGGCCGTGACGTACGAGCTGTACCTCGCGGCGCTGCGGGACCCGGCGCTGCGGCGGATCACCGAGGAGTGGATGCGGACCAGCCGGCGCGTGCTGGAGCGCTTCGTCGACCCGCCGGTCGCGCGCGCCCTCGACGCCCTCGTCGAGGGCCTCGTGATGCACCGGATGCTCTCCACCGACCCCGCCCCGCGTGCGGCCACCCGCGCCGCCGTGGCGCGCGCCCTGGCCCCCGCGCCCGAGCCGACCCCCGACCCGACCCCCGACCCGACCCCGGAGCCGTCCCGGTGAGCACCGCACCCACCCCCGCCGCCCTGCGCGCGGCCACCGTCGCGACCTACACCGCCTTCACCGGCTCCGGGTTCGCCTTCGCCAGCTGGGCCTCCCGCATCCCGCAGGTGCGCGACGCCCTGGACCTGACGCCCTCCCGGCTGGGGCTGGTGCTGCTGGCGATCGCCGCCGGCTCGATGCTGGCGCTGCCCGCCGCCGGCCCGGTCGTGGCGCGCCTCGGTTCCGGGCGCACGGTCACCGCGATGGCGCTGCTGCTGGGCGCCGGGCTGACCGTGGTCGCCACCGGCTACCCCGCCGGCGTCACCCCCCTCGTCGTCGGCCTGTTCCTCTTCGGCTTCGCCAACGGCGCGTGGGACGTGGCGATGAACGTGCAGGGCGCCGTCGTGGAGCGCCGCCTCGCCCGCTCGGTGATGTCCCGCTTCCACGCCGGCTTCAGCATCGGCACCGTGGCCGGGGCGCTGCTGGGCGCGGCGGCCGTCGCCGCGGGCGTGCCGGTGACCGCGCACCTGCTCGCCGTCGCGGTCCTCGTGGCCGTCGTCGTGCCGCTCGCCGTGCGGGGTTTCCTGCCCGACCACAACGCCGCGCACGACGGAGCGGCGTCCGCCGGTGGGGCGGCGGGGGAGCGGCGCGGTGCCCTGGCCTCCTGGCGGGAGCCGCGCACCCTGCTGATCGGGGTGTTCGTGCTGGCCTTCGCCTTCGCGGAGGGCGCCGGCAACGACTGGGTCATCGTGGCCCTCGTCGACGGGCACGGCCTGCCCGAGTCCGTCGGCACCCTGGCCCTGGCGCTGTTCCTGGCGGCCATGACCGCCGGGCGCTGGTTCGGGCCGGCGCTGCTGGACCGCCACGGGCGCGTGCCGGTGGTGCGGGCGCTGGCCGCCGTCGGCATCGCCGGCACCCTGCTCTTCGTCCTCGCGCCCACCCCGGCGCTGGCGTTCGCCGGGGCGCTGCTGTGGGGGCTGGGGGTCTCCCTCGGCTTCCCCGTCGGCATGAGCGCCGCCGCCGACGAGCCCCGCGCGGCGGCCGGCCGCGTCAGCGTCGTCGCCTCGGTGGGGTACTGCGCCTTCCTCGCCGGCCCCCCGCTGGTCGGTCTCCTCGGCGACCACGGCGGGGTGCTGCGGGCGCTGCTGTCCGTGGCCGTCCTGCTGGGCCTGTCGGCGCTGCTGGCCTCCGTCGTCCGCCCGCCGGCCGAGGTGGACGCCGCGCGGGACGGCGCACGGCCCTGACGGGTGGCCGGCGGGAGGCCCGGACGGGCTTTCGAGGCGACGGCGCAGCCCGTCGCTGGTAGGACGGAGCACGGGAGGACGCGGACGGAGGGTGCCGGCGCCCTCCTGCGCTGCGGCCGCACCGACCGCGACCGCCGCCAGGCACCACCCGAACCCGAGGACCGCACCGTGAGCCACAGCACCAGCCAGACCACCGACGACCGCCTCGGCGACGTCGCCGCCGGCACGCCGGGGGCGGCGGAGCCGGACGACGTGGCCGTGGAGGTCGCCGAGCACGACCCCACGGAGATCACGTACGACGAGTCGCGGTACCCGGCCCGTCCCCAGCGGCTGCGCCCCCGCGCGCAGCTGCGCGGCGACGGGATCCTGCGGGCGGACCCGAGGCGCTCCGACGGGTCCAACCCCACCTACGTGCAGTGGCTCGTGGGGCAGTCGATGCTGGCCGACGCCGACGTCCTGAGCCGGCAGCTCTCCGGGCAGCCCAGCATGTGGCGCAACCCCTACGCCCGGCCCGACGCGCGCCGGGCGCTGTCCACGGCCTCGGTGTGGTTCACCGCCTACCCGATCTCCCTCGTCACCCCGCCCGGGCAGTCCTTCCTCGGCGCCCTGGGCAGCGACGCGCTGTGGCAGGCGTTCCAGGAGATCGGCATCGACGCGGTGCACACGGGGCCGGTGAAGCTGGCCGGCGGGATCACCGGCTGGGAGCTCACGCCCAGCGTGGACGGGCACTTCGACCGCATCAGCACCCACATCGACCCGGTCTTCGGCACCGAGGCGGAGTTCCGGCGGGTGTGCGAGGTCGCCGACTCCCACGGCGGCAGCGTCATCGACGACATCGTGCCCGGCCACACCGGCAAGGGCGCGGACTTCCGCCTCGCCGAGATGGCGTACGAGGACTACCCGGGGGTCTACCACATGGTGGAGATCCCCGAGGAGGACTGGCACCTGCTGCCCGACGTGCCGGCCGGTCAGGACGCGGTCAACCTCGACGCCGTGGCCGAGGCGCAGCTCGCCGGCCACGGGTACATCATCGGCGCCCTGCAGCGCGTCATCTTCTACGCGCCGGGCGTGAAGGAGACCAACTGGAGCGCCACCGGCCCCGTCCGCGGTGTCGACGGCAGGGTGCGCCGCTGGGTGTACCTGCACTACTTCAAGCAGGGGCAGCCCTCGATCAACTGGCTGGACCCGACGTTCGCGGGCATGCGCCTGGTCATCGGCGACGCGCTGCACTCCCTGGGGGACCTGGGGACCCACGCGCTGCGCCTGGACGCCAACGGGTTCCTCGGGGTGGAGAAGAGCGCCGAGGGCCTGCCCGCCTGGTCCGAGGGGCACCCGCTGTCGCAGGCGGCGAACCACGTCATCGCGGGCATGGTCCGCAAGGTGGGGGGGTTCACCTTCCAGGAGCTCAACCTGACGATCGAGGACATCCGCGACACCGGCCGGGTCGGCGCGGACCTGTCCTACGACTTCGTCAACCGCCCCGCCTACCACCACGCCCTCGCGACGGGCGACACCGAGTTCCTGCGGCTGACCCTGCGCACGAGCCTGGAGCTCGGGGTGGAGCCGGTGTCCCTCGTGCACGCGCTGCAGAACCACGACGAGCTGACGTACGAGCTGGTGCACTGGGCCACGCTGCACGCCGCCGACACGTACCGCTTCCGCGGCAGGGACACCACCGGGGAGCAGCTCGCGGAGACGATCCGCGCCGACCTGCTGCACCACCTGACCGCCGAGGCCGACTACAACCGGGTCTTCACGACCAACGGCATCGCCTGCACCAGCGCCTCCGTCATCGCCGCCACCCAGGGCGTGCGGAGCCTGGACGAGATCACCGAGGAGCACGTCGAGCCGATCCGCCGCGCGCACCTGCTGATGGCGATGTTCAACGCCTGGCAGCCGGGCGTCTTCGCGCTGTCCGGCTGGGACCTGACCGGCACGCTGCCCGTGCCGGCGGGGCAGGTGGCCGACCTCATCTCCACCGGTGACACCCGCTGGATCGAACGCGGCGCGCACGACCTCATGGACGTCGCCCCCGAGGCCACGGTGTCGGCGTCGGGCATGCCGCGCGGGCGGGCGCTGTACGGCTCCCTGCCGGCGCAGCTGGCGTCGGAGACGTCGTTCGTGTCGGGGCTGCGCTCGCTGCTGGCCGTGCGCGCCGAGCACGGCATCGCCACGGCCACCCAGATCGACATCCCGCCCGTCGCCCACCCCGGGATGCTGGTGATGGTGCACCGCCTCGACGGCGGCGACCCCACCCTGGTGGACGCCCCCGTGCAGGTCACGGTGCTGAACTTCACGGGCGAGACGATCGAGGGCTCCGTGCGCTCGGACTCCTTCACCCCGCGCCTGGCGGTCGTCGACGCCACCACGGGCGGGGAGATCGGCTGGGTGGACGACCTGCAGAGCTTCGGGGTCTGGCTGGGCCCGTACGCGGGGCTGTTCCTCGTGCTGCGCGACCCGGCGGAGGGCGGCGAGGGCGACGTGCGCGAGGCGGGCTGACACCCCCCCCCGCTGCTCCGGAGGCCGGTTCCCCTGCGCGGGGGCCGGCCTCAGGCGCGCACGGCGGCCACGAGGTCGGCGTAGACCGCGGTGATGTCATCCTGGCCGCCGCCCGCCGCCCACGCGTCGACGGCGACGTCCAGGCACGCCAGCGCCGAGGAGACCAGGGCCCGGGCCCGAGCCTCCTGCTCCCGCGCGCCCTCCGCCGGGGCCTGCGACCCGGACCCGGCCGCCATCCGGCGCGCGATCTCCGGGGCGAGCTCCTCCAGCAGGCGGTGCTGCTTCTCCAGCCGGTGCGCCCGCAGGGACGGTGCGGTGCCGCAGATCCGCGCCACGGCCAGCTCGCGCTGCGGGTCCCACGTCCCGCCCTCGACGAGCACGGTGAACGCCGCCTCCAGCGCCTCCCAGGGGTCCTCGCCCTCGGGGCGGGCCTCCAGCGCGGCGCGCACGGTCCCGCCCAGGTCGGCGTGCCGGGCGACGACGACGTCCTCCTTGGTGGGGAAGTACCGGAACACCGTGCGGCGGGCGACCCCCGCGGCGGCGGCGATCTGGTCCATGGTCGTCGCATCGAAACCCTGCTCCGCGAACAGCCGCAGGGCGGTCTCGGCGATCTCGCGGCGCACCGCCAGCCGGTTGCGCTCGCGCAGGCCCCCGCTCCCCGTCATGCCAGAACGGTACATCAGGTGCCGCCTTGACACTAAGTGCCACCAGGGCACAGAGTGCCGCCATTCCGATCCCGAGCACCGGAGGCACCCGTGAGCGCAGTCGACTACCGAGGGCAGACCACCATCGTCACCGGCGCCAGCGCCGGCATCGGGGCGGAGTTCGCCCGCCAGCTCGCCGCCCGGGGCTCCCATCTCGTCCTCGTCGCCCGGCGCCTGGACCGGCTGGAGCGGCTCGCGGCGGAGCTGACCGCGGCGCACGGGGTCCGCGTCACCCCGGTGGCCCTGGACCTCTCCGCGCCCGGCGCCGGGGCGGCCCTGGCCGCCGAGGTCGACCGGCGCGGCCTGCGCGTCACCGGCCTCGTCAACAACGCCGGCTTCGGGACGCACGGCCCGTTCCACGCCGAGGACCCCGCCCGCGTGCAGGAGGAGATCGCCGTCAACGTCGCCGCCCTCGTGGACCTCAGCAGGACTTTCGTCGGGCGCCTGCGCGAGGCGGGCACGGGCGTGCTCGTCAACGTCGCGAGCACGATCGCCTACCAGCCGGCGCCGGGCATGGCGGTCTACGGCGCCACCAAGGCGTTCGTCCTCAGCTTCACCGAGGCGCTGTGGCGCGAGACGCGCGGCAGCGGCCTGCGCGTGCTCGCCCTCTCGCCCGGGGCCACCAGCACGGAGTTCTTCGACGTGCTCGGCGCCCGCGTCGACGGCGCCCGCGGCCACCAGAGCCCGGCGGAGGTCGTCGACACCGCGCTGCGCGCCCTGGACCGGCGCGACCCCCCGCCGAGCGTCGTCGCCGGCCGCGTCAACCGCGTCCTGTCGCTGGCGGGCCGGGTCGTCACGCGCCGCGGCACGCTGCGGATCATGGAGGCGATGACCCGGCCGGCGTGAGCCGGTGCGGCTGCTCGCCCTCGAACACGTGTTCGGATACGCTCGGGGTGTCCACAGGGGTCCTGAGACACCCCTCCGTGCACAGCCCGGCGCGGCCGGGAGGTGATGTCGGAGGTGCCGTCTAGCGTCTGGGGATGTCGGAGAGGAACCGACGAACGAGACGCTGGCCGTCGACCCGGCCGCTCAACCTGAGGTGAGGACATGCCCGCTCCTGCAGACCGCGAGAAGGCCCTCGACGCCGCACTCGCCAGCATCGACCGTCAGTTCGGCAAGGGCTCCGTCATGCGGCTGGGCGACGAGGTGCGCGCGCCGATGGAGGTGATCCCCACCGGGGCCATCGCCCTCGACGTCGCCCTGGGCATCGGCGGCCTGCCGCGCGGCCGGGTCATCGAGGTGTACGGCCCGGAGTCGTCCGGTAAGACGACCGTCGCCCTGCACGCCGTGGCCAACGCCCAGCGCGCGGGCGGTATCGCCGCCTTCATCGACGCCGAGCACGCCCTGGACCCGGACTACGCCGCCAAGCTGGGCGTGGACACCGACGCGCTGCTGGTGTCCCAGCCCGACACCGGTGAGCAGGCGCTGGAGATCGCGGACATGCTGATCCGCTCCGGCGCGCTCGACATCATCGTCATCGACTCCGTGGCGGCCCTGGTGCCCCGCGCCGAGATCGAGGGCGAGATGGGCGACAGCCACGTCGGCCTCCAAGCCCGCCTGATGTCGCAGGCCCTGCGCAAGATCACCGGCGCGCTGAGCAACTCCAAGACCACGGCCATCTTCATCAACCAGCTCCGCGAGAAGATCGGCGTGATGTTCGGCTCGCCGGAGACCACGACGGGTGGCAAGGCGCTGAAGTTCTACGCCTCGGTCCGCCTCGACGTGCGCCGCATCGAGACGCTCAAGGACGGGACGGTCCCCGTCGGCAACCGCACCCGTGTCAAGGTCGTGAAGAACAAGGTCAGCCCGCCGTTCAAGCAGGCCGAGTTCGACATCATCTACGGCCAGGGCATCTCCCGCGAGGGTGGTCTCATCGACATGGGTGTGGAGCAGGGCTTCGTCCGCAAGGCCGGCGCCTGGTACACGTACGAGGGAGACCAGCTCGGCCAGGGCAAGGAGAACGCCCGCGCGTTCCTGCGCGACAACCCCGACCTCGCGGACGAGATCGAGAAGCGCATCAAGGAGAAGCTGGGCGTCGGACCGCGGGTGGACACCCCCGCTGAGCCCGAGGTCGAGTTCTGATCGAACCCGGCGCCGGGGACCCTTCCGAGGGTCCCCGGCGCCGCCGTTCGCGCCGGGGCGGTCAGGCCGGGAATCCGGCCGGGGCCGGCCCCGGCTCGCGTGCACCCCGGCCGCCGGAGCCGCAGGACGCCGACGCCGACCCCGTGGCGGTGGCCCGCGCCATCGTGCTGCGCCAGCTCACCATGGCGCCACGCAGCCGCGCCCAGCTCGCGGAGAAGCTCGCCACCCGCGACGTCCCCGACGACGTCGCCGCGCGCGTCCTCGACCGGTTCGAGGAGGTCGGCCTCGTCGACGACGCCGCCTACGCCGAGATGCTCGTGCGCTCCCGCCAGCAGACCCGCGGCCTGGCCCGCCGGGCCCTCGCGCAGGACCTGCGTCGCAAGGGCGTCGACGACGACACCGCCCGCGAGGCGCTGGCGGGAGTCACCTCCGAGGACGAGGAGACCGCCGCCCGCGAGCTCGTCGCCCGCAAGCTGCGCACCACCCGCGGCGTGGACCCGGTCAAGCGCGCCCAGCGCCTCGCCGGGATGCTCGCCCGCAAGGGCTACGGCGCCGGGGTCGCCTACCGCGTCGTGCGCGACGCCCTCGACGCGGAGGACGCCCCCGTCGAGGACGAGCCCGGGACGTTCAACGACGACGCGCCGCACGACGTCGGGCCCGGCAGCGCTGACCTCACCGACGGCTGAGGGCGCCGGGACCGCGGTCCCGACGCCCTCAGCCGTCCACACGCAGGCGCTCAGGCCACGCCGCCCCCGACGCCGCCGACCTGCTCGGGGACCTTCGCCGTCGTCCGGGTCACCTTGCCCGTCTGGGACATCCGCCGCTCCAGCACCTTCGCCAGCAGCGCCACCACGGAGTTCGTCCCCACGTACANCCGCGGTCCCGACGCCCTCAGCCGTCCACACGCAGGCGCTCAGGCCACGCCGCCCCCGACGCCGCCGACCTGCTCGGGGACCTTCGCCGTCGTCCGGGTCACCTTGCCCGTCTGGGACATCCGCCGCTCCAGCACCTTCGCCAGCAGCGCCACCACGGAGTTCGTCCCCACGTACACCACGGCGATGACCAGGAACGTGGGCACCAGGTTGAAGAACTGGCTGCCCAGCTGACCGCCCACCCGCAGCAGCTCCTCGTAGCCGACGATGAACCCCAGCGCCGTGTCCTTGAGGATCACCACGACCTGCGCCACCAGCGCCGGCAGCATCGCCCGCACCGCCTGCGGCATCAGGATCAGGCGCGTCACCTGCGACGGCGTCAGGCCCACCGCCAGGCCGGCCTCCCGCTGGCCCTTCGGCAGGGACAGCACCCCGGCGCGCAGGATCTCCGAGATGATCGCCGCGTTGTACAGCGTCAGGCCCAGCACCACGCACCAGAACACCGGGATGGTGCCGCCGGAGGCGTAGAGGAACCAGAACATCATCAGCAGCACCGGCGGGCCGCGCAGGAACTCCACCGCCCACGTCACCGGCCGGCTCAGCGCCCGCCGCGTCGACAGCCGCGCCGCCGCCAGCAGGGTGCCCAGCACCAGGGCCAGCACCGTCGCCACCGCCGCCGCCTGCACCGTGGAGATCCAGCCGCGCAGGACCGCCTGCTGGATCACCGCGAACTGGAACGGGTTCCACTTCGCCGCCGTGAGCTGCCCCGTCACCTGCAGCCGCCACACGACGAGCCCGACGGCGCCCGCGCACAGCAGCACCCCCAGCAGGGTGTAGAGGCGGTTGCGGGCCAGCGCCCTCGGGCCCGGGGCGTCGTACAGGACCGAGCTCATGCCGTCACCGCCAGCTTCCGCTCCAGCGCCCGCAGGCCCAGCGCCAGGACCGCCACGACCCCCACGTACGCCAGGGTCGTGGCGATGAGGATCGCGATGGTGGCGTTGCCGTTGTCCTCGATGAGGCCGCGCATCCCCGAGACGAGCTCGTAGTTGCTGAAGGCCGAGGCCACCGAGGAGTTCTTCACCAGCGCGATGAGCACGTTGCCCAGCGGCGGGACCACCGCGCGGAACGCCTGCGGCAGCACCACCAGCGTCAGCACCTGCGCGAACGGCAGGCCGATCGCCCGGGCCGCCTCCGCCTGCCCCACCGGCACCGTGTTGATGCCCGAGCGGATCGCCTCGCACACGAAGCAGGAGGTGTAGGCGATGAGCGCGACGAGGGCGTAGATGCGCAGGTTCGTGCTCGCCCGCTCCCCGAAGGAGATCTGCAGCGCGGGGAACCCGAACACGGTGAAGAACATCACCAGTGTCAGCGGGGTGTTGCGCACGACGTTCACGTAGGCCGTGCCGAAGGCCCGCATCGCCGCGCTCGGCGCGACCCGCAGCACCGCCAGCACCGTGCCCAGGACGAGCGACCCCAGGGCCGCCCAGAACGTCAGCAGCAGCGTGCCCCACAGGGCGCGGCCGAAGACGTCGAGGTTGTCGACGATGACCTGCATCCGGTCCCTCCCGGTGTTCTCGCGCCCGCGCCCGGGCGGCGCCCGCCGTGGTGGCGGCACCGCCCGGGACGCGGGCGCACGGTGCTCAGTAGCGGTCGACGGAGGGGGGCTCGGGAGCGGCGCCGACCCCACCGAGGGTCGCGTCGAAGATCTTCTTCCAGGTGCCGTCCTCGACGGACTCCTCCAGGGAGTCGTTCACGGCGTCCCGCAGGACCTTGTCGTCCTTGGGCAGCCCGATGCCGTAGGGCTCCTCGCTGAACGGCGTGCCCAGGACCTTCAGGGCGTCCGGCTGCTGGGCGGCGAAACCGCGCAGGATCGCGTCGTCGGTGGTGACCGCGTCGACCTGCTTGCTCGTGAGCTGCTCGACGCACTTGGAGTAGGTGTCGAACGTGACGAGCTGCGCGTCGGGGTACTTCTCCTGGATGCGCCCGGCGGGGGTGGAGCCGTCCACGGAGCAGACCTTCTTGCCCGCGAGGGTGTCCGGGCCGGTGATGGCCGTCTCGTCCTTGCGGACCAGCAGGTCCTGCCCGGCGACGTAGTAGGGGCCGGCGAAGTCCACGACCTGCTTGCGCTTGTCGTTGATGGTGTAGGTCGCCACCACCATGTCGACCTGCCCGTTCTGCAGGAACGGCTCGCGGTTGGCCGACACCGACTCCTTGAACTCGATGGCGTCCGCGGCGAAGCCGAGGTCCGCGGCGACCTTCTTGGCGATCTCCACGTCGAAGCCCTCGAACCCGCCGGTGGCGGCGTTCTTCAGGCCGATGCCCGGCTGGTCGTACTTGATGCCGACGACCAGCTTGCCGCGGGACTTCGCCTTGTCGAACGTCGGGCTGCCGCTCAGGGCGACGCCCTCGGCGACCGCGTAGGTGGGGGCGGCGGCCTTGGTCTCGCCGGGGGCGGCGCCGGGGGTGGGGGCACCCTCCTGGCCGCACGCGCCGAGGGCGAGCGTGCTGAGGGCGGCTGCGGCGAGGGTGGGGAGGAGTCGGGTGCGCATCGGTGGAACTCCCGTTCGTGGGTGCCGGCTGGTGCTCGGTGGTGCGGCCCGGGTGCGCCGGGTCAGTGGGTGAGGATCTTGGACAGGAAGTCCTTGGCCCGCTCGGAGCGGGGCGCGGTGAAGAACTGCTCGGGCGGGGCGTCCTCGAGGATCTGCCCGTCCGCCATGAAGACGACGCGGTCGGCGGCGCGGCGGGCGAAGCCCATCTCGTGCGTCACGACGATCATGGTCATGCCCTCGCGCGCCAGCGTCGTCATGACGTCCAGCACCTCGTTGATCATCTCGGGGTCGAGCGCGGAGGTGGGCTCGTCGAACAGCATCACCTTCGGCTCCATCGCCAGGGCCCGGGCGATGGCCACGCGCTGCTGCTGGCCGCCGGAGAGCTGCGCCGGGTACTTCGCGGCCTGGTTGGCCACCCCCACCCGCTCCAGCAGCCTCTCCGCCGTGGCGCGCGCCTCGGCGGCGGACCGGCCGCGCACCTTGACCGGCCCGAGCGTGACGTTCTCCAGCACCGTCTTGTGCGCGAAGAGGTTGAAGGACTGGAACACCATCCCCACGTCCGCCCGCAGGCGGGCCAGGTCCTTGCCCTCCGCGGGCAGGGCCCTGCCGTCCAGGGTGATCTGCCCGCCGTCGACGGTCTCCAGCCGGTTGATCGTGCGGCACAGCGTCGACTTGCCCGAGCCCGAGGGCCCGATGACGACGACGACCTCCCCCTCGGCGACCGTCAGGTCCACCGAGCGGAGCACGTGCAGCGCCCCGAAGTGCTTGTCGACGCCCCGCAACTGCACCAGCGGCCGGCGGCTCGTGGCGGCCCCGGCGCTCTCGCTGCCCGTCATGCCGCCTGACCGTACAGCGCGGGGTGCAGGGTGCTCAGGAGGCGGGGCCCGGCCTGGTCACATCGTGACCCGCGCGTGACGTGCGGGCGACGAACGGCCCCCGCGGCGGTGCGGTGACCTACCCTGGAGACCTCATGAGCACGAGCACCCTCCCGCAGCCCGAGCCCGCCGCCGACCGGCAGGACGCCCCCCTGCGCACCTACGAGGTGCGCACCTTCGGGTGCCAGATGAACGTCCACGACTCCGAGCGCCTCTCCGGCCTGCTGGAGGCCGCCGGCTACGTGCGCCTGGCCGAGGCCGGCACCGGCGGCGAGGCCGACGTCGTGGTCTTCAACACCTGCGCCGTCCGGGAGAACGCGGACAACAAGCTCTACGGCAACCTCGGGCACCTCGCACCCGTCAAGGCCCGCCGGCCCGGCATGCAGATCGCCGTCGGCGGGTGCCTGGCGCAGAAGGACCGCGGCGAGATCGTGCGCCGCGCCCCCTGGGTCGACGTCGTCTTCGGCACCCACAACGTGGGCTCCCTGCCGGCGCTGCTGGAGCGCGCCCGGCACAACGAGGAGGCCCAGGTCGAGATCCTGGAGTCGCTGGAGGTCTTCCCCTCCACCCTCCCCACCCGCCGCGACTCGCCCTACGCGGCGTGGGTGAGCATCAGCGTCGGCTGCAACAACACCTGCACGTTCTGCATCGTGCCCAGCCTGCGCGGCACCGAGAAGGACCGCCGCCCCGGCGACGTGCTCGCCGAGGTCGGGGCGCTGGTCTCCGAGGGCGTCCTCGAGGTCACCCTGCTCGGGCAGAACGTCAACACCTACGGCGTGGAGTTCGGCGACCGCCTCGCCTTCGGCAAGCTGCTGCGCGCCTGCGGCGGCATCGAGGGACTGGAGCGGGTCCGCTTCACCAGCCCGCACCCCTCGTCCTTCACCGAGGACGTCGTGGACGCGATGGCCGAGACCCCCAACGTCATGCCGAGCCTGCACATGCCGCTGCAGTCCGGCTCCGACCGGGTGCTGCGCGCCATGCGCCGCTCCTACCGCAGCGAGCGCTTCCTCGGCATCATCGACCGGGTCCGCGCCTCCATCCCCGACGCCGCGATCACCACCGACATCATCGTCGGCTTCCCCGGGGAGACGGAGGAGGACTTCCAGGCCACCCTCGACGTGGTCGCGGCCTCCCGCTTCTCGGGGGCCTTCACCTTCCAGTACTCCCCGCGCCCCGGCACGCCCGCCGCGACGATGGAGCAGCAGGTGCCCAAGGCCGTCGTGCAGGAGCGCTACGAGCGGCTCGTGGCGCTGCAGGAGGAGATCTCCTGGTCGGAGAACCGCGCGCAGGTCGGGCGCACCCTCGACGTCCTCGTCGCCGAGGGGGAGGGGCGCAAGGACAGCGCCACCCGCCGCCTGTCCGGCCGCGCGCCGGACAACCGGCTCGTGCACTTCGCCGTGCCCGCCGGGGCGCAGGCCCCGCGCCCGGGCGACGTGGCCACCGTGACCGTCACCCGCGGGGCCCCGCACCACCTCGAGGCCGACGACACCTCGCTCTTCGCGGTGCGCCGCACCCGCGCCGGCGACGCGTGGCAGGCCCGCCAGGAGCGCCCCGCCGAGCCCGCCCCCGCCGGGCCGCGCCCCGTCTCCCTCGGCCTGCCCGGCCTGCGGCGCTGAGCCCCGGCAGCCCATCCGGACGTGGGGGGGGGGGGGGGGGGGGGGGGGGGGGGNCCCCCCCCCCCCCCCCCCCCCCCCCCCCCCGCCCCCCCCCCCCCCCCCCCCCCCCCCCCCCCCCCCCCCCCCCCCCCCCCCCCCCCCCCCCCCCCCCCCCCCCCCCCCCCCCCCGCGCCCGGTACGGCTCCGGTGCGGGTCAGGGGATGGCGGGTCCGGGCAGCGGTCCCGGCCCGGGCACCGGGTCCGACAGCGGGCTCGGGTCCGGCGCCGGGTCCGGCAGGGACCCGGGGTCGGGGAGCGGTGCGGGCCCCGGCTCCGGCAGCGGCTCACCGGGCTGGCCCGGGTGCGGCGTCGGGGACGGCGGGGTGGGGAAGTCCGGCACCCCGGGCGTCGGGACCGTGTCGCTCGCGAGGTGTCCCGCTGGTGCGTCGAGGACTGGCATCTGGGCCTCCTGCGTCGTCGTGACCCGCCGGGCGGGCGGGCCGGCCGCGCGCTGCGGTCCGCGCCGACCGCCTCAGAGTCTCTGCCACCATGCGCCCGTGGGCCACTCCGCGACCTCCCCGAACCGTTCCGCGCCGCACCCCGGCCCCGGCGGCGCCCCCGGTACCGGCACCGGCACCGGCGCAGGTCCCGGCGACGCGGCGGTGGCGGCCCGCCTCGGCGCGGTCGTCGCCGTCACCGGCCCCACGGCCGCGGGCAAGTCCGACGTGGCGGTCGCCCTCGCCGCGCGCCTCGCCGCCGCCGGCCGGGCCGCCGAGGTCGTCAACGCCGACGCGATGCAGCTCTACCGCGGCATGGACGTGGGCACCGCCAAGCTGACCCCCGCCGAGCGCCGCGGCGTGCCCCACCACCTCCTCGACGTGCTCGACGTCACCGAGACCGCCGACGTCGCGACCTACCAGGAGCAGGCGCGCGCCACCCTCGACGCGATCGCCGCGCGCGGCGCCGTGCCGCTGCTGGTCGGCGGCTCCGGGCTGTACGTGCGCGCGGTCCTCGACGAGATGGACTTCCCCGGTACCGACCCCGCCCTGCGCCTCCGCTGGGAGGACCGGCTCGCCGAGGCCGGCGCCCCCGCCCTGCACGCCGAGCTGGCCCGCCGCGACCCCGAGGCCGCCGCGCGCATCCTGCCCTCCAACGCCCGGCGCATCGTGCGGGCGCTGGAGGTCGTGGAGCTGACCGGCAGGCCGTTCACCGCCTCCCTGCCGCGGCAGGTGTACGTGCGGCCCACCGTCCAGGTCGCCCTCGCGGTGCCCCGCGACCAGCTCGACGCCCGCATCGACGCCCGGGTGCGGCGCATGGCCGATGCCGGGCTCGTCGCGGAGGTCGAGGCGCTGGCGGCGGGAGGGCTGCGGGCGGGGCGCACCGCCTCCCGGGCCCTGGGGTACGCGCAGGTCCTCGATGCCCTGGACGGTCGCTGCACGCTGGAGGAGGCGCTGGAGGCCACCGCGCGCGCCACCCGGAAGTTCGCGCGCCGGCAGGAGTCCTGGTTCCGCCGCGACCCCCGCGTGCGCTGGGTCGAGGCCCCTGACGGCCGCGGCGCGGACGAGCTGGCCGACGAGGTGTGGCAGGTCCTGGCCGCCACCGGCTGAGGGCCGCGGCACGACGCCCTCCCGCCCCTCTCCGGGTTCCGGCGCGCCCGGGTGGGTGCCTGCCCGCCCATCTCCGGGTTCGGGCGGGAGGAGGGGGGTGCCTCCCCGCCCATCTCCGGGTTTCGGCGGGGAGAGGTGGCTGCCCACCCGCCCGAACCCGGAGATGGGCGGGCGAGGGGCGCACCGCCGCCGCGGCGTACCCTCGCCCGGTGAGCACCCCCGCGCGCCGCGGCGCCGTCCCCGCCGACGTCTCCCCGCGAGGTCGTTTCGCCAAGGGCCACGGCACCGCCAACGACTTCGTGCTGGTCCCCGACCCGGACGGCGCCTGGGACCCCACACCCGCCGAGGTCGCCGCGATCTGCGCGCGCCGCACGGGGATCGGCGCGGACGGTCTCATCCGCGCGGTTCGCGCCGGCGCGCTGGAGGCCGGGGCGGCCACCGCAGCGCAGGCGGAGTGGTTCATGGACTACCGCAACTCCGACGGCTCCCTGTCGGAGATGTGCGGCAACGGGATCCGCGTCTACGCCGAGTACCTGCTGCGCGAGGGCCTCGTGCCGCCGGAGGCCGGCGACGGGCGCTGGTGGAGCATCGGCACCCGCGGCGGGGTGAAGCGGGTGCGACGCGAGGCGGACGGCACGTGGACCGCCCACATGGGCCGCTGGCACCTCCCGGGTGGGCAGCGGGCCGCGCGCGCCGCGGGTGACGCCCTGGTGGCGGTCCCCGGCCTCGACGGGGTGGTGCGCCCGGCGCTCAGCGTCGACCTCGGCAACCCGCACACCGTCGTGGCGCTGGCGAGCACCGACGAGCTGGCCGCCGCGGACCTGACCCGCCCGCCCACCGTGGACCCGGCCCCGCCGCACGGCACGAACGTGGAGCTGGTCGTGCCGCTGTTCGCCCTCGACGTCACCGGCGACTCCCGCCCCGACGTGGGGGAGGTCGCCATGCGCGTCCACGAGCGCGGCTCGGGGGAGACGATGTCCTGCGGCACGGGCGCGTGCGCGGCCGCGCTGGCGACCCGGCTGTGGGCGGGGCCGGGCGCGCCGGACGTGTGGCGCGTCGACGTGCCCGGCGGCCGCCTCGTCGTGACGATCGAGACCGGGGGCGGCGGCGTCGAGGGGACGGTGCTGCTCGGCGGGCCCGCCGAGATCGTCGCCGAGGGGGTCCTCGACGCCGCGTGGCTGGCCGGGCCGGTGCCCGCCGCTCCCTGAGGCGGCTCAGCACGCGGCCTCCACGTGGCCCCGCAGGCACGTGGCGGCCAGGTCGGCGTCGGCCGGGGTGTTGTGCAGGTGGAACGCCAGCCTGAGCCGGCCGGCGCGCGTGCTCGCGACCACCCCGGCGCGCTGCAGCTCCTCCAGCCCGCCCGGGCGGACCCGCACGCTGACGATCGCCGAGTCGCCCGTCGGCAGGCCCACGGCGGCGCGGAAGCGCTCCGCCAGGGCCACGGCGTGGCGGTGCAGCGACTCCGCCCCCACCTCCAGCAGCAGCTCCAGGGCGGGCTGCTGCGACACCCAGGAGAACCAGGCGGGGGAGACGTCGTGCCGCCGGGCCGTCCCCGCCAGGCGCAGCGGACCGCCGTAGATGCTGGACCAGCGGTCCTGACCGGCGTACCAGCCGGCCGCGGTGGGCACGAGGCGCCCCAGGACGTCCGGCCGCACCGTGGCGAAGCACGTGCCGCGCGCGGCGAGCAGCCACTTGTAGCCGCCGCCCACGGTGAACGCGAAACGGCCGGCGTCCACGGGCAGCCACCCGGCGGCCTGCGTCGTGTCCAGCAGCACCGGCGTCGAGCGGACCGCCGCGGCGGCCTCGACGGCGTCGAGGTCCGCGAGGCGCCCGTCGGCGGACTGCACCGCGGACAGCGCCACGAGGTCCGCGCCGTCGGCCACGGCCTCGGGCACCAGCTCCAGGGGCACCTCGCGCACCCGCACGCCGCGGTGCGCCTGCGCGAGGAAGGGGAAGACGACGCTGGTGAACTCCCCGGCCGGCACGACGACCAGACCGCCGTCGGGCACCGAGGCGGCGACGGCGCCGGCGAACACGCTGACCTGCGAGCCCACGGCGACCTGCTCCACCGGGACGCCCACGAGGGCGGCGTAGGCGGCGCGGGAGCCCTCCACGGGGGCGTCGAGGCCCCGGGCGTCGAGGCGCCCGGCGGCCCAGTCGTCCTGCGCCGCGCGCAGCGCCGCCAGCGCTCGGGCGGGTGGCAGGCCCACGGCGGCGGTGTCGAGGTACGTGGTGGCCGGGGCGAACTCCTGCTGGGCGGCCGCCACGGCGAGCCGGGCCGGGGGTTGCGCCGGTGGACCTGCCGAGGGGGCTGCGGGGGCGTCTGCGGGGGCTGCGTCCGGGTGCACGGCCCCACCCTGCGCCGCGCGGGGCTGCCGGCGGTAGGGGGCGGGTGGGACGGCTCAGCCGGTGGCCGGCCGCGTGACGCGCAGCACCCGGAAGCCCTTCGCGCCGCCCTCCCGCTCCACCTCCGCGCCCGGCACGCCGCCCTCGGCGATCCAGCGGTGCAGGGAGTCCGCCCCGAGGTTGCGCTGGACGACCAGGTGCGCGGCGCCGCCGGGGGCCAGCCGCGGCAGCCAGCGGCGCAGCAGGGCGTGCAGCTCCGCCTTGCCGATGCGGATCGGCGGGTTGGACCAGATCGCCGCGAACTCCACTCCGGCGGGCACCTCGTCGGGCAGGGCGCAGCGCACGGCCGGCAGCCCGAGGCGCGCGGCGCTGGAGCGCAGCAGGTCCAGGGCGCGCTCGTTGACGTCGACGGCCCACACGGGCCGCTCCGGGCGGTGCAGGGCCAGGCTCAGGGCCACCGGCCCCCAGCCGCAGCCGAGGTCGAGCACCGGGCCGCCGGGGCCCTCGCCGGCGGCCTCCGCGGCGTCGAGGTGGGGCAGCAGCACCGCCGTGCCCGGGTCGAGGCGCTCGGCGCTGAAGACGCCGCGGGCGGTGTCGACCTCCACGTCCCGCCCGGCCAGGTGCACGGTCAGCCGGCGCCGCTCCTCGGGGCTGGCCGGCCGGGCCGTGAAGTAGTGCTGCTCGTCCGCTCCGGGCATGCCGCGCCGGCCTCCTCCCCGGTGCCCGGGGCTCTCCCGGGCGCGCCTGCGCAGCCTAGGAGACGCCCGTGCGGTGGAATTCGCTCGTCCCCGGGGCCGTTGCAGTGGAAGCCTGCGGGTACGGGGCGCGAGGTCGCGCCACCCCTGATCGGCAGGGGCGCCGGCAGGTGAGACCGAGGAGGTCCATGAACGACAACACCCAGCCCACCGTCACCGTGCACGACGAGCGCGAGGTGACCCAGGACGCCGAGGTGGACCGCGCCCTGGCACGCATCCTGGCGGGGCACGGGCCGGCGGGCGCGGGAGCCGGTGCGGCGGGTGCCTCCGGGCGGTCCGCCGACGGCACCGACCACGACGGCCCCGACGACGTGACCGACGACGGCACCGACTACGACGGTGACCAGCTGGACCTGGCCGACCGCCGCGCCATGCGGCGTGTGGCGGGGCTGTCCACCGAGCTCACCGACGTCACCGAGGTCGAGTACCGC
Organism: Kineococcus anabasis; assembly: GCF_054590795.1. Taxonomy (NCBI): domain Bacteria; kingdom Bacillati; phylum Actinomycetota; class Actinomycetes; order Kineosporiales; family Kineosporiaceae; genus Kineococcus; species Kineococcus anabasis. Next base: position 757,393 of record NZ_BAAIHU010000002.1, read on the forward strand.
CAGCTCCGCCTGGAGAAGGTGGTCCTGGTCGGCGTGTCCACGTCCGGCTCCGCCGAGGAGGCCGAGGTCTCCCTGCAGGAGCTGGCGGCCCTGGCCTCCACCGCCGGCTCCGAGGTCGTCGAGGGCGTCATCCAGCGCCGCGCCAACCCCGACCCGGCGACGTTCCTGGGGGCGGGCAAGGCCGCGGAGCTGGCGGAGATCGTCACCGCCACCGGTGCCGACACCGTCATCTGCGACGGCGAGCTCAGCCCCTCCCAGCGCCGCGGCCTGGAGGACATCGTCAAGGTCAAGGTGGTCGACCGCACGGCGCTGATCCTGGACATCTTCGCCCAGCACGCGAAGTCCAAGGAGGGCAAGGCGCAGGTCGAGCTGGCGCAGATGGAGTACCTCCTGCCGCGCCTGCGCGGCTGGGGTGAGTCGATGTCCCGGCAGGCCGGTGGCCGTGTCGCCGGCGGTGCGGGGATCGGCTCGCGCGGTCCCGGTGAGACGAAGATCGAGCTGGACCGCCGCCGCATCCGCACCCGGATGGCGAAGCTGCGCCGGGACCTGAAGCACATGAAGACGGCGCGCGACACCAAGCGCGGCTCGCGCGAGCGCAGCGCGGTGCCGTCGGTGGCGATCGCCGGGTACACCAACGCGGGCAAGTCCTCGCTGCTGAACCGCCTGACGGGCGCCGGGGTGCTGGTGGAGAACGCGCTGTTCGCCACGCTGGACCCGACGGTCCGCCGGGCGGAGACGCCGGAGGGCCGCCCGATCGTGCTCGCCGACACGGTGGGCTTCGTGCGCCAGCTCCCGCACCAGCTCGTCGAGGCGTTCCGCTCGACCCTGGAGGAGGTCTCCGGGGCGGACCTCGTCGTGCACGTGGTCGACGGTTCCCACCCGGACCCGGAGGGGCAGCTCGCCGCGGTGCGGGAGGTCATGGCCGAGGTCGGCGCGGGGACGGTCCGCGAGATCGTGGCCATCAACAAGGTGGACGCGGCCGACCCGGAGGTGGTGCGCCGCCTCGTGCGCCGCGAGCGCCGGGCCGTGGCGGTCTCAGCCCGCACGGGCGAGGGCATCGAGGAGCTGCGGCGGGTCATCTCCGAGGAGCTGCCGCACCCAGACGTCGCGGTGGACGTGGTCCTGCCGTACGACCGGGGCGACCTGGTGAACCGGGTGCACCGCTACGGCGAGGTGGTCCGCGAGGAGCACACCGCCGCCGGCACCCGGATCGAGGCGCGGGTGCCCGCCGCCCTGGCGGGGGACCTCTCGGGGTACCGGGCGTCCTGACCCTGCCCGTCACGAGCGCCCCGCGGCCTGCCGGCTGCGGGGCGCTCGTACGTCCGCACCGGTGTGCGCGGCACGGAGATGTCCGCGGTGTGCGGCAGACTCCCCGGGTGCCCGACCGCGCCACCACGCCCCCCTCCCCACGCAGCGCACCGGGCACCCCGCCCGCACCGGGCACCGGGGGCGACGCGCGCACCGCCGAGCTGCTGGACCTGGCCGTGCGCGCCGTCGGGGGGCAGCCCCGCGAGGGGCAGCAGCGGATGGCCGGGGCGGTCACCGAGGCCCTGCGCACCGGCCGGCACCTGCTCGTGCAGGCCGGCACCGGCACCGGCAAGTCCCTGGCCTACCTCGTGCCCGCGGTGGCGCACGCCGTGGCGTCCGACAAGGCCGTCGTCGTCAGCACCGCCACCCTGGCCCTGCAGGCGCAGCTCGACGCCCGTGACATGCCGCGGGTGGCCGCGGCCCTGGCCCCCGCGCTGCACCGGGAGATCACCTGGCAGCTCCTCAAGGGCCGCGCGAACTACCTGTGCCGCAACAAGCTCGACGGGGGCTTCGGGCCGGACGACGAGCCCGCCGACGTCCTCTTCGGGGCGGGGGAGGCCGCGCCGTCCGCGGCGGCGGACGCCGGGCGCACCGGACGCGAGGTCGTGCGCCTGCGCGAGTGGGCGCTCACCACGGCCACGGGCGACCGCGACGAGATCGATCCCGGGGTGGGGGACCGCGCCTGGCGGCAGGTGTCCGTCACCGCCCGCGAGTGCCTCGGCCAGCGCTGCCCCGCCGTGGCGGAGTGCTTCAGCGAGCGCGCCCGCGCCCGCGCCCGGCAGGTGGACGTCGTCCTGACCAACCACGCCCTCACCGCCATCGACGCCGTCGAGGGCCGCGGCACCCTGCCCGAGCACGACCTGCTGGTGCTCGACGAGGCCCACGAGCTGGCCGACCGGGTCACCGCCGTGGGCTCCAAGGAGCTCTCGGGCGCCACGGTGCACGCCGCGACCCGCCGCGTGCGCCGCGCCGGGCACGTCCCGGCCGCCCTGGAGGAGGCCGCCGACGACCTCGCCGACGCGCTGGGGGTGGTCCCCCCGGGCCGCGTCACCTCCTGGCCGCAGGTGCTCACCGCCGCGGTCGGCGCCGTGCGCGACACCGCCCGCACGCTCCTGTCGGAGCTGAAGGAGCAGGCCGACGCCGCCGGGCCGGACGAGGCCGCCGAGGCGCGCGGTGGCCGCCAGCTCGCCCGCGCCGCCGTCTCCGACGTGTTCGCCGTCGCCGAGCGCCTCGCCGAGCACGCCGAGCACGACGTGGTGTGGGCCTCCGACTCGCCGGTGCGCGGCCCCGCGCTGCACGTGGCGCCGCTGTCCGTCGCCGGCTTGCTGCGCGAGCGGGTCTTCGCCGACCGCACGGTGGTGTGCACCTCCGCCACCCTCACCGTCGGCGGCTCGTTCGACGCGGTGGCCGGCCAGTTCGGGCTGCGCCGCTCCGACGGCAGGGCCTCCACCCCGTGGAGCGGCCTGGACGTGGGCAGCCCCTTCGACTACGCGCGGCAGGGCATCCTCTACGTCGCACGGCACCTGCCCCCACCGGGCCGCGACGGCGCGGGGGAGCAGGCGCTGGCGGAGCTGAGCGACCTGGTGGCCGCCGCGGGGGGCCGGACCCTCGGGCTGTTCTCCTCCCGGCGCGCCGCGGAGCAGGCCGCGCAGGAGGTGCGGCGGCGGACGGGCCTGACGGTGCTGTGCCAGGGCGAGGACCGGCTGCCGCGCCTGGTGCGGCGCTTCGCCGCGGAGGAGGCGGTGTCCCTGTTCGGCACCCTGTCCCTGTGGCAGGGCGTGGACGTACCCGGCCCGTCGTGCCAGCTCGTCGTCATCGACCGCATCCCCTTCCCCCGTCCCGACGACCCCCTGATGTCGGCGCGCGCGGAGGCGGTCTCGGCGGCGGGCGGCAACGGGTTCATGTCGGTCTCCGCCGCGCACGCGGGGGTGCGGCTGGCTCAGGGGGCGGGCCGGCTGGTCCGCAGCAGCGGTGACCGCGGGGTCGTGGCGGTGCTGGATGCCCGGCTGGCCACGGCCCGCTACGGGGAGTTCCTGCGCCGGAGCCTGCCGGAGTTCTGGCCCACCACGTCCGGTGAGGTGGCCCGGCGCGCCCTGGAGCGTCTCGCGGAGGAGGCCGGCGGTGCCTCCCGGCCCGTGGCCGCGGGGTCCGGGCGGTCCTGAACCGGGGCCTCCCGGACACGATCCAGTCGCTGTCCGTCGAGATTCCTTGACGCTCCGCCGAAAGTTTGCCGACTTCTCCCGATTCCCGGGAATCCGCCCATCCGGGGCGCGAACTGCTCCGAACGGAGGACACCACGGGGGCGGCGACGGCGCCGCCCCCGTGCTCCGGGGGTGTCACCCCAGGATTCCTGCGGAAGAACGAGGTAGCCACATGTTCGGGAAATCCCTCGTGGTCGACATGGTCGACCGGAGTGCGGAGACCCCCGCCGACCGGCGCAACTTCCTGCGCGGCGCGGGCCTCATGGGTCTCGGCGTCCTCGGCGCCGGGGTCGCCGGAACCGCCACGGCGGGCGCCTCGGCTGCCGCCGACGGCGGCATCAGCGACGCCACCGTCCTCAACTTCGCCCTCAACCTCGAGTACCTCGAAGCGGAGTTCTACTCCTTCGCAGCCTTCGGCCACGGGCTCAACAGCTCCCTCACCGACGGCACCGGAACCCGCGGTGGCGTCACCGGTGGGCGCAAGGTGCCCTTCAAGACCCGCGCGATCCGCAAGTACGCGGAGGAGATCGCGCGCGACGAGGTCGCCCACGTCAAGTTCCTGCGCACCGCCCTGGGCGGGGCGGCGGTCTCGCGCCCGGCGATCGACCTGAAGCAGAGCTTCACCGCCGCCGCGCGTGCGGCCGGTCTGGTCAAGGCGAACGAGCAGTTCGACCCGTACGCCAACGAGAACAACTTCCTCCTCGCCGCGTTCATCTTCGAGGACGTCGGCGTCACGGCCTACAAGGGCGCGGCGCCCCTCATCACCAACAAGACCTACCTGGAGGCCGCCGCCGGCATCCTCGCCGTCGAGGCCTACCACGCCGCCACCGTGCGGGCCTCGCTGTACGCCCGTGACCTCGAGAAGGCCGTGCGCGCCATCTCCGACGCGCGCGACTCCCTGGACGGGTCCACGGACCTCGACCAGGGCATCACGACGAACTGGGGCCGTGACGCCAACATCGTCCCGACCGACGAGAACGGCATCGCGTTCAGCCGCACCCCCGGGCAGGTGCTGAACGTGGTCTACCTCAACCCCGGCAAGGTCGACCGCGGCGGGTTCTTCCCCAACGGTGTCAACGGGGACGTCCGCCGGAGCGGCTGAGGCGACCGGAACACCGCGGGGGGCGTTCCGGCGTCCCCCGCGGTGGCTCAGCCCACGGTGGAGCGGCTGCCGGAACCCGCGACCGCCTCGAGTTCCGCCACCACCGGTGTGTTCCCGGCATCGGCGCGGATCCTGGCGCCGAGGGCCCGCGCCGCCGAGCCGAACCCCGGGTCCGCCAGCAAGCGCCGGACGGCGCCCGCGATGGCCGGGGTGGAGGCGGTCGGCCGCAGCCCCAGCCCGGCGCCGTGGTGCACCAGCCGGGCGACGTTGTCGGCCTGGTCGCGGCCCATCGGCAGCCCCAGGACGGGAACGCCGGCGGCGAGGGCCTTCACGACGGTCCCGTGCCCCGCGTGCGTGACGACGACCGCCGCCCGGGGGAACACCTGCGCGTGCGGTGCGCTGCGCACGACCGTGACGCGCGCCGTCCCGGGGACGTCCGCCGGGTGCACCGCGGGCCCGGTCGTCACGAGCGCGCGCACGGGCAGGGTGTCCAGGGCGGCCACGACGCGCCGCAGCAGCGGCACCTGGTCCATGTAGCTGCTGGACAGCCCGACCACCACGAACGGCTCCCCGCCCGCCGGCGGCTCGAACGGCTCGACCCACGCCGGGTCGTCCAGGACCGGGCCGACGTAGCGCACGTTGGCGGGCAGTTCTGCGGGGAAGTCGAAGGCGCGCGAGGTCAGCACGAGCACCCTCGCGCAGCGGTCCCACTGCTCGAAGACGGACCGCACGGGCGGCAGGCCCAGGACGGCGCGGGCACCGTTCAGGTCGCCCGTGCCGCGGGCCCAGAGCCGGCCCACCGCCGCGTTCAGCGCGCCGTCGCGGGCCCGGCCGAGAGGCCCCCGGGCCGGGCGCAGGCCCGGGCCGAGCGGCGGCAGGCCCGGAGCGGGGGCCATGTAGATGTTCGGCATGAGGCAGGCCGCGGGAACCCCCAGCGACTCCGCGCCCACCACCGCCCCGAGCAGGGCGCAGTTGACGACCACGGCGTCCGCCGACACCTCGGCCACCACGCGACGGGTGTCCCGGGAGAAGGCGCCCGCCGGGCCGGTGACGAGCCGGTCGCGCAGCCGGGCGAACTGCCCGAGGGGTGTGCGGCACTCCCAGTCGCGGAAGAGGTCCCCGTCGACGCCCGGGTGCACGCGGTGCGGGGCCTCGACCCACGGACGGAATGCGGCTCCCGCCGCGGCGACGTCCGGCTCCATCGTCGGATCGCCCAGGACGGTGACCGCGTGACCCGCGGCCAGCAGACGACGTGCCACGCCGAGCTCCGCGGGCACGGTCCCGCCGCCCTCCCAGAGCGCGAGCAGGTAGCGCATGGTTCCTCCTCCACGGGTGGTCCGTGAGGGGAGTCCGCCGGTGGCGGGTTCCCCAGGTTCAGGTTCCTCAGGTGCGAGTTCCTCGGGTGCGGGTTCTCCGGGTTGCAGGTTCTCGGGGTTGCAGGTTCTCCCCGGTGTGGGCCGCCGTCAGGGTCGCCGCGCGGCGGTGAGCACGGCCCCGACCGCCAGCCGCACCGCGGCCGCCGTCTCGGTGCGGGAGTGCCCGAGGTCGCGGCGCAGCAGTTTCCACGTTCCGACGTCGGTGGCGGCGTAGAGCGCGGCCAGCGCCCGGCGCCGCGGGAGCGGGTCCTGCGGCAGCTCACCGCCGAAGACGTCCTCCAGCCACCGCGCGTGGGCGGCACGCGCCCCCGCGAGCGCGTCCCCGAGGACGGCGGGCATGCGCTCGGCCACGAGGACGAAGCGGACGTTGGCGTCGCCGAACTCCTCGTACTCGCGCACGAGCTCGGCGACGGCCGCGTCGGTGTCCCCCGGCGGCACCGGCGAGCGGGCCGCCTCGATCTCCGCGCCCAGCACGCCGAGGACGGCGACGAAGAGGTTCTCCTTGGACGTGAAGTGGTTGAGCAGGGTCTGCTGGCTCACCCCGGCCGTCGCGGCGACGTCGGCGAGCCGGACGCCGTCGTAGGGCTCGGCCAGGAAGGCGGTCCGGGCCGCCGAGAGGATGCGCCGGCGGGTCTCCTCGACGCTGCGGGCGCGGCGGTCCATCCGGTACGGACGCGTCTCCACCACGCCCCGAGCATCCTCTTCGCTGGGGTTCGGGTCAAGCGAATTCCGCGCCCGCCGGCGCGGGCTCGGTGACCGCTCCGAGTGATGGTGACAAGGGCACCACGATGCCGGGGCTGGGAATCATGAGACGAACGTCCGAGCCGGCCGTGTGGAGCGGTCGCTGCTCGAGCTGCTGCCGCCACGCTCCATCCACCGTCCAGCGCGTCAGCCGGGCGTAGGCGAAGAGTCCAGGGCCGAACCGTTCAGCCGGCTCCCGCCGTGGGCGAGCCTGTGTGGCGCTTCAGGCCACCGCCTCGATCACCTGCCGATGCCTGGGCCACCGGCCACCGGACGCCGTGGCGAGTCGCCGCCGGCAGCGGGAGCGACTCGGTCAGCGCTCACACCTCATCGGTGAGCACCTGTGACCACCTCGTGGCCGGGGATGCACCGCATCCCCGGCTGAACCCACCAGGCATCCCTGGTGCTGCCCCGCTCCTGGAGAGCATGATGGATGTCTCGTCGCCGATGGACGAAGTTCCTGGTGGTCATTCGAGGAGGCAGTCATGCGCATCCGCACCGTTCTGATGGGTGCTGGCCTGGCGATCGCCCTCGTGCCCGCCAGTGCCGGCACCGCCCAGGCCGCCACCGTCCACTTCACCGAGCCGGAGTACTGCGAGCACGATGACGACGGTGTGGGCGCGATCTGCTTTCACACCGAGGGTCAGCTCAACCGGATCGTGACTCCTTCTGGCAACATCAGCTACCGCAGCGCAGGCATCACGTACTACGAGTATCAGGATCCTGGTCTTCTTCACTACGCGACCGAGGAGTTGAGCTACACCTACCACTGGCTGAGGCAGCGCTCGAAGGAGCAGGTGGAGCACTACCGGATGAGCAGGACCGTCATCGCGGGATCGCGAACGTGCGTGAGTACGCGCCACTTCCACGCAACACGGGAACGCCTGGCATTCGACCGCACCACCGTGAACTGCACCGAAGCCTGACGGCGTACCCGAGCGACCGGTGGAGCGGACCGAGGCGCCGATGATCAGCGGTGGCCAACTCGGCGACTCAGCTCGACTTCCAGCCGCACATCGACGCCGGGGGGCGTTCGTGTCGCGCCGGGTGCTTCCAGCGGCATTGCAGCCGTGAGTCCGGCTTCATCTGCGCCTCCTCGTGCAGGTCACGCGCCAGGTCGATGCTCGTGAGGCCTGCTCGGCGTCGACCGACCACTGGGACAGCACGCTGCTCAACGAGGCATGACGGGCGGGCCGATCCAGCGAGCGCCGTCAGGGTCCTTCTGGGCGTTCACCTCAGCGGCTCCCACTCCGCATCGCTCAGGTCTGACGTGAACGCCTCGCGTCCAGCGGTCACCGGGTAGGTACGACCTACCCGGCCCGACGTGCGGAACAGTCGCTCAGACGCTGCGCAGGACCGCCGTGACGCGGCCGAGGATCGTCGCCTCGTCGCCGTTGATCGGCTCGTACAGGTCGTTGTGGGGCAGCAGCCACACGTGGCCGTCGCGGCGGCGGAACGTCTTCACCGTCGCCTCCCCGTCGAGCATCGCGGCGACGATGTCGCCGTTGTCCGCGGTCGGCTGCTGGCGGACGACCACCCAGTCCCCGTCGCAGATCGCCGCGCCGACCATCGAGTCGCCGGCGACCTTCAGCAGGAAGAGGGAGCCGTCCCCGACGAGCTGGCGGGGCAGGGGGAAGACGTCCTCCACGACCTGCTCGGCCAGGATCGGGCCACCGGCGGCGATGCGCCCGACGAGCGGCACGTAGGTGGCCTCCGGGCGCAGGTCGCCGGGCGCCTCGGCGCCGTCGGAAGCCTCCACGCGCGTGACGTCGGCGGGGGGCAGCACCACCTCGATGGCGCGCGGGCGGTTGGGGTCGCGCCGCAGGAAGCCCAGGCGCTGCAGCGTCGTGAGCTGGTGGGCGACGCTGCTGGGGCTGGTCAGGCCGACCGCCTGGCCGATCTCGCGCATGCTCGGCGGGTAGCCCCGGCGCTCCACGGCCTCGGTGATGGTCTCCAGCACCAGGCGCTGCCGCGCGGTCAGGCCGGCCCCGTCCTGCGGGCCGTCCGGGAGCTGGTGCACCGACCCCTTGCGTCCGGCCACGATCCGCTCCTTACCTCAACGTGCCGGCCCCTGCGGGCCGGTCTGCTGGCGTGCCTCCGCGGGGTGCGGGGCGCTGCGATCAACCTAGGCCCACCGGGGCCCCGGATCAAACACGTGTTCGAACGGAGCTGGTCCGTGTCGGAGCCCGGTGGTAGAACTTCAGGCGAGCTGTTCGAACATCCGTTCGACCGCACCGAACGCCCTGGGAGGTCCGCCCGTGAGCGCCGTCGCACTGTCCCACCCGCAGCCAGCCGTCGTGCTGCCCCGTCCCGGTGACCTGTCCCGGAGCGTGCGGCGCTCGGTGGTGGCCGCCGCGGCGGGCCTGCCGCGACCGCGTGCCGCCTCGCCCCGGCCCGCCCGCCGCCGCCCCGAGGTGCCCGCGGCGCGGGCTTCCGGGTGCGCCCGCGGCACCGCCGTGGCGGTCCGCTCCGCCGCACCGCTGCGGCTGACGCGCCGCGGCCGGCTCGCGCTGACCTGCACGGCCGCCTCGCTCCTGGTCTCCGCGGCGGCCTCGTTCGTGGTGCTGGCCACCTCCCCGGCCGCGGCGAGCCCCGAGGTGGTGCCCGCGGGCACCCGCCAGGCGGAGGTGGTGACCGTCCTGCCGGGGGAGACGCTCTCGGGCATCGCCTCCCGGGTGCGCCCGGGGGAGGACTGGCGGGACGTGGCCGCCGAGATCCGCCGGGCCAACGGGATGTCCACATCCGCCCTCGCGGCCGGCCAGCAGCTGCGGCTGCCGCTCGGGTGGTGAGCGCGCCGGGCGCCTTGCACCGGCGTGGGGCCTGCGCCTAGCGTCGTACCCCAGATGTAGTGGTCGCCGTTGTGGGACGTCCGGGACGCCGGACCCCCGGCCCCCGTGACCCCGTGGACCAGGCCGCCGCGGGGTGCGACCGTCGCGACGGGGCCCTCGGCGCGCCGGGCCCTCCCGGCCCGCCGGCGACCCGGGAGGGCCCGGCATGCACTGTCCGTTCTGTCGCCACCGCGACTCGCGCGTCGTCGACTCGCGCACCACGGACGACGGCAGCACCATCCGGCGCCGGCGCCAGTGCCCCAGCTGCAACCGCCGGTTCAGCACCGCGGAGACGGCGAGCCTCACCGTCGTCAAGCGCTCCGGGGCGGCGGAGCCCTTCAGCCGCCAGAAGATCATCACGGGCGTCCGCAAGGCGTGCCAGGGCCGGCCCGTCAGCGAGGACGACCTGGCTCTGCTCGCCCAGCGGGTGGAGGAGTGCGTCCGCGCCCAGGGTGCCGCCGAGGTGGACGCGCACCAGGTGGGCCTGGCGATCCTGCCGTTCCTGCGCGAGCTCGACGAGGTCGCCTACCTGCGCTTCGCCTCCGTGTACCAGGCCTTCGACTCCCTGGCGGACTTCGAGGCCGCCATCGAGCAGCTCCGCGCCGGCCGGGCGGCCGCGGAGGTCGGCCCCGCCCGCTGAACCCGGCCGCACCGACCCCGGCCGCGCCGGACGGTGCGGCCGCTGCGCGACAATGACCCCATGCTCGACCCCGCAGACCTCTACCGCTTCGAGGGCCAGGACACCCCGCGCACCTCCGGCGAGGGGGGCGGCGAGCCCGGGCCCTCCACCGCGGGCATGGTGGACCCGCCGCTCCTGGTCGCCCTGTCCGGTTTCGTCGACGCCGGCCACGGCGTGCGCCTCGCCGTCGAGCACCTCCTGGGAACCCTGGAGCACGAGCCGGTCGCGCGCTTCGACGTCGACCAGCTCCACGACTACCGCGCCCGCCGCCCCGCGATGGACTTCGCCACCGACCACTGGGCGGGCTACGAGGCGCCCGAGCTCGTGCTGCACCGCCTCACCGACGCCGACGGCGGCTCGTTCCTGCTGCTCACCGGCCCGGAGCCGGACGTGCAGTGGGAGAGGTTCACCGCGGCGTTCTGGCGCCTGGCGGGCCAGGTCGGCGCGTCCCTCGTGCTGAACCTCACGGCGGCGCCCACGCCCGTGCCGCACACCCGCCCCACCGGTGTGACGGCCAGCGCGAGCCGGCCGGAGCTGCTGTCCGGCCTGCGCACCTGGGCGGTCGACGCGCAGGTCCCCGGCCACGCCGCCGCCCTGCTGCACCTGCGCGGTGCCGAGGCCGGCCGGGACGTCCTCTCGCTCGTGGCCCACGTCCCGCACTACCTGGCGGCCAGCGAGTACCCCGACGCGGCGGCCGCGCTGCTGTCCACGGTGGCCACCACCACGGGGCTGGACCTGGACGTCGACGACCTGCTGCGCGCCGCTGCGGCCACCCGGGTGGAGATCGACGCACAGGTGGCCGACTCCACCGAGGCCGGCACGGTCGTGCGCGCGCTGGAGGAGGACTACGACGCCAAGGCGGCCGACCTGGACGCCCCGCTGGTCTCCGGCGGGGGGCCGCTGCCCTCCGCCGACGAGCTCGGCGCGGAGTTCGAGCGCTTCCTGGCGGGCACGGACGAGGAGGGCGGGCCGGCCTGAGGCCGGGCCGGGCCGGGGAGCGGGCGGCGCGGCGGCTCCTCAGCCGCCGGTGACGGACCGGGTGCGCTCGGGCCCGCGCCCGGCGCCGGCGCGGCGCAGCCGGTCCAGGAGCGCGCGGGCGTAGGCGCAGGAGGCATCGGGGTCCTCGAAGACCTCCCCGCCGTGCTCGTCGAGCACCACGACCCGGTGGACGTCGCCGGCCTCCTCGCCCGCGCCGACGTCGCGGCGCTCCAGCCGGGAGAAGCGCTCGCCGAGCAGGTCCCGGAGCTGGTGCTCGGCGGGCAGCCACAGGGCGTCCGGTTCGTCGACGCTGTCCAGCGCCCACTCGGTGGTGCCGTTGAAGCCGATGACCCTGCCGGTGGGGTGGTCCTGCACCTCCACGGTCATCTCGGAGAGCGTGAAGACGTCCTCGTCCATGTCACGGCCGGGGATGACGAAGCGGTCACCCGCGGCGGGGCGCCAGCGCAGCCCCGCCTCGCGCAGCTCGAGCGCGAGCTCGACGGAGATCATCGACCCAGCATGACCCGCGCCCGGCGTGGTCGCACGCCCACGGCGCACCGGGCGAGCTCCGGCGCGGGGCTCCCCGCGCGCCCGCCGGGGCCGCGCGGTAGGAACGGGGGGATCGCAACCACTTCCGAGGAGGACGCATGGACGCCGACACGGCCCGCGGGCGGCTGCAGGAGCTGCGCGCCCAGCTGGAGGACGACATCGCGGGCATCGAGTCCCGGCGCGAGGGGGGCGTCAACGCCGACGACGGCCCCGAGGGGGGCGGCGACCGCGGGGACGCCGCCTCGCACGAGCAGATCGCGGAGGAGACCGCCGCGCTGGTGGCGGCGGCGCGCCGCCGCCTCGAGGACGTCGACGCGGCCCTGGCCCGGGTCGAGGAGGGCACGTACGGGGTGTCGGTCGTCTCGGGCCGCCCCATCCCCGAGGAGCGCCTGGAGGTGCGCCCCGACGCGCTGTACCTGGCCGACGAGGAGGAGGCCTACCTCACCGGCACGCACCTCGGGGCCGGCGACGTCGGCGGCAGCGGGGTGGGCGGCGACGCCCAGGGCTCGCGGGCCTGAGCCGCCCGGCACCCCCGCGGCCCGCCGCCGGGGGGGTGCCCGCGGGGCTCAGGGGAGCGCGACCACCCGGGAGGGGTCCTCGCGGGGCAGGTCGCCCTCCAGCACCGCGGTGACCTCCATCTCCTCCAGGGAGGTGGCCCCCGCGCTGGTCAGGAACGCGGTGTCGGCGGCGTCACGCCCGGAGCGGATGCGGACCAGGGCCTCGCGCGGGGCCAGGCCGGTGGGGTCGTGCAGCCGCCAGCGCCCCGCCACGGCGGCCTCCACGACGGCGTGGAAGTCCATCGGGGCCAGCCCCGGGGCGTAGACGGCGACGACCCGCGCGGGCACGTCGAGGGCGCGCAGCAGGGCGACGGCGAGGTGGGCGTGGTCGCGGCAGACGCCCCGGCCGGCGAGCAGGGTGTCCACCGCGCCGTCGGTGGGGCCGCTGGAGCCGGCGACGTAGTCCAGCCGCTCGTGCACCCAGGCGCTCACGGCGCCGGGCAGGTCGGCGGGCCCCACGCCCGCGAAGGCCGCCGAGGCGACCGCGGAGAGCTTGTCCGCCTCGCAGTAGCGGCTCGGCCGGGTGAACTCCCAGCGCTCGGCGACGGTGCACCCCGCGACCGCGGCGGGGTCGGTGCGCACGCGGGCGCGGTAGTCCACGAGCGTCTCGCCGGTCGCGGCGGTGAAGGCGTGCATCCGGCCGCCGCCGGCGTCCTCGTGCTCGGTGACGGGCAGGTCGGTGCCGTCGTGGACGAGGCGCAGCTCCTCCGACAGCACCTCCACGCCGGGGCGGTGGGCGACGGCCACCTGCAGGGCGCACTCGACGGGCGCCCCGGCGCGCAGCCGCAGGCGCGCCGTGACGGAGGTCGTGCGGGGACTCTGGGGCGGGACCATGCGCGGCAGTGTGCTGCACCGCCGGTGCACCCGCGCGGGGCCGGGTGCGCGTCCGGGGGCCGGTCGCGGTGGGCGGCGCGTCCCGAGCGGTGCCGCCGGTGCGGGAGGATGGTCCCCCAGCCGCCCGAGGAGGAGGTCACGTGCCCGCGCACGCCCCCGACGAGAAGACCGCCACCGGCGGTGCCCCCGCCCCCCGCCGCGCCCTGCTGCTGGAGAGCATCCACGCCGACGCCCACGAGCTGCTGTCCGAGGCCGGGTTCGAGGTCGAGACCGTCGCCGGCGCGCTGGACGAGGCCGAGCTGTGCACCCGCCTGGCGGGGGTGTCCCTGCTGGGCATCCGCTCGACGACCTACCTCACCGAGAAGGTCCTGGACTCCGCGCCGGACCTGGAGGCGGTCGGGGCGTTCTGCATCGGCACCAACCAGATCGACCTCGGGGCCGCCGCCGCCCGTGGCGTCGTGGTGTTCAACGCCCCCTACTCCAACACGCGCAGCGTCGTGGAGCTGGCGCTGGCGGAGATCATCGCGCTGACCCGCCGGCTCACCGTCAAGGACCGCTCCATGCACGAGGGCGTGTGGGACAAGTCCGCCGTCGGCGCGCACGAGGTGCGGGGCCGCACCCTGGGCATCGTGGGCTACGGCAACATCGGCTCGCAGCTCTCGGTGGTGGCCGAGGCCCTGGGCCTGCGGGTGCTGTTCTACGACACGGCGGACAAGCTGGCCCTGGGCAACGCCCGCCGCTGCGGCAGCCTGAACGAGCTCCTCGACGAGGCCGACGTCGTGACCCTGCACGTGGACGGGCGCCCGGGGAACTCCGGGCTGTTCGGCGAGCAGCAGTTCGCCCGGATGCGGCCGGGCTCGATCTTCCTGAACCTCTCGCGCGGGTTCGTCGTGGACCACGAGGCGCTGCGCGCGCACATCGTCTCCGGCCACCTCGCCGGTGCGGCGGTGGACGTGTTCCCCAAGGAGCCCAAGACCCGCGGCGACGTGTTCGAGTCGGAGCTGCGCGGCCTGCCCAACGTGATCCTCACCCCGCACGTGGGCGGCTCCACCGAGGAGGCGCAGCAGGACATCGGCCGGTTCGTCGCGGCGAAGCTGCGGGACTACGCCGAGCACGGCTCCACGACGCTGAGCGTGAACATGCCGGCGCTGGCGGCGGAGGACCGGGACGGCACCGTGCGCCTGGCCCACCTGCACCACAACGTGCCGGGCGTGCTGGCGGGCATCAACCAGGTGCTGGCGGACGCGAAGGTCAACATCGAGGGCCAGCAGCTGTCCACCCGCGGGGAGTTCGGCTACGTGGTGACGGACATCGCCGGGCACTGCGACGCGGAGCTGATGGCGCGGCTGCGGGCGCTGCCCGAGACGGTCCGGCTGCGCCGGATCTCCTGAGGGGCCCGGCGGCCGTGGCGCCCGGGAGGCCGTGCCGTGCCGGTGGCTGAGGAGGCCGCGGGCAGCGCCGGCTCCGGAGGGCTCGCGGCGGGTGGGCTGCGGCTGCTGCTGCTGGCCGACACCCACCTGCCGAAGCGGGCGCGGGACCTGCCGCCGCAGGTGTGGTCGGCGGTGGAGGCCGCCGACGTCGTCGTGCACGCCGGTGACTGGGTGGACGGGGCGAGCCTGGACGCGCTGTCGGCCCGGGCCCGGCGGCTGGTCGCCGTGCACGGCAACAACGACGGGCCCGCGCTGCGCGCGCGCCTGCCGGAGGTGGCGCGCGCGGAGCTGGCGGGGGTGCGCCTGGCGGTGGTGCACGAGACGGGCGCGGCCGCCGGCCGGGAGCGGCGCTGCGAGGAGCGTTTCGGTGCCCCCGGTGAGGCGGGCGGGCGGGGCCTGGACGTGCTCGTCTTCGGGCACAGCCACATCCCGTGGGACTCCACGACCCCGGGCGGGCTGCGCCTGCTGAACCCCGGCTCGCCGACGGACCGGCGCCGGCAGCCGTACTGCACCTACGTCACGGCTCGCGCGGTGGCCGGGCGGCTGGTGGACGTCGAGCTGCACCGGCTGCCGCCGCGGGGGTGAGCCGCCGCGCGTGCGGGGGCCGTCCCCGGGGTGTGCGGTGCCGGGGTGTGCGGCGCCGTCTCCGGCGGTGCCGGGTTCCGCGGCGCCCGGCGCGCCGGGAGCTGGGCGGCGGTGAGCGCGCCGAGCACGAGCGCGGCGCCGAGGAGCTGGGTGGGCCCGAGGCCCTGCCCCAGCACGGCCCAGCCCAGCGCGGTGGCCACCACGGGGCTCAGCAGCCCGAGGGGGGCGGTGGCGGAGGCGGGCAGCGCCCCGAGGCCCCGGAACCACAGCGCGTAGGCCACGGCCGTCCCGAGCAGGCCGAGGTAGGCGAAGCCCGCGGTGGAGGCCGCGGTGGGCGGGGGCGGCGCACCCTCGACGAGGAGGGCGAGCGGCAGCAGGAGCAGCCCTCCGGCGACGAGCTGCCAGCCGGTGACGGCCAGCAGGGGAGCGGGCCGCCCCCAGCGCCGGGTGAGGAGCGTCCCGGCGGCCATCGCCACCGCCCCGCCCAGCGCGGCCAGCGCCCCGACGGCGTCCAGGCGGGCGTCGGCGCGCAGCACGAGCAGCGCCACCCCGGCCACGCCCACACCTGCGGCGGCCAGCGCCCGTCGCGTGGCGGGCTCCCCGAGCAGGCGGGGTGCCAGTGCGGCGACGAGCAGGGGCTGCACGGCGCCGAGGACCGCCGCGACCCCGCCCGGCAGCCGGTGCGCCGCGACGAAGAGGAGGGCGAAGAAGACCCCGATGTTGAGGCCGCCGAGGACGGCGGCGCGCCACCACCACGAACCGGTGGGCAGGCGCCGGGAGATCAGGACGAGCAGCAACCCCGCGGGCAGCGCGCGCAGGAGGGCCGCCAGCAGGGGGCGCTCCTGCGGCAGCAGTTCCGTCGTCACGAGGTAGGTGCTGCCCCAGACCGCGGGCGCGAGCGCGGTGGCGAGGACGAGGCCCGGGCGACCTCTCAGTACCGAGATTCTTAGCACTGAGCAAAAGTATCTCAGTGCTGAGGCTTCTCGCTAGGGTGGTGCGGTGCCGAGAACCCCGCCGACGCCCGAGGAGCGCCGGCCCGCCGGGAACCGCCCCGCCGGGCGGAGCGCGCCGGGCGGCCGGAACCACCCGGACCACCCCGACCACCCGGACCACCCGGACCACCCCGACCACCCGGACCACGTCGACGGTGTCCTCGCGCAGTGGGCCGCCGAGCTGCCGGACCTCGACGTCTCCCCGATGGCCGTCGTCGGCCGCCTCAGCCGTGCCGCCCGCGCCGTCGAGGTGGCGCTGCGCCGCAACTTCACCGAGCACGGCCTCGACCAGGCGTCCTTCGACGTCCTGGCGACGCTGCGCCGCAGCGGGCCGCCCTACCGCCTCACCCCGGGTCAGCTCGGGCGCAGCGCCATGGTCACCTCCGGTGCCGTCACCCAGCGCCTGGACCGCCTGGAGGCCGAGGGGCTGGTGCGCCGCAGCCCCAGCGCCTCCGACCGGCGCGTGGTGGAGGTCGAGCTCACCGACACCGGCCGCGCCGTCCTGGACCGCGTCCTGCCCGCCCACCTCGCCGTCGAGCAGCGCCTGCTGGCCGGGCTCGACGCGGACCAGCGGCGCGTCGTGGTCGACGGGCTGCGCCTGCTGCTCTCCTCCGTCGAGGCGGAGGGGATGCGGGACTGAGCGTTCCCGGCGGAGGACGATCGCCGCGCGCCGGTCCTGTCAGCGCCCCGGCAGGCCCGCCGCCCGCGCGAGCAGCTCGTAGGAGAGGCGCCGTTCCGCCGGGTCGTGCACGTTCGTCATCACCATCAGCTCGTCCGCCGTCGTGACCGCGGCCAGGGCGTGCAGCCGCGCCACCACCTGCTCCGGGGTGCCGCTCACCAGGCGCGAGCGGTTCTCCGCGGCCAGCGCCCGGTCCAGCTCCGTCCACGGGTGCGCCGCGGCCTCCTCCGGGCTCGGCAGCGGCCCGGGCCGCCCCGAGCGCAGCCGCAGGAACGCCAGGTCCGAGGCCAGCGCCAGTTCCTCCGCCCGCTCCTCGGTCGGCGCGCAGAGGACCGCCAGGGCCAGGACGGCGTGCGGCTCCGGCCAGGACGGGGAGGGGCGGAACGCGGCGCGGTAGGAGCGCACGACGGAGGCGGCGTCGGCGCTGCCGAAGTGCCCGGCGTAGGCGTAGCCCGTGCCGAGCCGCGCCGCGACCTGCGCCCCGTGCGTGGAGGAGCCCAGGATCCACACCGGCGGCAGCGGCACGTCTCCCGGAACGGCCGTGATCGACGCGAAGGGGTGCCCGGCGGGAAAACCCTCGGCGTACCCGTGCAGCTCCTCGAACTGCGCCTCGAAGTCGTCGGCTCCCAGCAGGTCCCGCGAGCGGCGCAGCGCGATCGCGGTGCGCCCGTCCGTGCCCGGTGCGCGGCCGATGCCCAGGTCGATGCGCCCCGGGTGCAGGCCGTGCAGCACGCGGAACGTCTCGGCCACCCTCAGCGGCGAGTGGTTCGGCAGCATGACGCCGCCGGTGCCGACCCGCAGGGTGCTGGTGGCGGCCGCGACCGCGGCGACCATCACCTCGGGGCTGGAGCTGGCGAGGCTGGGGAGGTTGTGGTGTTCCGCCAGCCAGTACCGGGTGTACCCCAGCCGCTCGGCCGTGCGCGCCAGCTCCACCGTCTCGTGCAGTGCGCGCGAGGGGAGCGAGCCCGACGGCACGGGGGACAGGTCGAGCACGGACAGGGCGGGCGGGGGCCCGGACGGGGCGGCGGCGCTCACGGGCGGAACAACCCCGGCGGGCGACCCCCTGTTCCGGCCGGCGGTTCCGGCGCGTCACCCCGGTCACGTGGCCCCGGCCCGCCCGTCGCGGCGCGGCGCTCGCGGCACGCCCGGGGCGGCGGCACACTCGGGTCCCATGGGCCCGAAGCCGTTGTCCCGTCCCGAGATCGACGCCGCGCTGCGAGAACTGCCGGACTGGCGGGTGCACGGTGGCGCGCTGCACGCCGTGTACGCCTTCCCCACCGCCGCCGCCGCGATCGGCTTCGTCGGGAGCGCCGGCGCCGAGGCGGAGGCCGCCGACCACCACCCCGACGTGGACTGGCGCTACCGGCACGTGTTCCTCACCTCCACCACCCACTGCGCGGGGAACGAGGTCACGGCGCGGGACACGGCGCTGGCCGCGCGCCTGTCGGAGCTGGCCGCCGCGGCGGGCGCGACGCCGGAGCCGGCGCTCGTGCGGACGGTCACGATCGGCGTGGACTGCGCCGATCCCGCCGCCCTGGGACCGGTGTGGGCGGCGGCCCTCGGCTACCGCGCCGGGCGCGGCGGCGACCTCGTCGACCCGTGGCGGCGCGGGCCGGCGGTGTGGTTCCAGCGCACCGCGACCCCGGCGCCCTCCCGGCTGCACGTCGACGTGTACGTCGCCGACGAGACCGCCGGGGAGGTGGTGGACCGGACCCGCGGGCGGGGTGGCGAGCTGCTCGACAGCCGGTTCGCCCCCTCGTGGTGGGTGCTCGCCGACCCGGACGGCAACCGCGTCTGCGTGTGCACCGCCGAGGAGGCACCGGAGGCCCCCTGAGCGCCGGCGGTGGGTGGGACGACCCCTTGACGATACCGGTCGGTCTCACCATGATACCGACCGGTATCAGCTCGTGGGGAGGAGTTCGACGTGGACGTGCGCGAGTACGCGGAGCACGACGCCACCGGCCTGGCGCGCCTGGTGGCGGAGGGGCAGGTGACGCCGGCGGAACTGGCGCAGGCGGCGCTGAGCGCCGTCGAGGAGGTGGACCGGCACCTGAACGCCGTCGTGGAGACGTGGGAACCCGATCCCGAGGACCTGGTGCGCTCCGCCCCCGGGTCACCGCTGGCCGGGGTGCCGTTCCTCGTCAAGGACCTCGGTGTGACCCTGGCCGGCCGGCGCAGCGAGTGGGGCAGTCGCCTCGCCGAGGGCCTCACCGCCCCCGGCGACTCGTTCCTGGCCCGCCGGTTCCGCCGGGCCGGGCTGGTGACCATCGGCCGCACGGCCACGCCCGAGCTGGCCATGAGCACCTCGACGGAGTCCGTCCTGCACGGCGCGACGCGCAACCCGTGGTCCCCGGCGCACACGGCCGGTGGTTCCAGCGGTGGTGCCGCCGCGGCGGTGTCGGCACGGGTGGTGCCCCTCGCCCACGCCACCGACGCCGCCGGGTCCATCCGCATCCCCGCGGCGCTGACCGGCCTGGTCGGCCTCAAACCCACGCGCGGCAGGGTCTCCTCCGGGCCGGCGGTGGACGAGGTGTTCAACGGCCTCGGCGTCCAGCTCGGCCTGACGCGCAGCGTCCGGGACACCGCCGCCCTGCTCGACATCGCCGCCGGCCCCGAGGCCGGTGAGCCCTACACCATCGCCGCGCCGCAGGAGCGCTACGCCGACGTCGTGACCCGCGACCCGGGGCGCCTGCGGATCGCCCTGGTGGTGGAGGGCTGGGGGCGGCGGCGCACCGATTCCCGGGTCGCCGCCGCCGTGACCGGCACCGCGCGGCTGCTGGAGTCGCTGGGCCACGACGTCGAGGCGGCGGCGGTGCCGCTGGGCGTGGGGTGGGAGGAGTTCGTCGCCGCCAACGCGACCATCTGGGCCGCCAACCTCGTCCCGCTCGTCGACACCCTCGCCGCGGCCACGGGGCGCGTGCCGGGGCCGGCGACCCTGGAACCCCACGCGCTCGCCGCCTACCGCGACGGCCGCCGCCTCAGCGCCGCACAGCTCCTCCTCGCCCTCGACGTGCGCAACCGCGTCACGCGATCCGTCGGAGCCTTCTTCGGGCGCCACGACGTCCTGCTGACGCCCACCGTGCCCGACGGCCCGGCACCGCTGGGGGTGCTGCACGAGGACGCCGGCGACCTCGGCGCCGTGGGGTGGGTGGACCGGATGCTCGACGGGGCACCGTTCACGCCCGTCTTCAACGTCACCGGGCTGCCCGCCGTCAGCCTCCCGGTGGGCGGCCCCCAGGCACCGGGGACGCCCGTGGGGATCCAGCTCGCCGCCGCGTTCGGGCGGGAGGACGTGCTGCTGTCCCTGGCCGCCCAGCTGGAGCGGGCCGCACCCTGGGCCGACCGCGTTCCCCCCGTCGCGGCCGGTCGCTGACGCGGGCGCCCGCGGGCCCGGGCCGCGGCACCGCTGCGCTGCGGTACCCGGGGGTCGCCGGTCGGTATCGTGGGGTCCCGGTCGGCAGCGGTGAGCGGAGGTGCCCGCGGTGGGGGCAGCGGTTGTGAGGGCGTCCGCCCCGCGGGAGCGCCTCCTGGCGGCCGCGGCCGACCTGTTCGCCCGGGAGGGCATCCGCGGCGTCGGCGTGCAGGCCGTCGCCGATGCCGCCGGCACCACCAAGATGGCGATCTACCGGCACTTCGAGACCAAGGACGAGCTCGTGGCGGCGTGGCTGCGCGAGCTCGCCGACGGCTACCAGCAGCTCTTCGACGACCTCGCCGCCCGCCACCCGGGCGATCCGCGGGCACAGGTGCTGGCCCTGGCGGAGGAGGTCGCCGCCGGCCTCGGGCCCGTCGCCGGTCGCGGCTGCGCGTTCGCGAACTCCCTCGCGGAACTGCCGGACCCCGCCCACCCGGCGCGCCGGGTCGTCCTGGAGCACAAGGCCCGCCAGGTGGAGCGCCTGACCGCGCTGTGCGCCGGTGCGGGCGCCGCGGACCCCGGGGCGGCGGCCGCGGAGATCACCTTCCTGCTGGAGGGGGCGCAGGTCGCCGCGCAGAACGGCAGCGTGCCCGACCCCGGGCGGCGGCTGGTCGCCGCGGTGGGCGCCGTCCTCGACCGGGCGGTCCCGGTTCCCACCGCGCGGCGGGGCGCCCGCCGGCGCCCCGCCCCCGCGGGCTGAGCCCCCGGCCCGCTCAGCGCGCCGGGGGCGGTGCGGTGCTCTCCCGCACGACGAGCGTCGTCGGCACCAGTTCCGAGCGGGTGTCGCCGCGGCCCGCCAGCTGCGCCAGCAGCAGCGCCACCGAGCGGCGCCCGATCTCCGCGAAGTCCTGGCGCACCGTCGTCAGCGAGGGGCGCAGGAAACCCGCCCACGGCTCGTCGTCGAAACCGATGACGCTGACGTCCTCGGGAACCCTGCGCCCGGCGTCCGTCAGCGCCCGCAGCAGGCCCACGCACAGCTGGTCGTTGCCGCACAGCACCGCGGTGACGTCCGGGCGCGCCGCCAGTTCCGCCCCGCGGCGGTACGCCGACTCCGGGTGCCAGGTGCCCTGCAGCGGCTCGGGCACGGCGCGGCCCTCCTCGCGCAGCACCTGCAGCCACCCGGTGCCCCGGTCGGTGACCTCCGAGTTCGGCAGCGCGATGTGGTGCACCGTGGCGTGGCCCAGCTCCAGCAGGTACCGGGTGGCGGCCACCGCGCCGCCGTGCTCGTCGAGGCGGGCGTAGAGGCGCCGCCCCGGGCCGGTGCCCGTGCCGCCGACCCCGATCGCCGTGACGCCGGCGGGCACGGCGTCCAGGGCCTGCGTCCCGGCGTCGTCGTGCGTCAGGGAGATCACCCCCGCGAGGGGCTGCGCCAGCACCCGTGCCGTCGTGGCGCGCACCTCCGCCTCCGAGGTGGAGCCCAGGACGGTGATGACCACGTCGAGGTCGGCGTCGCGGGCGGCCTCCTCGATCCCCTGCAGCGCGTAGGCGTAGCCGTACAGGGCCGTGTTGCTCGCCAGCACCGCGACGGTGCGCCCGCGCCCGGTGACCAGCGCCCGGGCCGCGGAGTTGGGGTGGTACCCCAGTTCGGCGATCGCGGCGAGGACGCGCGCACGGGTGGACTCGGCGACCGGTCCCTGGGAGTTCACCACGCGCGAGACGGTCTGGTACGACACTCCCGCCAGGTTCGCGACGTCGGTCATCGAGGGGGGCCGGGAGCGCTGGTAGGGCACGCCCGGAGCATACGAAGGCAGCCTTGACCCTGCGGGTGTGTACGTTCACACTCCTCGGGTGCCTCCTGTTCCCACCACCCACCGTGACCTCGCCTGGACGTTCAGCGGTGGCACCGTCCACCTGAGCGCCCCCACCGACGCACCGGTGCGCATCCTCGGCCTCACCGCCCCCGGCGCGCCCCTCCCGGAGGGCCGCGGTTCCTTCCTCGTCGAGGTCGCCGCCGACGGCGACGGGCACGCGGCCACGAACTCCCACAGCGAGCACTTCAGCTACCGCACCAGCCACCGCCTGCGCCACCTCGGGCACGAGGAGGTCGACGGCCCGCGCGGGCCCGAACTGCACGTCACCCAGGGCGACCCCGACACCGGGCTGCGCGTCGTGTCCGTCCTGCGCGACGAGGGCGGCGCGGGGGCGGTGCGCGCCTGGACCCGCGTGCGCAACGAGGGCCCCGGGCCCGTGCGCCTGCGCTACGTCTCCTCCCTCACCCTCGCCGGGTTCACCGCCGACACCGCGAGCTGGCGGAACACCCGCGTGCACGTCGTGCGCAACGGCTGGGCCGCGGAGTTCCGGTGGCTGTCCTCCACCCTGGAGCAGGCCGGGATCGTCGCCATCGGGTACGCCGACCACCCCGCCCCGCCGTCCACCCGTTCGCGCTTCCCCGTCACCGCCCTCGGGGCGTGGTCCAGCGGGGACTTCGTGCCCGTGGGCGCCCTCACCGACGACACCGGCCGCGCGTGGCTGTGGCAGCTGGAGCACAACGGCCCCTGGCACTGGGAGCTGTGCGACGCCGAGCCCGACCTGCGCGTGCGGCTGTCCGGGCCCACCGAGCAGGAGCACGCCTGGACGACCCTGCTGCAACCGGGGGAGGAGTTCACCAGCGTGCCCGTCGCGGCCGTCGCCTCCGGCTCGGGCCTGGAGGACGCGATCGGGGTCCTCACCCGGTACCGCCGCGCGATCCGCCGCCCCAACGCCGACGACGAGGACCTGCCCGTCGTCTTCAACGACTACATGAACGCCCTGTGGGGGAACCCCACCACGGAGAGGCTCCTCCCGCTCGTGGACGCCGCCGCCGAGGCCGGCGCGGAGTACTTCGTCGTCGACTGCGGCTGGTACACCGATGAGGAGAACTGGTGGGACCTGCCCGGCGACTGGGTGGAGTCCGCCCGGCGCTTCCCCGGCGGCATGGCGGAGGTGTTCGACCGCATCCGCGCCCGCGGGATGGTCCCCGGCCTGTGGCTGGAACCCGAGGTCGCCGGTGTCCGCAGCACCCGCGCGCGGGAACTGCCCGACGAGGCGTTCTTCACCCGCGACGGGCACCGGGTGTTCGAGAACGAGCGCTACCAGCTGGACCTGCGCCACCCGGCCGTGCTCGCCCACCTCGACGCCACCGTCGACCGCCTCGTGGAGCGGTACGGCATCGGCTACTTCAAGTTCGACCACAACATCAACGCCGCGCCCGGCACCGACGTGGACGCGGACTCCCCGGGGGAGGGGATGCTCGCCCACAACCGCGCCGTGTCGGCGTGGCTGGACGGGCTGTTCGCCCGCCACCCGCACCTGGTCGTGGAGAACTGCTCCTCCGGCGGCCTGCGCGTGGACCACGCCCAGCTCTCGCGGCTGAGCATCCAGTCCACCTCCGACCAGGACGACCTGCTGCTGTACGCGCCGATCGCGGCGGCGGCCCCCTCGGTGCTGACGCCCGAGCAGGCCGCGGTGTGGGCGTACCCGCAGGCCGGGATGGACCCGGAGCTGCTGGCGTTCACGATGGCCAACGCGATGCTCTCCCGCGTGCACCTGTCCGGGCTGCTGAACCGGATGGAGCAGGGGGACCTCGCGGCGGTCCGCGCGGCCGTCGACGTCTACAAGGACCTGCGCGCGGCGATCCCCCGCTCGCTGCCGTTCTGGCCGCTGGGCCTGCCCGGCTGGTACGACGAGTGGCTCGCCACCGGCCTGCTCGACGGCGGAGAGGTCCTGCTGACGGTGTGGCGCCGCGGCGGGCAGGACTCCGCCCGGCTGGCGGTGCCCGCGCTGGCCGGCGCGCACGTGGACGTGGAACTGCTGTACCCGGCGGACTCCGCGGCCACCCCGGCGCCCACCACGGCGTGGGAGGCGGCCACCGGCACCCTCGCGGTGACGCTGCCCACCGCGCCGAGCGCCCGGGTCCTGCGGCTGCGGCGCACCTGAGCCGCCGGGCCGCACGCCTCGGGGGAACCCCGCGCGCCTCCTACCCGAGGCCGCCTCCACCCGGGGGACGACGGCGCGGCCCGACCGCGGGATGACGACGGCGGCACCGGCCCCGCCTAGCGTTCCGGGTGCGGCCGGAGGTCCCGGTCGCACCCCCCCCCCCGAGGAGGCTCCGTGGACACCGCCGCGACCACGCCGCGGACGCGGCAGGCGCGCGCGGGGCGCGCACGGGGCGCCGGTGCGGCGGCGGTGGCCACCGCGCTCGCCGCGGGTCTGGCCGGCGGGGTCCTCACCTCGTACGCGCAGGGCCTGCTCGGCGACGCCCTGGCGCCCCTGGCGAACTCCGCGGGCTCCTGGTGCCTGCTCGCGGCGCTGGTCTCGCTGCGGGCGCGGCGCCCCGTCCTCGCCGCCCTCTGCGGAGCCGTGGCGCTCCTCGCCCTGAACGCCGGGTTCGGCCTGGGTCACGAGCTGCGCGGGTACACCTATTCGACGCGCACGTTCCTGTTCTGGAGCGCCTCCGCCGTCACCGCCGGGCCGGTCGTCGGGTTCTGCACCTGGTGTCTGCGCCGGGGCCGCCCGCTCGCGTCGGCCCTCGCCGCGGGTGTGCTCGCCGGCATCCTGGCGGGGGAGTCCGCGTCCGGCCTCACGCTCGTCGCCGGCACCACCCCCGCCGGGTACTGGCTGGTGCAGCTCGGTCTCGCCGCGGCGCTGCTGACCGTCGTGTCCGTCCGCAGGCTTCGCGCACCGGCCCCCGTGGCAGCGGCGTGCGCCGTCACGGCCGCGACGGCGGCGGCGCTGTGGCTGGTGTACGCGGGGGACCTGCTGGCCTGGTTCTGAGCGCCCGCCCGCTCACCCGGTGCCGGTGCCGGTGCCGGTGCCGGTGGTGCGGGCGTGGTGGCGCCGCGCCTTGAGGCGGTTGCCGCAGCCCGCCATCGAGCACCAGCGGCGGGCGCCCCGGGGGCTGGTGTCCACGAAGTGCAGGACGCACTCGTCGTTGGCGCACCGGCGGATCCGGCCCGGACGCTCCTGCAGCAGGTCCAGGTACCGGCGCGCGGCCTCCCACGCGGGCAGCGCCGCCGGCGGCGCCTCCGCCTGCCGCAGCGGACCGCCGGTGCCCAGCCGCAGGCGCAGCCGCCCGGTCCCCAGCACCGCGGAGACCGCCGCCGCGGCGGCCGGGTCCTCCGGGGCGGCGACGTGCGCGCCGAGCGCTGCGCGGGTGCGGCGCAGGGTTTCCACGGCCTCGGCCAGGTCGGCCTCCGGTACGGCCAGCTCCCACGAGGTGAGCCACTCCGCCGTCGCGGACGGGTCGTCGAGCAGGTCGAGGAGCCGGCCGCCGGAGAACCACCGCGTGTTGAGCAGGTCCACCGGCAGGGGCTCGCCGGTCAGGGGGCGCTGGAGCACACGCCCAGTGTCCCCCGGAGCCGGAGCCGGAGCCGGAGCCGGAGCCGGGGACGGGATACCGGGGGAGGCGCTCAGGCGGACACCCCCGCACGCGCCGGCGGGTTGAACCGGCTGGGTTCCGGTGCGCTCCAGCGCAGCGGTGTCGCCGACGGCAGGTCCACCACCCCGGTCACCGTGAACTCCACGAGGCTGCGCGCACCCGGCGGGGCGGCGGCGGCGAAGTCGACCCGGGCGGTGCCCGTCACCTGCAGCAGGCCGCCGGTGCCGAAGTCGGGGAACAGCAGTCCCGCGCGCGGCCGCGCGAGGAGGTTGCCGAGGGTGAGGTACATGCTGTTGCCCGCGTACTCGGGCCAGCGCAGCGTCGTGGGCCCGGTGACCTCCACGAACCCGGGGGAGCCGCCGCGGTGGCTGGCGTCGGCGCTGCCGTCGGGGTGGGAGGTGGCGACGAAGAAGGTGTCGGCCCGCGCCACGGCGGCGGCCTGCTCCGCGTCCAGGGCCGTGTCGCGCCGGACGGGGCCGGGGGTGGTCCCGGTGACGGTGCGGGGGGTGCGGGCCTGCAGGTACTTGGGGCAGTTCGCGACGACCTGGTCCAGGTGCAGGCGGAACCCGCTGCCGGGCAGGGGTTCGGTGGTGCCGTTGAGGCGGACCCGCCGCCGGGTGGCCGGTTCGATCGCCAGGGCGCCGAGGGGTCCGCGGCGGGTGGCCAGGCCGTCGAGGGCGTCGCCCGGTACGGGTGCGGACAGCACGTCCACCGCTGCCGGGCCGGCGGGACGCAGGAAACCCGGGAGACCGGTGAGCATCGTCGCCCAGACGTCCCCCGCCCGGTCGGCGGCGCCGGCGACGAGCAGCGGCTGGGTGGCGAGGAACTCCTGCGCGACGGGCGGCAGGGCGGAGCGGATGGCCCGACCGCTGCGGGCGGCGATCTCCGACTCGCCCGCCAGGCGCTGGGCGGTGAGTTCCTCGGGGGAGTACGGCGAGTCGGGCACAGGAGCTCCTCGGGTGGTGCGCGGCGGGTGCCCCGCGGGGCCGGGTGGCGCCGCGCGCGTGCCGCCCCGGCGTGGGCCGGCACGCGCGCGGCCGGGATCCGTCAGAAGAACCCGCACGTCGGGGCGTCGGCGACGGGGGCAGGCACCTCGTCCAGCCCGGCCGGGGCGAAGACCTCCAGCCGCGTGCCGTCGGGGTCGAGGAAGAACAGCCCACCGCTGGCGGCGCCCTCGCCGTGGGCGACGACGCCCTCGTGCAGCGGCTCGACGCCGCGGGCGCGCAGCCTCGCCTCCGCCTCGCGGACCGCGGCGAGGTCCTCCACCTGGAAGGACAGGTGGTGCAGGCCGGGGCGGCCCGGGTCGAACCGGCCCTCGCTCTGCTGCCACAGCGTCAGCACGAGGGTGCCGCCGGTGCCGAGGAAGGCGTACGCGCGGCCGGGCTCGGCGGAGGTGCCGAGCACGTCGAGGCCGAGAACCCCGGCGTAGAACTCCGTCGAGCGCCGCAGCTCGCTCACGTTGAGCCCGACGTGGCCGGTGCCGAGGCCGGTCAGCGGGCCGGTGGTGGAGGTGGGCGCGGTGGTGGACGTCATGGAGGGCTCCCGTCGTCGATCTAACCTTTAAAACTGTAACAACCGGTTAGTCGATCCTGTTCCGCACCCCGCCTACGCTGGCGCCGTGCAGGCCCGTCCCCTCCGGATGCGCGGCGTGCGGTTCCGCTACCGGCGGGGCCCGCTCGTCCTGCGCGACGTAGACCTCGCGCCCGAGCCCGGCACCGTCACCCTCGTGCGCGGCGGCAACGGCAGCGGCAAGACGACCCTGCTGCGCCTGGCCGCCGGGCTCCTGCGCCCCACCGGCGGCACCCTCGCGCGCGCCGGCGACGTCGGCTACCAGCCGCAGACCGGCGGTGAGGCCCCGCCCCGCCTCGCCGCCGGGCCCTGGCTGCGCTTCGCCGCCGCCCCCGCCGCGGAGGAGGCCCTCGACCTGCTCGCCCGGCTCGGCGGCCCACCCCCCACCGCGCCCCTGGCCGAGCTCAGCGGCGGCTCCCTCGCCAAGGTGCTGCTCGCCGCCGCCCTCGCCCGCGGCCGCGAGCTGACCGTCCTCGACGAGCCGTTCGCGGCGCTGGACGCCGCCTCGGTGCCCACCGCCTGCGACCTCATCACCCGGGCCGCAGCCCGCGGCGGCACCGTCCTGCTCGCCGACCACACCGCAGCGGCCGCCGCGACGGCCGGCCGCGTCCTCGACCTCGCCGGCGGTGCCCTCACCCCCGCACCCCCCGGCGCCCCCGCGTCCGCACCCCCCGGGCCCGGGCAGGGCGGCCGGTGGCACCTCACCGTGCAGCCGGCCGGTGCGGCGCCCCGCCGGCTCGTCGTCCCCACCGCCGAGCGCGACCGGGTGCTGCGGGACGTGCTCGCCGCCGGCGGCTCCGTCCTCGGCGTGGCGGAGGAACCGTGAGCGGCGCCGGCGTCGTCCACCACCTGCGCCTGCTCGGCCTGCGGCAGTCGTTCCTGCCGCCCGTGCTGGCGTACCTGGTGCTGCTCGCCGTGTTCTACGCCTCCGACGCCGGGCCACCGCTGGCGGCCGGCGCCCTGACCGCCGCCCTGCTCGTGCCCGTCGCCGCGTGGGTGCAGCGGCTCGTCAGCACCGCCGAGAGCGAGCCCTTCGCCGAGATCACCCTCGTGCGCTGCGGCGGCCGGCTGCGGCTGCTGCTCGTGCGCCTGGCCACCGGCCTGCTCGTCGGCGCCGCCCTCTCCGTCGTGGCGGTCGCCTGGGCGGCGATCGCCAACCCGCACCCCTACCCGCCGGGCACGATCGCCGTGCTCACCGCGGTGCACCTCGCCGAGGCGGTCGCCGGCGCCGGGCTGGGCTCGCTGGTGTCCCGGCCGCTGCGGGTGCGGGTCGGCACCGCCGCGCTCGTGGTCAGCGGCTGGTCGGCCGCCTCCCTCGCGGTGCCGTTCCTGCCGCCGGCCGGGCCGCTGCTGGTGGCCTTCGCCACCTCCTCCGGCACGACGGCCGCCCGGGTCGCGGCGGTCGCGGCCGCGCTCGCCTCCGGGGTGCTCGCCGCCGCCCTCGGCCTGCGCGCCGCGACGGCGCGGGGCCGCTGAGAGCGCGGCGGTGCCGGGTCAGCGCCCGGGGTCGGGGCCCGCGCCCGGGACCGGGCCAGCGCCGGGTTCAGGCCCCGGCGCTGGCGAAGACCACGACGTTGTCGGTGTAGTGACCGCTGCGGGCGTCGAAGCGACCTCCGCACGTCAGCAGCCGCAGCGCGGGCCCCGGCACCGGCCCGTACACCTCCGCCGTGGGGAAGGCGTCCTTCGGCACCCGGCGCACGGCGTCGACGACGAAGTCCACGACCGTGCCGTCGCTGCGGCGCACGTGCACACCGTCCCCGGGCCGCAGCTCGCGCAGGCGGAAGAACACCGCCGGCCCCCGGCGGGAGTCGACGTGACCGGCCAGCACCGCCGGGCCGGGCTCGCCCGGCACCGGCCCGGAGGCCAGCCAGCCCGCGGTGTCGTCCTGCTCCAGCGCCGGCACCTCCAGCGTGCCGTCGGCCGCGATGCCCAGGTGCAGCAGGTCCGTCTCCACCCCGATCGCCGGGATGCTCAGCGAGACGGGTTCCACGCCACCCGCGGCGGCGGGTGCGCCAGCCGGAGGCGCCGGGACCGGTGGGGGAGCCAGGACCGGTGGGGGAGCCGGGAGCGGCGGGAGCGCGGGGGCTCGCGGGGGCGCGGTCACCGGCGGGGGCGCGGGGGCGGGAACCGCGGGGTCGCCCTGCGCGGCGGGGCCCTGCGCGACCGGGGCGGCGGGGCGCTGCGCGGCCGGGGCGGCGGGGCGCTGCGCGGCCGGGGCGGCG
>NZ_BAAIHU010000003.1:0-17449 GCF_054590795.1 Kineococcus anabasis
GGGTGGGAGAGTAGGACACCGCCGGACTACCCGTGACAGGCCCCACCCCCTCGCCACACCACGTGGCAGGGGGGTGGGGCCTCCACCATTTCCCAGACACCAACCAACACCCACAGGGCAATGCCGCTCCGGCACGGTCGCCGTGGCGAGACGCGCGAAACGTCGATCACTCGTGGGGAACATTGACCTGGCCGACGGTGGATGTGCCGGCTGCAACAGGCATGAGGGGTGCACCACGGTCCGGTGACGGATCGCGGGTGCGCCCCTTCCTCGTTGTCAGGAGCAGAACCACACTCCCGGACACCCTCACGCGGTCAGTCGGTCGCCAGCGGCCTCACCACGGCGGCAACCGCCGACAGCGCCTCGAGCTTCCCCTCGGTGGAAGCGGCCATCGGAGCCACGACGATCGTGGTCACCCCGGCGGCGGCGTACTCCGCGACGCGCGAGGCGAGCGCCTCACGCGGGCCGATGAGGCATGTCGCGTCGAGGAAGCCCTGCGGCACCGCCAGAGCGGCGTCCCGTGGCTGCCGGGCCAGGTAGAGGCGTTGGACCTCGTCGGCCTCCGCACCGAAACCCATGCGCGTCGCGAGACGGTGGTAGAAGTTCGTCGAGCGTGATCCCATCCCGCCGAGGTACAGCGCGGTGTGTGCTCGCACCCCCTGCTCCGCCTCGGCTCGCTCCGCTCCGGTCGCGGCCGTCACCACGAGCGGGACCGTCGGGGCGATGTCGAAGGCCGGCGCGGCCCCCCGCGGGGTGGCGCGGGCCCGGCCGGCGGCGAGCCGCTCCATCTGCTCCGCGCAGTGCTCCGGGCTGAAGTAGGCCGGGAGCCAGCCGTCGGCGATCTCACCGGCGAGCTCGACGTTCCTCGGCCCCACGGCCGCGAGGTAGATCGGCAGGTCCGGCCGGGGCGCCGGCATGGCGAGCCGCAGCGGGACACCGGGCCCGTCGGGCAGCGGCAGGTGCAGGTGCCGGCCTTCGTACCGGACGGGCTTGCGGGCCAGAGCGAGACGGATCACGTCCACGTACTCGCGGGTGCGCTGCAGCGGGGCGTCGAAGCGGGTGCCGTGCCAGCCCTCCGAGACCTGCGGGCCGGACACGCCCAGGCCGAGCCGGAAACGGCCCCCAGAGACGCCGTCGAGGGTGGCGGCCGTCATCGCCGTCGCCGCCGGAGTCCTGCCCGGTATCTGCATGACCGCGGAGACGAGGTGGATGCGGGAGGTCTGCGCGGCGAGCCACGCCAGCACGGTCGGTGAGTCCGACCCGTACGCCTCCGCCGCGTGCACGGCGTCGAACCCCAGCTCCTCCGCCCGCCTCGTCAGCGCCAGCGCCTCACCGGCCGCCGTCGCCGGGTCGCCGACCAGGTACCCGAGGCTCAGTGCGAGGCGCATGCGCACACCCTAAGGACCGGGCGGTGAGCGGTCGATCACCCAGGGGTGACCGGTGTGCTGCCGGTGGCGATGCTCAGCTACCGCGGGCGACGGCCAGCAGGTCGCGCGCCGCGCCCGCGGGAGGCGTCGAGGCTCCCACCCACACGGCGCGCAGCCGCCGGGAGAGGTCGAGCTCGGCGACCGGGACGGTGGCGAGCCTGCCGGAGTTGAGGTCTCCCTCGGCGGCGAGCCGGCTCAGCACCGCCGGGGCGCTGCCGGCCCGGACCGCCTCCCGCACCGCCGTCGACGTCGTCAGCTCCACGGCCGGCGGAGCCAGGACCAGTCCGCGCGCGGCCAGCGCCTCCTCCAGGACGCGCCGGGTCCCCGACCCCTCCTCCCGGGCGACCAGTGCGGTGCCGGCCAGCTCCCGCGCGCTGAGCGGCCCACGCCTCCGTGTCCACGGGTGGCCGGCGGCCACGACGACGACCAGCTCGTCACGCGCCACGTCCTGCCACCTCAGGTCCCGCGGAACGTCAGGCCCCTCGACGAAACCCAGGTCGGCGTCCCCGGAGCGCAGCGCCTCCGCGACGCGCTCGGAGTTCGTGGCCGTCAGCGTCACCGACGTCGGTGGCCGGCCCGCGGCCTGCTGCCGGCTGCGGACGGTGATCAGCCAGCGCGGGAGCAGGTGCTCGGCGACCGTCATGCTCGCCGCCACCCGCAGTCGTTCGCTGCGGTCGGCGCGCAGCGTGGCGATGCCGTGGTCCACCTCGCTGGCCACGTCCAGCAGACGCGCCGCCCACTCCACCAGCACCGTGCCGGCCTCCGTCAGCCGCGAGCCCCGCGGTGAGCGCAGCAGCAGCGGCGCCCCGACCTGCGCCTCCACGCCCCGCAACCGCGCGGAGGCCGCCTGCTGGGTGATGCCGTGGATGCGGGCCGCCGCGCCGATGCTCCCGGTGCGGGCCGTGTCGACGAGCAGTTCGAGGGCGGACAGCTCGGGCAGGTGGGTGCTGAGGGGCACCATCCCAC
This sequence comes from Kineococcus anabasis, assembly GCF_054590795.1. Classification (NCBI taxonomy): domain Bacteria; kingdom Bacillati; phylum Actinomycetota; class Actinomycetes; order Kineosporiales; family Kineosporiaceae; genus Kineococcus; species Kineococcus anabasis. The sequence goes on from NZ_BAAIHU010000003.1 coordinate 2,394, forward strand.
CGTAGCCAGTCACAACGCCTGCCTGTGGGTCGGCAGCCCTGCGGCCTCTACCGGTGCTGTCCGGGCGCGCCGATCCTCGGACCGTGAGCACCACCAGCGCCCCCGCCCTGTCCCTGACCGCCGTGCGGACGGACCCCTTCGCGCACATCGGCCCCAACTGGTTCACCACGGTCATGGGCACCGGCATCGTCGCCACAGCGCTGGCGACCCTCGTGCCGGCGCAGGGCGTTCCCGGGGTCGGCGCCGTCGCGGGCGGGATGTGGTCCCTCGCGCTGCTGCTCCTGCTCACGGTCGGCGCGGCCACCGTCGTCCACTGGGTCCGCCACCCGAGGACCGCCCGCGGGCACCTCGGGGACCCCGTCATGGCCCACGCCTACGGCGCTCCCGCCATGGCGCTGCTCACGGTCGGCGCCGGGGCCCTGCTGGCCGGCGAGGACCTCCTCGGGACCCGCGCCGCCGTCGCGGTGGACGTGGCGCTGTGGACGGCGGGGACGGCGCTCGGGGTGCTGACGACGGTCCTCGTGCCCTGGCGGGTGCTGCGCAACCCCCGGCGGCAGCCGGTCACCGCGGCGTGGCTGATGCCGGTGGTGCCGCCCATGGTGAGCGCGGCGACCGGGGCGCTGCTCGTGCCCCACCTGCCCGGCGCGGCAGGGCGCGTGCTGCCCGTGGTGTGCGTGGCGCTCTTCGCCCTCGCCGCGGCCGCCAGCCTGGTGGTCCTGGCCGCGCTGGTGGCCCGCCTCGCCCGGCACGGCGCGGGGCCCGCGGCGACGGCCCCCACGCTCCTGCTGGTGCTCGGCCCGCTGGGCCAGTCCGTCACCGCGGCCGGCGCGCTGGCCACCGCCGCGCCCTGGCTGGTGTCCCCGGACGTCGCCCTGGCCTACGGGGGGCCCGTGGAGGTGCTCGCGCTGCTGTGGGCGGTTCTCGCCGCCGGTGTGGTGTTCCGCGCGGTGCGGCGCGGGATGCCGTTCACCCTGTCGTGGTGGGCGTTCACGTTCCCGGTGGGGACGGTCGTCACGGGGGCCGGTCAGCTCGCCGTGCACAGCGGCTCGGCGGCGCTCGCTGCCGGCGCGGCCGCCGGCTGGGCGGTCCTGCTGCTCGCGTGGGGCGTGGTGGCCGTGCGCACGCTGCGCGGGGTGCTCGACGGCACGCTCCTCGCCCCACCGCGGTGAGCGCGGGCGCTCAGGTGCCGGTGCGCTGCCCGTCGTCGCGCAGGTCCACGACGCCGGAGCGGCGCACCCGCCCCTTGCCGCTGCGCTTGGCCCGGTACATCGCCTCGTCGGCGTCGTGCAGGACCCGCCGGGCCTCGGAGGTGTGCTCCGCGAGCGCGACGCCGATGCTGACGCCGACGCCGAAGCTCCACCCGGCGACCTCGAACGGCGCGCGCATGGCCTCCACGACCCGCTGCGCGACGGCGTAGGCGGCTCCCTCGTCCGGCAGGTCCGGGCACACCACGGCGAACTCGTCCCCGCCGATGCGGGCGACCGTGTCGCCCGGCCGCACCGCCGAGCCGAGCCGGGCGGCGGTCTCGACGAGCACCTGGTCCCCGGCGGCGTGCCCGCCGGTGTCGTTGACGGGTTTGAAGTCGTCCAGGTCGCAGTACAGCAGCGCGACCTGGTGGCCGGAGCGGCTCGCGGCGCTGAGCGCGTGCCGCAGCCGGTCCTCCAGCAGCACGCGGTTCGGCAGGCCGGTGAGGTGGTCGTGCACCGCGGCCTCGCGCAGGCGGCGCTGGGCGGCGCGGCGCTGGGTGCAGTCGATCACCTGCACGACGGCGGCCACGTGCTGCTCGTCGCCACCGGGGGCGGGCCACGTCGCGATGGCCAGCTCCAGCCAGGTGTCGCCGTCGCCGTGGCGCAGCTCGGCGTGCCAGGAGGACTCGGCGCCGGAGGCCAGCGCCCGCACGGCCCGCGCGAACGTCGCCCGGTGCCCGGGCCAGACCTGCTCGGACCAGTCCGAGCCGGGCGCGATGCGGCCGGGCCCGCCGAGCACCGCGCTCAGCCGGGTGTTGACGCGGGCGACGACGGCGGAGCCGTCGCGGTCCAGGCGCAGCAGCGCCACGCCGAGGAGGGCGTCGTCGAAGGTGCGGCGGAACAGCTCCTCGCGCTGCTGCGCCTGCTCCACCGCCCGGTCGCGGGAGCGCACCACGAGGGACGTCACCAGGGCCACCGCGCCGGCGGTGAACAGCAGCGCCTGCAGTGTGGGGGTGACGAGGGAGGGGTCCTGGCCGTGACCGTAGGGCCCACGGCCCGCCTCGGTGCCGGCGCAGGCGACGACGGCGACGAGCAGCAGCCCGAACAGGGTGCGCCGCGGTCCGGTGCGCGCGGCGGCCCACAGGACCGGCACGACGATGACGAAGGCCCACGCGGTGCTGCCGGAGGACCAGAACACGACCGCGGCGGTACCGGTGCAGGCCACGAGCGCGCCGAGTCCCTCCAGGTCCCGGGTGCCGGGCCGGTGCGGCGCGCGGCGGGGGGCCGGAGAGGTGCTCCCGGCGAGCAGCAGCAGCGGTGTCACGAGCACCAGGCCGAGGAGCTGGGTCAGGGCGTTGCCCCGCAGGTCGACCTCGGGGGCCAGTGCCGCCAGCACGGCGGTGGCGCAGCCCACGCCCACGAGGGCGGCGAGCCCGAGCAGCCAGGCGTCGCGGCCGCGGGAGAGCAGGGTGCGGGTACGGGTGCGGGCCACCAGCTCGCCGGCAGCGAGGCACTGGGCGGCCGCGGCGAGCGCGTGCGCACCGGCGGCGGCGGGGTCGATGCCACCGGCCGCGGTGCCGACCGCGGTGCCGGCCAGGGTGCCCGCGGCGACCCAGGCGCGGGAGCGCGAGCGGCGGACGGCCAGGGCGAGGGCGAGACCGGCGCTGGGCCACCAGACGGTGGCGCTGACGTCGTCCGCACCGGAGGTGTACAGGCTGAGGTGGGCCAGCAGGCCGGTGAGCGCGGCGGTGGTCAGGGCGAGGCGGGGGCCGGAGGGTGCCGGGGGGCGCGCGGTGCCCGTGGCCGGCTGCGGGGTGTCGCTCATCGTCGCCCCTCCTCTCTCCTGGCTGCGCCGATCGGGTGAGCGGGCTGTTCCGCCCGCCCGGTGTGGGGGTGCTGCGTCCGGCAGCGGTGGAGCGCGCGCCCTGAACACTACTTTGGGTCACTGCTGCATACGCAAAGTCAGGCTACGTCGAGGGGCCGCCGCCACCGTCCGCCACGCCGCGGGCCGCCCCGGGCGGCGGGACGCGTCCCGTGCCGGGGCGGGGCATCCTGCTGGGGTGGCACCCCCCGACCGGCCCGCGCGCAGCCTCAGCCACTGGGGTGCCTTCAGCGCACGCCACCTCGGGGACGGCGCCCTGGACGTGCGCCCGCACCCGCAGGACCGGTACCCCTCGGCGCTCCTGGCCAACCTGCCCGCCGCCGCCGCGCGCCGCGGCCGGGTTCTGCAGCCCACCGTCCGGCGCGGCTGGTGGGAGGACGGCCCGGGCCCGGACCCCCGCCGCGGCGACGACGAGTGGCTCACCGTCGGCTGGGACGACGTCCTCGACCGGCTCGCCGGGGAGTTCCGGCGCGTCATCGACCGGCACGGCCCCGCCGCGGTCTTCGGCGGCTCCTACGGCTGGGCCAGCGCCGGGCGCTTCCACCACGCCCAGAGCCAGGTCCACCGCTTCCACAACGCCCTGGGGGGCAGCACCCGCTCCGTCACCACCTACAGCCACGGAGCGGCCGAGGTGCTGCTGCCCCGCGTCGTCGGGAGCCTCGCCCCGCTGGAGGAGCCCACGTCCTGGTCGGTGCTCGAGCAGCACACCGAGCTGTTCGTGTGCTTCGGCGGGCTGCCCGCGAAGAACACCGCCGTCAGCTACGGCGGCACCACCGGCCACGTCGTCCCCGGCCACCTGCAGCGCGCCCGCCGGCGCGGGGCGCGGTTCGTGCTCGTCGGGCCCCTGCGCGACGACCTCGCGGCCGACCTCGACGCCGAGTGGCTGCCCCTGGTGCCCGCCACCGACACCGCCCTGCTGCTCGGCCTGTGCTCCGCGCTGGTCGAGGAGGGCCTGCACGACACGGCGTTCCTCGAGCGGTACTGCGCCGGGGCGGACGTGTTCCTCGCCTCCCTGCGCGGCGAGGGCGGTGGCGCGGCCCGGACCCCGGAGTGGGCCGCCGGCCTCACCGGCATCCCCGCCGGGCGCATCCGGGGGCTGGCCCGGGAGATGGCCGCCGCCCGCACCATGATCACGGTGAGCTGGTCGCTGCAGCGCGCCCGCTACGGCGAGCAGCCCCTGTGGGCGGCGATCGCCCTGGCCGCGCTGCTCGGGCAGGTCGGCCTGCCCGGCGGCGGGTTCGGGCACGGCTACGCCTCCACCGGCGGCGTCGGCCGGCCGAGGCGCAAGCACGCCCTGCCCACCCTGCCGCAGGGCCGCAACCCCGTGCGCGAGCGCATCCCCGTCGCCCGCATCGCCGACGCCCTCCTGCACCCGGGCGAGGGGTACGCGTTCGACGGGCAGGTGCGGCGCTACCCCGACCTGCGCCTGGTGCACTGGTGCGGCGGCAACCCCTTCCACCACCACCAGGACCTCGGCCGGCTGCGCCGCGCGTTCCGGCGGCCCGACACCGTCCTCGTGCAGGACCCGTTCTGGACGTCGACCGCGCGGCACGCCGACGTCGTGCTGCCCTCCACGACGCCCCTGGAGCGGGAGGACCTCGGTGCCGCCCGCTACGACGACCACCTGCACCTCATGGAGCGGGTGCACCCACCGCTGGGGCAGGCGCGGGACGACTACGACGTGTTCGCCGCGCTCGCCGCCCGCCTCGGGGCGGAGGAGGTGTTCACGGAAGGCCGCACGTCGGCGCAGTGGCTGGAGCACCTGTACGAGACCTGGCGCACCGGCCCGGCGTCGCGGGCGGGTGTCCACGCGCCCGACATCGCCGGGTTCCGCGCGGCGGGGTCGCTGCGGCTGCCCCCCGAGGAGCCGGTCGTGCTGTTCTCGGCGTTCCGGGCGGACCCGGGGGGCGCGCCGCTGCGGACCCCCAGCGGCCGCATCGAGATCGCCTCGGCCGCGGTCGCGGCGCTCGGGCTGGACGACTGCCCCGGCCACCCGGCGTGGCTGGAGCCGCAGGAGTGGCTGGGCTCGCCCCTCGCCGCGCGCCTCCCCCTGCACCTGGTCGCCAACAACCCCGCGAGCAGGCTGCACAGCCAGCTCGACCACGGGGCGACCAGCGCGGCGTCGAAGGTGGCCGGGCGCGAGCCGCTGCGCATGCACCCGCGGGACGCGCGCGCCCGGGGGCTGGGCGACGGGGACGTCGTGGTGGTGCGCAGCCTGCGCGGCAGCTGCCTGGCGGGGCTGGTGGTCTCCGACGCGGTGCGCCCGCAGGTGGTGCAGATGTCGACGGGGGCGTGGTTCGACCCCGTCGCGGGCGCCGCGGCCGGGGTGACGTGCGGCCACGGCAACGTCAACGCGGTGACGGCGGACGTGGGCACCTCCCGGCTGGGGCAGGGCTGCACCGGCCAGCACGCCCTCGTCGAGGTGGAGGCCTTCCGCGGCGATCCACCCACGGTGACGGCCCACGACGCTCCGCTGACCACTGGCGTGGGGGGTCCCGGAACGGCGGGCTGAAGGGCGGCATCCACCCCTCGGACGCGTGGAGAACGGGAACGGGTCGCGCGGGGTACGGCAGAATGCGGCCGATTCCGTGCGCTCGAGTGCACGGACGAGGCGCGGAGGTATCGCTCGTGAGCACCGAGGGCTGGTCCGACGACCGCTTGACGGCCGCGAACGTGCCCCAGGTCGTCCGGCACCGGGCCGGCCCGGACGACGACCCGGACCGCTACGAGTTCCTCGGGGCCGTCGAGGGCGCCGTCGACGAGTCCTGGCACGCGCTCGACCAGCGTGCCCCCACGGGTGAGGCGCTGCGGGTGCTGACCCTCCTGCGGCCCGGGGCACCGGCCCCCGCGGAGGACGTGGCCGGGGCGCCGGCGGGCGGGCCCCCGGACCCGGACGCCGTGTGGGACGCCCGTGCCGACGAGCTGTCCTCCCTGCGCCACTCGCGCGTGGCGCGGGTCCTGTCGGTCTTCACGGGCACCGCGCCCCACCCGCCCGCCGGGGTGCTGCCCGGGCGCGGCGCGGGCGCCCGCGGCGGCCGGTGGCGCTACGTCGTGTCGGAGCACGTGCCCGGGCGTTCCGTCGCCGAGTGGTTGCGCGACGATCCCGACGCGTCGCTGCGGGACCGGCTCGCGGTCCTGGCCAACGCCGCCGGGCTCCTGAACGACCTGCACCGCGGTGACGTGGGCCGCCCGCCGTTCGTGCACGGCGGGGTGACACCCCGCTCGCTGCGGCTGGCGACCTCCACCCCCTCCGGCGGCGTGGTGCTGACCGGGGCCGCGCTGGCGCTGCACGCGGTGCGCTCCCCGGGACCCGCGGACCGCTCCGCCGTGGCGTACACGGCGCCGGAGGTCCTGGCGGGCGCGGCGCCGACGCCCGCAGCGGACGCGTTCGCCCTGGCGGCGACCGCGGTGCACCTGCTCACCGGCGCGGCGCCCGTGCAGGACCCCGAGGGCGGCCCCGACCTGCCCGAGGTGCGGCGCCAGCTCGCGGCGGCACCGCTGACGGCCGGGCTGCCGGCGCTGCGGGAGGGCCTCCTGCAGGCCCTGGCCCTGGATCCCCGGCAGCGCCCGGACCGCCTCCCCGCGTGGGTGAACGGGTTGCGGGCCGACCTCGTGGCGGCGGACGAGCAGCAGACCGCCGCCCTGTCCCTGCCGGAGCTGGTGCAGGAGCGGCTCCAGGCGGCGGCTCCGGTCGCCGCCGTCGCGGCCGCCACCCGCCGGCGCGACCCGTCGAGGCGCCCCCTGGTCATGGTCGCCGCGGCCGTGGTCCTGGCCACCTCGGCGGCCGCCGCGGCGGTCGGCGTCGTGCAGACCGGGCGCCTGCGCGACGTGCCCAACCCCGTCGACGTGGTGACCAGCCCGCCGCCGGCGACGTCCTCCCCGGTGGCCCCGTCCCCCTCCGGCACCGAGCCGGCCACGTCCCCGGTCCCGTCCGCGCCGAGCGGCACGGCCACGCCCCGCCGCTCCCCGCGCACGAGCACCCCGCCGGTCCCACCGTCCACGACGACACCCCCGCCGGAGAGCACCCCGCCGACGCTCCCGCCCCCGGCCCCGACACCGCCTGCTCCGCCCCTGCCCGCGCCGCCCGCTCCCGCACCGCCGCCGGCTCCCGCGCCGGCACCACCGGTCCCTGCGCCGCCGTCACCGGCCCCGCCGCCGCCGACGACCACGCCCAGGCCGACGCCCCCGCCGACGACGCCACCGCCGCCGCCGGAACCCGCCCCGACGACGCCGCCGCCGTCGTCGCCCGCCCCGACGCCCCCGCCGGCGCCCGAACCCGACCCGGAGCCCCCGGCACCGACACCGCCGGGCAACCCGCGCCCGGACCCGCCGGGCAACCCGCGCCCGGACCCGCCGGGCAACCCGCGCCCGGACCCGCCGCGCAACCCGCGCCCGGACCCGCCGGGTCGACCGGGCCCGGAACTGCCGGACGTCCTGCCGGAGCTGCCGGGACCGCTGCTGCCCGGCGGCTGAGCTACGCCGGGACGACCACGGCCCGCGGCGGCAGGCCCACCCGGCGGTAGAGCAGGGCGGTTCCCCAGTACGCCGCCCCCAGGCACACCGCGAGGGACCCGAAGCGGCCGTCGGGCGGCAGCAGCACCGCCGCCACGCCCGCGGCCACCACGAACGCCCCGTTGAACACGAGGTCGTAGAGGGTGAAGACCCGCCCGCGGAAGGCGTCGTCCACGGTGCGCTGCACCACCGTGTCCACGCCGATCTTCGCGCCCTGCCCCGCCCCGCCGAGGACGACGGCGCAGACGACGAGGGCCGCCACGTCCGTGCGCCAGCCCGCGACGGCCTGCGCCGCCCCCGCGACGGCGAGACAGCCGCAGATCCAGGTGCGCAGCGACCCCTGCCGGGTACCCCACGGCGCGCACACCGCGGCCAGCGCCGCCCCCGCCCCCGCGGCGGTCAGCAGGGCCGTCAGCAGCGCCAGCCCGGCCGCGGGGTCCTGCGGGTCGGTCAGGGTCCGGCGGCACAGCACGACGAACGCGACCGTCGTCACCCCGAAGGCGAAGCGGTGCACGGCGACGACACCCAGCGCCCACGCCGGCGCCCTGCGCCGCACGGCGTGCTGAGCGCCGCCGAGCAGGTCCCGGCCCAGGACCGCCAGCCGTGACGCGGCGCCCGCCGGAGCGCTGCCCGGCACGTGCCCGCCGGGCGGGTGCACCGGCCCCAGCAGCGACACCCCGATGCGCAGGGCCGCCAGCCCCGCCACCAGGTACACGCCGGCCGCGACCCCGAGCAGGACCGCGTCCGAGGCCGCACCCGGCGGCAGGGCCGAGCGCAGCGCCACCGCGGCCAGGGCGCCTCCCCCCGCGGCCACCGTGCCCGCCGTGGGCACGACGCTGTTGGCCAGCGCGAGGTCCTCGCGGCGCACGACGTGCGGCAGGGACGCGGACAGCCCCGCCAGCAGGGCGCGGTTCACGGACAGCGCCGCCAGGGCCAGGACGACCACCACGACGTCGGGCGCCCCGGCCGCCAGGACCAGCGCGGTGAGCGCGACCACCACGGCGCGGGCGGAGTTGGCGGCGACGAGGACCTGCCTGCGGCGCCAGCGGTCCAGGGCGATGCCCGCCCACGGCCCGACCAGCGCGAACGGCAGCAGCAGCACGGCGAAGCCGGCCGCGACCGCGGCGGGGCCGGCCTGCCGCTCCGGCGAGAAGATCAGCAGGGACGCCAGGCCGGCCTGGAAGACGCCGTCGCCGCCCTGCCCGAGGAGCCGCACCAGCAGCAGGCGGCGCAGGTCCCGCCGTCGCAGCAGCCGCCCGAACCCCTCGAGCACCCCGTCCTCCGGCACGGCCCCACGGTAGGGGAGTGCGGGGAGGTGTCCGGTGGTTGTCGTGGAGGCCCGCACACCACGGCCGTGCCGCCGCCGGGGCCGGGCCCGGAGCGCGCATACTGGCCGGGGCGGGCCCGCGCTCGGATCCGGCCGCGCCGCCGGGCCTCCCCGGCACCGAGCAGGATCGACGACGACGCGCGGCGGCACCGCTGCGCCCACCGACCGGAGGACCGCACCGCCGTGGCAGCACGCCGACCGACCGTCGCCCGCACCACCGTGCCCGCGCGCCCGCCGTCCGCTCCCCGCGCCCCCCGCCGTCCGGGGCGTGCGCGCCGGCTCGGGCTGTGGCTCGTGGGCCTGCTCACCGCCGGGCTCGTCCTAGGGGTCGGTGCCTTCGTGGCCGCGTACGCCTTCACGACGATCCCGGACCCGAACGAGCTGGCCGAGGCGCAGGTCAGCACCGTCTACCACAGCGACGGCACGACGCCGATCGGCCGCTTCGTCGACGCCGACGGCAACCGCGTCCCGGTGACCATCGACCAGGTCCCCGAGCCCGTGCAGCGGGCGGTGCTGGCCGCGGAGGACCGCAGCTTCTACGAGAACCGCGGGGTCTCCCCGACGGGCATCGCGCGCGCCTTCTGGAACAACGTGCGCGGCGGCGACACCCAGGGCGGCTCCACGATCACCCAGCAGTACGTGAAGAACTACTTCCTCAGCGCGGACCAGTCGTACACGCGCAAGTTCAAGGAGTTCTTCATCGCGCTGAAGGTCGACGAGCAGCAGAGCAAGGGCGAGACGCTCGCGGACTACCTCAACACCGTCTACTTCGGCCGGCGCGCGTACGGCATCCAGACCGCCTCGCAGGCGTACTTCGGCAAGGACGTCGGCCAGCTCACCGTCTCCGAGGGTGCCGTGCTCGCCGGGCTGCTCGCCGCGCCGAGCTCCTACGACCCCAAGGTCAACCCCCAGGCGGCGGAGCGGCGCTGGAACTACGTCATGGACGGCATGGTGGAGGAGGGCTGGCTGACGGCGGCCGAGCGCGCCGCGACGACGATGCCGCCCACCATCGACGCGCCGCCCAACCGGGACCTCGAGGGCCCCAACGGCTACCTGCTGGCGACGGTGAAGGCCGAGCTGCAGAGCGAGGCCGTGGGGCTGACCGAGGAGGAGATCGACCGCGGCGGCCTGAAGATCGTCACCACGTTCGACCCGGCGGTGCAGCGCTCGGCGGAGGAGGCGGTGCGCGAGAACCTGCCCGAGAAGGTCCCCGCCGGGCTGCGCGTGGGGCTGGTCTCGATCGACCCGCGCGACGGCGGGGTGCGCGCGATGTACGGCGGCGCCGACTACCTGCGCAACCAGCTCAACGCGGTGACGCAGGCGCAGGCGCAGGCTGGCTCGACGTTCAAGCCGTTCACGCTGGTCGCGGCGCTGGAGAAGGGCGTGAGCCTGCGCTCCACGTTCAACGGCAACAGCCCGCTGGCGCTGAAGAGCTGGGGCAAGGAGACCGTCGAGAACTTCGGCGACACCTCCCAGGGGCGCCAGGACCTGATGGCGGCCACCGCCAGCTCCACCAACACCGTGTACGCCCAGCTCAACGACATCGCCACCCCCGCGGGGACCAAGGCCGTCGCGGTCCGCGCGGGCGGCTTCGACCCGAAGACCCTCAGCGAGGTCCCCTCCAACGTCCTCGGCTCGGACACCGTGCGCCCGATCAACATGGCGCAGGCGTACGCGACGTTCGCCGCGCAGGGGGTGCGCCGCACCTGGCACACCGTCGCGCAGGTCAGCGACCCGACGGGCAAGGTGACGTACAAGGCCTCCCCGCGGGAGGAGCGCGTCTTCGAGGAGGGCGTCGCGGCCGACGCCACGTACGCCATGCAGCAGGTCGTGCAGCGCGGCAGCGGCTCGTACGCCAAGCGTCTCGGGCGCCCCGCCGCGGGCAAGACGGGCACCTCGACCAGCAACAGGTCGGCGTGGTTCGCGGGGTACACCCCGCAGCTGGCGACGGTCGTGGTGATGTTCCAGCAGGACGAGGCGGGCAACCCCGTTCCCCTCCGGGTGTCCGGCGTCCGCGAGGTCACGGGCGGCTCCTACCCGGTGCGGATGTGGACGAGCCACATGCGCACGGCGCTGGAGGGCCAGGAGGAGCTGGACTTCCCCAGGCCGAGGTACGTGGGCAAGGCGCGCGGCGGGGGCAGCTCCACCAGCACGCCGTCGCGGACGCGCTCGACGTCGCGCCCGAGCTCGACGTCGAGCAGCAGCTCCGCGCCGTCGCAGTCGTCCTCGCCGTCCTCCCCGGAGGCGTCCCCGTCCTCGCCCACGGGCAGCGGCACCCCCTCGCAGGGCGCGACCAGCGGCTCCGGTGAGGGTGGCGGTGGCGACGGGGGTTCGGCGAGCCCCCAGCCCACGGGCTCCTCGGGCTCCTCGGGGCGCTCCGGTGGCACCCCGGCCCCCGAGCCCACCGGCGGTGGCGGTGGCGGCGACGGCGGTGGGGGTGGTGGCGGCGACGGCGGGCAGACCCCCGGCGCCGCGGCCGAGGCCACCCGGTGAGCGGGCCGGCGGTCGCCCCGTCCGCCACCGACCCCCTCGCCCGCGCGGCGAGCGAGGTCGTCGGCGGCCCCTGGGGCCGGCACGCCGGGAGCGGGCCGCGCCTGCTGACGCCGCTCGTGGTGCTGCTGCCCCTGGCCGTGCTGGGCGCCGCACTCGGGGTCCTGCAGAAGCAGCACTGCCGCGAGGAGGGCTGGCGCACGCCCGACCAGTTCTTCCACGCCTGCTACAGCGACGTGCCCGTCGTGTTCACCTCCTCCGGCCTGGCGTCCGGTGCGGGCCCCTGGTCGGGGCAGGTGGCGCTGGGGCAGCCGCCCCTGACCTCCGCGCTGGCGTGGCTGCTGGGGCTGCTGGCGCCGCGCGACGTGTCGGTGGAGGCGCAGCGGGCGTACTTCGACGCGGCGACGGTGTCGCTGGCGGTGCTGCTGGTGCTCGTGGTCGCGGCGGTGGCGGTGATGGCGGGGCGCCGGCGCTGGGACGCGGCGCTGGTGGCGGCGAGCCCCCTGGTGCCGCTGGCGGCGCTGGTGTCCCTGGACCTGCTCGGGGTGGCGCTGGCCACGCTCGGGCTGGCGGCGTGGGCGCGGCGGCGGCCCCTCGCGGCGGGGGTGCTGCTGGGCCTGGCGGTGACGGCCCGCACGTACCCGCTGCTGCTGCTGCTCGCGCTGGGGCTGCTGGCGCTGCGCGCCGGGCGCCTGCGGGCCTTCGCCGTGGCCGTCGCCGGCGCCGCGGCGGCGGTGCTCGCGGTGGTCCTGCCGCTGGCGGCGACGCAGGGCGCGGCGTGGTCGGCGTACCTGACGCAGTGGTGGTCGCGGCAGGCCGGGTACGGCTCGCCGTGGATGGTGCCGCAGCTGCTCGAGCAGGCGGTGCGGGACCGGGCCGCGACGGGCCTGGGGGCCGGGGCGGTGACGGCGCTGTCGCTGGTGTCGGGGGCGCTGGTGGTGGCGGGGGTGGCGCTGCTGGTGCTGTGGGCGCCGCGTCGGCCGCGGGTGCCGCAGGTGGCGCTGCTGCTGGTGGCGGGCCTGCTGCTGACGGGCAAGGCGCTGCCGGTGCAGGCGTCGCTGTGGTTGCTGCCGCTGGCGGCGCTGGCCGTGCCGCGCTGGCGCGAGCACGCCGTGTGGGTCGCCACGGAGGCGGTGTACTTCGTGGGGGTGTGGCTGTTCCTGGCCGGGCAGTCGGTCCCGGACCGGGGGCTGCCCTCGGAGCTGTACCTGCTGGTCCTGCTGCTGCGGCTGGCGGGCATCGGCTGGCTGGTCGTGGTGGTGGTGCGGGACGTGAGCGCCCCGGAGCGGGACGTGGTGCGCTCCGGCGACGGGGCCGGCGGGGTCGACGACCCGGCCGGCGGGGACCTCGACGGGGCGCCGGACGCACTGGTCGTGCGCATCGCGTGACGTTTTTGTCACCGAACGCCATCCGCGGGCGCGAGGGCTCCGAACGTGAACCGGACGGCAAGGGTGCCGTCCGGTCACGGGGCCCGACCGGCCCGGTGGCCCCCGCGAGGATCGAGGGCCGCAGATGTTCGGAAAGTCCCTGCTCATGGACATGATCAACAGGAGCGCGGAGACACCCGCCGACCGCAGGCGGTTCCTGCGCGGCGCGGGCCTGCTGGGCCTGGGTGTGGTGGGTGCCGGTGCCGCCGGGGCGGGTGCCGCGACGTCGGCGGCCGCGCTGACGCCCGAGGAGGAGGCGGCCAGCGACGCGACGGTCCTCAACTTCGCCCTCAACCTCGAGTACCTCGAGGCGGAGTTCTACTCCTACGCCGCCTACGGCCACGGCCTGGACACGGCCATGACCGGCGGCACCGGCACCCTGGGCGGTGTCACCGGCGGGCGGCGGGTGCCGTTCGCGACACGCGCGATCCGCCGCTACGCGGAGGAGATCGCCAACGACGAGATCGCGCACGTGAAGTTCCTGCGCACCGCGCTGGGCGGCTCGGCGGTGTCGCGCCCGGCCATCGACCTGCGCGACAGCTTCACGGCCGCGGCCCGGGCCGCGGGGCTCATCCCGGCGACGGGGACGTTCGACCCGTACGCCAGCGAGGAGAACTTCCTGCTGGCGGCGTTCATCTTCGAGGACGTCGGGGTCACCGCCTACAAGGGCGCGGCGCCGCTGGTGTTCAACAAGACGTTCCTGGAGGCCGCGGCCGGGATCCTGGCCGTGGAGGCCTACCACGCGGGCGTCGTGCGCAGCCTGCTGTACCAGCTGGAGCTGGCCGAGGCGACCGTCAAGATCTCCGACGCCCGCGACTCGCTGGACGGCACCTCGGACCTCGACCAGGGCGCGGTCAGCGGTGACCCGCGCTTCGGGCGCGCGAACATCGTCCCCACGGACGGGAACGGCATCGCCTTCAGCCGGAGCCCGGGGCAGGTCCTGAACGTCGTGTACCTGTCGCCGCGCGCGGTCACCCGGGGCGGGTTCTTCCCCGCCGGCGTCAACGGGGCGGTCAACACCAGTGCCGGCGCCTGACGCGGCCTGCTCCCACCGTGCGGCACCGGCGCCGCGCGGAACCCGGGGACGGACCACCCGCCGGACGACACGAACTTCGGCTCTCGACGTGGAGGCAAGAGTGAGCACAGCATCGTGGCGCGGGCGCGGGGTGTCCGCAGGGATCGCCGCCCTGGTGGGGATCGGGACGTGCGGGGCGCTGGCGGGGCCGGCGCAGGCCGCGCCCGGGTTCGTCTTCGACCAGCGCGTGGCCGGGGCCAACCGGGTGGAGACGGCCGTGGCGGCGTCCAAGGCGCTGTACCCGGCGGACGACAGCGCGGCCGCGGTCGTCGTGGTGAACCAGAACTCCGTCGTGGACGGGCTCAGCGCCGCCTACGCCGCGGGGGTCGTCAACGCGCCGATCCTCTACACCGACACCGACCGCGTGCCGGCCGCCACGGCCGCCGAGATCGAGCGGCTCGGTGCGGTGGCGGTGATCATCGTGGGCGGCGCGAGCGCGGTGTCGCCCGCCCTGGAGGCCGCGTGGAAGGCCGACGAGAAGGAGGTCGAGCGCCTGGCCGGGCGGGACCGGTACGAGACGGCGGCCGCCGTGGCGACGTGGGAGGAGGGCTACGTCCCGGAGCGGGTCTTCATCGCCTCCGGGGCGTCGGTGGCGGACGCGCTGGCGGCGGGCCCGCTGGCCTACGCCCGCAACTACCCGATCCTGCTGACCCGCACCGACGGGGTCCCGGCGTCGACGGCGGAGGCGCTGAAGAAGTTCGAGGGCAGCGCCAGGACGGTCCTGGGCGGCACCGGAGCGGTGTCCGAGAGCACGTACACGGCCCTCGGCGGCTCCCAGCGGCTCGGTGGCGCGAGCCGGCAGGAGACCGCGGTCCTCGTCGCGAACCACGCGGTGACCCTGGAGTTCTTCGACCCCAACAGCATCGCCCTGGTGGGCGGCGCCAACGGCAACGCCGTCGACGCGCTGGTGGCGGCGCCCCTGGCCGGGTCGAGGGGTGTGCCGGTGCTCTTCGTCCAGGGCAACGACGCGGTCGGCACGGTCACGGCGGACCACCTGCGCTCGCGGGCGGCCTCGCTGACCGGGGAGGGGCACGTCTTCGGCGGGCCCGCCGCGGTGACGGCGAACGCGGTCGCGCAGGCGAACGCGGCGGCCGGCGGCTCCTGAGAGGTGTCCCCGGGGCGCCGTCCCCCGGGGACGACGCCGCCCCCCGCGCCC
>NZ_BAAIHU010000003.1:17460-112853 GCF_054590795.1 Kineococcus anabasis
CGACGCCGCACCCGGCGCCCGCGACGGGCACCGGGTGCGGCGTCGTGTCCGGGCCGGGCTCCGGGGGCGGGTAGGCTTGTGCGGTCCGCGTCCTGCGCCCGCCCTCCGCGGGTGGCGCCGGGAGGTCGGACAGCACGCACACCCTCCTGCCACGGAGAGACCGTGGCCGCCTGAGTCCGAAGGAGGTGGGGAATGAGCGCGCGTCACTACGAGCTCATGGTCATCCTCGACGCCGAGCTGGAGGAGCGCACCGTCGCTCCGTCGCTCGACCGGTTCCTGAACGTCGTCCGCCAGGGCGGCGGGTCGGTGGAGAAGGTCGACATCTGGGGCCGTCGTCGTCTGGCCTACGACATCAAGAAGAAGTCCGAGGGCATCTACGCCGTCGTCGACCTGCAGGCCGAGCCGGCCCTCGCGCAGGAGCTCGACCGCCAGCTGAACCTCAACGAGGCGGTGCTGCGGACCAAGCTGCTCCGCCCGGGCGCCCGCTGATGGCCGGCGAGACCGTCATCACGCTGGTCGGCAACCTCACGAACGACCCCGAGCTGCGCTTCACGCCGTCCGGTGCGGCGGTGGCCAACTTCACGGTGGCCTCCACGCCGCGCACGTTCGACCGCCAGTCCAACGACTGGAAGGACGGCGAGACGCTGTTCATGCGCTGCGCGGTGTGGCGCGAGGCGGCGGAGAACGTCGCCGAGTCCCTCACCCGCGGCACCCGGGTCATCGTGACCGGGCGCCTGCAGTCGCGCTCCTTCGAGACGAAGGAGGGCGAGAAGCGCACCGTCATCGAGATGCAGGTCGACGAGGTCGGCCCCTCCCTGCGCTACGCCAACGCGAAGGTGAACCGCACCTCCCGCGGCGGCGGCGGCGGGGGTGGTGGCGGCTTCGGCGGCGGTGGCAACGGTGGCGGTGGCGGTGGCGGCTGGGGCGGCGGCTCCGCCGGTTCCGGTGGCTCCGGTGGCGGGCAGCCGCAGGACGACCCGTGGGCGACCGGCCCGTCCGCCGGTGGCGGCGGCGGCGGCTGGGGCGGCGGCGCGTCCAACGACGAACCGCCGTTCTGACCGGCGCACCTGGGGAGCGCCGCCCCGGCCGGGGCGGCTGAACCACTCCGCGCCCAGCGCGACCAGTTCCACACCACCATCCCGGGACCGTTCCCGGGCTCTCACGAGAGGGGAGCACCACGATGGCCAAGGTGCCCGTGCGCAAGCCCAAGAAGAAGCAGAACCCGCTCAAGGCGGCGAAGATCGAGGCGGTGGACTACAAGGACACCGCGCTGCTGCGGAAGTTCATCTCCGACCGCGGCAAGATCCGCGCCCGCCGGGTGACCGGTGTGTCCGTGCAGGAGCAGCGCGAGATCGCCAAGGCGATCAAGAACGCCCGCGAGATGGCGCTGCTGCCCTACTCCAGCTCGGCTCGCTGAGAAGGGACGACGAGATGAAGCTCATCCTCACCCAAGAGGTGACCGGTCTCGGCGCTCCTGGTGACGTCGTCGAGGTCAAGGACGGCTACGGCCGCAACTTCCTGCTGCCCCGCAGCCTGGCCACCCCGTGGACCAAGGGCGGCGAGAAGCAGGTCGAGGCGATCCGCAAGGCGCGCCGCTCCCGCGAGATCGCCACGCTCGAGGAGGCCCAGCAGGTCAAGCAGTCCCTCGAGGCGCGCACCGTGCGCCTGTCGGCGCGCTCCGGCCAGGGTGGCCGCCTCTTCGGCGCGATCACCCCGGCGGACGTCGCCGAGGCCGTGGTCGCCGCCGGCGGCCCGTCCGTGGATAAGCGCAAGGTCGAGATCGCCCAGCCGATCAAGACCACCGGCACCTACAAGGTCGCCGTGCGCCTGCACACCGACGTCTCCGCGAAGGTGACCGTCGAGGTCCTCGCCGCGCAGGCCTGAGCAGCACCGCTGCTCCCGGCAGGGCCGGTCCCGCACCCGCGGGGCCGGCCCTGCGTCGTCTCACGCGCCCGTCACCATCCAGCCGGTGCCGCGCGCCCGCGCCGCCAGCGGCACGAGCCGGGCCGCCGTGAACCCCCAGGCGAAGGACACCCACAGCCACTGCAGGCCGCTGCGCCCGCGGGGCGCGAGCTCCAGCACGGCCAGCGCCGCCGGGGCGTACAGGGCCAGCACGAGCGCGCCCGTGGCGGCGAGGTAGCGCCCGTCCCCGGCCCCGATGAGGACGCCGTCGAGCACGAACACCCACCCGGCCAGGGGCAGCGCGAGCGCCGCGACGAGCAGCGCGGCCGCCAGGTCCGCCCGCACGGCGGGCGAGTCGCTGAACACGGCGGCGACGGCGTGCCGGGTGGGGACGAGGACGGCGCCCAGGGCCGCCCCCGCGGCGACACCCCAGACGACCATGCGCTGCACCGACCAGCGGACCCCGGCGGTGTCCCCGGCGCCCAGGGCCCGCCCGACGAGCGCCTGCGCCGCGATGGCGAGGGCGTCCAGGACGAGCGCGGTGGCCGTCCACACCGTCATCGCCACCTGGTGCGCGGCCATCGGCCCGTCGCCCTGCGCGGCGGCCACAGCCGTCGTCAGCAGCAGCGCCACCCGCAGGGTCAGGGTCCGCAGGAGCAGCGGCACGCCGCCGCGGGCGCTGCGCAGGATGCCCACCGGGTGGGGGCGCACGCCGGCCCCGGTGCGCCGCACGCCGCGCACGACGACGGCGGTGAGCACCAGGGCCATGAGCACCTGCGTGCCGGCGGTGCCCACCGCGGAGCCGGTGATGCCCCAGCCGAGCCCGTGGACGAGCACGACGTTCGCGACGGTGTTGACCACCGCCGCGCCCACCGCGACGGCCAGCGGGGTGCGGGTGTCCTGCAGGCCGCGCAGCACCCCCGTGGCGGCGAGCACGACGAGCATCGCGGGCAGGCCCGGCATGCTCCATCGCAGGTAGTCCACGGCGTAGGGCTCCACGGCCGCGGACGCCCCCAGGAGCCGCACCACCTGCGGGGCCGCCAGCGCACCCGCGGCCGCGACGGGCACCCCCAGGGCCAGGGCGAGCCACATCCCGTCCACGCCCCGGCCCAGGGCGCCGCGCAGGTCACCGGCCCCCACGCTGCGCGCGACGCTCGCGGTGGTGCCGTAGGCGAGGAAGACGAAGACGCTGACGCAGGCGGCGAGGGCGGCCCCCGCGATGCCCAGCCCGGCCAGCGGCAGGGTCCCCAGCCTGCCCACGACCACCGAGTCGGCGATGAGGAACAGGGGTTCGGCGACCAGCGCGCCGAGGGCGGGCACCGCCAGCCGGAGCACCTCCAGGTCACGGGCCGTGACCCGCGGTGAGAGCGGGGACGGGTACCTGCGCCCTCCTGTGCCGGGCGGTGTCTCGTCCACAGGCATTTCCCTCCTCCACACCTGGTGGACGGCGTTCATGCAGGTGAGGGCCGTCCGGAGCCCTCCGTCCACCGCCGGGCGCAAAGTTGTCCCCAGGGTTGTCCACCCCCTGTGCACAACGTCCCCAGGTGCGTCCACATGTTGTCAACGCCCCTGTGCACAGGCCCGCGGCGGCTCGCCGGGGTGTCGGTGGCGGCGCGTAGACATGTCCGCGGGGAGGGACACTGTCCCCAGAGCCGGGCGGCCTCCGGGGCGGCCCACCGCACGCGCGGGACGGCTCGGCGAGCGCAGGGAGTGGACGAGCGTGACGGCGGACCAGCAGGCCCCCGGCGGCACCCGGGGCGGCTCGGGCAGCGGCGGGCGGAAAGACCGCGGCCCCGGCAACAGCGAGCAGTACGACCGGATGCCCCCGCAGGACATCGCCGCGGAGCAGGGCGTCCTCGGCGGGATGCTGCTGTCCAAGGACGCCATCGCGGACGTCGTGGAGGTCCTCAAGGGCCCCGACTTCTACCGCCCCGCGCACGAGCTTGTCTACGAGGCGATCCTCGACCTCTACAGCCGCGGGGAGCCCGCGGACCCGGTCACCGTCTCCGCCGAGCTGACCAACCGCGGGGAGCTGACCCGCGTCGGCGGGGCGCCGTACCTGCACGACCTCATCTCCACGGTCCCCACGGCCGCCAACGCCGGGTACTACGCCCGCATCGTGCGCGAGCGCGCGGTGCTGCGCCGGCTCGTGGAGGCCGGGACGCGCATCGTGCAGATGGGCTACGCAGGCGAGGGCGACGTGGACGTCATCGTCAACCAGGCGCAGGCCGAGGTCTACCAGGTCACGGAGAAGCGGACCCGCGAGGACTACGCCCCCCTCGGTGACGTCATCGAGGGCGCGATCGACGAGATCGAGGCGTCCTCCCACCGCGGCGACGCGATGGTCGGCGTGCCCACCGGCTTCGCCGACCTCGACCAGCTCACCAACGGCCTGCACCCCGGGCAGATGATCGTCATCGCGGCGAGGCCGGCTGTAGGGAAGTCGACCCTCGGACTGGACATCGCCCGCGCCGCGTCGATCAAGCACGGCCTGGCGTCGGTCATCTTCTCCCTGGAGATGGGCCGCAACGAGATCACGATGCGTCTGCTGTCGGCGGAGGCGAAGATCCCGCTGCAGAACATGCGCAAGGGGACGATGCGCGAGGACGACTGGACGAAGCTGGCGCGCACGATGGGCCAGGTGTCCGAGGCGCCGCTGTTCATCGACGACAGCCCGAACATGTCGCTGATGGAGATCCGGTCGAAGTGCCGCCGGCTCAAGCAGCGCCACGACCTCAAGCTCGTCATCGTGGACTACCTGCAGCTGATGACCTCCGGCAAGCGGGTCGAGAGCCGCCAGCAGGAGGTGTCGGAGTTCTCCCGCGCGCTGAAGCTGCTCGCCAAGGAGATCGAGGTGCCGGTCATCGCGCTGTCGCAGCTCAACCGTGGCCCGGAACAGCGCACCGACAAGAAGCCGCAGATGAGCGACCTGCGCGAATCGGGATGCCTGACCGCCGACACCAGGGTTCTCCGCGCGGACACGGGCGCGGAGACGACGTTGGGGGAGCTGTTCGCCACGGGAGCGAAGGACGTTCCGGTGTGGGCGCTCGACGACTCCCTCCGCTACGTCCGCCGCCACCTCACCCACGTCTTCCGGACCGGCACCAAGCCGGTGTTCCGGCTGCGGCTGGCCTCGGGCAAGGAGGTGCGCGCCACGGCTAACCACCCGTTCCTCGCCTACGAGGGCTGGACGCCGCTGGGCGACCTGGTGCCGGGGAGTCGGATCGCTGTTCCCCGGCACGTGCCCGCGCCGGAGCAGGTGACCGGGTGGGACGACGACCGGGTGCTGTTGCTCGCCCACCTGATCGGTGATGGGTCGTTCGTGCGCCGGCAGCCGCTGCGCTACGCGAGCGTGGACGAGGCCAACCTGACGGCGGTCGCCGGTGCCGCGGCCGGTGCCTTCGGCATCTCGGCGGTGCGCGACGACCATGCCGCGGCACGGTGCACCAGTCTGCGGCTGCCGGCGCCGTACCGGTTGACCCACGGGCGCAGGAACCCGCTCGCGTCGTGGCTCGACGAACTCGGGCTGTTCGGGCTGCGCAGCCACGAGAAGTTCGTCCCCGGTCAGGTGTTCTCCCTGCCGAAGCGACAGATCGCCCTCTTCCTGCACCACCTGTGGGCCACCGACGGGTCGGTGACGGTGAACTCGTCGGGCCGGGGCGGGCGCATCTACTACGCCTCCACCAGCCGCCGCCTCGTGGAGGACGTCTCCCGGTTGCTGCTGCGGTTCGGCGTCTCCGCGCGGGTGCACCGTGCGACCGTCAAGGGAACGTATCGGCAGGGCTGGACCCTCGACGTGTCCGGCGCCGACGACCAGCGGCGTTTCCTGCAGGAGATCGGTGTCCACGGCACACGCGGGGAGAACGCGGAGCGTCTGCTCGGGATCGTCCGTGGACTGACGGCCAACCCGAACGTGGACACCGTGCCCCGGCAGGTCTGGGACCGCGTGCGCGAGGTGCTCGCCGAGCGGGGTATGACCCACCGTGAGTTCGCCGCGGCGATGGGCACGTCGTTCTGCGGCAGCGCGCTCTGGAAGCGCGCCCCGTCGCGTCAGCGGCTCGGCCGGGTCGCCGAGCTGCTGGGTGATGCGGAGCTGGAGGTGATGGCGGTGAACGACGTGCTGTGGGACGAGGTGGTCGCCGTCGAGCCGGACGGCGAGGAGGACGTCTACGACGCGACGGTGCTGGGCGGGCACAACTTCATCGCCGACGGTGTGGCCGTGCACAACTCCATCGAGCAAGATGCGGACATGGTGATCCTTCTCCACCGCGAGGACATGTACGAGAAGGAGAGCCCGCGCGCGGGTGAGGCGGACTTCATCGTCGCCAAGCACCGCAACGGCCCGACGGACACCATCACCGTCGCGTTCCAGGGGCACTACTCGCGTTTCGTGGACATGGCGACGTAGTTCCCCGCGCCGGGCCGCCGACAGGGAACCGCCGGCTCCACGACGACGGGCGCCACCGCGGAATCTCCCGTGGTGGCGCCCGTCGCGTCGTGGTGCCGGGTCAGCAGGTCTCGCCGGACCCCTTGAGCAGCGGGACGGCGCAGCCGGTGAGCGGGGCGGCGGTTGCCTCCAGCGGCTGGAACTGCTCGCCGGACCAGTGCCGCCCGGACCAGGAGCGCCCGGACCAGGACTTGCCGGACCAGGACCTGCCCGACCAGGAACGGCCGGACCAGGAGGACAGGGACAGCCCGGACCACATCGGCGCGGTGGGCTTGGAGACGGTGCCGAAGGTGGCCTCCGAGCCCTGGACGTACGTACCGCTCCAGTCGGCCTGGGCCCACGGCTTGCCGTTGAAGGTCCCGCCGTTCCAGGCGGTCTCCGCGGCGGCGGCCGTGGCGAGGGTGGAGGTGTTGACCGGGGCGCCCCAGACGTCGACCTCGCCGGTGAGGGGCTTGGTGTCGAGGATGAGGACCTGGCTGCCGCGGCTGGCCTCCAGGGTGCCCCTGCCGGTGCCGCCGGTCGACGGGTTGGACGCGGTGGGCGTGGCGGTGTTCATCGCCTTGGTGAGGTTGAGCTTGCCGGCGCCCTGCATGGCGGCGGTGGCGCCGGGGATGGGCGCGGCGCTGGAGGTGAGGATCTTCTTGACCTGCGCGGGGGTGAGACCGGGGCGCTGCTGCAGCAGGAGGGCGACGGCGCCGGAGACGACGGCGGCGGCCTGGCTGGTGCCGGTGCCCTTCATCCACCGCGAGCCCGTCGGGTTGGGGATCGCGTTGGACAGCACCGAGTTCGGGGCGCGCAGGCCGACGACCGCGGTGCCGGGGGCGACGAGGTCGGGGTTGCGGGTGCCGTTGCCGCGGGTGGAGTAGGAGGCGACGACGTCGTCGGCGGGGTCGACGGTGCCGCGGGGGTCGGTGGCGCCGACGGCGATGACCCAGGGGGAGTAGGCGGGGTTGTCCATGACGGTGCCGCCGGTGTTGCCGGTGGAGGCGACGACGACGATGCCCTTGCGGACGGCGACCTCGGCGGCGTAGGCGACGGGGTCGAGTGTCCAGGCCTGCTTGGAGTCGGTGCCGAAGGACAGGTTGAGAACCCGCAGGTTCATGCCGTTCGAGCGGTTCTCGACGCACCAGTTGATGGCGGCGATGACCTGGGAGACGTCGACGCCGCCGTTGACGTCGCCGACCTTGACGCTGACCACGCGGGCGTCGGGAGCCATGCCCTTCTCGGCCATCGGGTCGGTCCAGGAGAGCTGGCCCCCGTCGTCGCCGGCGATGAGGCTGCTCAGGTGCGTGCCGTGGCCGTAGCGGTCGATCTGCTTGGTGTTCGGGTCCTGGGAGTCCACGGACAGGTCGGGGCCGACGACGAGGCGACCGCTGCCGGCGACGGGGGTGACGCCGGAGTCGATGAGGGCCACGTCGATGCCGTTGCCGGTGTGGCCCATCCGCCACATCTCCCGCGCGCCGGTGGTGGTGGTGAGGTTCCACGGGCTGCCGGCGTCGGTGGTGGCGTCGTAGGTGGCGGTGGACAGGTGCACGGTGCCGTCGGGGGTGAGGGAGCGGACGGCGCCGGAGCCGCGCAGGCGGGCCGCCTCGGCATCGGTGGCGCGCACGACGACCTGCCCGAGGGCGGACAGCTCGGTCACGACCTCGGCGCCGGCCGCGCGGGCCGCGGCGGCGGTGGTGCCGGTGGTGACCTGGGAGGTCACCGCGATCCAGGTGCGCTCGGTACCGGGGGAGGCCTGGGCGGCGACGGGGGAGATCCCGGCTCCGGCGGCGGCGAGGGCGAACAGGGGCAGTGCCGCCAGCGTGCGCCGGCAGCGTGGGCCGAGAAGGATCATGTCACTCTCCGTAGTACTTCGGTTACTGCGTCTTGGTTGAAGCTACGACCTCCCGGGAGGTGTTCCGAAGCATCTCCTTGAAGTTTCACCCGGTTGCCGGGAGAGCTCGTCCCGGCTGTGCCGCAACCCTTCCCGGTGGAGCCGCGGGGTCGAGCCGGACGCACGGGAGGCGCCGTCGCGGTTGCCCCGCGACGGCGCCTCCCGTCCTGTCCTGTGCTCCCGGAACCACCCGCCGGGACGGGGCTCAGCAGCTGCCGCCCGGCCCGCTCACCAGCGGGACGGCGCACGTGGGCCCGGTGGCGCCGCCCGCGGGCTCGAACACCGCACCGCCGAAGGCGGATCCCGACCAGGAGCGCCCGGACCAGGAGCGCCCGGACCACGACTTGCCCGACCACGAGCGCCCGGACCAGGAACGCCCGGACCACGACGTCATGGACAGCCCCGACCACAGCGCGGCGTTCGGCAGGACGGCGGTGGCGTAGGTCATCTCCGCGCCCGGCACCGGGTCCTGGGTCCACCAGGTGGTCCCGGCCCAGGTGCGCCCGTTGAACGTCCCGCCGTTCCACGCCGACGCGGTGCTCGCCGCGGAGGCGAGCCTGCTCGTGCTGAACGCCGCCCCGAAGACGTCCTTCTCCCCCGTCAGCGGCACACCGTCGAGGATGAGGACCTGGCTGCCGCGGCTGGCCTCCAGGGTCCCGGTCCCCGTCCCACCGCTGGACGGGTTCGTCGCGTAGGGCGTGGCCGCATATCTCGCCCGGGCCAGGTTGAGCCGGCCCGCGCCCTGCGCGGCGGCCGTGGCGCCGGAGATCGACGTCGCGCTGTTCCGCAAGATCGCCTTGACCTGCGCGGGGGTGAGGTTCGGGCGCTGCTGGAGCAGCAGGGCGACGGCGCCGGAGACGACGGCGGCGGCCTGGCTGGTGCCGGTGCCCCGCATCCACCGCGAGCCCGTGGGGTTCGGGACGGCGGCGTCGAGGACGGAGCCGGGGGAGCGCAGCCCGACCAGGCCGGTGCCGGGGGCGACGAGGTCGGGGTTGCGGGTGCCGTTGCCGCGGGTGGAGTAGGAGGCGACGACGTCGTCGTACTCGGCGATCGTCCCGCGGGGGTCGGTGGCGCCGACGGCGATGACCCACGGGGAGTACGCGGGGTTGTCCATGACGGTGCCGCCGGTGTTGCCGGTGGACGCCACCACCACGATGCCCTTGCGGACGGCGACCTCCGCCGCGTAAGCCAGCGGGTCCAGGGTCCACGCCTGCCTGGAGTCGGTGCCGAAGGCGAGGTTGATGACGCGCAGGTTCAGGTTGTCGTTCCTGTGCTGCACGCACCAGTCGATGGCGGCGATGACCTGGGAGACGTCGACGCCGCCGTTGACGTCACCGACCTTGAGGCTGACGACGCGCGCGTCCGGGGCGATGCCCTTGTCCGTCTGCGAGTTCGTGTAGCGGACGGAGGAGCCGTCGTCCCCCGCGATGACCCCGGCCAGGTGCGTGCCGTGGCCGAACCTGTCGATGCGGCGGGCTCGCGGGTCCTGGGAGTCGAAGGACAGGTCGGGACCGATGACGAGCCGGGGGCCGTTCTGCACCGGCGTGACGCCCGTGTCGATGAGCGCGATGTCGATGCCGTTGCCGGTGTAGCCGGCCTCCCACATGTCGACGGCACCGGTGGACTCGGCGGTGTTGTAGGGGCTGCCGGTGTCGTAGTACGACTCGTACCAGCCGCTCGACATGTGCACGGCGGCGTCCGGGGTGAGGGAGCGGACGGTACCGCCGGCGCGCAGGCGGGCCGCCTCGGCGTCGGTGGCGCGCACCACGACCTGCCCGAGGGAGGCCAGTTCCGCGACGACGTCGGCGCCGGCGGTCCGGGCGGCGGCCGCGGTGGCGGCGGTGCCCGCGCCGTCGTGGGTGACGGCGATCCACTCGCGCTCGGGAGCCGTGGCCTGTGCGGCGACGGGGGCGGTGACCACCCCGGCCGCTGCGAGCGCGACCAGGGGTAGCGCCGCCACGAGCCGGCGGCAGCGGGGGCCGAGAACTGTCATGTCACACTCCGTGCCGCATCGATGAGTACTTCCAGGAGGAACTTCGGATGTCGCGGGACCCGGCCCGAGCATCCTGCCGAGGGTTCACCCGGTCGACGACGGGCTCCGCGGGGTTTCAGCAGGTGCGGCCGGAACCGCTGACCAGGGGGACGGCGCAGGTGGCGGCGGCCGTGGTGGTCTCCACGGGGGAGAACCGCTCGCCGGACCAGTGCCGCCCGGACCAGGAGCGCCCGGACCAGGACTTGCCGGACCACGAGCGGCCCGACCAGGACCGGCCCGACCAGGAGTTCAGGGTCAGGCCGGACCACATGGCCGCGGTGGGCCTGGCCGCCGTGGCGTACGTCATCTCCGTACCGGTCAGGGCGGTGGTCCAGTTCGCGCCGCCCCAGGTGGTGCCGTTGAAGGTCCCGCCGTTCCAGGCGGTCTCCGCGGCGGCGGCCGAGGCGAGGCCGGAGGTGCTGAACGGCCTGCCCCAGACGTCGATCTCGCCGGTGAGGGGCTTGGTGTCCAGGACGAGGACCTGGCTGCCGCGGCTGGCCTCCAGGGTCCCGGTTCCGGTGCCCGCCGTGGTGGGGTTCGCGGCGGTCGGGGTCGGGGTGTTCATCGCCCGGGCGAGGTCGAGCCGGCCGGCGCCCTGCATGGCGGCGGTGGCGCCGGGGACGGGGGTTGCGCTGTTCTTCAGGATGGCTTTGACCTGCGCGGGCGTCAGGCCGGGGCGCTGGTGCAGCAGGAGCGCGACGGCGCCGGAGACGACGGCGGCGGCCTGGCTGGTGCCCGACCCCTTCATCCACCGCGAGCCCGTGGGGTTCGGCACGGCGTCGGACAGGACGGAGCCGGGCGAGCGCAGGCTCACCACGCCCGTGCCGGGGGCGACGAGGTCGGGGTTGCGGGTGCCGTTGCCTCGGGTGGAGTAGGAGGCGACGACGTCGTCGGCGGGGTCGACGGTGCCGCGGGGGTCGGTGGCGCCGACGGCGATGACCCAGGGGGAGTAGGCGGGGTTGTCCATGACGGTGCCGCCGGTGTTTCCGGTGGAGGCGACGACGACGATGCCCTTGCGGACGGCGACCTCGGCGGCGTAGGCGACGGGGTCGAGTGTCCAGGCCTGCTTGGAGTCGGTGCCGAAGGACAGGTTGAGAACCCGCAGGTTCATGCCGTTCGAGCGGTTCTCGACGCACCAGTTGATGGCGGCGATGACCTGGGAGACGTCGACGCCGCCGTTGACGTCGCCGACCTTCACGCTCACGACGCGGGCGTCGGGCGCGATCCCTTTCTCCGCCATCGGGTCGGTGAACGACAGGCGGGTGCCGTCGTCGCCGGCGATGATCCCGGCGAGGTGGGTGCCGTGGCCGAAGCGGTCGGTCTGGCTGTCCGCGGAGTTCTGCGAGTCGAACGACAGGTCCGGTCCCAGGGCCACGCGCGCGCCGCCGGGAACCGGGGTGACGCCGGAGTCGATGAGGGCGACGTCGATGCCGTTGCCGGTGTGACCGCCCTTCCACATCTCCCGCGCGCCGGTGGTGGTGGTGAGGTTCCACGGGCTGCCGGCGTCGGTGGTGGCGTCGTAGGTGGCGGTGGACAGGTGCACGGTGGCGTCGGCGGTGAGCGAGCGCACGACGCCGGAGGTCCGCAGCCGGGCGGCCTCGGCGTCGGTGGCGCGCACGACGACCTGCCCGAGGGCGGACAGTTCCGTGACGGTGTCCGCGCCGGCGCTGCGGGCCGCTCCGGCGAGCGCACCGGTGCCGGTGCCCGCGGGGGCGACGGCGATCCAGGTGCGCTCGGGGCCGGGTGCGGCCTGTGCGGCGACGGGGGAGATCCCGGCTCCCGCGGCGGCGAGGGCGAACAGGGGCAGTGCCGCCAGCGTGCGCCGGGCGTGGGTGCCAAGAACTCTCATGTCACTCTCCGTGTGGCATCGATTACTTCTCTTACCGGGAACTACGGACTCCGCGGACGGCGACCGGAGCGTGTTCGCGGGCGGATCACCCGGATGGTCCGGGAGCGTCAGCCATCCGGCCCCGCGCCGTCCGGAGCGTCCGGCCGGGAACCCGGGCCCGGAACGCGGGAGCGCCGCCGCGGGGGTTCCCGCGGCGGCGCTCGCGGCGTGCCGGTGGTGCTCAGCACCCTCCGCCGGTCAGCACCAGCGGGGAGCAGGTGGGGCCGGAGGAGGCGGACCCGACCGCCGAGAAGCGGTTCCCGGTCCAGTAGCGGCCGGACCAGGACTTCCCCGACCAGGACTTCCCGGACCAGGACTTCCCCGACCAGGACTTCCCGGACCAGGAGGTCAGACTGATTCCGGACCACATCGTGTCGTTCGGCTTGGTGACGTTGGCGAAGGTCAGCTCCGTGCCGGGCAGGGGGGTCGTCCAGCCGGTGCCGGCCCACTGCTTGCCGTTGAACCAGGCGCCGCTCCAGGCGGTCTCGTTCTGCGAGGCCGAGGCGAGGTTGGCGGTGTTGACCCACGTGCCCCACACGTCGACCTCGCCGGTGAGGGGCTTGCCGTCGAGGATGAGGACCTGGCTGCCGCGGCTGGCCTCCAGGGTTCCGGTGCCGGTGCCCCACGTCGAGGGGTTCGACGCGGCCGGGGTGGCGGTGTCCCGGGCCCTGAGGAGGTTCAGCCTGCCCGCGCCCTGCACGGCGGCGGGGGTCCCCGGGATGGGGGTCGCGGTGTTCTTCAGGAGCGCCTTGACCTGCGCGGGGGTCAGGCCGGGGCGCTGCTCCAGCAGCAGGGCGACGGCGCCGGAGACGACGGCGGCGGCCTGGCTGGTGCCCGAGCCCTTCATCCACCGCGAGCCGGTGGGGTTGGGAACCTGGGCGTCGAGCAGGGAACCCCACGAGCGCAGGCCGACGATCCCGGTGCCGGGGGCGACGATGTCCGGGTTGCGGACCCCGTTGCCGCCCGTGGAGTAGCTCGCGACGACGTCGTCGGCGGTGTCGACGGTGCCGCGCGGGTCGGTGGCGCCGACGGCGATGACCCACGGGGAGTAGGCGGGGTTGTCCATGACGGTGCCACCGGAGTTGCCCGTCGCGGCGACGACGACGATGCCCTTGCGGACGGCGACCTCGGCGGCGTAGGCGACGGGGTCGAGGTTCCACGCCTGCTTGGAGTCGGTGCCGAACGAGAGGTTGATGACCCGCAGGTTCATGTTGTTCTGGCGGTTCTCGATGCACCAGTTGATGGCGGCGACGACCTGGGAGACGTCGACGCCGCCGTTGACGTCGCCGACCTTCACGCTCACCACGCGCGCATCGGGAGCCATGCCCATCCATGCCTTGGAGTCGGCCCAGGCCGCCCCGTCGTCACCGGCGATGATGCTGCCCAGGTGCGTGCCGTGACCGTACCTGTCGGCCTGCTTGGCGTTCGGGTCCTGGGAGTCGAAGGACAGGTCCGGCCCGATGGCGACGCGGCCGATGCCGGGGGTGTGGCTGACGCCGGAGTCGATGAGGGCGACGTCGACGCCCTTGCCGGTGTGACCCGCCCACCACATGCCGCGGGCCCCGGTGGAGATGGTGGTGTTCCACGCGCTGCCGGCGTCGCTCACGGCGTCGTAGGTGGCGCTGGAGAGGTGGACGGTGGAGTCCGGGGTGAGCGAGCGGACCGCTCCGGAGGCCTCCAGGCGGGTGGCCTCGGCGTCGGTGGCGCGCACGACGACCTGCCCGAGGGCGGACAGCTCCGCGACGACGTCCGCCCCGGCGGCGCGGGTGGCCGCGGCGGCCGCGGCGACGGTGCGGCCCTCGGGGACGACCGCGATCCACTCGCGCTCGGCGCCGCCCGGGGTGGGCTGGGCCGCCGCGGGGGCGCCGGCGGCGCCCACGGAGGCGAGCGCGACCAGGGGCAGGGCCGCCAGCGCGCGCCGGCAGCGGGAACCGAAGGCTGTCATGTCACTCTCCACACTTCTCGGGACGGACTCTGCGGAGAGCTACGGACGCCGTGGGTCAGATCCGGAGCTGCTGGTTGAAGGCTCACCCGGATGACCGCGATCCGTCCCCCTGTCGGCCCTGCGGGGCACACTGGCCCCGTGGAGGGAGCCGGTTCCGCGCTGCGCACCGCGGCGCCCGACGCCACGCGGCCCAGCGTGCTCCACCTCGACCTCGACGCCTTCTTCGCCGCCGTGGAGCAGCGGGACAAGCCCTCCCTGCGCGGCAAGCCCGTCGTGGTCGGCGGCACCGGCTGGCGCGGCGTCGTGGCCACCGCCTCCTACGAGGCCCGCACCTTCGGCATCGGCTCCGCCATGCCCACCATGGAGGCCCGGCGCCGCTGCCCCAACGCCGCCTTCCTCGCCGGGCGGTTCTCCGCCTACCGGCGCGTCTCCGAGCGGGTCCTGGCCCTGGCCCGCGAGCTCTCCCCCCTCGTGGAGCCCGTCTCCCTCGACGAGGCGTACGTCGACCTCGGCGCGGCCCACCCCGGCCTCGACGCGCAGGGCGTGGCGGTGCTCGCCGAGCGCTTCCGGGTGCGGGTGCGGGAGGAGACCGGGCTGACCGTCTCGGTCGGCGCCGGCCCCAGCAAGCTCGTCGCGAAGATCGCCTCCGACCTGCGCAAGCCCGACGCCCTCGTCGTCGTGCCCCCGCACGAGCAGACCGCGCTGCTCGGGCCCCTGTCCGTGCGCAGGATCCCCGGCGTGGGCACCGTCACCGGGGACAAGCTGCACCGCTTCGGCATCCGCACCGTCGCCGACCTCGCCGCCGCCGACGAGGCCGAGCTCGTCCGCACGTTCGGCCGGGCCCACGGCTCCGGGCTGCTCGCCTACGCCCGCGGGGTCGACCCGAGGCCCGTGGTGCCCGAGCACGACGCCAAGTCCGTCTCGGCGGAGGAGACGTTCGCCGTGGACCTCACCGACCGCCGGGAGCTGGCCGCCCACGCCCGCAGGCTGGTGGACCGGGTCGCGGTGCGCCTGGCCACGGGCGGCGTCTCCGGCCGCACGGTGACGATCAAGGTGCGGCGCTACGACTTCACCACCCTCAACCGCTCCCGCACCCTCCCGCAGCCCACCGCCGCACCGCGCGAGATCGCCCAGGTCGCCGTCGCCCTCCTCGACGCCCTCGACGTGGCCGACGGGGTGCGGCTGCTCGGGGTCGGCGTCTCCGGGCTCACGGAGTACACCCAGCAGGACCTGCTCGCCGAGCTCGACGAGCCCGCCGGCGCCGCCGAGGGCGCCGGGCCGGTCCCGGACGCCGGCCCCGGGGCCGGGGGCGGCCTGCTCCCGCACGGCTCGGCGGCGCCCTACGGCCCGCCCGCCCCCGCGCACGTGCAGTGGCGGCCCGGGCAGGACGTCGCCCACGACGAGCACGGTCCCGGCTGGGTGCAGGGCTCGGGGGTGGGCCGGGTGACCGTGCGCTTCGAAGGGCCGCACACCCCCGTGGGCCGGGTGCGCACGTTCCGCGACGACGACCCGGCCCTCGCCCCGGCGGACCCGCCCCTCTGGTGACGACGGGCCGCTGACGACGGGCCGCTGACGCTCAGGTCGCTGACGTTCAGGTCGCGGGCAGCGGCGCCAGCTCGGCCAGCGACACCTCGCCGGACAGCCGCACCCGCAGGTCCGCCCGCTCCGGCAGCGGCCCGCGCAGCGCCACGTCCACGGCGTGCCACCCCCCGGCGGGCACCTGCGCCCCGCCCACCTCGCGCCACGCGCCCGAGGCCCCGCGCAGCGCCACGCGGAGCTCCCCCGGCCCGCTCGCGGTGCAGCGCAGGACCTCCGCGCCGGCGGTGGCGCAGTCGTCGAAGTCCACCGCGCCCCCCAGCCCCCGGTCGGCCACCCGCACCGCCGTGCCGGACAGGCCGTCGCGGGGGACCAGCTCCACGCCGCGGCAGGCGTCGAAGGAGCAGGCCGGCCCCAGCGGCCGCGGCCCGCGCGCCGGGCCGGACACCGTGAGGGCCACCTCGTGCCGCACGTCCTCCGCCGAGGCGCCCACCAGGAGGAAGTACCGGCCCGGGACGACGTCCTCCCGCTCGCGGGCGACGTCGTACGTGGCCAGCGCCGCCACGGGCACCGTCAGCTCCGCCGCGGCCCGCGCACCCGGCTCCACCCGGACCCGCCGGTGTGCCACGAGGCGGCGGCGGGGGAACTCCGGCCGGATCCCCGGCGCGGTGGCGTACACCTGCACCAGCTCCTCCGCGGCGCGCGCACCGGTGTTCTCCAGCTGCACGCGCAGCGTCACCGCGTCCGCCGCGGTCACCTCCCCCGGGGTGCCGCCGGTGTCCGCCTCCACGGCGGTGTACTCCACCCGCGTGTAGCCGAGGCCGTGCCCGAAGGGGTAGAGCACCTCGGCCCGCGACCACAGGTAGGTGCCGCCGGCGGACTGCACGTCGTAGTCGAGGACGTCCGGCAGGTCCGCGTCGGAGGCGAACCACGTCTGCGCCAGGCGCCCGCGCGGCTCGACGTCCCCGAGCAGGACGTCGGCGAGGCCGTTGCCCACCTCCTGCCCGGCGTGGCCGGACCACACGATGCCGTCGACGTCGGCCGCGAGGTCCCCCAGCGCGTAGGGGTAGGAGGAGACCACCGCCAGGACGCACGCGGGGTTCGCCTCCCGGACCGCGCGCACCAGCTCCGCCGAGGCGCCGGGCAGCTCCAGGGTGCGGCGGTCCTCCGTCTCCCGCCCGCCCAGGTGCGGGTCGTTGCCGACCACCGCGACGACGGTGTCGGCCGCCGTGGCGGCCTGCACGGCGACCGCGACCCCGCTGCGGACGGTGCGGACGGTGAAGCGCCCGGCGTCGGAGGCGTCCGCGGCGGTGGCGCCGAGCGCACCGGTCGTCGCCTCGGGCCGCACCCAGCGGCCGGAGCCGAGGTGGCGCAGGCTCACGGTGCCGTCGCCGTGGTCGTGGAGGCGGAAGCTCTCCTGCACGACCCAGCCGCCGACCCGGTCCGCGTCCGCGCGCAGCGCCGCGCCGCTGACGAGCCTGCCGGTGGCGGCCGAGCGCAGGGTCACCACGCCCTGCCCCCAGTCGGTGACGTCGAACTGCGCCTCGGGACCGGCGGTGGCGCCCGTCGCCAGGAGCCTGCCGTCGCGCGGGTCGGTGGTGACGTAGCGGCCGGTGGCGGTGCTGCGCAGGGCGACGCGGTCGCTGCCGTCCGCCACGAGGACGCAGCCGGAGCCGAGGCGCTCGCGCAGGGCGGCGGCCAGGGAGGTGGTCGCGGTGGGCGTGCCGCTGTACCAGTCGGTGAGGACGAGGTCGGCGAGCGGGCCGACGAGCGCCACGGTGCCGGTGCCGGCCAGGGGCAGCACGCCGGAGCGGTTGCGCAGCACGACGACCCCGGCGGCGGCGGCCTCGCGGGCCAGGGCCACGTGCTCGGCGCGGCCCAGCTCCCCCGGGCCGATCCCGTCGTGGGGGCCGGGTCCCGCGTCGAGCTCGCCGGTGCGCAGGCGCAGGGTCAGGACCCGTCGGGCGGCGGCGTCGACGTCGGCCGGGGAGATCAGCCCGGACTCCAGCGCGGCGCCGAGGGCGCGCAGGGTCACCCCGGGGTCCTCGCCGTCGTCGGTGAAGCTGTCCACCCCGGCGCGCAGGGCTGCGGCGTCGGCGGCGGTCGCGTCGGGGAAGGCGCGCTCGGCGTGCACGAGGTTCTGCGGGGCCCCGGCGTCGGTGACGACGGTGAGGTCGTCGGGGCCGGCGGTCCAGC
Organism: Kineococcus anabasis; assembly: GCF_054590795.1. Lineage (NCBI taxonomy): Bacteria > Bacillati > Actinomycetota > Actinomycetes > Kineosporiales > Kineosporiaceae > Kineococcus > Kineococcus anabasis. Next base: position 35,283 of record NZ_BAAIHU010000003.1, read on the forward strand.
GGCGCAGGTGCTGCGCGACGAGCGGGGAGACGTGGGCGGGGACGCCGTTGACGAGGTTGTACGACAGCATCACGGCCCCGACGACGCCCGCCTCGACGGGGATGCGGAACGCGGGCAGCTCGTACTCGTGCAGCACGCGGGCGCGCAGCTGCGAGGACGTCGTCGCGCGGTCGGTCTCGTTGCTGTAGGCCAGGAAGTGCTTGAGCGTCGGGACGGTGAGCCACACCCGCTCGTGGTCGCCGCGCAGGCCGCGCGCGTAGGCGGCGGCCAGTTCCCCGGTGAGGTGCGGGTCCTCGCTGAACCCCTCCTCGGTGCGACCCCACAGCGGGTGCCGCAGCGGGTTCACGACGGGCGCCCAGACGTTGAGGCTGACGGTGGGGTCGGTGGCGCGCCGGGCGCGGACCTCGCGCCCCACCGCGGTGCCGACGCGTGTCAGCAGTTCCGCGTCCCAGGTGGCGGCCAGGCCCACGGGCTGGGGGAAGACGGTCGCGGCGCCGAGCCAGGCGACGCCGTGCAGGGCCTCGGTGCCCGTGCGGAACGCGGCCAGGCCGAGGCGCGGCACGGCCGGGCAGTGCTGGTGCAGCATCGCCAGCCGCTCGTCGGGGGTGAGGCGGGCGAGGAGGTCGTCGACGCGTTCGGGCAGGGGGAGGGCGGGGTCCCGGAACGGCGGGAGGGCGCGGGCGGCGCCGGGGCCCGGTGCGGCCTGGGCGGGGACGGCGGCGGTGCCGTGGCTCATCGTCGGTCCTCTCGGAGTCGAAGCGGTTCGATGCTAGCGGCCGGGGAGGCGCTGGGGACACCCCCTGCGCGCGTGGACTTGTCCCCGGGACACGATCCGGACACGCGTGGTTGTCAACCGACCGCGAGCGTCCTAGAGTCCAGTTAATCGAATCGCTTCGACAGGGACGTCGCGCCGAGCGAGCGTGCGGTGCCGCCTCCACGGGCGGCCCACGAGGCACCCCCGGCGGCAGGCTCCCGGTCCCGCACGAGGAAGTGGTGGACACGATGGACGAGCGCACTCGCCCCCCACGCGGCACGGCCCTGCAGTCGAGGCTCAGCCGCAGGTCGGTGCTGGGGCTGATGGGGACCGGCGCCGCAGCCGTCGCCCTCCCCGGCTCGCTGGCGTCCTGCTCCTCCGGCGGCGCCAGCGCCCCGGCCGCCACCGGCCCGGTCTCCGCCGAGGACCTCGCCAAGGTCCTGCCGAACCACTACCCGCTCGACCTCGTCACCCCCGACATCCCCGGGGTGAACGGCTCCACCGCCGGTTTCACGAAGATGCCGGCCGAGCTGGTGAGGTCGGTGGGCACGAAGCCCGGCAAGGGCGGGGAGTACACCGTCATGAGCCCGGCCTGGTGGACGCCGCCGCCCGGGCTGGACGGCAACTCCTTCTACCAGGCGGTCAACCAGGCGCTCGGCGCGACCGTCGCCTTCCAGGTCGCCGACGGCAACACCTACGGCGACAAGCTCCAGGCGGTGCTGGCCTCGCCCAAGGACATCGCCGACTGGGTCGTCATGCCGAGCTGGAACATCCCCCCGCGCTTCGGCCAGGGCGTCGGCAAGCTCTTCACCGACCTCACCGACTTCCTCGCCGGCGACAAGATCAAGAAGTACCCGAACCTGGCGAACATCCCCACCGACGCCTGGAAGTACTCCGCGTTCAACGGCCGCATCTACGGCCTGCCCTACCCGGGCGAGCTCATCGGCAACGCGATGTTCTACCGCCGCGACCTCTTCGAGCAGCTCGGGCTGGAGCCGCCGACGAGCCCCGAGGAGTACCTCGAGGTCGCCAGGGCCGCGACCGACCCCGCCGCCGGGCGCTGGGGCTCGGAGGACGTCTGGAACGGCGCCCAGTTCATCTTCAACGCCTCCACCGACTGGTACCTCGTGGACGGCAAGCTCCTCAGCCGGTTCGAGACCGACGGCTACCGCGAGGCCGTGGCGTGGCTGCGCAAGCTGTTCGAGTCCGGCGCGGTCCACCCCGACGCCGTCGCGGGCAACACCCAGAACGCCAAGGACCGCTTCGAGTCCGGCGCGAGCCTGATGTCCTTCGACGGCCTCGGGGGCTGGGAGGAGGCGCTCGTGCGCGTCCGCCCGAGCAACCCGGCCTACGACCAGCAGCCGCTGGACTTCTTCGCCCCCGCCGGGCAGACCCCGCAGATCCCCAAGGGCGCGCCGGCCAACATCTTCAGCTTCCTGAAGAAGACCGACGACACCGCGGCGATCGAGGAGATGCTCGCCATCGCCGACTTCTGCGCCGCGCCGTTCGGCTCCGAGGAGTACCAGCTCATCCGCTACGGCGTCGAGGGCGAGCACTTCACCCGGGACGCCGCCGGTGCCCCCGTCCACACCGACAAGGGCACGAAGGAGGCCACCTCCACCTACGAGTTCCTGGCCAGCCCGCCCGTCGTCAACGCCACCGTGCAGTTCCCCGACATGGTGGAGGACTACACCGGCTGGATGGCGCGGATGTCGGAGTTCTCGGTGGAGCCGGCCTTCTACGGCCAGCAGATCCAGGACCCCTCGCAGTACTCCTCCCTGGGCAAGCCGTTCGACGACCTCGTCAAGGACATCGCCCGCGGCCGCAAGGACATGAAGGCCCTCGACGAGGCGGTGAAGACGTGGCGCAGCAGCGGCGGTGAGGAGCTGCGCAAGTACCGGGAGGGCTTCCTCACCGGCGACGAGAAGACGAGCTGACGGTGGCGACGAACACCCGGCCGGCTGCGGTGGCCCCGCAGCCGGCCGGCCCGCAGGGCGGGAAGGCCCGCAGGAAGGCGCCCACCGCGGTGGGCGCCCGCCCGCAGACGGGCCTGCGCGCCCGGCTCCGCCGCGACCGCTCGCTGCTGCTCATGTGCCTGCCCGGCGTGCTGCTGCTGGTGGTCTTCGCCTACGTCCCCATGCTCGGCAACGTCATCGCCTTCCAGGACTACTCGCCGTTCACCGGCTTCCGGGAGAGCCCGTTCGTCGGGTGGCTGAACTTCCAGCGGGTGTTCGCCGACCCCGCCTTCTGGCACGCCGTGCAGAACACCCTGACCATCACGGCGTTCCAGCTGGTGTTCTTCTTCCCGGTCCCCATCGCCCTGGCGCTGCTGCTGAACAGCGTGCTCAGCAGCAGGGTCCGCGTGCTGGTGCAGTCCGTCGTCTACCTGCCGCACTTCTTCTCCTGGGTGCTGGTCGTCGCGATCTTCCAGCAGATCCTCGGCGGTGCCGGCCTGCTGAACCGCCTGCTGCGCACCGCGGGTTTCGAGCCGGTGGACATCGTCACCAACCCCGACGCCTTCCTCTTCCTGGTCACCGCGCAGGCGGTGTGGAAGGACGCCGGCTGGGGCATGATCGTGTTCCTCGCCGCGCTGGCGGCCATCGACCCCGCCCTGTACGAGGCGGCGGCCATGGACGGCGCGAACCGCTGGCGCCGCATGTGGCACATCACCCTGCCGGCGCTGAAGTCCGTCATCGTCCTGCTGCTCATCCTCCGTCTCGGCGACGCCCTGACGGTCGGTTTCGAGCAGCTCATCCTCCAGCGCGACGCGGTGGGACAGGGCGTCGCGGAGGTGCTCGACACGTTCGTCTACTACCGAGGTGTGCGCAACGGCGACTGGAGCTACGCGGCGGCGGCCGGTCTCGTGAAGGGGCTCGTCAGCCTGGGCCTGGTGCTCGCGGCCAACAAGATCGCCCACCTCTTCGGTGAGCAGGGGGTGTACCAGAAGGCATGAGCGACGCCGACCAGAAACTGGTGGACGGCCCGGTCGGTGTCCACGGCACCGGACCGGGTCCCGCGGACCCCGCGCGCCCCCCCGGAGGCGCCGGGCTGCGGCAGCGCACCTCCCCGCGCCCCGTGTGGGACGAGGAACCGGGCGTCGCCGGCAAGGGCGCCAAGGCCGTCGCGCTCGTCGCGATCTGCCTCGCGGTGCTCCTGCCGCTCTACACGATCGTCCTGACCAGCCTGTCCACCCAGGCCACCATCACCCGCGCGGGCGGGCTCGTCCTCGTCCCGGGGGAGCTGACCCTGGAGGCCTACCGCCAGGTGCTCAGCGGCGGGGTCGTCACCCGGGCCGTGCTGATCAGCGTGTTCGTCACGACGGTCGGCACCACGATCAGCATGCTCGTGTCCGTGCTGGCCGCCTACGGGCTCTCCCGGCCGGGCTCCCTCGGGCACCGCGCCGTCCTGTTCACGTTCCTCGTCACGATGTTCTTCGGCGCGGGCATGATCCCCACGTACCTGCTGGTGAGCAGCCTGGGCCTCATCAACAGCTGGTGGTCGCTGATCCTGCCGACCGCGGTCTCGGCGTTCAACGTCCTGCTGCTGCGCGGGTTCTTCATGGGGCTCGACCAGGGGATCCTGGAGGCCGCCCGGATCGACGGGGCCAGCGACTGGCGGATCCTGGGGCAGATCGTCCTGCCCATGTCGAAGGCGGTCCTCGCCGTCATCGCGCTGTTCTACGGCGTCGGCTACTGGAACGCGTACTTCAACGCCACCCTGTACATCCAGGACTTCGACCGGATGCCGCTGCAGGTCGTCCTGCAGTCGTTCGTGCTCCAGGGCGTCGACGTCCCCGGGCAGGTGGACGTCGGTTCCGGGCAGCTCGCACCCGTGGCGGTGCAGATGGCGGTCGTCGTCATCGCGATCGTGCCGGTGCTGGTCGTCTACCCCTTCATCCAGCGGCACTTCGCCTCCGGCGTCCTCATCGGGGCCGTCAAGGGCTGACGCCGCCGCACACGCAGCGCCCCCGGCCGGGACCCGGCCGGGGGCGCCGCCGTGCGGGGGTTCAGCCGCGCGGTGGGGCGGTGCTGCCCCGGTCGGTCAGGACACCGGAGAGCAGCCGGGTCTCGGGGGCGGAGACGGAGCCCTCCAGGCGTGCCATCACCATCTCCACCGCGACCCGTCCCACGTCCATCGCGGGCATGTCGACGGACGTCAGCTGCTGCGGGAGCGCCTGGGAGGCCGTGGACGCGCCGATCGTCACGACCGACAGGTCCTGCGGGACGCGGACGCCCCCGTCGACGAGCGCGGCCAGCAGCGAGGCCAGCGCGGCCTCGTTGTGCACGACGAGCGCGGTCAGGCCGGGCAGGTCCTCGCGGATCTCCGCCAGGGCCCGGCGGGCGCCCTCCCGCGTGGGCTCGCAGGGCCGCAGCGCGGCGTGCAGTCCGGGGTCGGCGGTGGCCGCGCGGAAGCTGTCCCGCACCCGTGTGGCGTACCCGGCGTGCCGGCGCACCGCCTCCGGTGCCGAGCCGACGAGGCCGATCGAGGTGTGGCCCTGTGCCCGCAGGTGGGAGACGGCGGTGCGGACGGCGCCCTCGAAGTCGAAGTCCACGCAGCTCAGGCCCTGCGGGTCGCGGGGGATCCCGATCAGCACCGTGGGGGTGCGCAGCCCGGTGAGGACCTGCACGCGCGGGTCGTCGGACTGGATGTCCATGACGATGAGGGCGTCGACGAGGGAGCCGCCGGTGACGCGTTCCAGGCCGGTGTCCTCCTCCTGCGTCAGCAGGAGGACGTCGTGGTCGAAGGCGCGGGCGGTGGTGGCGACGGCGCGGACGAAGTCCATCATCACGTTGACGTTGACGTCCGCGCGCAGCGGGACGACGAGGGCCAGGACGTTCGTGCGGCTGGAGGCGAGGGCGCGCGCACCGGCGTGCGGGCGGTAGCCGAGTTCCTTGATGGCGCGCTCGACGCGGGCCCGCGTGGCGGCGGAGATGGAGCGTTTCCCGCTGAGCACGTAGGAGACCGTGCTGGTGGACACGCCTGCTGCGTCGGCGACGTCGGTGATCGTGGGCACGGCACTCCTCGGGCTGGCGTGGAGGGAGTTTAGTGGGGCGGACCCGGGCCGCGGCGGCGCGGCGGAGGTGTTCGGCCGTGCGTCACCACCGGGTGCGGGGAACTGCGGGCCGCGTGCCCGGCGGAGCGGCCGGAACCGGTTTCCAGGGCGGTACGCCACCCTCCAGAATGTTACGGACAGTGAAACTATCTGCGGAGGGCAGTGACATCGGCGTGTCCTGCACGGCAAGCTGTGCCCCATGAGCCTGCTCGCAGCGCCCTCCACGACCGGACCGACCCTCTCCCGCGCCACGACCGAGCGACCCAGCGCCCCCCGTCCCAGCCGCTCCGAGGACCTCGCCGTGCTCACCGAGCTCGTCGACTCCCTCGAGGCGGACGTGACGGCCGGCCTCGTCGGCCTGGCCCGATCCCGCCGCCTGCGCGACCGCTTCGCGGCCGCCGGCCTGCTCGCCCCCTCGGCGGGCACGCGCGAGCTGCGCCAGGCCCTGGCCGACCTCGGCCAGCGGCTGCGCGCCGACCGCGGCGACCTGCCCGCCGCCCGCACGGTTCCCGCGCTCGCCGCGGACACCGAACTGCCCGTCGCCCGCTGACCCGCCCGCCCCCGGGCGGACCGACCCGGGCGGGCGGGCCCGCGCTCACCCGCCCAGCAGCCCCGCCGGTATCCCGGCGCGCTCCCCGGCCCGGCAGGCCAGCTCGGCCGACCGGCCGCGGTGGCGCAGCACGACGACAGCGTCGGACTCCGTCCGCACCCAGGCCGCCACGAGACGGCCGGACGCCCACCGCAGGTCCACCTCCACGCCGCCGCGGCCGCGCAGGCCGCGCACCTCGCCCACCGGCCAGGCGGGCGGCAGCGCGGGCAGCAGTTCCAGCTCGGGGCGCCCGCCGCGCACCGCGCTGTCCAGCAGCAGCTCCGCGACCCCCGCGGTGAGGCCCAGGTTCCCGTCCAGCTGGAAGGGCGGGTGCGCCGACCAGAGGTTGGGGTAGACGCCGCCGCGCTGCTGCACCCCCTCGCCGGCCGCGGGCCGCAGCAGCATCCGCACCAGCTCGTGCGCCCGTTCCGGCTGGCGCAGCCGTGCGCGCAGCGCCAGCTTCCAGGCCAGCGACCACCCGGTCGACTCCCCGCCGCGCGTGTCCAGGGACCGCGCCGCCGCCGCGAGCAGCGCGGGGTCCGCCACGTCGCCCAGCGGGAAGACGCCCACGAGGTGCGACACGTGCCGGTGGTGCGGCTCCGCGTCGGCCACGTCCCCCGGCCACTCCGCGAGGCGCCCGCGCGCGTCGACCCGGGGGCCGGGCAGGGCGGCGGTGGCGGCGAGCAGGTCCGCGACCCAGGGCGGGTCCGCGCCGAGCCCGGCGGCCGCCTCCGCACAGCCGGCGGCCAGGTTCCGCAGCAGCGCCACGTCCGCGGTGGTCGAGACGGTCACGGCGGCCGGGGCGCCGTCGGCGGCGACGTAGTGGTTCTCCGGTGACGTGGACGGTGCCGAGCACGTCCCCCCGCCGGGCGCCGGGCGGATCCAGTGCAGGGCGAAGCGCCCGGCGCCCTCCAGCACCGGCCAGGCCTCCCGGAGCGCCTCGCGCCGGCGCGCGGGGTCGCCGCGGAACCGCGCCGCCTCCAGCAGGTGCCGGCACAGCCACGCCCCGGCCACCGGCCAGAACGCCCACGCCGCGTCGCCGTGCCCGGCGCCCACCGGGGCGCTGTGCCCCCAGGCGTCGGAGTTGTGGTGGGCCACCCAGCCGGGCGCGCCGTACAGCTCGCGCGCGGTGCGCCCGCCCTGCGCGGCGAGCACGGCCAGGAAGTCCGCCAGCGGCCGCGCGCACTCGTCGAGGGCGGTGGTGTGCGCGGGCCAGTACGCCATCTGCAGGTTGATGTTCAGGGTGTAGTTCGAGCTCCACGGCGGCCGGAGCTCGGTGTTCCACAGGCCCTGCAGCGTCGCGGGCAGCCCGCCGGGCCGGGAGGAGGCGATGAGCAGGTAGCGGCCGTGGTGGAAGGCCAGGGTGAGGAGCCCCGGGTCCTCGGCGCCGCGTGCCGCCGCGGCGACGCGCTCGTCGACGGGGGTGCCCGCCGGGTGCGGGCCGGGGGGCAGTCGCAGCTCCACCCGCCGGTACAGCGCGCGGTGGTCGGCCCGGTGGCGCTCCCGCAGGACGGCGGGGCCGAGGGCGGCGGCCCGGCCGGCGCGCTCCGCGAGGCGTCCCAGCAGCGGCCCCGGCGCGTCCACGCCGCTGCCGTCGCCGGCCGAGGACGGCGGCGGTTGTGTCGAAGCGCTTGCCAGGACCAGGGCCGCGGAGCGGGCGCCGAGGACGCGCAGGCCCCCGGGGACCTCCTCGGCGCGCCCGTCGTGCAGGAGCACCACCGCGCACCCCGCCCAGCGGCGCGGCGCTGCCGGCGGGGGGTAGCGCACCGGGTCCGGCACGTCCTCGTGGCCGGGCGCGACGTCCGCCGGCAGCAGCCAGGCGACGCGCAGGCGCTCCCCGTCCGGCCCCGTGCCGGGCTCCACCTGCCATAGCTCCTGCGGGTGCGGGCCGTCGAGGCGGACCGTCACGTCCACCTCCGCCTCGGCGCGGACCTCGTGGACGAGCACCCGGTCGGGGTGGCTGGCGAAGGTGGCGTGCCGCACCGCGGCCGGCCCGCCCGGCGTGGCGAGGGTGTAGGACGTGCTCGCCTCGGCCGCGTCGAGGTCGAGGCGGCGCACCACCTCCGGGCGGGTCCCGGGAGTTCCGCCGCCCACCGGATCGCCTGCGGCGCAGACCGACACGTTCAGCGCGGCGAGCGGCTGGTACGCCTGCGTCCACGGCGTCTGGAACCGGGTCAGGAGTTCCTCGGCCTCGCGGACGCGCCCGGCGGCGAGCGCCTCGCGGGCCGCAGCGAGCTGCGCCGGCCCACCGGTGGCGCGGTGTTCCGCCTCCGCCGGGGACCACGGGCCGCCGGACCAGGCGGTGGTGTCGTTGAGGGCGAGGTGCTCGCCGCCGTGGCGGCCGGAGCAGGAGGCGCCGAGCAGGCCGTTGCCCACCGGCAGGCTCTCCTCCCACGCGCCCGTGTCGCCGTGCAGGCGGATCTCGTGCTCGCCGGTGCAGGTGCCGCCGGTGTCCGCGGGCGTCGTCGCCACGCCGGTCCCCCTCCTGGTGGGTGCCGCGCCCCGTTGACCCGGGGGCCGCCGGGCTGCTGGACATGCCGCCGGGCGCTGGCTAGCGTAGTTGAAGCGCTTCGACTGTGGTGTCGTCCGCGCTCTCCCTGGAGGTGCCGATGACATCGGGAACGGACGGGCACGCCCCCCTGCGGCTCCCGCGCGGACGCGGTGGTCCCGGCATCCGCTTCGGCGGCGACTACAACCCCGAGCAGTGGGACGAGGCCACCTGGGCCGAGGACGTCGCGCTCATGGCCGAGGCCGGCGTGGACCTCGTCACCGTCGGGGTGTTCTCCTGGGCCACGCTGGAGCCGCGCCCCGGCGAGCGGGACTTCGGCTGGCTGGACACCGTCCTCGGCATGCTCGCCGGGGCCGGGATCGACGTGGACCTCGCCACGCCCACCGCCTCGCCACCGCCCTGGCTCGGCCACCGCCACCCCGGCACCCTGCCCGTCGACGCCGACGGGCGGCGGCTGCACTACGGCTCCCGCAACCAGTTCTGCCCCTCCTCGCCGCAGTACCGCGACGCCGCCCTCGCCCTCACCGGCGACCTCGCCGAGCGCTACGGCGACCACCCCGCGGTCGTGATGTGGCACGTGGGCAACGAGCTGGGCCAGGTCTGCTTCTGCGACACCGCCGCCGAGCGGTTCCGGGACTGGCTGCGGCAGCGGCACGGGAGCCTCGACGGGCTCAACGCCGCGTGGGGCACCGCGTTCTGGAGCCAGCGGTACTCCGCGTGGGAGGAGGTCCTGCCCCCGCGCGCCGCGCCCTACCTGCACAACCCCGCGCAGAGCGTGGACTGGAAGCGGTTCTGCTCCGACGCGCTGCTGGAGCAGTTCCGCGCCGAGCGGGACGTCGTCCGCCGGTTCTCCGCCGCGCCCGTCACCACGAACTTCATGGGGTTCTTCCCCGTCGTGGACTACCGCACCTTCACCGGTGAGGTGGACGTCGTCGCCGACGACCACTACACCGACCCCGCCGACCCGCGCTCGCCGCTCCTCGCCGCCCTCACCCACGACCTCGTGCGCTCCCTCGGCGGCGGGAGGCCCTGGGTGCTCATGGAGCAGGCCGCCGGGGCGGTGAACTGGCGGCGGCACAACGTGCCCAAACCCGCCGGGGGGATGCGGCTGGACTCCCTGCGCGCCGTCGCGCACGGCGCCGACGCCGTCTGCTTCTTCCAGTGGCGCCAGTCCCGCGCGGGCGCCGAGCGCTTCCACTCCGCGATGCTCCCGCACGCCGGGCCCGACACCCGCCTGCACGCCGAGGTGCGCGAGCTGGGCGCCGCGCTGCGCCGCCTGGCGCCCGTGGCCGGCTCCCCGGTGCCCGCCCGCGTCGCCCTGCTGCACGACTGGGGGAGCTGGTGGGCGTGCGAGGAACCCGCCGGGCCCAGCGCGGAGCTGCGGGTCCTGGACCAGCTCCTCGCCCACTACGAGCCGCTGGCGCGCCGCGGTGTCGCCGTCGACGTGCCGGGCCCCGCGGACGACCTCACCGGCTACGGCCTCGTCGTCCTGCCCGCCCTGTACGTCGTCGGGCCGGACCTCGCCTCCCGCCTCGCCCGGTTCGTCGAGGACGGCGGCACCCTCCTCGTCGGCCCCTTCTCCGGCGTCGCCGACCGCGACGGGCGCATCGGGGCCGGGCGGTTCCCGGCCTCCCTGCGCGACCTGCTGGGCGCCTCGGGCGAGGAGTGGGTCCCGCTGGCGGGCGCCTCCCGCGTCACGTCCGCGGACCTCGGGGACTTCGACGTGCACACCTGGGCCGAGCGCCTGCGCAGCGACGGCGCGGACGTGCTCGCCGCCCACACCGGCGGCGACCTCGACGGCGTGCCGGCCCTGACCCACCGGGCGGTGGGGCGCGGCAGCGCCTGGTACGCCTCCGTCCTGCTGCCCCCCGCGGTGCTGGAGCGCGTGCTGGCGCGCTGCCTCGCCGAGGCGGGGATCGAGGGCGCCCTCGGCGGCCCGCTCCCCGAGGGCGTGGAGGCCCTGCGGCGCGGGGACGTCCTGTTCGTCCTGAACGCCGGTGACCGCGAGGTGCGGGTGGACCTGCCCGGCCGGCGCACCGACCTGCTCACCGGCGACGTCCTCGGCGGCGTCACCACCCTCGCGCCCCGCAGGGGCGTCGCTCTCGTGGAGGAGACCCTGTGAAGTTCACCGACGGCTACTGGCAGCTGCGCCCGGGGCTGACCGCCCTGCGCCCCCGGGGGGTCGAGGAGGTCGTGGACGACGGGCGCACCCTCACGGTGTACGCGCCGACGAAACCCCTCGCGGACCGCGGCGACACCCTGAACCTGCCCGTCATCACCGTCACGTACTCCTCCCCGGCACCCGACGTGATCGGCGTGACGATCGAGCACCTCCGCGGCGGGGTGGACCGCGGCCCGCGCTTCGCGCTGGCGCACCAGCCCGTGGACGTCGACGTGCGGGTCGGCGAGGAGGAGGCCGTGCTCACCTCCGGCGGGCTCAGCGTCCACGTCGGGCGCCGCGGCCCGTGGTCGGTGGAGTTCCGCGCCGGCGGGCGCAGGCTCACCGGCTCCGGGGAGCGCAGCGTCGGCGTCCTCACCGACACCGAGGGCCGCACCTGGGTCCACGAGCAGCTCGAGCAGGCCGTCGGCGAGCACGTCTACGGCCTCGGGGAGCGCTTCGGGGCGTTCGTGAAGAACGGGCAGGCCGTCGACGTGTGGAACGAGGACGGCGGGACCTGCAGCGAGCAGGCCTACAAGAACGTGCCCTTCTACCTCACCGATGCCGGGTACGGCGTGTTCGTCGACCACCCCGAGCGGGTCTCCTTCGAGGTCGGCTCCGAGGTGGTGTCCCGGACCCAGTTCTCCGTCGAGGGCCAGCGCCTGACGTACTACGTCATCCACGGGCCCACGCCCAAGGAGATCCTGCGCCGCTACACCGCCCTCACCGGCCGCCCCCCGCGGGTGCCCGCCTGGTCGATGGGCCTGTGGCTGTCCACGTCGTTCACCACCGACTACGACGAGGCCACCGTCACCTCCTTCGTGGACGGCATGGCCGAGCGGGACCTGCCCCTGTCGGTGTTCCACTTCGACTGCTTCTGGATGCGGCAGTTCCACTGGTGCGACTTCGTGTGGGACCCCGCCACCTTCCCCGACCCGCGCGGGATGCTGGAGCGGCTGCGGGCCAGGGGCCTGCGGATCAGCCTGTGGATCAACCCCTACGTCGCGCAGCGCTCCCACCTGTTCGACGAGGGCCGCGAGCGCGGCTACCTGGTGCGCCGCCCCGACGGCGGCGTCTGGCAGTGGAACATGTGGCAGGCCGGCATGGCGCTGGTCGACCTCACCAACCCCGACGCCGTCGCCTGGTACCGGGGGAAGCTGAAGGCCCTGCTGGACATGGGCGTGGACACCTTCAAGACGGACTTCGGCGAGCGCATCCCCACCGACGTCGTCTGGCACGACGGGTCCGACCCGCAGCGCATGCACAACTACTACGCGCACCTGTACAACGAGGCGGTGTTCGGCCTGCTGGAGCAGGAGCGGGGCCGGGGCGAGGCGGTCGTGTTCGCCAGGTCGGCCACCGCGGGCGGGCAGCAGTTCCCCGTCCACTGGGGCGGTGACTGCGAGTCGACGTTCTCGGCGATGGCGGAGTCCCTGCGCGGCGGGCTGTCCCTGGCCTCCTCCGGCTTCGGGTACTGGAGCCACGACATCGGCGGTTTCGAGGGCAGGCCGGACCCGGCGGTGTTCAAGCGGTGGGTGGCGTTCGGGCTGCTGTCGTCGCACTCGCGCCTGCACGGCTCCGGCTCCTACCGGGTGCCGTGGGCGTTCGACGAGGAGTCCGTGGACGTGCTGCGCTCCTTCACCCGGCTGAAGATGTCGCTGATGCCGTACCTGCTGGGCGTCGCGGAGGAGGCCGCCACCGACGGGGTGCCGATGATGCGGCCCATGGTGGTGGAGTTCCCCGACGACCCCACGGCGGCGTTCTGCGACCGGCAGTACATGCTCGGCCCGGACCTGCTCGTCGCCCCCGTCCTCTCCGCCGACGGCACCGTGACGTTCTACGTGCCGGAGGGCACCTGGACGGACTTCCGCACCGGCGAGGAGATCCGCGGCGGGCGGTGGGTCACGCAGGTCCACGGCTACGACAGCATCCCCCTGCTGGCGCGGCCGGGCTCGGTGATCCCGGTCGGCGCGGTCGACGACACCCCCGAGTACGCCTGGAACGACGACGTGGAGCTGCGGGTGTTCTCCCCCTCCGACGGGCAGCGCAGCCGGGTGGCCGTGCCCGCGCCCGGCGGGGCGCCCGCCGCGGTGTTCGAGGTGTCCACCGACGCGCACGGCACCCGGGCCGCGCTCGTCGCCGGGGCCTCCGCGGGCTGGAGCGTGTCGGTCGCCGGGGCCGCGCCGCGGGAGGAGCGCGGGGCCGGCGAGGACGCCGGGGTGCGGGGACGGCCCGCGCGGGTCGCCTGACCCGGCGGGGCACGATGCCCCGGTGGAGAAACGCGCCGCCCACCCGTCCGTCCCCTGGCGGCTCGTGCTCGCCGTGTACCTGCCGGTCGCCCTGTTCAGCGTGGGGCAGGGGGCGGCGCTGCCGGTCGTCGCCCTCTCCGCCCGCTCCCTGGGCGCGAGCGTCGGCGGGGCGGCCGGTGTCGTCGCCCTCCTGGGCGTCGGGCAGGTCGCGGCCGCCCTGCCCGCCGGGGCGCTCGTCGCCCGGTTCGGGGAGCGCCGCGCCATGCTGCTCGCCGCGGCGGGCTGCACCGGCGCCACCGCCGCGGCGGCCGCCGCCCCCACCGCGGCCCTGCTGGCCGCCGCGGTGACCGCCCTCGGCGCCGGCACGGCGGTGTTCGGGCTGGCGCGGGTCTCCTACCTGGCCGCCGCGGCACCTGTGCACCTGCGTGCCCGGGCGATGTCGACGCTGGGCGGGGTGGGGCGCATCGGCATGTTCCTCGGCCCGTTCCTCGGCGCCGGTGGGAGCCGGCTGGCCGGCACGGACGGCGCCTGGGCCGTCTCGGCCGTCGCCGTGCTGCTCGCCGGGGCGGTGCTGCTGGTCCTGCCGGAGCCGCAGGTGCCCGTGGAGCGGGCCGGGGTCGCCGCGCAGCCGGTGCGCGCGGTGGTGCGCCGCAACCTGCACCTGCTCGCGACCCTCGGCCTCGCCGCGCTGGCCGTGCAGGCCGTGCGGCAGTCCCGGCAGACGGTGCTGCCGCTGTGGTGCGAGCACGTGGGCCTGGACCCGACCGGCACCAGCCTCGTCTTCGGCCTGTCGGGGGCCGTGGACATGCTGCTGTTCTACCCGGCGGGCTCGGCCATGGACCGCTTCGGCCGCGCGGCGGTGGGCATCCCGTCGATGCTCGTGCTCGGCGCCGCGCACGCCGCGCTGCCGCTGGCGCAGACCCCCACCGCGGTGCTGGCCGTCGCGGTGCTCATGGGGCTGGGCAACGGGATGGGCGCCGGGCTCGTCATGACGCTGGGGGCGGACGCGGCACCGGTGGGCGCCCGGGCCGCGTTCCTCGGGGCGTGGCGCCTGGTCACCGACTCCGGGGCCGCCGCCGGGCCGCTGCTCGTCGGGGCCGTGGCCGCCGCGGTGTCCCTGCCGGGCGCCTCCCTCGCGGTGACCGTCCTCGGGATGCTCGCCGCGGCCGGCCTGCACCGCTGGACCCCGCGCGGTGCGGCCGGCTCAGCGGAGCAGGTTCAGCCCTGACAGGACGGTGACCACCAGCACGATGCGCTGGAACACCGACGTGTCGAGCCGGGCGACGACCCGCCGCCCCAGCCAGCCGCCCGCCAGGACCGCCGGGGCCAGCGCCGCGCACAGCAGCAGGCTCGGGACGGTGATGAGGCCCAGGCCCACGCTGAACGGCACCTTGAAGGCGTTGACGAGCGCGAAGAACCACGCCGAGGTCCCGAGGAAGCCCAGCATCGGCAGGCCCATCGACAACAGGTACAGCGACATCACCGCGCCCCCGGCGTTGGCCACCATCGTCGTGAACCCGGCGAGCAGGCCGAACACCACCGCCGCGACGCGCCGCGCCCAGCCGGTGGGCACGGCGTCCTTCCCGCGCTTCTTCTGCAGCAGGTGGAACGCCACGAGCAGCAGCAGCACCGCCCCGATCGAGCGGCGCATCACCGTGTCGTCCACCGCGGAGACGAACCACGTGCCCGCGCCCACCCCGACGGCCACGTAGGGGAACAGGCGGAGCAGCAGGCCCCAGTCGGCGTGCGCGCGGTAGGCGCGCAGGGCCAGCACGTCCCCCAGCATGAGCAGCGGCAGCAGCGCCCCGGTGGACTCCTTCGGGGGCAGCACCGCGGCGAAGACGGCGACGCTGATGGAGGCGGCGCCGCCGATGGCGGTCTTGGCGAAACCGACGAGCACGGCGGCCAGGGCCAGCAGCAGGAAACCCGTGGTGGAGACGTCGGTCACGGCACGACCGTAACGGCCCGGACCCGGGGCACCGCCCGGGCCTGCCGCGGGAACGGCTGCCGCGCCGCTACGGTGCACCCATGACCGGCATCGTCGTCGTCACCGGGGGTGGGCGCGGGATCGGCGCCGCCACGGCCCGTCTGCTGGCCGGCCGCGGTTTCGGGGTGTGCCTGAGCTGGACCTCCGACCCGCACGCCGCCGCGGCCGTGGCCGCCGAGTGCGTCGCGCTGGAGGTGCCCGCGACGGCGGTCCGGGCGGACGTCACCGTCGAGGACGACGTGGCGGCGCTGTTCCGGGCCGCCGACGCGCTGGGCCCCGTCACCGGCCTGGTCAACAACGCCGGGGTCGTCGCGGCACCGGCCCGGGTCGACGCCCTGACGGGGGAGCGGGTCCGGCGGGTGCTGGAGGTGAACGTCGTGGGCGCCTTCACGTGCGCCCGGGAGGCGGTGCGCCGCATGTCCACCGCGCACGGCGGCCCCGGGGGCGCGATCGTCAACGTCTCCTCGCGCGCCGCGGTCCTGGGCGGGCCGGGGGAGTACGTGGACTACGCCGCCTCCAAGGCGGCGCTGGACGCGCTCACGGTCGGCCTGGCCAAGGAGGTGGCGCGGGAGGGGATCCGCGTGAACGGGGTGCGCCCCGGGCTGATCCACACCGACATCCACGCCAGCGGGGGCCAGCCGGACCGGGTGGAGCGGATGGCGGAGGGCGTGCCGATGGGGCGCGGCGGCGAGGCCCACGAGGTGGCCGAGGCCGTCGCGTGGCTGCTGTCGGACGCGGCCTCGTACGTGACGGGCACGACGGTCGACGTCAGCGGGGGCCGCTGAGGCGCCGCCGTGGTAGGCAGGGATCGTGCCCCGTTCCCGCACGCTGCCCGGTCCCGAGGCGGCGGCCTTCCAGAGCCTGCGCTTCCCCGCGCGCACGCAGATCCGGCCCCTGCGCGCGATCCTGCTGCGCTTCGCGGTGGCCGGGGTGCTCGTCGTCCTGAACTGGCTGCTGGTGGTCGTCGAGCGCGAGGACTACACCGACAGCCGCGACGGCACCGTGTCCCTCATCGACGCCTTCTACTACACGACGGTCACGCTCACCACGACCGGCTACGGCGACATCACCCCGGTGACGGACTCGGCGCGCCTGCTCAACGCCCTCATCGTGACGCCGATGCGCGTGCTGTTCGTCATCGTCCTCGTCGGCACCACCATCCAGGCGCTCACCGAGCGCTCCCGCACCGAGTTCCGCATCGCGCGGTGGAGGGCACGCATGCGTGACCACGTGGTCGTCCTGGGGTACGGCACCAAGGGCCGCAACGCCCTGCGCGCGCTGAGGCTGCGGGAACACCCGCTGAGCCGCTTCGTCGTGGTGGAGCAGGACCCGCGTGCGGTGGCGCTGGCCTCCGCCGACGGGTACGTGGTGGTGGCGGGTTCCGCGACGAACCCGGACGTGCTCCGCCAGGCGCTCGTCGAGCAGGCCCGCACGGTGATCGTGGCGCTGGACCGGGACGACACCTCGGTGCTCGCCACCCTGACGGTCCGCCGGATCGCACCGGACGCCGTGGTGATCGCCGCGGCCCGCGAGCAGCAGAACGCCGAGCTGCTGCGGCAGGGCGGGGCGGTGTCGGTGGTGGTGTCCGCGGAGACGTCGGGGCGGCTGCTGGGCCTGGCCACGGACAGCCCGCAGGCCGTCGACGTCGTGGAGGACCTGCTGTCCTTCGGCCACGGCCTGGACATGGACGACCGCGCCGTGCGCACCGACGAGGTGGGGCGCGCCCCCGCGGAGCTGCCGGTGCCGGTCCTGGCCGTGGTGCGGGACGGGCGCACGCTGCGCTACGACGACCCGGCCGTGGCGGCGCTGCGTGCGGGGGACCGCATCGTGTTCGTGGGCAGCGCGGGTTCCGGCGCGCCGGGCGACGACCACGCCTGAGCCGCCGGGCGACGCCCGCGCCTGAGCCGCCGGGCGACGCCCGCGCCTGAGCCGCCGGGCGACGCCCGCGCCTGAGCGGGGCGCCGCCCGGCGGCCGGTGCCTGTCCGTCCTCCTCCGGGGGTCAGCGCACGGCGGCGTCGACGGCCAGGACGAGCTGTTCCAGCTGGGCGGCGTCCAGGGGGGTGTCGGGGCGCACGACCGGCGCCTGGTCCACCCCGCCCGGGGCGGGCCGGGCGCGGTCGGTCCAGTCGGGGGCGGCGATGTTGTCGACCTCGACGTGGACGCCGTCCCCGCCGCCCGGGGCGCTGAGGGTCGCGACGATCTGCTCGTACCCGCCGTCGGAGCCGGCGGCGATCGACAGCCACCGGCCGTCGGGCAGGTCGGTGGTCCTGCAGGAGTCGCGCGCGAACTCGGGGTCCTCGCACGGGCGCTCCAGCAGGGTGCCCGGGCGGTCCTGCGTGACCACCACGAACAGCCGGGCGGGGGCGCCCTCGCCGTCGGCGAGGTTGCCGTCGACGCGGGCGCCGCCGTCGAGGCGGTCCCGGCCCACCACGGTGTACGTGGCGGGGGCGACGTCCTCGCGGACGGCGCGCTCGACGGCGTCGAGCAGGGGCTCCGGCTGCGAGCCCGGCACCGCCGCGGGGGTGCCCGCACCGGCCGGTGCGCCGGAGGGAGCCGGCGCGCCAGGGGCGGCCGGTGCGCTGCCGACGGTGCGGGCGGCGGGGGTCAGCGCCGTCCCGGAGCCCTGCCCCTGCGGCAGCAGCCCGGGGCCGGCGAGGACGGCACCGGTGGCGGCGGCGACCGCGGTGAGGGCCCCGGCGGCGCGGCCGGCGGTGCGGCGGCGGCGGGCGCGGCGGCCCGCGGCGAGGACGGAGTCGAGGTCGGGCTGCCACGGCTGCTCGGTGCGCCGCACGTCGTCCAGCAGCAGGGCGGGCAGCCGGCCGGTCAGGTCGCGCTCGGTCATCGGAGGCCTCCAGGGGTGGGGGTGAGGTCGGGGGTGCTGCCGAGCTCGCGGCGCAGGGCGTCGAGCCCGCGCGCCGTCTGGCTCTTGACGGTGCCGGTGGAGCAGCGCAGCAGCGCCGCGGTGTCCTCGACGGACAGGTCCTCGAGGTGGCGCAGGACGATGCACGCGCGCTGCCGGGGCGGCACCCGGCGCAGGGCGTCCAGCAGCGGGCCCTGGTCGTGGGGGTAGTCGTCGGACACGCCCCGGACGTCGGGGACGGCGTCGGTGCTCTGCTCCCTGCGCCACCACGGGCGGCGGAAGGAGTCGGTACAGGTGCGCAGCAGGATCTGGCGCAGGTACCCGGCCGCCGCGGAGCGCTCCCGGGGCGGCCAGGACAGGTAGGCCTTGACCAGCGCCTGCTGCACCAGGTCCTCCGCGAGGTGCCAGTCCCCGCAGAGGGCGTACGCGGTGCGCCGCAGCGCCGGGGCGCGGGCGGCCGCGAGGGCGCAGAAGTCCGCCTCGTCGTCCTCGGTCATCCCGGATCCTCCCCGGTCGGCTCGTCGTGCCGGCGGTGTGCGCGGCCCGTCACCCCTGGGACGGGCCGCGTGCCCCGGCAGGTTGCACGGGCCGGGAGGTTCCGCGGTCCGGCAGGTCTCACGGCCCGGGAGGTCGCGCGGGCCCGGGCGCACGACGGCCCCGGCGCCGGACCTCGCGGGTCCGGTGCCGGGGCCGTGGCGGGCCGGGAGGCTCAGCCGGCCAGGACGGTCTCGATCCGGGTCAGCTCCTCGTCGGAGAAGTCCAGGTTCGCGACCGCGCCGACGCTGTCCTCCAGCTGCCGCACGCTGCTGGCGCCGACGAGCGCGGAGGTGACGCGCCCGCCGCGCAGGATCCAGGCGATCGCCATCTGCGCGAGGGTCTGCCCGCGCGCGGCGGCGACGTCGTCCAGCGCGCGGAGCTGGGTGAGCAGCTCGTCGGTGATGCGGTCGGTGCCCAGGAAGGGGCTGGCGCCCGCGGCGCGGGAGTCGGCGGGGACGCCGTCGAGGTAGCGGCTGGTCAGGAGGCCCTGCGCCAGCGGGGAGAAGGCGATGCTGCCCGCGCCGACCTCGTCGAGGGCGTCGAGCAGGCCGTCCTCCACCCACCGGTCGAGCATCGAGTAGCGCGGCTGGTGGATGAGCAGCGGGGTGCCGAGGCCGGCCAGGATGCGCGCCGCCTCGCGGGTCTGCTCGGCGGAGTAGTTGGAGATCCCGACGTAGAGCGCCTTGCCCTGCTGCACGACGGAGTGCAGCGCCCCCATCGTCTCCTCCAGCGGCGTCTCCGGGTCCGGCCGGTGGTGGTAGAAGACGTCGACGTACTCCAGGCCCATCCGGGTCAGGCTCTGGTCGAGGCTGGAGACGAGCTGCTTGCGCGAGCCCCACTCCCCGTACGGGCCGTTCCACATGTGGTACCCGGACTTGGTGGAGACGACGATCTCGTCGCGGTACGGGCGCAGGTCCCGGGCCAGGTGCGCGCCGAAGTTCTCCTCCGCGGACCCCGCGGGCGGGCCGTAGTTGTTGGCCAGGTCGAAGTGGGTCACGCCCAGGTCGAACGCGCGGCGCAGGATGGCGCGCTGGGTCTCCAGCGGCTTGTCGTCGCCGAAGTTGTGCCACAGGCCGAGGGAGACGGCGGGCAGCTTCAGGCCGCTGCGGCCGAGACGGCGGTACGGCATGGTGTCGTAGCGGGTGTCCGCGGCGACGTGGGGCACGGAGGTCCTCCTGGGCGGGCGTGCGGCGGCGGCCGCTCGCGCGGCGCCGGTGCGGGCTGGGCGCCGTCGACGCTATCCGGCGGCGGGGGCGCGGGGGCCCGGTGAGGGTGGCCCTGCTGGACCCACCCCCTGCCCCCGCCCGGCCGCACCGTCCGGCCCGGTGGGTTCTGCGGGCGCCGCGACCCGCATGGACACCCCGCCGGTCAGGGCGAGGAGCTCGTCGTGGCTGGTGGGGAACACCGCGTGGGGGTGCCCGGCGGCGGCCCACACCCGTGGGTAGGAGCGCAGGTGCTCGTCGACGACGGTGCGCAGGGCGGTGGGGTGCCCCACGGGCGCGACACCCCCGATGGGCTGGCCGGTCGCCTCGCGGACCCGGGTGGCGTCGGCGCGGGAGACCGTGCCCCCCAGCGCCGCCCCCAGGGCCCGCACGTCGACCCGGTGGGCCCCGCTGGTGAGGACGAGCAGCGCCTCCTCCCCGTCGTCGGTGCGGAGCAGGAACACCAGCGAGTTGGCGATCGCGCCGGCCGGGACGCCGAGGGCGGCCGCGGCCTCGGCCGCGGTGCGGACGGCGTCGGCGAGCACCCGCACCTCGGCGGAGCAGCCGCGCGCGGCCAGGGCGTCGCGGACGAGGGCGACGTTGCGGTGCGGGGTGTCCACGCCCGGCAGGGTAGGGGCCGCGGGGTGGCGCCCGGTAGATCGACTTGGTGGCTACGCCGTGTTGAGTCACAATCACGCTCTGCTCGTAGTTGGCTGGGAGGCCGTCGTGCGCGAGAAGAGCGTGAGGTCCGGGACCCGCCGGCGCGTCCAGCGGGTGGTCGCGGCGCTGGCCGTCGCCGTCCCCGTCGCGTTCGCACCCCCGGCGGCCGCCGAGGACCCCGAGCGCCTGCCGTGGAACGAGCTGCTGCCCGGCCTCATGCAGGGCTACGACCCCAGCAGCTCCGACGACTGCCGCGCCGGTCGCCTCGCCTGCGTCGACACCGTGATCCGGGTGATGGAGCAGCGGCTGCGCCCCTTCGACCGCTCCTGCCACCACCGGGCCGTGTTCGGCCTGCTGTACCTGCGCACCACCGAGGCGTACCGCCGCTCGGCCGTCGTCCCCGGCTTCTACCGGGACCACCCGTTCCTCAACCACTACGACGCCACGTTCGCCGCGTACTGGTTCGAGCAGGAGGACCTGTGGCGGGCCGGGCGCACCGCCGAGGTCGCCCCCGCCTGGCGGGTGGCCTTCGAGGCCGCCGAGGCCCGCCGCGTCACCGGGACCGGTGACATGCTGCTGGGCATGAACGGCCACATCAACAGGGACCTGCCGTTCGTCCTCGCCGAGATCGGCCTCGTCGCCCCCGACGGCACCAGCCGCAAACCCGACCACGACCGGGTCTACGAGTGGCTCAACGCCGTCGCCGAGGAGGAGGTCGCCGAGATCGCCCGGCGCTACGACCCCACCGTGGACGACCGCGACGTGCCCGGGACCACCCTCGACGGGACCGCGGTGTTCCAGGCCATCCAGGCGTGGCGGGAGAACGCGTGGCGCAACGCCGAGCGCCTCGTGGCAGCCCGCCGCGCCGGGCCCCTGCAGTACGCGCTGACCGCGGCGAGCGTCGAGGCGCAGGCCGAGGCGGAGGCCCGCGCCGTCGTGGCCGCCACCACCTACACCTCCCGGCGGGACCTCGAGCGGCGCGAGGCGTGGTGCGCCGAGCACCACGACGACCGGTGAGCGCCGAACCGTGAGCACCGGGCCCGGCGGGGCGGACCCGCTCCTCGCCACGGTCCTCGCCGACCTGGACGAGGTGGTGTTCCGCACCGACGCCGCCGGGAACTGGACCGCCCTGAGCCCCGCCTGGACCCGCCTCACCGGGTTCGACGTCGGGAGCACCCTGGGCACGGGTTTCCTGGAGTACGTCCACCCCGACGAGCGGGAGCGCACCCTCGCGCTGTTCGCCGCGGTCGTCGGCGGCGGGTCCGACCACTGCCACCACGAGGGCCGCTACCGGACCGCCTCCGGCGGCTACCGGCACGTCCGGCTGCGCGCGAAGGTGCTGCGCGACGCCCACGGCGAGGTCGTCGGCAACGTCGGGACCCTCGTGGACATCACCGCCGAGCGCCTCGGCGGTGAGGCCGCCGGGGAGCACGCCCACCTGCTGGAGCTCGTCGCGGGCGGCGCACCGTTCGACGAGCTGCCCATCGGCGTCCTCGACTACGGGCCCGACGGGCGCCTGCTCCGGGGCACCCCCGCACTGCGCGCGCTCCTCGGCGACGCGGTGGAGGTCTCCGCGCAGCTGCAGCGGCTGCGCGGGCTGTTGTGCCCCGCGGGCTCCGGCCCGGACCTCCTCGGCCCCCACGGCATGGCGGCGACCGCCACCGCCACCGGGCGCGCCCAGCACGCCGACCTGTCCCTGCGCGGGGCCGACGGGGCGCAGCGGGTGTTCCGCACCACCGTCCTGCCCGTGGGGGAGGGCGGTGCGGGCCGGCTGACGCTCGTGCTGCAGGACGTGAGCGAGCGCTGGCGCGCCGAACGGCAGCAGCGCGTCGTCTCCGACCTCGGCGGGTACGCCCTCGCCGGGGCCGACCTCCCGGACCTGTTCTCCCGCACGGCTTCCGCGGTGCGGGGCGTCCTCGGGGTGGCGTACTGCGAGGTGCTGGAGCGCCCGGACACCGACGGCGCCCTGCTGACCCGCGCCACCAGCGGCTGGCCTGCGGGGAGCTTCCCCCACGTCCTGGAGCACTCCGACCTGGAGGGCCTGCTGGTGCCCGCGCCGGGGGAGGACGCCGTCCTGCGGGAGGCCCTGCCGCCCGGCGGGCGTGCGGCCGCGTGGCGGGAGCAGGGCGTCGCCGCCGCGGCCGCCGTCACCGTCGGCGGGAGCGGGGACTGCTTCGGGTACCTGTGCGTGCAGGCCGGGGCGCCCCGCTCGTTCACCTCCGACGAGATGGCGTTCCTCACCGCCGTCGCGCACGTCGTGGCCGCCGCCGTCGAGCGGCGCCGCACCGAGGAGTGGATCCGCCACCGCGCCCTGCACGACCCGCTCACCGGCCTCGCCAACCGGGTGCTGCTGCACGACCGGCTGAACCACGCCCTCGCCGCGCAGCAGCGCAGCGGGAACCGGCTGGCGCTGCTGCTCATCGACCTCGACCGCTTCAAGGAGGTCAACGACACCCTCGGGCACGACGTGGGCGACCGGGTGCTCGAGGTCGTCGCGGACCGCCTGCGCCAGCAGTTCCGCGAGTCCGACACCGTGGCCCGCCTCGGCGGCGACGAGTTCGCGGTGCTGCTGGAACCCGTGCCCGGCGGGTCCTACGCCCAGCGGCTGGCCGCCGAGCTGCGCCGGCAGATCCGCCGGCCCGTGCCCGTGGAGGGGCTCACCCTGCACCTGGAGGGCAGCGTCGGCATCGCGCTGGCACCCGACCACGGGCAGGACGCGGTGGGGCTGCTGAAGCGCGCCGACGTCGCCATGTACCGCGCCAAGCAGAACGGCTCGGGCGTGGAGACGTACGCCGCCGACGCCGACCTGAACCACCCCGCACGCCTGGGGTACCGCGGGGCGCTGCGGGAGGCGCTGGACCGCGGGCAGTTCCTCCTGCACTACCAGCCGAAGCGGGACCTGGTCACCGGCGAGGTCACCGGGACCGAGGCCCTGGTGCGCTGGCAGCACCCCGAGCACGGCCTCGTCCCGCCCGGGAGCTTCATCCCCGTGGCCGAGCAGACCGGCCTCATCGGCCCGCTGACCGAGCACGTCCTGGACTCCGCGCTGCGGCAGGCCGCGCGGTGGGCGGCGGCCGGCGCGCAGGTGTCGGTCGCCGTGAACGTCTCCGCCCGCAGCCTGCACGACGGCTCGCTCGTGGACACCGTCGTGCGGATCCTGGAGCAGACCGGTGCGGCGGCCGGCGCGCTGGAGCTGGAGCTCACGGAGAGCGCCGTCATGGCGAACCCGGACGTGGCGATGACGGTCACCGCCCGCCTGCGCGACCTCGGCGTCCGCCTGGCGCTGGACGACTTCGGGACGGGGTACTCCTCCCTGGCCTACCTGCGGGACCTGCCCGTCGACGTGCTGAAGATCGACCGTTCCTTCCTGCGCGAGGTGGAGACGGACCACCGCAACGCCTCGATCGTGCGCTCGGTCATCGACCTGGGGCACAACCTCGGCATGCACGTGGTCGCCGAGGGCGTGGAGACGCCGGGTGCGCTGCGGTTCCTGCGGGACCTCGGGTGCGACCTGGGGCAGGGTTTCCTGCTGGGACGGCCGGTCCCCGCGGGGGAGCTGGCGCTGGGCTGAACGGGCACGCGGGGCACCGGCGGCGGATCGCCGTACCCACCCGCCCGCGGAACCCGGTCACCGCGGAACCCGGTCACCGCGGAACCCGCCGGTCGACGCAGCCGGCCAGCAGGGCGGCCAGCTCCCCGGGGCGGCTGAGGTTGGCGCAGTGTCCCGCCTCGATCCCGTCCGGTGCGGTGATGCCGAGGCGTTCGGCCGCGACGCGGCGCTGCACGGGGGGCGGGATGAAGCGGTCGCGGGTCGTGACGACGTACCTCGCCGGGACGTCCGGCAGCGCGGGCAGGGGCCACGGCACCTCGCCGAGCCGCCCGTCGGTCGGCCGTTCCCTCGCCAGTGCCTCGCGGGCCAGCGGCGCCGGGACGTCGTGGTAGAAGGCGACCAGGGGGTCCGCGTTGCCCGTGAGGCCGCCGTCCTCCCGCGCCAGCCCGGCCACCGCCTCGTACCAGCCGACGTTCGCGAACCACCCGCCCGCGCTCTCCCCCGGCCGCGGCACCATCCCCGCCAGGAACACCTGCAGCGCCGCGCCCAGCCGCTGCGCCACGAGCGGTACGACGAGACCCCCGGCGGAGTGCCCGACCACCACCACGTCACCGGCGCCCCGGACGGCCCCGACGGCCTCGGCGGCCTCGGCGACCACGTCGACGCAGTCGTCCCACGTCGCGTCGTCGCGGTCGTCGGGCAGGTCCGGCGCGACGGCCTCGTGCCCCCGTTCCCGGAGCGCGCGCTGCACCAGGTGCCACGCCCAGCCGCCGTCGCCCGCACCGTGGATCAACGCGAAGGTCGCCATGGGTTCTCAGACGCCTGTCACGGGGGGAACTCATCGCCCGCGGGTGCGCGCGGATCCGGTGGGACCCCGGGGCGCACGCCGCTGGACGGCGGCGGCGGTGCGTGGGTGACTGTGCGCCGTGACGGGAGCTGTCGGTGGTGTCGTGCAGGTGCTGCTCGTCGGGGGCCGTGCCGGTGTGGGCAAGACCAGCACCGCCTACGAGGTCTCGGCCCGGCTGCGGGCCCTGGGGGTCGCGCACTGCCACGTCGAGGGCGACAACCTCGACGCCGCCCACCCCAGGGCGCCGGACGACCCGCAGGGCACGCGGCTCACCGAGGCCAACCTCGCGGCCCTGTGGTCGAACTACGCCGCGATCGGCCACCACCGCCTCGTCTACGTCAACACCGTCAGCGTCCTGGAACCCGACCTCGTCGTGCGGGCGGTCGGCGGCAGGGCGACGGTCACCGGCGTCCTCCTGACGGCCTCCGACGAGACGGTCCGCGCCCGCCTGGGCGGCCGGGAGACCGGGTCGGAGCTCGCGGCCCACGTCGAGCGCAGCCGCGTCATGGCCGCCGTGCTGGAGGAGCGGGCGCCGGCCGGGACCCACCGGGTCGGTACCGACCGGCGCACCGTCGCGGAGGTGGCCGGCGACGTCCTCGCCCTCGCGGGCTGGACGGCCCCGCGGCCGGGCTGAACGGGCCCGGCCGGTCCACCCCACGGGGTCAGCCGGCGGGAACGGGGGAGGCGAACATCTCCAGGAGCCGTTCGGTGGCGTCCGGGCCGAACATCACCTCCAGGTTCTGCGCGGAGCGTTCCGCGGACCGCGCGCTGCGCGCGAACAGCGCCGCCTCGTACGCCGCGAGCGCTCCCTCGACGTCGCCGGGGTGGTCCGCGAGGGAACGGCCGAGCTCGGCGCCGTCGAGCATCGCGAGGTTGGCCCCCTCGCCGGCGAAGGGCGACATCAGGTGGGCGGCGTCCCCGAGGAGCGTGACCCCGGGGGTGCGGTCCCAGCGGTGCCCGACGGGCAGGGCGTGGACGCGCCGCAGCACCAGCGGGCCGTCGGCGTCGGCCACGAGGGCGCGCAGGGCGGGGGCCCAGCCGGTGAAGCGCGCGAGGACGGCGGCCTTGGTGGCCCCGGTGTCGGCGGGGTCGAGCGTGTCGATCCAGTCCTCCCCGACGGCGAGCGCGGTGTAGACGTGCAGGTCGCCGTTTCCCTCGCGGTGGGCGATGAACCCCTGGCCGCCGGCGAGGGCGAGGAAGAAACCGCCGCCGACGAGGGCGGCGCCCGCCGGGTGGCGCCGCGCGGCGTCGTGGAGGTTGCCCTCCACGAAGGAGATGCCGGTGTAGGCGGGCACCGCGGGGGAGACGAGCGGGCGGACGCGGGACCAGGCGCCGTCGGCACCGACGAGCAGGTCCGCGGTCAGGGCGCTGCCGTCCGCCAGGGTGAACTCGTGCCGGCCGTCGCCGAGCGGGTGTGCCGCGACGACCTTCGCGCCCCACCTGACGGTTCCGGCCGGCAGCGACCCCAGCAGCAGGTCGCGCAGCCGGCCGCGGTCGACCTCGGGGCGCTCCAGGGCGCCGTGGTCGGCTTCGTCCCACCGCACGACGCCGTGCTCGTCGGCGATGCGCATCGCCTCGCCGCCCCGGTGCACGAGCGCGAGGAACTCCTCGTGGAGCCCGGCCGCGCGCAGGGCGGGCTGGCCGGTGTCGTCGTGGATGTCGAGCAGGCCGCCCTGCGGGCGCGCCGCGGGCGAGGGCTCGGCGTCGAGGACGGTCGCCCCGATGCCGTGCAGGTGCAGGACGCGGGCGAGCGTGAGGCCGCCGAGACCGGCGCCGACGATGCAGAGGGGGTGGTGCGTGGTCATCGGTCCTCCAGGGGTGCGGCCGTCGTGTCCCGAAAACCGTAACGAGTCCACGATCGGCACGACTACCCCCGAACGTAGGATGGCGGCATGACCCAGCCGGTGGACGCGCCCGGACGCCGTGACCGCAAGAAGGCGCGGACCCGGCAGGCGATCGCGGACGCCGCGCTGCGGCTGTTCCTCGAGCGCGGCTACGACGCCGTGAGCGTGCGGGAGGTCGCCGAGGCGGCCGGGGTGTCGGTCAGCGGCGTGTGGAAGCACTACTCCTGCAAGGAGTCCCTCCTGCTGGACCGGGGGGGCGGAACCCTGGGGGCGCTGCTCTCCTGCGTGGAGGGCCCGCCCCCCGGGGCGCCGCTGCTGCACGCGCTGCGCTCGGCCCTGCTCGCCCCGCCGGCGCGGGAGGCGGTGACGGCGCCCGCCGCGACCACCGGCGGGGAGCGCACGGCGGTCCTCGCCCTCGTCGAGCGCACGCCCGCCCTGCGCGCCCACGCCGAGCAGGTGTGGCGGGAGCAGGAGACCGCGCTCGCGTCGGCGGTCGCGGCGCGCCTGCCGGAGGGGGGCGACGCGCCCACGGGCGCCGCGGCCCTGGCGCGCTTCGTCCTCGACCGCGCCGCCGCCGGACCGGGCGCCGCGGGTGGGCCCGCCGCCGCCTGGGCGGTGCTGGAGCACGGCTGGCGGGGCGCCTCACGACGGCCCGGTGCGGCACGACCGGCACCGGCCGCCCCACCGGCTGCCCCGCCGACACCGCAGTCCGCGGCGCAGCCGGAACCGGCGCCGCAGGGGTTGCGCGAGCGGGGGAGGCAGCGGACCCGCCGTGCCATCACGGACGCCGCGGTGGAGCTCTTCCTCGCGCACGGCTACCAGCGGACCGGCATCCGGCAGGTCGCCGAGGCGGCCGACGTGTCCGTCTCGACGGTCTTCGCCCACTTCCCCGAGGGGAAGGCGAGCCTGGTCTTCGACGAGGACGCCGCCGACCGGGGAGCGGCGCTGGCCGCGGCGGTGCGCGGGCGCCCCGGGGGGAGCCCGCCGCTGCGGGCGGTGCAGGAGCTGCTGCTGCAGCGCGGCCCGCTGGCCCTCGACCCCGGGCCGCGGATGCGGCGCGCCCTCGACCTCGTCCTGGCCACGGCGGAGCTGCGCGAGCACGCCCGCGGCACCTGGCTGCGCAGCCGGCCCGCCCTGGCGGCCGTGCTGGCCGAGGACGCGGGCCTGCCCGCCGACGACCCCGCGGCGGCGGTCACGGCGCGGTGGCTGCTGGAGGTCCCCGACCTCGCGCTGTCCACCGCCGCGCCCCGCCGGGCCGTCGCGGTGGTCGTCGACCTGCTCGAGTCGGGCTGGCCGGCCTGGGTCGCGGCCCGGGAACCGCGGGCGCCCTGAACCGCGCGCGCGGCGGCCGGGCTCGCGGCGCCGGCGCCGTCATCCCGGGGTCGTCGTGCAGCCGCGTCCGTCCGCGCGGCGTCCCGCACCCGCCCACCGCCCCCGGGCCGTGCGGTGCGCCTGCCCCGCCCGGATGACGTCGTCGAGCTTGTCGCGCGTCGCGGTCAGCTCGTCCAGCTGGGCCTGCACGCGCGCGCGCTCGGCGAGCAGCCGCTCGTGCATCTCGTCGGTGAGCACGCCGTGCTCCATGCACGGCAGGATCCGCAGGACGGCCTTGCTGCCGAGCCCGGCGGCGTAGAGGTTCTGGATGAACCTGACCCGCTCGACCGCCCCGGGCGGGTAGTGGCGCTGCCCGCCGGCGCTGCGCCCGGGGACCAGCAGGCCCTGCTCCTCGTAGTAGCGCAGCGCCCGCACGCTGACGCCCGCCAGTGCGGCGACCTCCCCGATGCGCACCCGTCCCCCCGCCCTCGACCCCGACTTGCACCTCACGCCGACGTGAGGTCCTAGCGTGCCGGACATGACCACCGCACTCGTCACCGGGGCCAACCGCGGCCTCGGCCGCTCCTTCGCCGCAGAACTGCTCACACGGGGGGCGACGGTCTACGCCGCCGCCCGCGAGCCCGCGAGCATCGATCTGCCCGGCGCCCGTCCCATCGCCCTCGACATCACCGACCCCGCCGCCGTCGCCGCGGCCGCCGCTCTGGCCGGCGACGTCGACCTGCTCGTCAACAACGCCGGCATCTCGACCGGCGCTCAGCTGCTCGGCGACCTGGAGGGCGTGCGCACCGAGCTGGACGTCAACTTCTGGGGCACCCTGTCGATGGTCCGCGCCTTCGCCCCCGTGCTCGCGGCCAACGGGGGCGGGAGGATCGTCAACGTCGCCTCCGCGCTGTCCTGGTTCGCCTACCCCGGCGCCGGCGCGTACGCGGTCTCCAAGGCGGCGAACTGGAACATGAGCAACGCCCTGCGCCTGGAGCTGGCCGGGCAGGGCACGCAGGTGACCTCCGTCCACCTCGGCCTGGCGGACACGGACATGGCCAGGGCCGTCGACGGTCCGAAGACCGACCCGGCCGTCGTGGCCCGCAGGACGCTGGACGCCGTGGAGGCCGGTGACCTCGAGGTCGTCGTCGACGACTGGAGCGCGATGGTCAAGGCCTCCCTCGCCGAGGACCCGCGCACGTTCTACGCCCCGTTCCTCACCACCTGACGCGCCCGCCGCCCGTCGACGCGCCGCCGGCCCCCGCCTCCGGCGGGGACCGGCGCTACCGGGTCCCGGTCGTCTCGTAGTCCGCCCAGCGGGGTTCCGCGCCCGCCCGGCCCTCCACCGCCCAGGCGAGCCGGTCCAGGTAGAACCGCCAGCCGGCCTCGACGTCGGCGGGTTCCAGTCCCGCGGCGAGCAGGTGCGCGAACCGCAGGAGGGTGCGGCCCTCCCCGTCCGCGGACAGGTGCACCTCCAGCTCCCAGTCGTCCATGCTGACCGCGAGGTGCGTGGGCCGCTCGCAGACGCGCACCAGCACCGCCGACTCCGGTGCGCCCTCCTCCTGCGACATGGCCAGGTGCACGAGCGTGCCCGCGGCGGGTTCCCCGCTCAGCCTGCCGATCCACGCCGGGAGGAGTTCCGGTGAGGTCAGGTGCCGCCACAGCTCACCGGTGGGGACGGGGAGGGAGCGTTCGAGCTCCAGGCGCCGCGGCGAGCCGGTGGAGGTTCCCATGGCGCAACCCTCGCGGGCGGGCGCACCCGTTGTCCAGGGTGCGCGCCCGCGAGCTGCTACGGCGTGCCGGGCCGGGCCGGGGCGACGACGTGCGCGAAGGGCCCCGCGGCGAGGACGAGCCGGGCGAAACGCTCGCCGATGCGGTGGTGGGTGGCGGCGTCGGGGTGCAGCCGGTCCGGCAGGGGCAGGTCGGCGGAGTCCTCCGGCCCGTAGAGCTCCCGGCCGTCGAGGTGGTGCAGGTGCGGGTCCCCGTCCGCCCGCTGCCGCACGATCCGGGCCAGTTCTTCGCGGACCACCCCGAGGGTGAGCTTCCCGCTCGCGCGTTCCGCGGGATCGCCGGTGGCCACGAACCGCATCGTCCCGGCGCGCAGCGCGTCGGGGTCCAGGGCGCTGGGGCCGGGGGTGTCCTCGTGGATCGGGCACCAGATCGGGGAGACCACCAGCAGCGGCGTGGTGGGGTGGCCCTCGCGGACGGTGTCCAGGAAACCGTGCACGGCCGGGGTGAAGGCGCGCAGGCGCATCACGTCGGTGTTGACGAGGTTGATGCCGATCTTGACGCTGATCAGGTCGGCAGGGGTGTCGCGCAGGGTGCGCGCGGTGAACGGGTCGAGCAGCGCGCTGCCGCCGAGACCGAGGTTGACGAGCTCCACCCCGGCCGCTGCGGCGGCGAGCGCGGGCCAGGTGGTGGTGGGGCTCGCGGCTCCGGAACCGTGGCTGATGGAGCTGCCGTGGTGCAGCCACACCGCGCGGCCCCGGTCCGGGGCGGGGGTGACGGGGGCGTCGGTGCGCAGCGCGAGGAGCTCGGTGACCTCGTTGTGGGGCAACCAGATCTCGACGTCCTTCTCGCGGGCGGGCAGGCCGGTGAAGCGGAGGGTCCCGGCGGGCCCGGGCCGGGTGCCGGTGGTTCCGGTGGCGGGGTCGACGGTGAGGGTGTTCCCGCCGCTCGCGCTGGCCCGGCCGGCCGGGCGCCCGTCGACGAGGAGGTCGTAGACCCCGGCCGGGCGGGGCGGCAAGCCCGCGTGGACGCGCCGGGTGGGCAGCGTGTCCAGCTCCACCGCGGTGGCGCGCGTGCGGAAGACCAGCCGCACGCCGGACGGCTCGGCCTCGGCCGCGGCGAGCTGGCCGTCGGCGCACTGCGCGCGGGCACGGGCCGGCAGCCGGTGCGGCAGCACGCCGCGGCCGGTGTGCTCCAGCTCCAGGGCGCCGCGCAGCAGGTCGGCGGTGATCGGCGTGGTGGTCCAGGGGTGCTCGGGGTGCATCGGGGTGGCCTGTCGCTCGGGTCGGGGTTCTCGGGTGGCGTGCGGGTGGGCGGGGCGTCAGGGCGCGGGCCAGTTCCGCAGCAGGGCGTCGAGGGCGTCGAGGACCCGCGGCCAGCTCTCCTGCGGGCCGGGGGCGCTGTGGTCGAACGCGCCACCGGCCTCCAGGTCGACGAAGCCGTGGACGACGCTGCCCAGCAGGCGCACCGCGTGCGTCTGGTCCGCCCCCGTCAGGTCGTAGCCGCGCAGGATCGCCCGCGACATCTCCGCGTGCCGTGCGCCCGCGCTGCCGGCCGCCGCCTGCGGGTCCAGCCTCGCCCGCGCGGCGGCCCAGCGGCCGGGGTGCTCGCGGGCGTAGTCGCGGTAGACGTCGGCGAAGGCCACCAGGGCGTCCCTGCCGGAGCGGCCGGCCAGGGCGGGGGCGAGGCGGTCGGCGACCTCCTCCAGCGCGAACAGGGTGATCCTGGTCCGCAGGTCCTCCGAGCCGCTCAGGTGCGAGTAGAGGCTCGCGGCCTTCACGTCGAACCGCCTGGCGAGCGCGGAGACGGTCACCTGGTCGAACCCTGCCTCGTCGGCCAGTTCCGCCCCGGCCAGGGTGAGGCGTTCCGCGGTCAGCCCCGCACGTGCCACGTCCGCCCCCTCCGTCCTGCCTAAGGAAACTATGCAGCTTCCTAATACCTTTAGGCAAGTGGCCCGGGTGCAGCACCGGGGGAGGGGGTCACGGCTCCAGGCGCGTGTGCGGCCCGTCGTCGTCCGGGGCGGAGGCGACGTGCGGCCCGCCGGGTCGACCCCTCAGATCAGGCCCAGGTCGTGCATGGCGTCGGCGACGTGCACGAAGCCCGCGCAGTTGGCGCCGAGGACGTGGTCGCCCGGCGTGCCGTACTCCTCCGCCGCCTCCGCGGTGGTGGGCGTGTTCGCGCCCTCGGCCACCAGGGTGCAGCCGTTGCGCACCAGCGAGCCCGCCGCGTCCCGGTCCAGCTCGTTCTGCGTCGCGCAGGGCAGGGCCACCTCGCACGGCACGTCCCACACCGAGCCGGCCACGACGTGGCGGGCGCCGGGCCGCCGTGCGGCGTAGGCGGTCAGGCGCTCGCGCCGCTCCTCCTTGACCTCGCGCAGCAGCGCCACGTCGAGGCCCTGCTCGTCCACGACGTAGCCGTCGGAGTCCGAGCACGCCACGACGCGGGCCCCGAACTGCTGGGCCTTCTCCGCCGCGTGGATCGCCACGTTCCCCGATCCCGACACCACCGCGGTACGCCCCTCCAGGGACGTGCCCCGGGCGGCGAGGACCTCCTGCGCGAAGTACACGAGGCCGTGACCGGTCGCCTCCGTCCGGACCCGGGCCCCGCCCCACGACAGCCCCTTGCCGGTCAGCACCCCCGACTCGTAGCGGTTGGTGATCCGCTCGTACTGGCCGAACACGAAACCGAGCTCCCGGCGCCCCACGCCGATGTCCCCCGCCGGCACGTCGGTGTGCTCGCCCAGGTGCCGGTGGAGCTCCGTCGTGAAGGACTGGCAGAACCGCATGACCTCCGTGTCGGAACGGCCCTTCGGGTCGAAGTCGGACCCGCCCTTGCCGCCACCGATCGGCATCCCCGTGAGGGCGTTCTTGAAGATCTGCTCGAAGCCCAGGAACTTCACGATGCCGAGGTTGACCGACGGGTGGAACCGCAGCCCGCCCTTGTAGGGGCCCGGGGCCGAGTTGAACTCCACCCGGAAGCCGCGGTTGATGTGGACCCTCCCCGCGTCGTCCTGCCAGGGCACCCGGAAGATGATCTGCCGCTCCGGCTCGCAGAGGCGCTCCACCGTGCGCATCTCCAGGTGCTCGGGGTGCTCGGCCAGCACCGGGGCGAGGCTGGAGAGGACCTCGCGGGCCGCCTGGTGGAACTCCGCCTCACCGGGGTTCCTGCGCACGACCTCGTCGAGGATGCGGGTGATCTCCTGGCGGGGGTCCTGCGTGCCGCTGCCCTCCCGGTCCGATCCGTGCACCGGCCACCGTGGGCGGCGGGTGCGACGCCACCCCGCGGGCAGCCCGGCTTCCTGTCGGACGACCGGGAGTCAGGGCATCCAGCCGAGCAGGTGCTCGCCCACGAGCACCACGCCGACCGCCGTCACCACCGCCACCGGCGGGACCGCGAGCGCCCAGGCGGGGCGCTCCCGCAGCAGCCGGACCGCCAGCACGAGCAGACCGGCCCACACCGCCCACAGCACCGCCAGCCCGTACCAGGGCACGACGAGCCCGAGCAGGAGGTAGCCGAAACCCACCGCGGTGTGCGCCGCGATCGCCATCCACCCCAGGGCCAGCGCCCACGGTGAGCGCGCCGTGGACGTCGCCCGGGGCGCGGCGGCGAGCAGCGCCGTGGCGACGGCCAGCGGCAGCAGCGGCAGCAGGCGCGGCGGCGCGGCGGGCACCGTGTCGACGGCCAGCGCGCAGGCGACCGCCAGGCCCGCCAGGACGGTCGCGGCGCGGCGGCCCCGCAGGGCGCTCGCCGCCGCCGCCACCGCCAGCAGCGCGGCGGCCGCCGCCAGGGGGACGGCCGCGGCCGACGTCACCGGCCCGGACTCCCAGAGCCCCAGGGCGCGCACCGCCAGGAGCGCCGCACCGGTGAGGCTGAGGGCTGCGGCGACCACGCCCGGCGCGCGCTCCACGGGCAACGTCAGCACGGCCACGGCGCCTCCCCGTCGAGTTACCTCGACGTTATGTCACCGGCGCCCGGCATGCCCTGGGGAAGGTGAGGCGTGCCGGTGCTGGTGCCCCGGCACGGGGAGGGCCCGGTCCTCACCCTGGACACCGACGACCGCACGCACCTGGACCTGCGCACCGGTGGCGAGGCCGGGCAGGCGGCGGAGGTGGAGCGCCTGGTCGGCCTCGGCGCCCGGCGCGGGGACGGTGCGGACCGGGGCTGAGGACCGCTGCGCCCCTACCGGTTCCCGCCAGGAGCGCCCGCGCCCGCCGAGCGGCCGACGAGGCGCGTCAGCGCCCACAGCACGACGCCCAGCGCGAGGAGCCCGCCGGCGATCTGGTACTGCTCCGCGGCGCGCCCCGAGGACCACGGCAGCACCAGGTACGCGCACGCCAGCGCCCCCACCACCGGCAGCGCCCGCCCGGCCGAGAAGTGTCCGTGCTCCACCGGGTCGCGGCGCAGCACCAGCACCGTCACGTTGACGATCGTGAACACCGCCAGCAGCAGCAGCGACGTCGTGCCGCCCAGGACCGACACGACGGAGGTGTCCGGCGTCAGCGACACGTAGGTGATGAGGCCCAGCGACAGCGCGGTGGTGAACAGGATCGCCACCCACGGCGTGCGGCGCGTCGGGTGCACCGCCGACAGCGGCCGGGGCAGGACGTGCTGGCGGCTCATGCCGTACAGCAGCCGGCTGGCCATCATCATGTTGATGAGGGCGCTGTTCGCGACGGCGAACATCGAGATGAACGGGATCAGGTCGGAGATCGGGAAGTCCGGCGCCGCGGTCTGCACCACCGTCACCAGGGGCGTCTCGTTGCCCGCGAGCTCCCCGACCGGCACGACGGCCACCGCGCAGATCGAGACCAGGACGTAGACGACCGCCGTGATCCCCAGGCCGGTGAGCATCACCCGCGGGAAGATGCGGCTCGGCTCGCGGGTCTCCTCGGCCATGTTCACCGAGTCCTCGAAGCCCACCATCGCGAAGAACGCCAGCGACGTCGCGGTGCTCACGCCGAGCAGGATCCCCTTGTCCTCGGGGGCGTCGAACAGCACGACGCGCGAGAAGTCGGCGTTCCCGCCCGCGATCGCGTAGAAGCTGATCATGATGACGAGCAGCAGACCGGAGAGCTCCACGAGGGTCAGCACCACGTTGAGGCGCACGCTCTCGCTGACGCCGCGCAGGTTCACGGCCATCACCAGCAGCATGAACGCCAGCGCGGTGAGCACGATCCCGCCGTTGCCCCACTCCAGGCCGAACCCCTTCACGAAGTTCGCCGCGAACGCCCGGGAGGCGGCCGAGGCCGACGTGATGCCCGAGCACATCACCACGAAGCACACCAGGAACGACAGGAAGTGGATCCCGAAGGCCTTGTGGACGTACAGCGCCGCGCCGGCCGCCTGCGGGTACTTCGTGACGAGCTCCAGGTAGGAGAACGCGGTCACCGTGGCCACCGCGAACGCCAGCAGGAACGGCAGCCACGCCGCCCCGCCCACCTCGGCGGCGACCTGGCCGGTGAGCGCGTACACCCCCGTGCCGAGGATGTCGCCGATGATGAACAGGAGCAGGAGCCTGGGCCCGATGGCCCGCTTCAGCTCGCTCTGGTGCTGGCTCGGGGCTGCTGCGGTGGAACTCATCGGGGCCTCCGGCGGTCGGCGCTGACACGGACGGAACGGTGGTTCCCCGATCCTGTCGTGCGCGGCGCCGCGGCGGTAGCCGCGCGGGGCGGGTCGCGCCCCACGTCCTCAGGGGGTGCGGGAGGCGGCCCGGGCGATGCTCTGGCCCAGCATGCGCAGCTCCGTGGAGACGACCCAGCGGGCCAGCAGGCGCCCGACCCGGCCCTTGGCGGCGCAGTCCGCGCGCAGGTGCACCCGCGTGCCGCCGTCCACCGCCACCAGGCGCAGGTGCAGGCCGGGGAAGCTGCCCACCCTCGCCCCGACGTGCCGCCAGGCGATCTCGCGGCCGGGGTCGGACACCGTGACGACCTGTTCCACCACGCGCGGGCGCTCGCCGTCCCCCACGCGCCGCGACACGCGCTGCACCCCGTCCGGGCCGACCGTCACGGACCCGGCGGTGTGGTCCCACTCCGGCCTGCGGGCCGGGTCACTCAGCATCGGCCACAGCCGCTCCGGGGTGCACTCCACGACCTGCTCGTGCTCGAACGCCACCCCGCCGCGGTGGACGGAGGGCGCGGGCCTCGGGACGGGTGCGGCGGAACCGGCGGGCGCCCCGCCGTCGAGCGCGGCGCGCACCGCGCCCACGTCCGCCCCGGCCCGGCGCAGCAGCTCCTGGACCCGCCCGCCGTCCGCGTCCAGCAGCGTCCGCAGGAGGACGCGGTCGTCCCCGCGCCGGGGTGCCGCCTCGACGACGGCGCGGACCGCGGGCGACAGCGGGAGCCCGGCGCCCAGCAGGCCGCCGTCCTGGGCGCCGCCGTCCTGCAGCCGCGCGGCGGTCCGCAGGGCGTGCGCACCGGCCCCGGCGTCCGCCAGGACCCGCGCGGCGGGACCGCCCAGCCCCACCAGGCCGAGCAGCAGGTGCTCCGGGCCGACCTCGGCGTCCCCGCCGCGGCCCGCCTCGTCCCGCGCCGCGAGCACGGCGAGCGCGGCCTCCTTCGCCGGGTTGCCCCCCACCGGCCGGTCCTGCGTGTCCACGCTCTCTCCTCGGGTTCGTCGATCCGGTCGGTCCGGCCGCCACCACCGGACGCTCGCCGTCGGCGGCCTCCCGGGGTGCACGACCAGCCAACCCCACGGCCGCGGGTCCCGGCTGCGCCCCGGGCGGTTCCGCACCCGACGGGCCCGCGGTCCGCGACGCCCGGCCGAGCGGGGCGGCGCCCGGGTCCCCCGTCGGGGGGAGGGGCCGCGCGGAGGGTGGAGGATCCGGGTGTGGACCTGCGTGCGTGTGCCCTCGTCGCCGCCGGCGGGGCGGCCGGGACGGCGGCGAGGTACGGCCTCGCCCTCACCCTGCCCGCCCAGCCGGGGTCCTGGCCCCTCGCCACCGCGGCCGTGAACCTCGCCGGGGCCTTCGCGCTGGGGCTGCTGCTGGCGCGGGCGCCGTCGGCACGCCGGCGGCTGCTGGCCGGGACCGGGTTCCTCGGCGGGTTCACGACGTACAGCGCGCTGGCGCTGGAGACCGGGGTGCTGCTGCGCCGGGGCGAGGTGCCGGCGGGGCTGCTATACCCCCTGCTCACCGTCGCGCTGGGCGTGCTGTGCGCGGCGGCCGGTGCGCGCGCGGGCCGGCGCCGGTGAGCGGCCTGCTGGTGCCCGTGGCCACCGCCCTGGCCGGGGGTGCCGGTGCCGCCGCCCGCTACGCCGTGGACACGTCCCTGCGCGCCCGCCTGGGGGACGCCTTCCCCTGGCCCACGCTGGCCGTCAACGTCAGCGGTTCCCTGCTGCTGGGGTTCCTCGCCGGCCTCGCGCCCGCGCTGCCCTGGGGCGCCGGCCTCCTCGCCGTCGCCGGGACCGGGTTCTGCGGTGGGTACACGACGTTCAGCACCGCCGCCGTCGAGGTCGTCCGCCTGCACGGCGACGGGGTTCCCGGCCGGGCCGCCGCCTACGCCGCCGGTTCGCTGCTGGCCGGGGTGGCGGCGGCGCTGCTCGGTCTGCTCGCCGGGACGGCCGCGGGGCACCGGGTGTGAGCGGTGCCCCGCGGGGCGGCGAGGAGTGCGGCGGCAGGACCACCGCGGCGCCCGTTGCGCTGCACCGCAGCGCAACGGGGTTCCCGGGCAGGTTTCCGGGCGGTCGCGCGCAGATCTACGGCGCCACGTCCCGCGCGGGGGCGGCGGCCTCGACGCCGAGGCCGTGGTACCGGCCGGCGTGGTGCAGCAGCGGGGAGTGCGGGCGGCGGATCTCGGCCCAGGTGATGCGGACGGCGACGATGGTGTGGTCGCCGGCGGTGAAGCGGTGCTCGACCGGCCCGGCGATGGCGACGGGCGCGTCGTCGAGGACGGGGGTGCCGTCGGCGAGGCGGGACCAGCGGGTGGGGGCGGCGAAGCGGTCCACGCCGCTGGTGGCGAAGCGGCGGGCGAGGCCGGCCTGCTCCTCGTCGAGGAAGTGCACCGCGGCGGTGGCGGAGTTCCGCACGGCGTCCCAGCTGGAGGAGGTGTGGGAGACGTTGAACACCAGCAGCGCCGGTTCCAGCGACAGGGAGCTGACGGAGGTGGCGGTGAAACCGGCGGGGCCGGTGCCGCCGTCGGCGGTGATGACGGCCACCGCACCGGCGTGGGTGCCGAACAGCTGCCGCAGGGTGGGGACCTGCTCGGCGGAGGCGCGCGGGCGCGCCAGGGTGCTCTGGGACAACGGAACTCCTGGGGAGGGGTGGAACGGCACCGCCCCGGAGGAGGGGTGGCGCCGTGCGGGGGGTGCGGCGGGAGGGGTGCCGCGCGGTGGTGGTGCGCGGGGGGTCCACCGCGCACCGGCGCTCGGCCGGTCGCGGGGAGGCGGGGGAACCGCGGGGGTGCGCCGGTCAGGCGCGCGGGGACGGACAGAGGGCGCTGCGGACGCGGCACAGGTCGACGTGCCGGCGGAGCACGCTGCGGCGGTCCAGCGCCGCGCGGCCGGCCGTGGTCCTCACGTCTGCTCTCCCATCGGTCCTGGCGGGAACACCCGGACCCTGTTCCGGGGGGATTCCGCGGCGTCGGTGGGCCGGGTCCCCCGGCCGCCCCGGACGGCGTCCCCGAACCCTATCCGATTGTCGGTCTGGAAAGTCAACAATGCGCCGGCCGGGCTCAGCGCACCGAGATGTGCAGGTGGTCGAAGTGCCCGCCGGTCACGTCGCCCGGGTCGTACACGCCCCCGCCGCCGTAGGGCCGCCAGCCCTCCGCCGCGCGCGCCGGGGACCAGATCCGCCCGTACCAGACGACGTAGGAGATCCCGGCCTGTTCCGCGCTCGCCTGCAGGTCCGCGGCCAGGGCGTCGCCGCGCGCCTTCTCCTGCGCGCTCGGCATCCGCCCGCCCCGGCCGGGGAACACGTCGCACGCCCGCCCCTGCGGGTGGTCGCTGCGGGGGTTCCACGCGTGCGCGTCCCAGCACGACGTCGACCAGCCGCGGGCGGCGAGCTGCTCGTACAGGGCCGCGGCCCGCGGGGTCAGGCAGCCCCGGCCGGTGGAGGGGTCCGGGCGCACGCTGCACCCCTCCGGCGACAGGGAGGCGGCCCCCGTGAACAGCCCGCCGCTCCCGCCGCCGCCCGTGCCCGGCGCGCACGGCAGGTCCCCGGCGGCGGGCAGGCTCGCGGCCAGGCCCTCCTGCCCGCCGAGGGTCCCGACGAGCCGCACCGCCTGCTCCCAGTACCGCTCGTAGTGGTACGGGTCGGCGTTGCGCTGGGTGCGGTGCGCGGCCAGGGTCGGGGCGAGGGTCTGCCAGCCGGGCACCCGGCGCAGGGCGAGGAAGAAGTTCGTGGCCGCGGTCCGGGGGTCCATGCGGTCGGCGTAGGAACCCCACGCGCCGTTGGCCCGCTGCTGGAACAGCCCCCGCGAGTCCGGGCCCACGGCGTCGCCGCGGTCGAGGTTGCGCAGCCCCGACTCCCCGAGGGCGGTCATCACCCCGATCGTCTGCGCGCGGGCGTCCAGGCCGAGGTCCCGGGCCGCGGCCATGACCTGGGCGGCGTTGGCGACCTGCTCGCCGGAGAACTCCCCCACGCGCGCGGGCAGCGCACCGGGCGGCGCCAGCGGCCCGGTCCCCCCCGACCCCGGGACGCACGCCGTCCCGGCCGGCGCGCCGCCCGCGCCGCCGACGAGGAGCGTCATCGCCCCGCAGCTCCCCGCGAGCAGCACGAGCGCCGCCGCGGCCGCCCACACCGCGCGGCTCATCGCGGCGGGTCGCAGCGCTCGACCAGCCAGGTCCCCCCGGCGCGCACGAGGGTCACCGTGTAGACGCCGTCGTCGGTGCCCGCGGTCACCGACGCCACGAACGCCGTGGTGGCCGGCGCGAGGCGGGCGCTGGCCGCGTCGACGCTGGAGACGGGGACGTTCTCCACCGCGGTGGCGGAGTACACCTCCGCCGCGGCGGGCGTGAGGAAACCGGACACCCCCTGCCACCACCGGTCCTGGGGCAGGTCCCGGCGGGCGAACGCGCGCAGGAACCCGACGGCCCGCTCGACGGCCTGCCGGGCCTCCTCCGGCCCCGGCTGCTCCGGGACCGCGGCCTCGGTGGGGCCGTTGTCGTCGAGCGGGGGCGGCGCCGGCGCGGGGGCCGTGCCGAGGGGTCCGGCACCCCCGCCGGGTGCTGCGGGGCCCCCCGCGGAGGAACCGGGGCCCCGGGCCGGTCCCGGCTCCTGCGGGCCCGCGCAGCCGCACAGCAGCGCCGCGCCGAGCAGGGCGGCCGCGCTGGGACGCCTCATGCGGGCTGCCCCGGCTGCGGGCGCGCGCCGCCGTCGGGAGTCAAGGGGCGCCCGGCGGCGATGCGGTCGCGGACCGCGGGCCACGACACCCGCCACTCGTGCCCCGCCTTGCGACCGGGCAGCTTTCCCTCGCGCAGCAGGAGCGCGACCGTGCGCCGGGGCAGGCCGAGCAGCTCGGCGAGCTGCCGGGTGCCGACCACCCCGGGCTCGGGGACCGGCTCCCCGCGCAGGAGGACCTCGGCGGCGTCGGGGCCGGCGACGCTGCTCAGCAGGGCG
Organism: Kineococcus anabasis; assembly: GCF_054590795.1. Classification (NCBI taxonomy): domain Bacteria; kingdom Bacillati; phylum Actinomycetota; class Actinomycetes; order Kineosporiales; family Kineosporiaceae; genus Kineococcus; species Kineococcus anabasis. Next base: position 75,674 of record NZ_BAAIHU010000003.1, read on the forward strand.
GGCGCCCAGAAGCGCCACTGCCCGCCGACCCGGGTGCCCGGGACGCGGCCGTCGAAGGCCCAGCGGCGGACCGTGGAGCGCGGTGTGGCGGTCAGCTCCGCGGCGCCGCGCAGGTCGGTGAGGAGGGGGTGCATCGCCGGGCCGGCCACGGGGAGCGGGCCGGGCGCCGCCACCGGACCCGGCGGCCGTCTGCTCACCCTGACCGCCTCCCGCAGCGAACCGACCGTGCCGCCCGCCGAAGTTACCTGTCACGTCTTGCTACGTCCAGTAACATGTCAGCACGACCGGATACGTTCTCCCCGGTTCAGGACCTGCGGGATTACTTGTCACCATCAATGACGTTCAGTAGCGTCGGACGAGGGCCTGCTTCCCCCCGGATGCCCGCGAGCGGTGGCCGCCCCGGTCGCAGCCCTCGCTCGTCCGGTGCCGGTCCTGTCCCGTGTCGGATGTTCGAGGTTTTCGGTGTCTGGAAGGACGACGATGGCTGGAGCCAGCCAGGGAAGCCGCCCACCGCTCCTGGCGGGCGCCGAGCGCGTCACGAAGTACCGGGAGGCCGCCGAGCAGGCGGCCCGGGAGGCGGGCGCGGACGACGAGACCGCCCGCCGCGTCGGCGAGGCCGCCCAGCAGGCCATGCAGCAGCAGGTCTCCCAGCAGCAGCAGGTCTCCCAGCAGCAGGTCTCCCAGCAGCAGGGGGGCGACCTGCAGGTCACCACCGCCGAGCCGGGCGCCCCGGTCGTGCCCGCGCCCCCGCGGCCCGGCCGCCGCGCCGCGGAGCCCAGCGGCACCGAGCTGTTCTTCCCCGACGCCGCACCGGCGGACCCCGCCGAACCGCCGGCACCCGCCGCACCGGCGCCGCCGGCGCCCGTGGGGGAGTGGGCCACCGCGATGGCCGCCACCCTGCGCGACCCCGAGGCCCCCGCCCGCTGGGGCTGGCGCGGCCGGCTCGTGCGCAGCTCCGGCGGCCTGCTGCGCCTGGCCCCCACGGCGCAGGAGCAGGCCCACCGCGACGCCATCACCACCATCCGCCGCGCCACCTGGCGCCGCGCCGTCAACGTCCTCGTCGCCAACCCCAAGGGCGGCGTCGGTAAGACCCCGACCGCGCTGCTGCTGGCCGGTGTCCTCGGCCACGTCCGCGGCGGCTCCGTCGGGGTGTGGGAGGCCGCCGAGAGCGTGGGCACCCTCGCCCGCCGCGGGGAGGGCGAGCCCGTGCAGGGCCTCGCCGAGCTCCTGCGGGGCGCCGCCGGCATCCGCTCCGCCGGCCACCTCGGCGGCTACGCCTCGCCCCAGACCTCCCACGCCGACGTCATCGGCTCCGTCGGCTCGCGCCCGGTCCTCACCGCCGCCGACGTCGTGACCGCCCGCCGCGTCCTCGACACCTACTACCGGATCACCGTCACCGACACCGGCAACAACCCCGGTCACGAGGCGTTCCACGCCGCGATGCACACCGCCGACGTCGTGGTCATGCCCTGCCTGGTCTCCATCGACGCCCTCGCCGGCGCCGAGGAGGTGCTGGAGGTGCTGCGCTCCGCCGGTGCCGCCGACGGCCTCGCCGCCAGGGCGGTCGTCGTCCTCGGCCACGACGGCGGCCCCGAGGACCCCCGCGTCGCCGCCGGCCTGCGCGCCCGGCTGGACGAGCTCGGCGTGCACGCCGTCGTGGAGGTCCCCTTCGACCCGGTCATCCGGCGCGGCGGGGAGATCACCCTGTCCGCCCTCAGCGAGGAGTCGACCCGCGCCTGGACCGCCGCCGCGGCCGCCGTCGTCGACGCCCTGCGCGCGGCGCCCACCGACACCGACCTGGTGGCCGCGTACGCGGCCACCGCGACCGGGGCCGCGCCGGGCGCCTCCCCGGTCGTCGACGTCCGCTGACCCGCGTCCCGAGGAGATCCCCAGGTGCAGAACCCCCTCGACGGCATCATCCCCGACTTCAGCATCTTCGGTGCCGAGTTCACCGAGGTCTGGCAGAAGATCGCGGCCGGCCTCTGGGGCATCGCGATCCTCATCGCCGTGTACCAGCTCGGCGGCGGGATCCTCGCCATCGCGCAGAACCGCGACGGGCACCCCGTGGCGCTGCGCGCCGCCAAGCGCGAGGCGCAGGCGGCGGCCCTCGCCCTCGGCGGCCTCGTCTGCCTCGGCGTCATCGTCGGCGCGATCATCTTCCTGTTCAGCTGACGGGGCGGCCCCCGACCAGCGGGGCCGCCCCCGCCCCGCCCTCCCCGCCGCGGACGGGCACGCTCCCGACGCGCCCGACCCGTTGCACCGGAGGAACCGCATGAGCAGGTGGCCGCACGGCGCCCCCCGGGGGAGGCCCGCCGCGGGAACCTCCCGCGGTGTCCCGCGGGGCGCCCCGTGGTGGGCGTGGGTCCTCGTGGCCCTGCTGGCCGCCGGGGCCGCCGCCGCCCTCACCGCGGCCCTCCTCGTGCACCGCGACCGCGACGGGGCGCCCGCCCCCCTGCGCGCCCTGCCCGCCGTGGCCCCCGCCCTCGCGCAGGTCCCCGGCGGCACCGCCGCTGCGGCGGCACCCGCGGCGGGGGCGCCCGCCGCCGACGGCTGCCTCGGCGGGCCCAGCGACCTCGACGCGGCCGTCGTCGCCGCGCAGCGCGCCCCCCTCACCGACGCCGGCGCGGCGTCCTTCGCGGCGACCCTGCTGCGCTGGGCGACCGCCACCCCCGCGCCGCCGCAGCAGGCCGCCACCGCCGCCGCCGTGCTCACCGCCGACGCCACCGCCGCCGCCCGGAACCTGTCCGGGACCCACGACCCGGAGAGGACCACCCTGACCACCTCCCTCGCCGACGGCCGCTGGTACGTCGAGTCCTCCCGGCCCGGTGAGGCCGTCGTGTCCGTCCTCGCCCGCGCCAGCGGCACCCGCGAGGGCGAGCCGCAGGGCGAGGCCTGGCTCGCCGGCTCCCTCGTCCTCAGCTCCGCCGACGGCGTCTGGCGCCTGCGGGACATCACCGGCGCGCGGTCCGTGGACGACCTCCTCGACGTCGGCACCCCCTACGCGGGGGGGTGCTGACGTGGGCGCCTGCGACATCCCCGGCGTGGAGTTCACGCCCATCTGCGTGGGCATGCGTGCCCGCGAGGCCGCGCGCGAGGTCGTCAGCTTCGGCACCGACCCGTTCGGCTACATCGCCCAGCACCTGCAGGTCGCCTCCGCGTCCCTGGCCGGCACGGTGCTGCCGGAGATGCGGCAGGTCACCCACCCCGACCTGTCCGTGGAGTGGTTCCTCTCCGCCTACCGCGTCAGCTTCGCCCTGGCCGTCTTCACGTGGGTCGTGCTGCTCGGCTGGAACTTCGTCCTGCGCTCGCGCCGGCGCGTCTCCACCGGCGAGCTCGTCGACACCATGGCGTTCTACACCCCTCTCTTCCTGGTCGCGGTGCTACTCGGGCCGCTGCTCGGGACGCTGCTGCTACGCCTCACCGGCGCGCTGACGGACGGCATCGTGGCGTGGGGGGTGGTCTCCAGCACCGAGGAGACGACCCGGCACCTCCAGGAGGCCATCGCCGCGGGAACCTCCACGCAGATGGCCGGCGGCGCGATCATCGCGATCGTCCTGTTCGCCTGCCTCATCGTGGCGCTGCTGCTGGCGCTGCTGACGCTGCTCGTCATGATGGTCACCCTCTACCTGACCGGCGCGATCCTGCCGCTGTCCCTGGTGTGGCTGACCCACCCCCACCAGCGCGGCAAGGGGATGCGCCTCGTCGTCGTCTGGATCGGGATCTGCTTCTCCCAGGTGCTGCTGTTCCTGCTGCTGGGCGTGGCGTTCCGGATGATCGGCGGCCTCGCGACGAGCTTCGCCGCCCCGGAGATGCGGACCCTGGCGAACCTCGCCGTCGCCGTCATCGCCCTGCTGATGGCCACCCTCGCCCCCGTCGGGCTGCTGCGCTTCGCCCCCGTCGGGCCGAGCGCCCCGCCGCTGAACGGGCCCTCGCTCCCGCTGCCGGGCTCCTCCGGCCGGCGCTACCAGGAGTCCGCCGACGACTCCCAGACCGCGCAGCTCTCCCGCTCCGCCGAGCCCGCGCCCGTGGAGGACGACGAGCCGCTGCCCGCCGGCTCCGGGGGCTCGGGCGGCTCCGGCGGCATCCTGGGCCTGGCCGCGCGCCGCACCGCCCCCGCGCCGTCCGCGGCCTCGGGCCTGGGGGCCGACAGCGCGCCCCGGGCCCGCGACGACGCGGCGGGCGCGCAGCCGGCCCGCGCCGCGCAGGCCTCCGGCGCCGACAGGGACGGCCCCGGCGCAGGACCCCGCGCCGACGAGACGCGCGTCGACGCCGGTGCGGCCGCGGCCCGGGCCGGGGAGGACGCCCGCCGCGGCGGGCGCGGCCTCGGAGGCGCCGGTGCCGCGCTGGCCCTCACCGGGGTCGGGGCCGCGGCCGGGGTGGCCGCCTCCGCCGCCGGCGAGGTCGCCTCCGGCCTCGGCGGTGCGTCCGCGCGCACCGCCGAGCTCGCCCGCTCCGGCGGGGAGGCCGCCGCCGAGCAGATGCAGCACGGCGAGGACCCCGAGGCCGGCGCGGGCACCGGGGAGCGGGCGTGAACACCCGCGTCCTGGGCGGTGAGCACGGGCGCCGGGGCTTCTTCGGCGGGACCCGCAACCGGCCCCGCACCATCGGCCTCGTCCTCGTCGGCGCCCTCGGCGCGGTCGCCATCCTCACCCTGCAGCTGCCCGGTCTGGTCGCCACCGTCCTCGCCGCCGCCGTGGTGCACGCCGCGACCGTCCGCACCCACCGCGGCTCCCCCCTCGCCCGCTGGCAGTCCCGCCGGCGCTGGCGGGAGCGCGAGCGCCTCGGCACCGTGGACTTCCGCCCCGTCGCCACCCGCCCCGGCGACCTCGACCCCGGCGCGGCGACCCGCCAGGAGCGGGCCCGCGCGCAGCGGGAGTGGAACTCCTACCGGGACTGGCCCGACGGCGCGGAGGGCATGCACTGGCTGCAGCGCGAGCGCGGCAGGCCCGGCATCGCGTGGCACACCCCCACCGGGGAGGACGCCTGGCTGTCGGTGGTGTTCAGCGTCGAGGGGCAGGTCCGCGGCATCGAGTCCGACGCGTTCCTCGACTCCGCCTCCGTCGCGTTCGGCGCGATGCTCGCCCGCTACGGCTCCCCCTCGCAGCTGCCCAACCGGGTGCAGACCATCACCCGCGTGCTGCCCGTGGACAGCGCGTACCACGAGGCGTGGGTGTGGGAGCACCTCGACGACTCCTCCGCCCAGGCGCTGGACGCCCTCATCGCCTCCTACGACGAGGTGGTGCGGCTGGTGAACCGCAGCGGCCTCATGCAGCGGCACTACGTCGTCGTCCGCTGGCCCCTCACCGGGCAGTTCCTCGCCGCGGCGCAGCGGCGCGGCCCCGCCCAGGAGGGCTGGCGGGAGCTGATGGCCGAGGAGGTGCGCGCCGTGCGCTCGCACCTGCGCAGCGCGAAGCTGGGGAGGGTGGAGGCCCTGTCCGCCGCGCAGGCCGCCGCGGTGCTGCGCCACATGCAGCACCCGTCCTGGCCGATCGACCAGGCCGCCGACGTCGACGTGGACGCGCCGTGGCTGCCCAGCCGCGACGAGTGGTCCGCGTGCGTCGTCACCGCCCCCGGCCCGGAGGGGGAGGAGGAGCAGTGGTGGCACCGCACCGCGCTGCTGCCCGTGGACGCGTTCGAGACCGGCCAGCGCACGTCGTTGTGGCTGGCGCCGCTGCTGTCGAAGATGCCGCACCCGATCGTGCGGACGCTGTCCCTGCAGGCGGAGGTCGTGCCCGCCGCCGACGCCCGCGCCGCGGCCCGCATGGACGTCACCACCGACGTGGCGGACCTCGCGGCGCAGAAGGAGAAGGGCGCGCTCACCGACGACGAGCTGCGCGTCGGGCTCACCGCCGCCCGCCAGCGCCTGGCCGACCTGGAGCCCGGCTCCGGGCACCACGGCGTGGGCTGGACCGGGCACCTGACGATCTCGGCGCGCTCGCGCCGGGAGCTGGTCGAGGCGACGTGGAAGGTCACGGAGGCCGCCAACAACGCGGGCATCGCGTGGCTGGAGTGGCTGGACACCCAGCAGGCCGCCGCGTCCGCGTGCACGTGGCCGCTGGCCCGGGGGATGCGCCCGATGGACGCCTCCACCAGCTCGGTGCTGCGCTCCCTGCTGACCGGCACCGGCAACCGGGAGGCGATCTCCTGATGCGCCGGGCCCCGAAGCACGGAGCGAGGTCGGACCTGATGAAGGCCGGGCCGCTGGCACCGGAGGCGCCGGCGCGCCGGATGCCGTTCCGGGTGCGCAACCCCGCCACCGTGGACGACCTGATCGACGACCTGACCACCCCGGAGGCCGCGCCCGGAACGGCACCGGGGACGGCGCGGGGAACCGTCCCGGGAACCGCTGCGGGAGCTCCCGCCCGGGAGCCCGCCGCGCCGCCGGACCCGGACGCCGCGCCCGCGCGCCGGCGCGGGCTGCTGCGGCGGCGCACCGCCGAACCGGACCCCGGGCAGGGCGGGGCCGGGGAGGCCCGGCCCGGGGAGCTGGAGCTGCCCGAGCCACAGGGTTTCGGCGTGCGCGCCTCCTTCCGCCGCGCCCGGCGGGGCTGGTACGCGCCGCTCGCCGCGCCCGCCCTCACCACCACCCGCCAGGCGGAGGTCCTCAACACCGCGATCGTCGCCGCGCCCACCGACCCGTACGGCATCATCATCGGCCGCGACCGGCTCTCCAACACCCCCGTGGCGCACGACCCGTTCACCGCCTACGAGAAGGGCGAGATCACCTCCCCGGCCGTGGTGGTCCTCGGCGTCGTCGGCGCCGGCAAGTCCAGCCTGCTCAAGACCGTCTACGTGATGCGCCCGCTCATCCTGCGCAACCGCCGAGTCGTCGTCATGGACAAGAAGGACCGCGGCGGGCAGGGGGAGTACGCCGAGCTGACCCGGGAGTTCGGCACCGAGCCCCTGCGCTTCGTCGTCGGCGGCGGCGGGACCACTCTGAACATCCTCGACCCCACGGTGCTCGCCGGCTCCGGGGTCGCCGGCCAGGCACGGCTGCTGTCCGCGCTGGCGGAGCTCGCCAACAACGGTGTCCCCCTCGATGCCAAGCGCGAGCGGCCCGCCCTGCGCGCCGCCCTGCGCGCCACCCTGCAGCGCGCCGAGGCCGACGGCCGCGTGCCCGTGCTGGCCGACCTGCTGCCCCGGCTCGGGGAGGTCCACGCGGAGTTCTCCGACCACTCCCCGAGCGCCAGGGAGAAGATCCACCAGGCGGGCCTGAACGTGCGGCACCTGCTGTCCGCGCTGCTGTCCGACGAGCTGTCCGGCCTGTTCGACGGGCACACCTCCCCCAACGTGCGGCTGTCCGAGCGGCTCACCACGTTCGACATCTCCCAGCTCCCGGACGAGTCCCCGGCCGTCAGCATGGTCATGGCCGTGGCCAACGTGTGGCTGCTCGGCACCCTGCGCTCCCACCGGGGGCTGCGCACGAACTTCATCGCCGAGGAGGGCTGGGACCTGGTCGGCGGCCCGGGGGGCCGGGTGTTCCAGCGCAACTCCAAGCTCGCCCGCGGCCTGGGCCTGTCGAACATCGCCGCCCTGCACCACATCGCCGACATCCCCGAGCACGACCCGGCGGTGGCGATGCTGAAGGAGGCGCAGACCGTGCACCTGTACCGGCAGGACCGCGCCGAGGACATCGACGCCTGCATCCGGATGTACAACCTCGACCGCGGCGCCCGGCACACCCTGGCGAACCTGGAGAGCGGGCACCACCTGCTGAAGATCGGCAACCGGCGGGAGATCCACGTCGAGCACGTCCGCTCGCGCCTGGAGCGCGGCCTGACGGACACCGACGAGGCGATGGTGTCCGGCCCGGGGGGGCGGCGGCTGTGAGCGGGCGCGAGCTGCCCGCCGGCACCGGTGCCGAGGCCGTCGAGCCGCTGATCTCGTGGCGCACCCGCGCACGGCTCACCCTGGTCGCGATGCTCGCCGTGGTGGGCCTGGCCTGGCACGTCGCGGTGGCGTGGACGTCCCCGGCCGTACAGGTGGGCGACCCGCGCCCGACGCTGCGGGCGGCCACCCGGTTCCAGCCGCTGGCCGGGCTCGGGGACGGCGCCCCGGCGCACCCGGGGCTGACTGTGGCGCTGTGGGTGCTGCTGCTCCTCCTCGAGCTGACCGCGTTCCTGGCGTGGGCGTGGTTCCGCGGTTCCCGCCGTGCGCGCAGGCGCCGCGCCGAGGGCACCGTCCCCGGGGTCCAGGTGCCCGACGGGGCTCCGCCGTGGCGGGAGCAGCCGCCGCACCCGCGCCGGCACGTGCGCCGCTGCGCCCGCGCGTCCGCGTCGGACCTGCGCCGCCGCAGGCGCTGATCGCCCGCCGACGCCGAGCCCCGGTTCGCACTCGGGGTGCGGCAGCGGCCTCAGTCCACCACCGCGGCGGGCGGGCACGCGTCGCACAGCTCCGACGTCAGCTCCGCCACCGCGAGCTGTCCCAGCGGGGCGGGCATCGCCGTCACCCAGTGCCGCACCCGCTCCGTGGAGCGCAGCGCCACGTCCCGGTACGCGAACGGGAACCGGGCCGGCACCGGCGCCTGCCGACGCAGCGCCGCCAGCACCCCGCGCCGCTCGGCGGAGACGAGCACGACCGGGTAGATCGGGCCCTGCCACGGCCAGCCCGACAGCCGCGCCGCGAGCTCCGCGTTGACCTGCTCGACCTCCCACCAGCGCGCCGCGAACCACTCCGTGAGCAGCACGTCCCCCGTCAGGAGCGCGTCGCCGCGCTGGGTGAGGGGGCCGTGCACCGGCAGCGGTGTGGCGAGGACGACCCCCGCGGGCCCGGCCAGGACGTGCGCGATGCGGTGCTCGGTGCCGGGGGCGAGCCGGTCGTGCAGGACGGTCCAGCCGTGCCCGCGCAGCTCGTCCAGGGCCCGCGCGGTGCGCCGCTCGCGCTGGATCTGCACCGTCAGCTCCCGGTCGGCGGCGCCCCGGCGGTAGCGGGGCACGAGCAGGGCCGCCGCGACCGCCAACGCGAGCACCGCGCCCGGCAGCGGCCCGAGCACGGCCAGCACCACGGCGGCGACGCAGAGCGCCACCGCCACCCACACCCTGCGGTCGCGGCGCGCCGGGCCGCGCTCGGCCGCCCGCAGCGCCCGGTGGCGCTCACGGGCCTGCACCAGCGAGCCCGCCGGGCCGGCGTCGCGGCGCGTGCGGGGGGCGATGTACGGCACGAGGGGGGCGAAGGAGCCCGCGTCCCCGCGCTCGGGCCTCGCGTCCTCCGTCACCGTGCCTCCCGACTCGCTCACCGGCCGCACCCTCGCCCCGGCCCTGCAGCAATGTAACCGCGGACGGAGATCCAGTGCGGCAGCCCGGGCGGGGCGCGCCCTGGTGCAGGCTGGGGCGGTGACGACCCGCCCGCCCGAAGACCCCCGGCGCGCCCTCGTCGTGGCGCACACCCGCCCCGCCCGCCCCGAGCTGGTGCCGGAGGTGCTGCTGCGGCTCACCGAGGACACCACCGCCCTGTGGCAGCGCCTGGAGGCCGACGGCGGCCCGGCCGGCTCCGAGCCGCCCTTCTGGGCCGCCGCCTGGGCCGGTGGGCAGGCCGTCGCCCGCTACGTCCTGGACCACCCCTCCACGGTCGCCGGGCGCACCGTCCTGGACGTGGCCTCCGGCTCGGGCCTGTGCGCCGTCGCCGCCGCCCGGGCCGGGGCCGCGCGGGTCCTGGCCGCGGACATCGACGAGCTGAGCGTGGCGGCGGTCGCGGAGAACGCCGCCCTCAACGGCGTCGCCGTCGAGCCCGTCCTGGCGGACCTGCTCGCCGCGGACCCGCCCGCCGTGGACGTCGTGCTCGCCGGGGACGTCTGGTACGAGCGGCGCATGGCCGAGCGGTTCCTCGCGTGGCTGCGCCGCTGCCGCGACGCCGGCGCGGACGTCGTGGTGGGCGACCCCGGGCGGGCGTTCCTGCCGCGGGAGGCGCTCGTGGAGGTGGCGCGCTACGACATCACCGCCGACGAGTCCCTGGAGAGCGCCGCGGTGCGGCACGCGGCGGTGTTCCGGCTGCGCTGAGCGGGCGGTCCGGCCGGGCCTCAGCCCCGCCGGAACTCCTCGGCGCCCAGCCGGAACAGCACGTGCGGGTTCAGCCGGTGCCCCGGCGGCACCGCCGGGTGCGTGAAGTCGCCCTCCTCGTCCCGCGTCATCCCCAGCCGGCGCATGACGGCCTGCGAGCGCACGTTCGACCACGCGGTGAACGAGACGACCTCCGCCAGGCCCAGCTCCCCGAACCCCAGCGCCAGGGCCCGCCGGGCGGCCTCCGTCGCGTACCCGTGCCCCCACGCCCAGCGCGCCAGCCGCCAGCCGACCTCGACGCACGGCGTGAACGGCGCCTCGAACCGCGGCACCGACAGACCCGTGAACCCCGCGAAACCCGTCCGCGGCCCGGCCGTCACCTCCAGCGCCCACAGGCCCCAGCCGCGCTCGGCCAGGCCCGCCTCGCAGCGCGCGGCGAGGGCGTCGGCGGCCGCGCGGTCCAGCGGTGCGGGCAGGTGCTCCACCACCTCCGGGTCGGCGTTCAGCTCCGCGAACGGGGCGAGGTCCTCCTCGCGCCAGCGGCGCAGCAGCAGGCGCTGCGTCCGCAGCTCCACGACCTCCTCCACGGGGACAGCGTGCCAGGACGGGGCCGGGCGGTGGGCGCGTGCCGGGCGGTGGGCGCGTGCCGGGCGCCCCGCAACCCGCTGGACGGCGGTGCGGCGCTCCGGCAGCGTGGCCCGGGTGGGCCGCGCGCTGTGCGTCATCGCCGAGTCGACCGCGGTCGCCCTGCGGCTGGCCGCCGGGCGGGCGGACCGGCGTCTGTTCCTCTCCTGGGGCGTCCAGGTGCCCTGCGCCGCCGAGCACGACGCGCTGACCTTCTGGATGGCCGACGCCTACGCGGCGCGCCTGCACGTCGCCGGGCTCGCGCCCGCCCTGGCCGCTCCGGGCTGGGACTGGCTGAGCACCGTCGACGCGGACCTGCTGGGCCGCAGGGTGGTCTCCACCACGCTGGACCGGCTGCCGGAGGGGCGCGTGTTCGTCAAACCCGCCGTGCTGAAACTGGTCGGCTGCCCCGCCGGGGTGTGGGACACGGGCGGGTTCCGGCGGGCGGCCGAACGGGAGGGTGCCACCGGGGGGATGCGGGTGCAGTACAGCGAGGAGGTGCTGGAGCTGGACCACGAGCACCGGTTCGTCGTCCGCGACGGTGCGGTGCTCACCGGCAGCCCTTACCGCGTCGGCGGCCGGGCGTACCACCGGGGGCTTACCTCCTCCCGCTCCGGCGAGGCCCTTCGGTTCGCCCGGCAGGCCGTGCGGGTGCTGGGCGGGAACTGCCCGCCCGTGTGCTCCCTCGACGTCGCCCTCGACGTGCGGTCCGGGCGGTGGCTGGTCGTGGAGGCCAACCCGCTGTGGGCGTCCGGCCCCTACCGCTGCGACCCGGTCGTCTTCGTCGACGCCGTCGAGGCGGCCGGCACGGCCGGGTCCGGGCGGTGGGCGTGGGCGCCGGAGGAGACGCAGATCGCGCGGGCCCGGCGGCAGGAACCCGTCGTGGCCGTCGCCGAGCGCCACGCCACCGGGTACGCGGAGTTCCGCGGGTGACCGCGGCCGCCCCGACCCTAGGAACCGTCGCGCAGGTCCGCCGGCACGGTGGCCGAGAGGGTGATCTCCTCGAAGGTGCTGGTGCAGCGCACGGTGTCGGGGGCCTGCGCCAGGAACCCGGCGTGCACCGGCGCGTCCCCCTCCCCGAGCCGGAACAGGCGCACGAAGTGCCACGTGGAGCCGTCGGGGGAGTGGTGGAAGGCGTAGGCCCGACCGGTCCGCAGGACGCGCAGGTACACCGACCCGCCCTCGACGACCACGGAGTTCGCGTCGTCGGAGACGCCCCGGGTGACCACCGAGACGACCATCGCCTCGCGCTGCGGGGAGTGCTCGAAGCACAGCTTCGCCCACTGCTCCCCGCTCTGCCACAGGCACAGCACCCCGGCGTCGAAGGTCCCGGCGAAACCCACGCGGACGCGGGCGGAGAGCGCGAAGTCCCCCTCCGGTGCGAACAGCAGGGCCGCGGCGTTCGCGGTGCGCGCACCGGTGCGGGGGTCGGTGAACCAGTCGGTGCCCGCCTCGGCGGTGATCGACAGGCGCCCCGCCGCGGGGTCGTGGTCCCAGGCCGCGGGCTCGCCGTGCCAGGTGAGGGCGGGCAGGCCGGGGAGGGAGGGGGACGGTGCGGTCACGGGGCGCTCCTGGGGGTCCGGGTGGGCCGGGCCGCACGAGCCTAGGGCCGCTCCCGCGCTCCTTCCGGGACGGGCGGCGGGACGGGCGGCGGGAGCGGGTGGCGGCGACGGGCGGTGTGGGCGGGTGGAGCGGGTGGACCTCACGTAACCTCGGGCGGTGGCTCGTGTTCTCACCGACGTGGCCGAGGCCGCCGGGCACCTCGGCGGCCTCCTCGCCGGCGGCGGCGTGACCGTCCTCAGCGGTGCCGGGCTCTCCACGGACTCCGGGATCCCCGACTACCGCGGGCCGAACGGGTCCCTGCGCCGGCACACGCCCATGACGTACCAGGAGTTCACCGGCTCCCCGGAGGCGCGCCTGCGGTACTGGGCGCGCAGCCACGTCGGGTGGCGGCACTTCCGGCGCGCGCGGCCCAACGCCGGGCACCGGGCCGTCGCCGCGCTGGAGGACGCCGGCCTGGTCACCGGGACGATCACCCAGAACGTCGACGGCCTGCACACCGCCGCCGGGTCCCGCCGGGTCGTGGAGCTGCACGGCAACCTCGAGCGCGTCGTGTGCCTCGCCTGCGGTGACGTCAGCCCCCGCGACGAGCTCGCCGTGCGGCTGGCCGCCGCGAACCCGGAGTTCGACGCGCGGCTCGCCGAGCTGGCCGTCGTGAACCCCGACGGCGACGCCGACCTCAGCGGGGAGCAGGTCGCGGGTTTCCGGATGGTGCCGTGCCGGCGGTGCGGCGAGGACGACCTCAAGGCCGACGTCGTGTTCTTCGGGGAGAACGTGCCCCGCGACCGCGTCGAGGACAGCTTCGCGCTGGTCGACGCCGCCCGCGTCCTGCTCGTGCTCGGCTCCTCCCTCACCGTCATGTCCGGGTACCGGTTCGTGCTGCACGCCGCGAAGCGCGGGATCCCCGTCGTGATCGTCAACTCCGGTCCCACCCGCGGCGACGCGAAGGCCGACGTGCGGGTGGACGCCCCGCTCGGCGAGGTGCTCCCCGCCCTGGTGCCCCGGCCCGCGCGGCGGTGAGCCCCGGCCCGTCGGCGGTGAGCCCCGGCCCGGTCGCGGGTTCGGGTGCCACGGGTGAGGCTGCTGGACGTGCCCCTGTCACTCCTCCCCGTGGCCGACCTGCCGGAGCGGGTCCGCCGCCGCTTCCGCGCGCGCGTCTCCGGCGACCCCACCGGCGCGCCGGACTGGGTGCGCGACATCGCCACCGTGGGGGAGGGGCCCGGCTGGTTCGAGCCCGACGGGATCGTGTGGGCCGTCCACGGCGACGCCTCCACCCTCGCCGGGGGCGTCGGCGCCCTGCTCGGGCAGGGCGCGCACCCTCTCGCGCTGGCGGGGGTGCAGCGCCACTCCGCCTACCGGCAGGACCCCTGGCAGCGCCTGGCCGGCACGGCCCGCTGGCTGGTGGTGAGCACCTTCGGCTCCGCCGAGCTCGCCGGGCGCGAGGCCGCCCGCGTCCGCGGGATGCACGGGCGGGTCCGGGGCCGCGACGACCGCGGCAGGCCCTACACCGCGTCGGACCCCGCGCTGCTGCGCTGGGTGCACCTCGCCTTCACCGACGCCTTCCTCGCCGCGCAGCGGGAGCTCGGGCAGGACCTGGTGCCGCGTTTCGGGCGGCGCTGGCCCGACGCCTACGTCGCGCAGTGGCGGCGCAGCGCCGAGGCGCTCGGGGCGGCCGACCTGCCCTCCTCCGAGGCGGAGCTCGCCGCGGCGCTGGAGGCGTACGCGCCCGACCTGGAGCCCGTGCCCGCGGACCTGCGCGAGTTCCTCGCCGCCCCGCCGGGCCTGGCGGGCGCCGAGCGGGTGTTCTACTCCGGTCTCGTCTCCGCCGCGGAGGTCCTGCTGTCCCCGGTGCTCGCGCCGCTCGCGGGCGTGCCCGGCCGCGGGGCGCGCGGGCCCCGCCGCTCCGTGCGGCTGGCCCGGGCCCGGGCCCAGCTGCGGGCCCTGCGCCTCGTGATCGGACCGCAGGGCCCCTCCGAGCAGGCCGCCCGCCACCGCCTCGGGACGGCCGGGCCACCGCCCTGGCTGCGCTGAGGCCGGGCCACCCCGGCGCCGCCGGGGGCGGGCCGCCGCGGTCAGCGCGCCAGGCGCCGGCGCAGCTCCTCGCGGTCGGCCGCGGGGAACTCCGGGACGTCGAGCAGGCGCGGCAGCAGCCCCGGCTCCCTGGTCAGCGCCCGGAACGACTCGCTGATCGTCACGCCGTGCGCGGGGCGCCCCAGCACCTCCACCGGGTCCCCGGCGGTCACCGGCCCGGGGCGCAGCACCCGCAGGTACGCCCCCGGCACACCGTGCTCCGTGAAGCGCCGCACCCAGCGCGGCTCGTCCATCCGCACCGCGAACGTCCGGCACGGGATCCGCGGGCACGTCACCTGCAGCTCCAGCTCCGCGCCCACCCGCCAGCGCTCCCCGATGACCGCGCCGTCGACGTCCACGCCCGAGGTGGTGAGGTTCTCCCCGAACAGGCCGGGGGCGAGGGGGCGGCCCAGCAGGCGCTCCCACTCCTCGTAGTCCTCCCGGGCGTACGCGTACACGGCCTGGTCGTCGCCACCGTGGTTGCGCGTGTCGCAGATCGTGTCACCGGCCAGGCCGCTGCCGCCGGTGCCCTTCGGGCCCGGGGCGCCGACCCGGACGGCTCCCGTCACGGGCCGCTTGTCGATGCCGCTGACGCCCTCCTTGGCGGCGATCGGGGTGGCCCCCCCGACGTTCACGGACAGGATGCTCGGCACCGCCCCAGCGTAGGCCGCGGCCCCGGCCGCCCGCGGAAGCCGATCACGCACGCCCCGCGGCAGTAGGCTGCCGGAATGGCAGCAGGCCGGACGTACGTCGTCGTCGACGGGGAGAACATCGACGCCACCCTGGGCGGGTCGATCCTCAACGACCGGCCCACCCCGGAGCAGCGGCCCCGCTGGGACCGCGTCCTGGACTTCGCGCGCCGCACGTGGGACCAGCCCGCCAAGGGGCTGTTCTTCCTCAACGCCACCTCCGGCTACATGCCCCTGCCGTTCATCCAGGCGCTGCTCGCGCTCGGCTACCAGCCCATCCCGCTGGCCGGCGGGCCCGGGGAGAAGGTCGTCGACATCGGCATCCAGCGCACGCTGGACGCGCTCGTCGGCCGCGACGGCGACGTCATGCTCGGCAGCCACGACGGGGACTTCCTGCCGCAGGTCGAGGCGCTGCTCGACGGCACCCGGCGCGTCGGGCTGCTGGCGTTCCGGGAGTTCGTCAACGCCGGGTACGCGCCGCTGCGGGAGCGGGGCCTGGAGGTCTTCGACCTCGAGGACGAGGTGCGCGGCTTCAACGTGGTGCTGCCGCGCATCCGGATCATCCCGCTCGCCGAGTTCGACCCGCTGCGCTACCTCTGAGGCCGGCCGCCCGGCGCGCCGCCTGCGGGCCCCCCGGGGTGCTCGCGCGGCGGTTCCCGGCAGGCCCGGGGTGGTTCCGCGCCGGGCGTGCCCGCCCTAGGGTGGCGCCCGTGCGGCGGCGTCCCGGGCGAGCAGGCAGGACCGGTCCGCCGGCCAGGCCGCTCCGGGGCCACCCCGGAGACCTCCACCTCCCCCGGCACCACGCCGCAGGCACCGCACTGCGCTCCGCGCAGCCGTGTGCCCGCACCACGGGACACGTCGCCCGGCGCCGCCGCACACCCCGACCGCTGCCGTGAGCCCCGCCGCCGCGGGCCCCGTGCCGGCCGCCCTGGCCGCCGCGTTCCTCACCGGTGGGTGGGAACCCGCGGCGCTGGCCCGCCGCGGCGCCCGGACCCTCGGCCTGACCCGCCGCGTCTGGCTCGAGCGGCTGGCCGCCGACCTCGTGGGCACCTGGCCGGACGCGCCGCGGGACCGCCCCCGCGAGGTGGCCGCCGCCGTCGCCGGGCACCCCGCGCTGCAGGCCGCCGCCGAGGCCGCCCACCGGCGCGGGACCCCCCTCGCCGTGCGGCACCTGACCTGCGCGGGCACCGCGATGGGGCCCACGCCGTGGCCGGTGCCACCGCTGCCGGACCTGCCCGCCCTCGCCGCGCTCCTGCGGCTGGAGCCCGCCGAGCTCGACTGGTTCGCGGACGTGCGGGGGGTGCAGCGCCGCGCCGGGCGGCCTGCGCTGCACCACTACCGCTCCCGGTGGGTCGCCAAGCGCGGCACGCCCCGGCTGCTGGAGGCGCCCCGCCCGCGGCTGCGCGTGATCCAGCGCCGGCTGCTGTCCGCGGTGCTCGCGCCCGTGCCGCCGCACCCGGCGGCCCACGGCTTCGTGCCCGGCCGCTCCGCGCTCACGGCCGCCGCCGCGCACACCGGCCGGCGGGTCGTCGTGCGCGTGGACCTCGCCGCGTTCTTCGCCTCCGTCCCGGCGGGCCGGGTGTACCGGGTCTTCCGCACCGCGGGCTACCCCGAGCCCGTCGCCCACGTCCTGACCGGGCTGTGCACGCACCGCACGCCCTCGGCCGTCCTCGCCGCCATGCCCCCCGGGGGTGGACCGGAGGACCGCTTCGGGCTGAGGCGCTGGCTGCGCGAGGCGCACCTGCCGCAGGGGGCGCCCACCTCGCCGGCGCTGGCGAACCTCTGCGCGCAGCGGCTCGACCGGCGCCTGGCGGGGCTCGCCGCCGCCGGCGGCGCCACCTACACGCGCTACGCCGACGACCTGGTGCTCTCCGGCGGGGAGGACGTGCGGCGCCGCGCGGACCGGCTCGTCGCCTCGGTCGCCGCGATCGCCGGGGAGGAGGGTTTCGCCGTGAACCCCGCCAAGACCCGGGTGCAGGGCGCGGGCGGGCGGCAGGTCGTCACCGGTCTCGTGGTGAACGCCCGGCCCAACGTGCCCCGCGCGGAGTTCGACGCCCTGAAGGCGCTGCTGCACAACGCCGCCCGCACCGGGCCCGAGGCCCAGAACCGCGAGGGGCACCCCGACTTCCGGGCGCACCTGGCCGGGCGGGTGACGTGGGTGGAGTCGGTGAACCCCGCCCGCGGCGCGAGGCTGCGGGCGGAGTTCGAGCGGATCGCCTGGTAGCTCAGGCGCGGGCGGGCTCGGCGCCGGCGAGCATCCCGCGGCGGGACGCCAGGCGCTCGAAGACGATCGTCCCGAACGGCGGCACGGCCGCGAGCAGGGCCAGCAGCGTCGCCCCGGCCGACCAGCGGAAGGTGCGGGCGGCGAGGAGCGTCACCACCAGGTACGCCACGAACAGCCCGCCGTGGACCGCTCCCGAGACGGGGACACCGCCCTCGTGGGCCGCCTCCACGACGTACTTCAGGTACATCGTCACCAGCAGCGCGGCCCACGAGACGGCCTCGGCGACGGCGACGGCGCGGAACAGGACGGCGACCTGCCTGTGCGGCACGGGGGTTCCTCCTCGGGAAGGCGGGCTCAGGAGCCGTCCACCGGCTCCGCGCCCAGTGTGGCCACCGGCGCGGGGTGCTCCGGGCCGCGGGTGGTGTCGCCTTGCTCACGTTCGTGCCGCTGCGGTGGCACGGCCGCCAGCGCGCACGGCACCGGCGCCCCGGCGGGGAGCGGCACGACCCGCGGGAGGAGCCGGGGGAGCACCGGGGACGGCACGGTGGCGGACGGCACCAGGGACGGCACGGCGGGGGACGGCACGGCCGCGGGCAGCGCCGCCCGGGCCACCGGGCTCTCCCCGCGCTCGGCGCGGCGCACCAGGTCCGCGAACTCCTCCGCCGTCAGCGGCTGCGCGAAGTGGAACCCCTGCGCGTACTGCACGCCCAGCGCCCGCAGCGCCGGGATCTGCGCCTCGTCCTCCACGCCCTCCGCCAGCAGCGCCACGTCCAGCGCCCGGCACAGCGCCGCGATGCCCTCCATCAGCGGCACCCGCCCCGCCTCACCCGTCAGCGACGTCAGCGAGCGGTCCAGCTTCACCACCGAGACGGGGAAGCGCCGCAGGTACGTCAGCGACGTGTAGCCCACCCCGAAGTCGTCGAGGCTGATCTGGAACCCGCCCGCGGCCAGCGCCTCGAACGCCGACGTGCTGCCCGGCTCCACCGGCAGCTCGTCGTGCTCGGTGATCTCCAGGTGGAACCTGTCCGGGGTCAGGCCGTGGCGCTCCACCAGGCCCGCCACGGTCCGGTGCAGGTTCGGTCGCCGCATGCTGCCGATCCCGAGGTTCAGGTTCAGCGACAGCCGCGGCATCCCCTCCGCGTCCCAGCCCGCGAGCCGGCCCGCGGCCTGCTGCATCACCTGCTCGTCCAGCCGCGCGCCGAGCCCGGCGCCCTCCGCGAGGGCGAGGAACGAGTCCGGCCCCAGCAGCCCGAGCCGGGGGTGCTCCCAGCGCACGAGGGCCTCCGCGCCCGTCACCCGCAGCGGCTCCAGCCCCACGATCGGCTGGTAGAGCACCACGAGGCGGCCCACCTCCTCCGGGTCGGCGCCGTCGAGGAGGGCGCGCAGCTCCCGCTGCCGCTCGAAGTCGCCCAGCACCCGGCTGCGCAGCTCCGGCCGGTACGTCAGGGCCCGGCCCTTGCCGGCCTGCTTGGCCGCGTACATCGCCACGTCGGCGTCTGCGAGGACCCGCGCGGGCGGGGTGCCCGCGGGCAGCACGACGACCCCCACGGACGCCGTGACGGACGTGGGCACCCCCGCGCAGTCGAACGGCGGGTCCAGGGCCGACAGGACCAGGTCGCCCGCGCCCCAGCCGCCGGAGGCCTCGGCCACCACCACGAGGAACTCGTCGCCGCCGGTGCGCGAGACCACCCCGCGGGCACCGACCGCCGAGCGCAGCCGGGCGCCGACCTCCACGAGCAGGCGGTCGCCCACCTCGTGACCGCGGCTGTCGTTGACCTGCTTGAAGTCGTCGAGGTCCACGATGCACAGGTGCAGCGGCTCCCCGCCGAGCCTGCGGCGCAGCTCCTCCACCGCCGGCAGCAGGCCGCGCCGGTTCACCAGGTTCGTCAGGGGGTCCAGCTCGGCGGTGCGCTCGGCGCGGCGCAGGGACACCAGCGCCATCGCCAGGCCGGCTCCCGCCAGCACGTAGCCCGCGGGCACCACGAGGACCTCCGAGACGCTCGGCAGGAACCCGAGCAGCCCCAGCGCCCACAGCGCGGGGGCCGTCGCGAACGCCGGCAGGGCGGCGAGCAGCCGCGCCGACGCCGAGCGCACCCGCTGCCCCGGCGGGGTGCCGCCGAGGTGGTGCATGTCGGGCGCCAGCGCGGCGAGACCGAACAGCAGCGCCCCGGCGGCGCTCAGGGCCTGCACGGGGTCCCCGGGCAGCGCGAGGCGGTGACCGCCCAC
This sequence comes from Kineococcus anabasis, assembly GCF_054590795.1. Taxonomy (NCBI): domain Bacteria; kingdom Bacillati; phylum Actinomycetota; class Actinomycetes; order Kineosporiales; family Kineosporiaceae; genus Kineococcus; species Kineococcus anabasis. Next base: position 95,062 of record NZ_BAAIHU010000003.1, read on the forward strand.
GGTGACGGCCAGGTCGTACAGCAGGAACGTGACGGCGCCGCTGAGCCCCAGCACGGCGCTGCTCTCCAGCGACCGCCGCGAGCAGAACACGTGCACGACCATCGCCAGGGCGTACACGTCGAACGCGGGCGCCACGAGCAGCCCCCACGGCAGGCCCGGCTCGTGGAAGGCGTGCAGCATCAGGGCGACCTGCACGGCCAGCAGACCCGCCCCCGCGGCGGCGATGAGGGTGTCGGCGCTGACCCTGCGCCAGTTCCCGTCCGGCACCGGCGTCATGATCACGATGGGGACGAGGGCCATGGCCGCGAGCTGGGCCGCCGTGGTGAACGCCACCGCCGCGGCGGTGTGCGCGCCGGCCAGCGCGGTGAGGACGTTGCTGGCCAGGGCGCAGGACAGCACGACGGCCAGCAGGACCCACGGGCGGGAGCGCTCCGGCCGGTGGCGCAGGAGGCCGGCCACGACGAGCACGACCCCCGCGGCGCCGCACAGCAGGTTCAGGGGTGAGCGCAGCCCCGGGAGGAGGAGCGCGAGGGTCGCCAGCACGGCGCACCCCCCGAGGGCGCCGAGCACCTGCACGCGCTGCTGCACCTGCTCCCCGTTCCCGTGTCCGCTCGTCCGCCGCCCGTCGAGAGGTTGTCGGCACCTGCGCGACCGGGCTGTTTCGGCCGTCCGGGCGACGAGGGCGGCCCCAGGATGCCGCACGGCGGGCGCCGGGGGGAGCCTCCGCGGGCGGTGGAACGGTTCCCGGTCCCGGCTGCGCGCGGGCCCGCGCTGGTACGCGCCGCGCTCCGGTACGAGGATGAGCGCGTGACCACGATCGACGACCCCGGAGTCCGCGCCCTCTTCGACGGGCGCCACCACGCCGTCCTGTCCACCCTCGGCGCCGACGGGACGATCCACAGCACCGTGGTGTGGATCGACCTGATCGACGGCAGGCCCGCCGTGAACAGCGCCGTGGGCCGGCGCTGGCCGAGCGACCTGGAGCGCAACCCCAACGTCACCGTCGTCGTGTACGACGAGCACAACCCGTACGACTACGTCGAGATCCGCGGCACGGCCACCGCCCGCCCCGAGGGGTCCGAGGAGCACATCGACGCGCTCGCCCGGAAGTACCTGCACGGGGTGGACGCCTACCCGTGGCGCAACGACGCCGAGAAGCGCATCACGTACGTCATCGAGCCGACGCGGGTGCGGCACCAGAAGCAGCGCTGAGCCGCGGGCGGCCCGGTCCGCGCGACCGGGCCGCCCGCGCGGCTACGGGGCGGCGGGGGTCGTCACGCTGGGCGCGGCCGGCGCCGGCGTGGCCGCTGTCTGCGATGTGCGCGCGGTGGAGTTCCAGTACGCGGCGCGCGTCCCGCCGCGGCTGCCGTCACCGCGGACCACGTACACCTCGTAACCGGTGGAGGGCTCCAGCGCCCCGGGGACGGTCGTCCCCGCCGCCGGCCGCCCGTCCCCGTCGACCACGTCCCGGGACCACGTCGCGTCGGGACGGTCGTTGACCACGCCGTACGCGTAGGTGGGGGGTAGGTACCGCCCCTGGGCGTCGTACCTCGCCCTGCCCCAGAACACGGTGTAGCGACTGCCCTCCGGCAGCGGTTCCAGGTCGACGGTGAGGCCCCCGCCGTCGGGTGACACCGCGACGTCGAGGATGCGCGGTGCGGCACCGGCGGTGGTGGTGCTCGGCCCGGAGGGTGCCGGGGCGGGAGCGGTCCGCAGCAGCACGGAGCCGTTCAGCACCTCCCCGCCGGCGTCGAGGTACCCGGTCAGGGGCGGCACGTCACCCACCGCCCGGGTGACCCACAGGTCGTAGGCGGTGTCCGGGGTCAGGCCACCCACCCGCACCTGCACCCCCTCCTGGGTGGGTTCGGAGTCGGTCCCCGGTGCCGCCGCGGCACCGGCGGGCGGCAGCGCCGGCGCCGGCACGTACGCCCCGCCGGAGAACACCGCCGGCGCAGCGTGGACGGTGTAGGCGGCACCGGGCACCGCGGGCAGGTCCACCGTCACGTAGTCGTCCCACCAGTGCGCGAGCCGCGCCGTCAGCGGGGGCCCCGAGGCGGCCTGCCGGGCCTGGACGAGCACCGTGTCGGGCACCGCGCCCGTCCCGCCGATCGCCACCCCGCCGAGCAGGGTGTGGTGGTGGTCGGTGAGGTAGCGGGCGGCCGCGGGACCGAGGTCCCCCGGGCGGGTCAGCAGGACCGGCGCCCCGCTCTGCGCCAGCAGGACCGCACCGGGCAGGGCGTCGACCAGGCTGGCGCCGTTGGCCAGGCCCACGCGGCTCCGGGAGAAGCCGGTGAGACCGGAACGGGCCACGTTGGCGGCCGTCTCGTAGCGGTCGCGGCCCTCGATGCGCAAGCCGTCGAGACCGGAGGCGACGAGCTGGTTCTGGATGCCGGCCCCGACGGCCCCCTCGCCGCCGACGACGACCACGCGGCGCGGGCCGATGACCTCCAGCGCCCGCAACGTCGCGTCCGGCAGCACGGTGGGCCGCGTCAGCAGCACGGGAGCGCCGTCCTTCGCCGCCCACGGCGCGGCCGCCAGGGCGTCGGCGTAGTCGTCGCCGCGGGCCAGGACCACCGTCTCCGGTCGTTCCCCGAGGTACTCGGTCAGGCTCACCGCGAGCTGGGCGGCCGTCTCGTACCGGTTCGCGCCGTCGTAGCGCTGGACCGTCCGGCCGCGGCCGCGGCCGATGTCGCGCGCCACGGCCGCGGAGACGGCTCCCTCGCCGCCGATGACGTGGACGACCTCGGGGTCCAGGTCCTCCAGCGCCGCGGCCGCGGCGGCGGGCACCGAGTCCCTGCGCACGTAGAGGATCGGGATGTCCGTGAGCGCCCACCCGGAGGCCGCGAGGGCGTCGACGGGGTTGTCGCCGTTGACGACGGCGACCTCGGTGGCGCCCTCGGGGAACGCCATCCGGGCGATGCTCGCGGCGGTGGCGAACCGGTCGCGGGTGTCCGCGGGGCGGGTCAGCGTGAACGACGGCGTGGCGTGCGTGGGGGCCGCACCGCCGGCCACGCCTCCCAGGGCGGCGAGCAGGGCGAGGCAGGTGGGCAGCACGCGGCGGCGTACCGACGGCGGGACAGGGTGCACGGGAGCTCCGGGGACGTCGGCGCGCTGCGCGCAGCCGTGGACGGGGCGCGGCGGGGCGGACCCCGCCGGGCGCCCGCACGCCCGGCAGCCGCCGGATCGCGGCGGGCCGCGGGCGTGAGGCTAACGGCGGCCCGGGGCCGGGCGGGGCGTTCCGCCAGAACCGTGCGGCGGGAGGTCCCCCGGCCGGGGGAACGGGGCAGGATGCGGCCATGACCACCCTCGACGACCCGCGGGTCCGGGCGCTCCTCGCCGGGCGCAACCACGCCGTGCTGTCCACCCTCGGTCCCGACGGCGGCCTGCACACCACGGTGCTGTGGATCGACCTGATCGACGGCAGGCCGGCTCTCAACGGCGCGGTCGGCCGCAAGTGGCCGGCTGACGTCGACGCCAACCCGCGGATCTCGCTCGCCGTGCTGGACGCCACGAACCCGCACCACTACGTGGAGATCCGCGGGAGCGCCACCGCCGTCCGGGACGGCGCGGAGGAGCACATCGACCGCCTGGCGGCGAAATACCTCGGTCTGGCGACCTACCCCGGCCGCGCTCCGGGGGAGCGGCGGATCACCTACGTCGTGGAGCCGACCCGGGTGCGGGTCTGGGGCTGAGGGCTTCCCGGACCCGATCGCCCAGGTCCGGTCGCTCAGGTCCGGTCGCTCAGGTCCGGTCGCTCAGGCGCCGTCGCCGAGCACGAACGGGTACACGGCCGCGGCGCCCGCGCGGCGCAGCTCCCGCGCGGCGATCGCGAGCGTCCAGCCCGTCGCGGTGCGGTCGTCCACGAGCAGCACCCGCCGGCCCGCCACCGCCTGCGGGTCCTCCAGCACGAAGCGGCCCGCGAGGGCGCGGACCCGGTGCGCGGAGTTCACGTCGGCGCGCGGGGAGCCGCTGCCGTCGGCGATGCGGAAGCTCGTCAGCAGCGGCAGGCCCGTGTAGCGGGCCAGGCCGTCCGCCAGGTGCGCCACGAGCTGCGGGCGGCTCGCCGAGGCCAGCGCGACCACCCCGTCGAGGGCGAGGTCGCGGGCCCAGTCGTCCAGGACCTGGGCCGCGGCGCGCCGCAGCGGCACGGGCGTCTCGCCGTCCCCCGCGCCGGGGCGGAACAGCTCCCGCAGCGCCCCGCCCCAGCCCAGGTCCGTCAGCCGGGCCACGGCACGGCCCTCCCCGGCCTGCTCGGCGGGGCCGATGCGCCCGGACAGCGACACCCCGAGGGCGCCCAGGCCGGTGGGCCACTGCTTCTTCGGCTCCACCGGCACCCCGGGCCGGTCCATCCGCTCGCGCGCCTGCCGGGCGCCGTCGGCGTCCACGGCGGCCGGCGGCGTGAAACCGCCGCAGGTGTCGCAGCGCCCGCACGGTGCGGCCTCGGGGTCGTCGAGGGCGCGGCGCAGGAACTCCAGCCGGCAGCTGCCGGTGGCGATGTAGCCGAGCATCGCCTGCTGCTCCTCCTCGCGGGTGGCCGCGACCCGGGCGTAGCGCTCGGCGTCGTAGTGCCAGGGCCGCCCGGTGGACTCCCACCCGCCCCGCACCCGGCGCACGGCGCCGTCCACGTCGAGGACCTTGAGCATCGTCTCCAGCCGGTTGCGCCGCAGCGGCACCCGCGCCTCCAGGGCGGGCGTGGACAGGGCCCGGCCCTCCTGGGCCAGCACGTCGAGGGTCGTGCGGACGTCCACCTCGCCGGGGAAGCCGAGGGAGGCGAAGTGCGCCCAGATGTCGCGGTCCTCCCGGCCGGGCAGCAGCACCACCGCCGCGTCGTCCACGCCGCGGCCCGCGCGGCCCACCTGCTGGTAGTACGCGATGGGGGAGGCCGGGGCGCCGAGGTGCACGACGAAGCCGAGGTCGGGCTTGTCGAAGCCCATGCCGAGCGCCGAGGTGGCCACCAGCGCCTTGACGCGGTTGCCGAGCAGGTCCTCCTCGGCCTGGAGCCGGTCGGCCGGCTCGGTCTGGCCGGTGTACGCGGCGGCGCTGACCCCGTGGGCGCGCAGGTGCGCGGCGACGTCCTCGGCGGCGGCGACGGTGAGGACGTAGACGATGCCGGAGCCGGGCAGCCCGGGCAGGTGCTGCGCCAGCCACGCCAGGCGGTGCGCGTGGTCGGGCAGGTCCACGACGGCCAGGCGCAGGGAGGAGCGGTCCAGGCTGCCGCGCAGCACGAGGACGTCGGTGAGGGTGCGCTCGCCGGAGACGGAGAGCTGCTCGGCGACGTCGGCGGTGACGCGGGCGTTGGCCGTGGCGGTGGTCGCCAGGACCGGGATGCCCTCCGGCAGGTCCGCCAGCAGCGTCCGGATGCGCCGGTAGTCGGGGCGGAAGTCGTGGCCCCAGTCGGAGACGCAGTGGGCCTCGTCCACCACGAGCAGGCCGGTGGCGGCGGCGAGCTGGGGCAGCACGGCGTCGCGGAAGCCGGGGTTGTTCAGCCGCTCGGGGGAGACGAGCAGCACGTCCACCTGCCCGGCGCGCACACCGGCGAAGACCTCGTCCCACTCCTCGGTGTTCGTGGAGTTCACGGTGACCGCCCGCACCCCGGCGCGCCCGGCGGCGGCGATCTGGTTGCGCATCAGCGCCAGCAGGGGGGAGACGATCACCGTGGGGCCGGCGCCGCGGGCGCGCAGCAGCGCGGTGGCCACGAAGTAGACGGCGGACTTGCCCCAGCCGGTGCGCTGCACCACCAGGGCGCGGCGGCGGTCGGCGACGAGCGCCTCGATCGCGGTCCACTGGTCCTCGCGCAGCACCGCGTCGGGCCGGCCGACGAGGCGGCGAAGCACGTCCTCGGCCTCGGCGCGCAGGGCGGCGCGCTCCGGGGCGGTGGCCGCAGCGGTGCCGGGGGCGGCGGGGAGGGCCGGGGAGGGGGCCGAGGTCATGCCCCGATGCTGTCAGGTGCTCCGGACAGCGTCCCGCCCCCGCGCCCGGGCGGTGTCAGGACTCCTCCCGCTCCTCCGTCCAGCGGCGGGTCCCGGGGTCGACGAAGCAGTCGACCCCGTCGACCTCCACCTCGACCTCCACGGGGAGGCCGCGGACCTGCTGGCCGGCCGCGGAGATCTGCTCCGCGGTCGGTGCGGGCAGCGCGGCGCAGGGGCTGGTGCTGCTGCAGCCGGCGAGGGCGAGGGTCGCCAGCGCGGCGACGGCCAGGGCGGGGGCGGTCTTGTGCACACGGTGATCGTGGCACCACGCCCCGCGCGCCGTCAGCGGTTTCCGGCGAACGGGGTGCGAATCTCGCGGGCGGCCGCACGACCGGGGCCCGGTCGGACCGCCGTCGCCGGGCCGGTGGTCCTCCTCCCCGCCGCGGGCGCGGTCACCGCGGCGGGGAGGGAAGCCTCAGCGGGCGGTCGAGGCGACGGCCTCAGCGGGCGGTCGAGGCGACGGCCTCAGTGGGCGGTCGAGGCGTCCGCGTAGCGCAGCAGCGCCCCGATGCCCTCCGCCATCCGCGGCACGTCCGTCACCAGCTCGATCTCGGCGTCCGTCGCCGCCAGCGCCCGCACCAGCGCCGCGTCCGCGCGGACCTCCACCGCGTCCGACACCCCCATCGCGAGGACCTCCTCGCGGCTCGTGCCCAGCAGCAGCGCGTCCGGGCCCGTCCACAGCGTCGCCGTCGACGACGGGTCGTCGTGCACCAGCAGCACCTGGACCTGGCTGCGGCGCAGGGCGTCCACCACCGGCACCAGACCCTCCACCGCGCGGCCCAGGCCGGCGCTGGCGTCCGGGCCCTGGCCGGTGCGGGTGCGGCCGATCTCCTGCTCGAACTCGTCCACGACCCGTCCGCGGCGGCCGCTGCGGACCCGGTCCACCGCCATCGACAGGTTCTGCCGGAAGACCTCCTCGTGGACGCCGGCGCTGCGGCCTCCGCCGGGGACCTCCTCCAGCAGCTCCAGCACCCGCTGGCTGGCCTTGCCGCGCAGCGAGTGGATCGCCTTCACGTCACCCGTGACGAACAGCGCCTCCGGCTTCTCCCTGCCGAGCAGTTTGTCGAGGTCGTCGGCCACGGTGGCGGCGTTGTGGTCCCAGGAGTCCTGCACGCGGTACTGGAAGCGCAGGTGCGCCCAGCCGCCACCGCGGATCTTGTGCAGGAGGTCGTGGTCCCCGTCGACGGTGTGCTGCTCCGGCTCGGTGTCCGGGGAGGAGGAGTGCGCGACGGTGATGTCCGCGCCGACCCGGTCCAGCTCGACGAGGACGTAGTGCACGTCGTCCGCGAGGGAGCGCACCAGCGGCATGAGGTTGGGCACCGGGCCGGCCGTGGACTCCTCCCGCACCGGCGGCTCGGGCAGCAACCGGTCGATGACGACGCCCGACTCGGTCGCCACCACCGCCCGGCCCACGCGCCCGCCCACCCCCGTGGGCTGCACCGCCACCTCGGCCACGGCGTCCAGCGCCGCGGCCGGGGCGCCGGCCCTGGCGAGCTGGTCGCGCGCGTCCTGCCAGCGCAGGTCGATCTCGTGGGCGCCGTTCGCGTCGTCCCGGGTCGCGTCGAAGACGAGCGAGACGTACGTCCCGGCGTCCTCGGTGGCGGGCTTGAGCCAGTCGAGCCTCACGGCGTCCTCCTCCATCGGAAAATTCCGTCCACCGGTGGCCTACCCCTGCGGGGAGCACACCAAACGGTGCGCGGGCGGAGGTGCCGCCGGGGCCGTCGGCCGGGTCTGCCACGATGCGCGGCATGCGCGTCGACCACCTCGGCTACGCCGCCGGGCCCGAAGGCCTCGAGGCGACGGCCAGGCACCTGGCCGGGCTGCTCGGCGTGCGCACGGTCGAGGGCGGACCGCACCCCCGCTTCGGCACCCGCAACGTGATCCTGCCCCTCAGCGGGCGCTGCTACGTGGAGGTGGTGGAGGTCCTCGACCACCCGGTGGCCGAGAAGGCGCCGTTCGGCCGGGCCGTGCGCCGCCGCTCCGACGCGGGGGGCGGCTGGTTCACCTGGGCCGTCGGCGTGGACGACATCGGGCACTTCGAGCGGCGGCTGGGGCAGCGCTCCGAGGCCGGCTCCCGGCGGCGCCCCGACGGGGTCGAGCTGCACTGGCGGCACATCGGCGTGCCGGGCCTGCTGGAGGACCCGCAGCTGCCCCTGCTCATCGAGTGGGACTCCCCGGAGGCGCTGCACCCCTCCGGTCTGGCCCTGACCGGCGGCACCCGCCTCGCGGGCCTGGAGATCGCCGGGGTGCGCGAGCACGTCCGCACCTGGCTGGGCCTGCCGCCGGAGTTCGCCGTGACCGAGCTGGACTTCACGTGGGTGCCGCCCGGCTCCGACGGCCCCGGCCTGCGCGCCGCCACCTTCACCGGCCACCGGGGCACCGTCCGCATCTGACGGTGCCCCGGTGGCCGGGGTGGGGCGTCTCAGGCGACGGGGTGCCGGTTCGCCCGCGCCAGGTCCTCCTCGAAGTCCACCTCGACGGCGAAGCGGCGGGAGATGTCCAGCGGGCGCACCCGGATGCCGCGCTCCTGGACCGCCAGCTCGATGCCGCGCTCGAAGTAGTCGGTGTCCGCGCAGCGGCGGAGCTCCTCCACCAGCACGGGCTTGTCGCGGCCGGAGACGTAGTTGATGCCGACCGCCTCCCCGAGGCCGCCGACCACGGTCTTGGACAGCTCCCGGACGAAACCGTCGCCGTCCACCGTGTACTTCACCTCCTCCTCGCCGACCGCGGCGGTGTTCACGCACACCGTCGAGACGTCCGCCTCGATCGAGGGGCGCAGGTCCTCCAGCAGGCGCGGGTCGAACACCACGTCCCCGTTGAGCCACAGCACACCGCCGTCGGGGGACGTGAGGAGCGCCCGCAGCAGGCTCTTGGAGGTGTTCGTGGAGTCGTAGTACGCGTTGTAGGCGAACAGCAGGTCCGGCTGCGCCTCCATCACCAGCGTCGCCTTGAAACCGACCACCGCGGTGATGCGCACGTCGGTGCCGAACGCCACCCGCAGGTTGTCCACCTGCTGCTGCATGATGGTCCGGCCTTCGTCGAGCCGGGTCAGCGGCTTGGGCATGGGGCGGCCGAGCCGGGTACCCATGCCTGCCGCGAGGATCACGGCCTGAACTGTGGTCACACGTTCCTCCTCGAGGGATCGGCCCCGCCCTCGCGGGGGGTGAACAGGTCGAGAACGCGCTCGGTCGCGTGGCCGTCCTCCAGGTGGCAGAACGTCTCCTGGAACCTGGCGTACCGCTCCGCGTGCTCCCGCGACACGGCGTCGAGGTCCGCGATGGCCCCGATCACCTCGTCCGACGTCGGCAGCAGCGGCCCCGGCGCGATCTCCTGGTAGTCGAAGTAGAAACTCCGCAGCTTCCCCAGGTAGTGCTCCAGGTCGTACGGGAAGAACAGGATCGGCTTCCCCGTGACGGCGAAGTCGAACATCGTCGAGGAGTAGTCGGTCACCATCGCGTCCGCCGCCAGGTACAGGTCGGCGATGTCCGGGTGGAAGGAGACGTCGACGACACCCGGCTTCGCCACCGTGCCCAGCGCGCCGGACACCATGTAGTGCAACCGCAGCAGCAGCACGTGGTCGTCACCGAGGCGCTCGGCGAAGCGGTCCAGGTCCAGGTGCAGGGAGAAGCCCGGCCCGTCGCCGAAGACGTCGTCGTCCCGCCACGTCGGGGTGTACAGGACCGCGCGCACGCCGTCGGCGATGCCCAGCTCGGCGCGCACCTTCGCGCGGCGCTCCGCCGCGTCCGGCGCGCTCAGGGCGTCGTTGCGCGGGTAACCCGTCTCGTGGACCGGGCCGGTGTACCGGAACGCCTGCCGCAGCGGGCCCGTGCTCGCCGCGTTCGGCGACAGCAACGCGTCCCAGCGGGCGATGTCGCGGTCCAGGCGCGGCAGCCGGCCCTCCGGTGCCCACAGCACGTCCCAGTGGATCGACTTCAGCGGGGTGCCGTGCCACGTCTGCACGTACGTGGTGCGCGGCGACTTCTCCCACTCCAGGTCGATGTGGGTGTTGGACACCACGACGTCCGCGGACTCCAGCGCGGCGACGCACTCCTCACCGCCGTACGGCACCGTCACCGTCCCCGCGGGGAAACCGTGCGCGTGGGCAGGCGCGGAGAGCCAGACGTGCTCGGCGTCGTCCCCGCGCGCCAGCAGCGCCCGGTGGAGCGCGCGCGGGGAGTCCGAGTACCTGCCCTCGAAGCTGTGGTAGACGATCTTCAAAGCAGTTCCCGCTTTCTCGACGACGACCGGGGGCCCCTGCCCGACCCCGTGATCAGTTCCCCACCCATGATGCCGCCTCGCGCGGCTGGGGCACGCCCACGGCCACCGGGGCCGGGAGGAACAGCTCCAACACGCGCTCGGTGGCGCGGCCGTCCTCCAGGTGGCAGAACGTCTCGCGGAACGCGGCGTACCGCTCCGCGTACCGCAGCGACACCGCGTCGAGGTCCGCGACCGCGTCGAGCACCTCCTCCGACGTCGCCAGCAGCGGACCCGGCGCGATCCGCTCCAGGTCGAAGTAGAAACCGCGCAGCTCGTCGCGGAAGTGCGCCAGGTCGTACGTGAAGTACACGATCGGCTTGCCCGTCACCGCGAAGTCGAACATCGCCGAGGAGTAGTCCGTCACCAGCACGTCCGCCGCCAGGAACAGCTCCGCGATGTCCGGGTGCTGCGACACGTCCAGCACGCCCGGGACGGAGACCGCGCCGAGCCGGCCCGACAGGAAGTAGTGCAGCCGCAGCAGCAGGACGTGGTCGCCGCCCAGGCGCGCGGAGAACCGCTCCAGGTCCAGGCGCAGGTCGAAGTCCCGCCGGCCCTCGGCGTCCACCACGTCGTCGCGCCACGTCGGCGCGTACAGCACCGCCCGCACCCCCTCGGCGATGCCGAGCCGCGCGCGGACCCGCGCCCGGCGCTCCTCGCGGTCCGGTGCGCTCAGCACGTCGTTGCGGGGGTAACCGGTCTCGTGCACCGGTCCCGTGAACCCGAAGGCACCCCGCAGCGGGCCCGTCGCCGCGGAGTTCGGGGAGATCAGGTGGTCCCACGCGCGCACGTCGTGGTCGTCGTCGCCCAGCGGGCCGTCCGGCAGCGTCAGCGCGTCGTTGTGGATGCGCTTCAGCGGCGTGCCGTGCCACAGCTGCACGTACCGCGCGCCCGGCTTCTTGCGCCAGCCGCGCTCCGTGCCGTAGTTGGCGACCAGGACGTCCGCCGCCTCCAGGGCCGCCCGCGACGCCGCGGTGCCCGGCGTGACCGTGCGGACCCCCGGCGGGAAGCTCGCGGCGTGCGCGGGCGCGCACAACCACGTGTGGCCGACCGCGTCGCCGCGCGCCACCAGCGCCTCGTACACCGCGCGCGGGCTGTCCGAGAACCGGCCCCCGTAGCTGTTGTAGACGATCTCCACGTGCTCCCCTCCTCCTGGTTCCTCGACGACGACCCCCGGCCGTCCTCCCGGCCGTGCCCACGGCCGCAACGGTGCGGCAGCGGTCATGATGACGGTCGCGGCGTGCCCGCCGCGCCGCGTTCGGCCGACCGGGTGAGCCCGCCGGCCGCGCCCCTAGGACGCGCCCGTCCCCGTCGCCGGTCCCGGTGCCGCCGGTTCCAGCACCGTGATCCCCGCGAACGCCGCCGCACCGCACTCGGCCAGCGCCCGCCCGCCCTCCGCCAGCGGCAGGACCCGCGAGACCAGCAGCCCCGGGTCCAGCCGGCCCGAGGCCACCAGGCCCAGCAGCCTCGGGTAGTCGTGCGCCGCCGTGCCGTGGCTGCCGCGGAACTGCAGCTCCAGGGCGATCACCCGCTCCAGCGGCAGGTCCGGCCTGCCCACCGCCCGGGGCAGCAACCCCACCTGCACGTGCCGCCCCCGCGCCCGCAGGCACAGCAGCGACGACTCGCACGTCGCGGCGCTGCCCACGGCGTCCACGGACACCTGCGCCCCACCGCCCGTCGCGGCCCGCACCGCCGCCGCGACCTCCCCGGGTCCACCGGCGGCGTCCAGCACCACCTCGGCACCCGCCCGCGCCGCCAGCTCCCGCGCCGCCGGTGACAGGTCCGTCGCCACCACCCGCGCGCCCGAGGCGACCGCCACCGCCACCGCGGACAGGCCCACGCCGCCGCAGCCGTGCACCGCGAGCCATTCTCCCGCGCGCACCTCGCCCACGTCCACCACCGCGCGGAACGCCGTCGCCACCCGGCAGCCCAGCGCCGCCGCCGTTCCCGCGGGCATCCCCTCCGGCAACCGCACGAGGTTGACGTCCGCGAAGTCCAGCGCCACCAGTTCCGCGAACGAGCCCCAGTGCGTGAAACCCGGCTGCCGCTGCCGGGCGCACACCTGCTGCGCACCCGCGGCGCACTCCGGGCAGGAACCGCACGCGTTGACGAACGGCACCGTCACGCGGTCCCCGGCGCGCCACCGGCGCACCTCGTGCCCCACCGCCACCACCGTGCCCGCCAGTTCGTGCCCCGGCACGTGCGGCAGCACCACGTCCGGGTCGTGGCCCTGCCAGGCGTGCCAGTCGCTGCGGCACACCCCCGTCGCCTCCACGCGCACCACCGCGCCCTGCGGACCCGGCTCCGGGTCCGGCACGGTGCGCAGTTCCAGCGGGGCGCCGAACCGCTCCAGGACCAGGGCGCGCACGGCGGTCAGGCCCGGCCGGGCGGGGCGCCGAGGACGTCCACCAGGGCCGACGCCACACCCGTGTACGTGGCCGGGGTCAACTCCGCCAGGCGCTCGGCGTCCTCCCGCGGCAGGCCCAGGCCCGCGACGAACTCGCGCATCGCCGCCGCGTCCACCCGCCGCCCCCGCGTCAGGTCCTTCAGCCGCTCGTACGGGTTCGGCAGACCGTGCACCCGCATCACCGACTGCACCGCCTCACCCAGCACCTCCCACGTGGCGTCCAGGTCCGCCGCCAGCGCCTGCGGGTTCGCGTCCAGCCCCGCCAGGCCCTTGCGGACGTTCTCCAGCGCCAGCAGCGAGTGCCCGAACGCCACGCCGATGTTGCGCTGCACCGAGGAGTCCGTCAGGTCGCGCTGCAGGCGGGAGGTCGTGAGCGTCTCCTCCAGCACCCGGAACAGCGCCTGCGACACCTCCAGGTTCGCCTCGGCGTTCTCGAACCGGATCGGGTTCACCTTGTGCGGCATCGTGCTGGAGCCGACCGTGCCCTGCCCGCGCACCTGCACGAAGTAGCCCAGGGAGATGTACGTCCACACGTCGGTGCAGAGGTTGTGCAGCACCCGGCCGAACCGCGCCACGTCCGCGTACAGCTCCGCCTGCCAGTCGTGGGACTCGATCTGCGTGGTCAGCGGGTTCCACGTCAGGCCCAGGCCCTCCACGAACTCCCGCGACACCGCCGGCCAGTCCGTGCCGGGCACCGCGGTGGCGTGCGCGGCGTAGGTGCCGGTGGCGCCGTTGAACTTGCCCAGGAACTCCGCGGCGTCCACGCGGGCGAGCTGGCGGCGCAGCCGGTGCGCCAGGACCGCCAGCTCCTTGCCGAGGGTCGTGGGCGTCGCGGGCTGGCCGTGCGTGCGGGCCAGCATCGGCTCCCCCCGCAGTTCGTGCGCCATCCGCGCCAGGTCGTCGGTGAGCGCGCGCGCCGCGGGCGACCACACCTGCCGGACGGCGTCGCGCACCATCAGCGCGTACGACAGGTTGTTGATGTCCTCGCTGGTGCAGAACAGGTGCGTCAGCTCCGCGACGTCCTCCAGGGACGTGCCGGCCAGCCGCCGCTTGACCCAGTACTCGACGGCCTTGACGTCGTGCACGGTCTCCCGCTCGATCTCCGCCAGCTCCGCGACGGCGGCGGCGTCGAAGCGCAGCGGCAGGGACCGCAGGAACGCGACCTCGTCCTGCGTCAGGCGGCGCACGCCCGGCACGACGTCGTGGGTGCCGAGGTGGACCAGCCACTCCGCCTCGACGTGGATGCGGCGCCGGTTCAGCGCGGCCTCGGACAGGTGCTCGGCCAGCGGGGCGACGCTCGCGCGGTAGCGGCCGTCGAGGGGGCCGAGCGCAGGCTCCCCCAGGGATGCCGCGGACGTCGCGGAGGCGGTCGTGTCGGGAGCGGCAGGCGTGGGCACGTGCCCCATGGTCCCACCCGCGCGGGGTGCCGCCGTCCGCCCGCGCACAGGGTGCCGACCCGGCGCGGGCGGGGGGCGGGGCGGGTGCGGGCGCAGGCGGGTGCCGGCGCAGGCGGGGACGTCCGGGGCGCGGCGCGCCGGTGTGTCGCGGCGGAACGTCCCCGCCTCGGGGTGGGTGTGGGCGGGGCGGGGACGTCCGGGTGGCGGCGCGCCGGTGTGTCGCGGCGGAACGTCCCCGCCTCGGCGGGGGGCGGGGCGGGTGCGGGTGGGTGCCGGCGCGGGGCGGGTGTGGGGGGCGGGGACGTCAGGGCAGGGGCTGGCGGCGCAGCACCGGCGTGCCCGCCCGCGCGGGGTCCAGCGGCACGTCGCAGCGCAGCACCGCCGCGCCGCGCGCCAGCACCCCGTCCGTCAGCGGCGTCGCCCGCAGCCCGCCGCGCCCGCGCAGCGCCCGGTGCGCGCCGGGTGCCACCACCCGGTCCATCCACACGCACGGGTTCGCCGGGCGCCGTCCCGCGAACCGCACCGTCCCGGCCGCGGTGACCAGCTCGAACTCCCGGCCCCGCAGCGGGTCCAGCTCCGCGCCGCGCAGCACGACGTTGCGCCGCGCCAGCAGCGGGTCGGGCACGGCCGGCAGCGCCAGGTCCGCGGCCACCGCCTCCCACGCCTCCACCGCCAGGAACGTCACCGCGGCGTCCATGTGCGCGGCCTTCCCGAAGAAGCGGTCCCCGCGCAGGCCCCTGCCCGCCACGGCCTCCACCGACGGCGCGTCCTCGGTGGGCACGTCGGCGGGACCGTCACCGGCCCGCCCGAAGTACGCGTGGGCGGGGGAGACGAGCAGGTGCAGCACCTCGACGGGGTGCTCGTACAGGGCCACGACCCCAGCCTGCGGCCCGGCCCGGCGCCGGGCACGCCCACGCGGCCCGCGCGCCGCGCCCGCCGCCTGCGCCCACCCCGTGGCGTCCACAGGCGCGCGGGTGCGCCGCCCCGTCCACAACGGCGACGGGACCGGACCGGTCGCGGCGCCCCCGTTCCTAGCCTCGCCGTCCCCGGCCGGACCGGCACGGGGGGAGCGGAGGGAGGACCCGTGGACGTGGCGGGAGCGGCGGGCGCCGCGGCGGTGGTGGCGGCGGGCAGGGCGGCGGAGGCGGCACTGGACGCCGCGAGGGTGCTGGGCCGGGGCGCGGAGCAGGTGCACGAGCTGCGGCGGCGCCTCGCCGTGCTGGCGGGGCTGCCGTGGGAGTCGCCGGCCGCCGCGGCGTTCCGCGAACGGCTCGACGCCCACGTGCGCGACGCCACCGCGCTCGCCGAGGACTGCGACGCGGCGGCCGGGGCCCTGCGGGCGCACGCGGCGGCCGCGGACGCCGCCGGTGCCGCGCTGCTGGAGGGGGCGGCGGCGGTGAGTGCCGGGGTGCGGGTCCTGGCCCGCGGCGCCGGGCACGCCGCGGCGGAGGTGCTGCGGTGAGGGTCCACCTCGGCGCCGCCGCCACGGGCCCGTCGCGCGCGGCGGACCTGCGGGCACGCCGCCTGCACCTCGGGCACGACGAGGCCGCGGCCCTGGCCGTGGTGCTGCCCGCGCTGCGCCCCGCGCTGCGGGTGGCCGGTGCGCGGGCGGGGGCAGCGGCGGAGCCGGGAACGGCGGAGGCCGCGCGGGCCTGGCGCCGCCTGGAGGAGGCGGGCATCGCGGGCCCGGACCCGGCGGGCGCGGGGCACCGGCTGGACCGGGCGCTCGCCCGGACCCTGGCGGTGCCCCTCGACCCCGACGTGGTGCTGCTGGCCGGCGGCACCACCGGCGCCGCGCCCGCCCGCCGGGCGCTGCTGGCCTCCGCCGCCCTGCGCGGCTGCGTCCTGCGCGGCACCGCCCGGGGGGTGGAGGTCTCCGCCGTCGCCGCCACCGCCCTCGTCCCCGAGCTGGTGCGGGTGCTGGCCGGCCCGGTGCAGGACGGGCCCCGGGAACCCTGCGCGGCGTGGGACGTGCGGGCCTGGGCCTCCTCCGGGGCGGTGCCGCCCACCGGGGACCTGCTGCTGCACGACGGTGCCGGCTGGTGGCGCGCCGGACCGGGCGGCGGGGAGCCGGCACGCGCCGGGACGCCCACGACGCTCGCCGAGGTCGCCCGCACGTGGGCGGGCTGGCTGGCCGCGGCGCACGGGGCGGCGGCGTGAGCGGCGACGGGCGGCTGGTCGTCTCCGGCGGCGGCCGCACGGCCGTCGACCCCCCGGCGCTGGCGGCCGCGGGGGCCGAGCTGGCCGGGCTGGCCGCCGCACTGGGGCAGCTCGCCCTCGCGGCCGCGGGCCGCCTCGCCGATCCGGTGCTCGTGGCGTCGGCCGCGCTGTCCCCCGCGACGTGGTGGCGCGCGGAGGTGGCCCTGGCCCGGGTCGGCGGCGCCGGCGGCGCACCAGCCCTCGCGGGGCGCCTCGCCTCGAGCGCCGCGGCGCTGCAGGGGTGCGCCGCCGCGTACGCCGCCGCCGAGGCCGCGGTCCTGGCCGGCCGGTGGGCGGCGGGCTACCTCGCCGGCCGCGCCGCGCCCGTGGTGCTGCCCGCCGCCGTGGCCGCGGGCGCGGCGCTCGCCCTGGCCGACGCCGCCCGGCACGCGGGCGCCGTGGTGGCCACCCTGCCGGGGGTGGGTGGCCCGGGCACCCCTGGGGAGGCGGCGGACGCCCTGGCCGGTGCGCCCGCGCAGGTCGCCGCCCGGGTCGGCGCCGACGCGCGGGCCGTGGGCCGGGAGGCGGGGGAGTGGCTCGCCGCGCACCCCGGTGCCGTCGACGCCGCGGTGCTGAGCACCCCGGGGGCGCTGGAGGGCCTCATGGCCGCGGTGCCGGGACTGGGGCCCGCGGTGGCCGCCGCCACCGGCAGCGGCCTGCCCGCGGTGGACGCCCGCGGCGCGGCGCGCGTGCTCGTCGGGGTGGGGCTGCTCGGCCCGGTGCTGCGGGAGACCGGGGTGCGGGTGACGCGCGCCACCGCCGGCCCGGCCGCCCCCACCCGCCCGCCGCGCGGGGTCGCCGAGCTGGTCGACGGGGTCGTCCGGCAGGCCGCGGGCCGTGTCCCCACGTCCGACCCGCGCGGCTACCCCGGCCGCTCGCCCCTGGGCGGGACACCTCCCGCCCAGGGGCAGGTACGGGTCGAGCGGATCACCGGGCCGGGCGGCGGGGTGTCGTGGGTGGTGCTGGTGCCCGGGACGCAGGAGTGGTCCCCGGTGACCGGGAACCGGCGCCCCGCCATGGACCTGACGGCCAACCTGCACTCCGTGGCCGGGCACCGCACCGCGCCCATGCGGATCGTCGTGGAGGCGCTGCGCGCCTCGGGCGCCCGGCACGGGGAGCCGGTGCTGCTCGCGGGGCACAGCCAGGGCGGCCTGACCGCGGTGGAGCTGGCCGCCGACGAGGAGGTGCGCTCGGAGTTCACCGTCACGCACGTCGTGACGGCCGGCTCGCCGGTCGCCATGGCCGAGGTGCCCCCGCAGGTGCAGGTGCTGTCCCTGGAGCACAGCGAGGACCTCGTGACGGTGCTCGACGGCGCGGACAACCCCGACACCCCCTCCTGGACGACCGTGCGGCGGGACCTCGCGGACGACCCGCGCTGGTCGCAGCGGGTGGGTGCGGACGGGCTGGCCGCCCACGACTCCCTCGCGTACGCCGACACCGCCGAGCTCGTGGACGCCTCCGGCGAGGAGGCCCTGCGCCGGTGGTCGGACTCCGCGCGGGCCTTCTGGGACCGGCCGGGGGCACGGGTCGAGGTGCACGACTTCCGCGGGGAGCGGCTCGTGGCGG
>NZ_BAAIHU010000003.1:112864-133842 GCF_054590795.1 Kineococcus anabasis
CCGCCGCCGTGACCTCAGCCGACCGGCCGGTCCGGCCGCGTTGTGCCAAGCTCGTGGTGTGAGCGAGAACGGCACGCTCGTGGACGTGCGACTGCTGCGGCTTCCCCTGCAGGAGCGCGCGCTGTTCACGCGGCACCTCGAGGGCCTGCTGCGCGAGCTGGCGCTGGTGCAGATCGGGGCGCAGCGCGACCCGTCGTCGCTGCCCGCGCGCCTGCTGGGCCTGGCCCACGAGCTGGACACCACCTACGCGCCCTTCCGGACCGGCCCGGGCGAGGTCATGGACGCCGCGGAGGCCGCGGGGCACGAGCACTGCGACGTCGTCTTCCCCGTCCCGGCGGACACGGCCCCCTTCCTGCGGCGGCTGCGGGATGCGCTGGAGGAGGCGGACGCTCTCTGCCGCGTCGACCGGCACCTGCTCACCCTGCCCGCACCCCAGGAGGTCGTGGCCTACCGGCGGTGGGTGCTGGGGGAGTTCCTCCGCCAGCTCACCGGCGGGGAACCCCGGCCGTGGACCGGCGACGACGTCGGTCGCCACGCCGACGGGCAGGACGACGGGGAGGAGCCGCCCGCGGAGCCGCTCGCCGCGCCCTGGCCCGCCCCGCACGAGGGCGGGGGCGAGGAGGCCGGGGAGGACGACGACGACGGCCGCGTCGTGGGCCGCCCCCTGCTGCTGGACCCGATGGCCAACACCGTCGCCGCGGCCCGCCGCTACGTCCGCGAGGCGCTGCGGGCGCTCGGCTCGGACGCCCTGGAGGAGTCGGCGGAGCTGGGCGTCTCGGAGCTGGTGACGAACGCGATGCTGCACGCGCGCACCGCGTTCAAGGTCACCGTCCGGCTCATGCCGTCCGGCGCGGTGCGCATCGACGTCACCGACTCCTCCCCCTCCGCGGTGCAGCCGCGCCGCTTCGGGGTCTCGGCGACCACCGGCCGGGGCCTGCGGCTCGTGGAGTCCGTCTCCGCCGACTGGGGCGTGAGCGCGGCGCCGGAGGGGCCGGGCAAGACGGTGTGGTTCGAGCCGCGGGAGACGATGGTGGACGCCGGGTTCGCCGGTGACTGGGCCGCCGAGATCGACGGCCTCACCTGACGTCCGGCCCCCCGGCCCGGGCCGGGGGGCCGGCCGGGACGCGCACCACCAGCACGCCCTCGGTGTGGAGGACGGGCACGTCCCCGGGCCGCAGCCCGGCACCCCGCAGCTCCCTCCGAGCGGCCTCGCGCCCGTGCCGCCCGGGGACTGTTCCGACCCGTGGGGGTGGCTGTCCGGGGGCGCACCCGTCCGGGTGAGCACTGCGTGTGCAGGCATCCACGGTGCGTCGGGGCACCGAAGACGGGGTATGGCTTTCACGATCGAGCAGTACGCGCGCACCGTCGAGCCCGTGCGGTGGGACGACCTGGACTTCGACGCCTTCCGGGTGGAGCCGCTGTCGGAGGGGGCGCTGCGCTGCCTGCGGTACATGAGCGACGTCGAGACGCACACGGTCTGCTACCTGCGCGACCTCCTCGTGACGCCGTCGCACGTCGACCCGGAGATCACGGTCTTCCTCACGAACTGGAACTACGAGGAGTACTGGCACGGGGAGGTGCTGGACGACGTCCTGGACGCCCACGGGCTGGACACCGGTGCCGAGCGCACGTCGGCGATGCGCAAGCGCCTGGGCTGGCGGGACCGGCTGGCCCCCACCCAGCAGGCGCTGCTGGCCAACGTCCTCGGCGCCGACTTCATCGCCACCCACATGACGTGGGGGGCGATCAACGAGTGGTGCACGCACGCCGCGTACGCGCGCTTCTCCGCCCGCGAGCAGCACCCGGTGCTGGACACGGTCCTCAAGCGGATCGCGAAGCAGGAGACGCGGCACATCGCGTTCTACAACTCCCAGGCCCGCGAGCGGCTGGCCCGCAGCCGCAAGGCGCAGGTCCTCACGCGGCTGGCGGTGAAGAACTTCTGGGGGATCGTGGGGTCCACGGTCATGCCGCGCGAGGAGGTGCGGCACCTGCTGGAGTACCTGTTCAGCGGCCCGGAGGGCCTGGCGGCCGCCCGGAAGATCGACAACAAGATCCACGGGCTGCCGGGCCTGGAGGGCACCTCCCTGGTGGAGCGGGAGCTGGGCCGGTACGGCATCTCCTGAGCGTCCCGGTCCCCCCGGGCGCCCCGGCGGTCCGGGTGGCTCAGCCCCGGTGGGGCGCGGGCACCCCGGGCGGGACGTGCGGGGCCGGGGGCCGCGGGGCGCCGGGACGCGGCGGTCGCGCCGCCTTGCGGGCCAGCAGCGCCCGGTCCCCGGCCTCGACGAGGTCCTCGAGCGTGCCGCCGTGCGCGGTGGCCGCCCCGGCGGTCACCGAGAGCTCCAGCTGCACCTGCCCGACCTGCACGGGGGTGGCCGCCACGGACGCCTCGACGCGGGCGGCGATCGCGGCGGCGACGCCGGCGTCCGCGCCGGGCAGGACCACGAGGAACTCGTCGCCGCCGTAGCGGCACACGAGGTCCTCCTCGCGCACGGCGGCGGTGATGCGGCGCACCACGGCCACGAGGGCGGCGTCCCCGGCGGGGTGCCCGTAGCCGTCGTTGATCTGCTTGAACAGGTTCATGTCCATCATCAGGACGCTGCACGGCTCGCCGCGGTGGGCGCTGGCCGCGACGAGCGCCGCGCCCTGCGCCATGCCCTCGGCGCGGCTGGCGGCGCCGGTGAGGGCGTCTCGGCTGGCGAGGATGCGGTAGCGGGAGGCCAGGCGGGCGTACTGGCGGTTGGCGATGAGCTGGCGGACCGCGGTGAGGGACATGACGGCGACCACGGCGATCGCGGTGGCGCTGACGGCGCTGTCGGTCAGGTCGGCCGAGGCGCGGATGAGGACGCAGCCGGCGCCCAGGACGGCGACGACGGGCAGGGGGCTGGGCGCGCGGTGGTCGCGGCTCACCTCCGGCTCGTCCGGGGAGCGGCGGCGCGCGTCGATCGCGGCGACGAGGAAGGCGGCGGCGGCGATCCAGGGCAGGTCGACCCAGTCGCCACCGGTGAAGCCCTCGGTGGTGGACAGGTACGCGAAGGCGGTGTCGGCGACCACGTAGCTGGCGCAGGACAGCAGGATCAGCACCAGCGCGGAGGACCCCGAGGCGCCCAGCATGAGCAGGCGTGCGGCGGCGGCGAGCAGGACGACGTCGGCGACGGGGTAGTAGATGTTCAGCAGGTGGGCCAGGTCGGGCGCCCAGAAGCTGCTGATCGGGCCCAGCACGAAGTACCACATGCCCACGAAGGCGGAGGCGCCGGTGATGAGGACGTCGAGCCCGAACAGGACGCGGGCGCGCCAGGTCGTGGCCTGGGTGTGGCCGAGCAGGAGCACGCCCGCGAACAGGAACAGGTAGAACGTCGAGTAGAAGACGTCCGCGAGGCTGGGGAAGGGTTCCTGCCCGAGGACGCCCTCGATCCACCACCAGCAGGCGTCGGCGAGGAACCTGCTGCCGACGGCGGCGACGATGCAGCCCCACGCCCAGCGGGCGCGGCGGGAGAGGTCCCCGCGCCGCAGGAGCAGCACGCCGACGACGACGCCGGCGGCGTCCAGCGGCAGGTAGGCGAAGTCGGTCCAGAAGGTGCGGGCGGGGCCCTCCGGGGCGAGGAGCCACCAGGTGAGGACGGCGGTGAGGTAGACGGCGAGGGCGACGACGGACCACCGCGCCGGGCGTGCCGGCGCGGCCGGGGTCTCACGTCGACGGCTCACGTCCCTCCATCGGCCCCGCGCGGCGGCCCCTTGACCCCTCGGGTGCGACCCGCCGGGCGACCTCCCGCGCGGGCTGTGGCCCCGACCTGGTGGGCTCAGCGCGCCAGGGAGGCCGCGTCCCCCATGACGACGACGGGGTGCAGCGCCGGGTCCAGCGCCAGCAGCAGCTCGCGCACGTGCTCCTCGGCGATGCTCACGCAGCCCCTGGTGGGCCCGGCGTGGTCGACGTGCAGCCAGATCCCGCCGCCCTTCGCCGCGCCGAGCGGGCGGGTCCTCTCCAGCGGCGAGGTCCCCGGCACGCGGTTGTAGTCGATGGCCAGGACGTGGTCGAAGGACCCCGTGAGCGGCTCGCCCTCCACGCCGGTGCCGGCGGCGGTGAACCGGTCGGAGCGGTGGTAGGGGAGGCGGGTGCCGGGGTCGGGGAGCAGGCCGCCGGCGTCGCTCAGGCCGAACACGCCCACGGGGGTGCGCAGATCGCCCTCGCGGTGGTCGGGGGTCCAGCCCCGGGCGCCGTTGTGGGCGGGCCACGTCGGGCCCGCCCGCCAGCCCTCCGGTCCCCGTTCGTGCAGCGTCACCGAGGAGATCGGGGAGCCGGCCGCCTCGCCGACGACGAGGACGACCTGGCCTGCCCCGGCCGGGACCGCCGCGAGGGTGGCGGGGCCGAGGCCGGGGAGTTGCCGCGCCGTCACCTGCTCTCCTGCCTCCGGTCCGGCCGGGGGCTGCGGTGCCGGGGGTTGCGCGGCGGCGCGGGCGGGGGCCGCGGTCCGCACGGACGCCGTCCCGGGGGTGCCGCAGGCGGCCAGGAGCGCCAGCGCCCCCGCCGTGGCGGCGAGGCGCACCACCTCCCGCCGTCCGGGTCCGCCCGCTCCTGCGGCCTCCTGCCCGTCGGCCCGCCCGTCGTCCGCCCGCTCCCGTCGTCCCATGGCCCCAGGACGGGGCCGGCGCCCCGGGGGGTTGCACGTGCCTCGCGGGGGTTGCTCAGGCCAGGCCGCCGTTGGCGTAGAGGACCTGCCCGTTGACCCAGCGACCGGGCCCGGCGAGGAAGGCGACGGCCTCGGCGACGTCCTCGGGGGTGCCGAGGCGCTCCAGGGGCGCGGCGGCGGCGAGGCGCTGGATCGTGGCCTCGTCCTTGCCCTCGAGGAAGAGGGGGGTGGCGGTGGGGCCGGGGGCGACGGTGTTGACGGTGACGTCCCGGCCGCGCAGCTCGCGGGCCAGGATCGGGGTGAGGGCCTCGACGGCGCCCTTGGTGGCGGCGTAGGCACCGTAGGTGGGGAAGTGCGTGCGCAGGACGCTGGTGGAGAAGGTGACGAGCGCGCCACCGGGGCGCAGGCGGCGGGCGGCCTGCTGGGCGACGGCGAAGGTGCCGCGCACGTTGGTGCGGTAGAGCTCGTCCAGGTCGGCGAGGTCGAGGTCCGCCACGGGCGCGAGCTCCATGGTCCCGGCGGTGTGGACGACGACGTCGACGCCGCCGAGCTCCTGCTCCGCGGTGTCGAAGAGGGCGGCGACCTCCTGCTCGTCGGCGACGTCGGCGCGGGCGGCGAGGGCGGTGCCGCCCGCGGCGGTGATGGCCTCGGCGGTCTCCTTCGCGCGGCCCGGGTTGCCGGCGTGGTGGACGAGGACGTGCAGGCCGTCGGCGGCGAGGCGCTCGGCGACGGCGCGGCCGATGCCGCCGGATCCGCCCGTGACGAGGGCGACGCGCGGGGTGGTCATGGGTTCCTCCTGCGGCTAGATGTGGACAGTACGTCCATATAAGCACGATGTGGACGCGATGTCCATATGCTGGGGTGACCATCGGCGGAACACCCCCGGAGCGCCCCGTGACCGACCAGCCCCTGCCACCCCGCCGCGGCCGCGGCCGACGGCCCGCCGACGAGGTCCGCCGGGACGTCCTCGACGCGGCCGGGCGCCTGCTCCTGTCAGGGGGCCTGGGCGCCTTCACCGTCGAGCGGGTCGCCGCGCTCGCCGGCGCGAGCAGGATGACGATCTCCAAGTGGTGGCCCTCCCGGGGCGTGCTCGCCCTCGACGCCTACTCCGCCACCGTGCAGCCCGCCCTCGCCTTCCCCGACACCGGCGACGTCGCCACCGACCTGCGCGGGCAGCTGCACGCCTTCGTGGAGCTGCTCACCGGCACCGGCGCGGGGCGCGTCGTCGCCGAGCTCGTCGGGCAGGCCCAGACGGACCCCGCGCTCGCGGCCGCCTGGTCCGAGCGCTACTCCCGCCCGCGCCGGGACCTCGGCGTGCAGGTGCTGCGCCGCGGGCAGGAGCGCGGCCAGCTGCGCGCCGACGCCGACCCCGAGGTGGTCGTCGACCAGCTCTGGGGCGCCTGCTACCACCGCCTGCTGCTGCCCGACGAGCCGCTCACCACGGCGTTCGCCGACGCCCTGCTGGACAACCTCCTGCGCGGCCTGCGGCCCTGAGCGGAGGTGCCCCGGCCGCGGCGCCGCTCAGCGCAGGGCGATCGCGCCGCCCAGGCCCACGAAGAGGGTGCCGGTCACCGCGTCCACGCCCCGCCGCGCCCGCCGGTACGCCGCCGTGACCGCCCGGCTGCCCGCCAGCGCGGCGACGGCGGCGAACCACGCCAGGGCCACCGCCAGCATCGAGGCCAGCACGAGCGCCCGGTCCGCGGTGCTCGCCCCCGCCGGCAGCAGGCTCGCGAACAGCGCGCCGAAGAAGACCAGCGCCTTGGGGTTGGCCAGGTTCGTCAGCAGGCCCAGCCGCCAGCTCCGCCAGCCACCAGGCGCGGCCCGCCCGGCATCCGGCCCGCCCTCCGGCTCCGGCGCGTCCCGGCGCAGCGCCGCCCGCAGCGTGCCGATCCCGAACCACACCAGGAAGGCCGCGCCGACGTAGCGCAGGACGAGGTAGACGTCGCGGTGCGCCTCCAGCAGCGCGCTGACGCCCAGCAGCGCCGCGACCGCCCAGCACGCGATGCCGGTGACCACCCCCGCCGCGACCAGCAGCCCCGCCCGGCGCGACTGCGCGGCGGAGGTGCGCAGCACCGCGAGGAAGTCCGGGCCGGGGCTGACGACGGCCAGCGTCCAGGCGGCGAGCAGGGCGGCGAGGGCTGCGGTGGACACGGTCGGGCTCCTGCGGCTCAGCCGGCGACGGGGGAGGCGGCGGCCGTTCCCCGGCCCCCGCTCCGTCCCAGCGTAGGACGCCTGCCGCAGGCCCGGGCCGGTGCGGTGCCGCACGGTCAGCGAGTGGCCCAGTCCCGGCTGGCCTCCCACGCGGCGGTGCACAGGCGCGGGTCGCGCAGCGCCACCGGCACCGGCGCCGCCACGGTCCGCACGTGGTAGCGGCCCGTGGTCCGCACCTCCGGGTCGGTGGCCAGGCGCACCACGGACGCGGCGCCCTGCTCGGGCGTGAGCAGGACGCGGTCCAGCAGGGGCCGCAGAGGCCTGAGCGCGGCGGGGACCAGGTCGTGGACGAGACGGGTGCCGACGATCCCGGGGTGGACCGAGTTCACGCTGACGCCCGAGCCGGCGAGGCGGCGGGCGAACTCGAAGCCGCAGGCGGTGGCGAGCAGCTTCGCCCGCGCGTAGGCCTCGAACGCGACGAAGCCCTCCGCCGGGTTGATCCGCCGCAGGTCGCCGAGCTGCGCCGGGTCCAGCCGCACCGGGCGCGGCCGGCCCGGGAGCCTCAGGAGGCGGGTGTCGTTCACGGAGTCCGAGACGACGTCGACGACGCGGGCCGAGCCTGCTGCGCGCAGCCGGTCCTGCAGCAGGAGTGTGAGGGTGAAACCGGCGAGGTGGTCGACGGCCACGTGGCGTTCGACGCCGTCGACGGTCTCGCCCCGCGTCCGGTAGTGGGCGCCGGCGTTGTTGACCAGCAGGTGCAGCACCTCGTGCTCGGCGCGGACGCGTGCGGCGACGGCGTGCACGCCCGCCCGCGAGGACAGGTCGCCGACGAGGACCTCGACCCGGTCGGCACCGGTGTCCCGGGCCACCTGGTCCCGCAGGTGCCGGCCCCGGCCGGGGTCGCGGGAGACGGTGAGCACGTGCGCCCCGGCGCGGGCCAGTTCGGTGACGAGAACCCGGCCCATGCCGCCCGTCCCGCCGCTCACCAGTGCCGTCGTGCCCCGCAGGTCGGCCCGCACCGCGTGCCCGGCGCCGCCGTGGCGTGCGGAGGAGCGCGTGGCGCTCACGCGGTGATCCGGGGTGCGCGGTGGACGTAGGTGCGCGCGCCCACCTCGTGGAGCAGGAAGTCGGCCAGGTCGGCGCGGGGCAGCGCCGAGGTGAGCCCGATGCGCAGGTCCTCGCTGCTGCGGTAGGCGCCCGTGGCGTCCCGGTCCGTCAGGGCCGGTGGGCGCACGATGGTCCAGTCGCAGTCGGAGGCCCGCAGCGCCGACTCCATCGACTCCTTGTCGCGCATCTTGGCGCCCACCAGCGCCCAGACGCCCAGGCAGTACGGCGAGCGGTCGCGGCTGTCGCCCACGCCGTGGGCGCTGACGACGACGAGGCGGCGCACCCCGGTCCGCGCCATCGAGCCCAGGGTCGAGGTCACGACATCCGTGCACGCGGTGGACGGGCCGCGCCCGGTGGGCCCCACGGTGCTGATCACCGCGTCGTGGTCCGCGAGGGCCGCGTCCAGCGCGCCCGGCGCGCCCGGGTCGGCGACGACGAGCTCCTCCACGCCGTGCGCCGGCCGGAGGGTGCCGCCGCGGCGCACGACCGCGGTCACGTGCCGGCCGCGGCGGCGGGCTGCGTCGACGACGGCGCGCCCTGTGCGCCCGCTCGCCCCGAGCAGGAGGACGCGGAGTTCTGAGTCAGGATGTCTCACAGTGGGACCATCACAGAGTCGCCGCCTGTGAGTCAAGATGTCTCGTAAGCTGGGGACGTGGCGTCCTCCACCGATCCCCGTGCGCTGCGCAGCCGCGACGCCATGCTCGAGGCGGCGCGCAGGATCCTGCGCGAGCACGGGCCTGCCGCCGTCACGCACCAGCGCGTGGCCGAGCAGGCGGGGGTGGGCCGCGCCACCGTCTACCGCCACTGGCCCACCGCCGGCGCGGTGCTCGCCGACGCGATGGCCGGCGCGCCGCTGCCCTTCTTCGCCGACCCGGAGGTGCCCGTCCGCCCGTGGCTGCTGACCCGGCTGCGCGCACTGGCCGACGAGATGCTGCTGCCCGAGGTCGTCGCGGTCACGGTCACCCTCGTCCACGGCGCCGTCTGGGACGCCGACGGCCGGCAGCGGCGCGACGCTTCGGCCGCCGCCGCGTCCCGGCAGCTGCGCGCGGCGCTGCGGTCGGCGGTCGAGACCGGCGAGCTGACCCCCGCCGCGGACCCCGCCGACGCCGCGGCCCTCGTCCTCGGGCCGCTGCTCTACCGCAGCCTCCTCGAGCCCGGCCGGCTGCCCGACGCCGCCCTCGAGCGGATCCTGGACTCCCTCGGGCGGTGGAACACGACCCCGGGAACGTGAACCGCCGCCCCGCCGCGCGGGACCGGCGGTGCCTAGGGTGCGGGCATGAGCACCGAGACCCCGGCCGGGCCCACCGCCGACCCCGTGCTGCCCCGCCTGCGCGCCGCCCTCGACGGCGTGCCCGCGTACGTGGCCGGCAAGCCCGCCACCGGGAGCGGGACGGCCTTCAAGGCGTCCTCCAACGAGAACCCGTACCCGCCCCTGCCGAGCGTGCTGGAGGCGGTGGCGCGCGCGGCGGCGCAGCTCAACCGCTACCCCGACTTCGCCGCCACCGCCATGACCGGCGCCATCGCGGAGCGCTTCGGGGTGCGCCGCGAGGAGCTGGTCACGGGTACCGGCAGCGTGGGCCTGCTCGCCCAGCTCGTGCAGATCACCTGCGAGCCGGGCGACGAGGTGGTGCTGCCGTGGCGCAGCTTCGAGGCGTACCCGATCACCGTGCAGCTCGCCGGTGCCCGGGCGGTGCCGGTGCCGCTGACGCCCGACGCCCGCCACGACCTGCCCGCGATGGCCGCCGCGGTCACCGGCCGGACCCGGCTGGTGCTGCTGTGCTCCCCGAACAACCCCACCGGCCCGGCCCTGCGCCGCGGGGAGCTGGTGGAGTTCCTCGACGCGGTGCCCGGGGATGTGACGGTCGTGCTGGACGAGGCGTACCGGGAGTTCGCGCGCGACCCGGAGGTGCCCGACGGCCTGGCGGTGCGCGAGGGCCGGCCCAACGTCGTGGTGCTGCGCACCTTCTCCAAGGCGTACGGCCTGGCGGGCCTGCGCGTCGGCTACGCGGTGGCGCACCCGCACGTGGCGACCGCGCTGGCCAAGGCGGCGACCCCGTTCGGGGTGTCGGCGGTGGCGCAGGCCGCGGTGGTGGCCTCGCTGCTGCCGCAGGCGGAGCGGGAGCTGCTGGAGCGGGTGGACGCCCTCGTCGCCGAGCGCGGCCGGCTGCTGGCGGGCCTGCGGGAGCAGGGGTGGGACGTGCCGGACGCGGAGGGCAACTTCGTGTGGCTGCCGGTGGGGGCGGCGTCGGCGGAGGTGGCCGCGGAGCTCGCCGCGGGCGGTGTCGTGGTGCGCCCCTTCGGGGGGGAGGGGGTGCGGGTGACGGTGGCCGAGCCGGAGGCGAACGCGCGGGTGCTCTCGCTCGCACGGGGGCTGCGGGGCCGCCGGGGGTGACCCCTGGGTGGCCCAGCCCGGCTGGCAGGTGGTTCCCACCGGACCTACGGTTGCGTAAGGTACGCGACCGTAGGTAGCGCCGGACGCAGTGGAGGCACCCGTGAGCACCGGTACGACGGCACCCGGCGACCCCGCCGTGGACGCCCTCGGGGAGTCCGCCCCCACCGGCGACCCCGCGGGCATGGTCCAGCTCCTCACCCCCGGCGGCCGCCGCGTGGAGCACCCCGGCTACGAGGCCGACCTCGACGAGGACGAGCTGCTGGCCCTGTACCGCGACCTCGTCCTCGTCCGCCGCCTCGACACCGAGGCCACCGCCCTGCAGCGGCAGGGCGAGCTCGGCCTCTGGGCGGGCCTGCTCGGGCAGGAGGCCGCGCAGATCGGCGCCGGCCGCGCCATGCGCCGCCAGGACCACGCCTTCCCCACCTACCGCGAGCACGGCATCGCCTGGTGCCGCGACGTGGACCCCCTCGGCATCCTCGAGCTGTACCGCGGCACCAGCCACGGCGGCTGGGACCCCGTCGCCTCCGGCCTGCACCCGTACACCCTCGTGATCGCCGCGCAGATGCTCCCCGCCACCGGCTACGCCATGGGCGTGCAGCGCGACGGGGCCGTCGGCACGGGCGACGAGGACCGCGACACGGCCGTCATCGCCTTCCTCGGCGACGGCGCCACCTCCCAGGGCGAGGCGGCCGAGGCCCTGCAGTGGGCCGCGACGTTCAACGCCCCCCTCGTGGTGTTCTGCCAGAACAACCAGTGGGCCATCTCCGAGCCGGTGTCCCTCCAGGCCCGCGTCTCCCTGCACCGGCGCGCCGAGGGCGTCGGCGTGCCGGGCGTCCTCGTCGACGGCAACGACGTCCTGGCGTGCCTCGCGGTCACCCGCGCCGCCCTGGACCGGGCCCGCTCCGGCGGCGGCCCCACCTTCGTGGAGGCCTGGACGTACCGGATGGGCGCGCACACCACGTCCGACGACCCCACCCGCTACCGCCACGCCGCCGAGGTCGACGTGTGGCGCGCCAAGGACCCGATCGACAGGTTCCACCGCTACCTGCAGGGCGAGGGGCTGCTCGACGAGGAGTTTCTCGCCGGCCTGGACGCCGAGGCGGAGGAGCTCGCCGTGCGGCTGCGCGCGGGGGTCCGCGAGCTGCCCGACCCGGGCCCGCTGGAGATGTTCGACCACGCCTACGCCGAGCCGCACACCCAGGTCGAGGAGGAGCGCGCGGAGTTCGCCGCGTACCTCGCCTCCCTCGAGGACGAGACCACCACCGACGGGAGGACCCGCTGATGCCGAACCTGCCGCTCGGCAAGGCCGTCAACGCCGGCCTGCGCGCCGCGATGGAGCGCGACCCCTCCGTCCTGCTCATGGGCGAGGACATCGGCAAGCTCGGGGGCGTCTTCCGGGTCACCGAGGGCCTGCAGAAGGACTTCGGCGAGGCGCGCGTCCTGGACACCCCCCTGGCGGAGGCCGGGATCGTGGGCAGCGCGATCGGGCTGGCGCTGCGCGGCTACCGCCCCGTGTGCGAGATCCAGTTCAACGGCTTCGTGTACCCGGCGTTCAACCAGATCGTCACCCAGCTCGCGAAGCTGCGCGCCCGCACCCGCGGCCGCCTCGGCCTGCCCGTCGTGATCCGCATCCCCTTCGGCGGGGGCATCGGCTCCGTGGAGCACCACAGCGAGAGCCCCGAGGCGCTCTTCGCGCACACCTCGGGCCTGCGCGTGGTGACGCCGGCGTCGGCGCACGACGCGTACTGGATGATCCAGCAGTCCATCGCCTCCCCGGACCCCGTCGTCTTCCTGGAGCCGGAGCGCCGCTACTGGGACAAGGGCGACGTGGACACCGCCCTGGACCCCGCAGGGGTCGAGCCGCTGCACCGCGCCCGCATCGTGCGCCGCGGGGAGCACGCCACCCTCGCCGCCTACGGGCCGACGGTGCGCCTGGCGCTGGAGGCCGCGCAGGCCGCCGCGGCCGACGGCACGGAGCTGGAGGTCGTGGACCTGCGCACGATCTCCCCGCTGGACGTGGACACCGTCGCGGAGTCCGTGCGGCGCACCGGCCGCCTCGTGGTCGTCCACGAGGCACCCGTGTTCGGCGGGATCGGCGGGGAGCTGGCCGCGCGGGTCACCGAGCGGTGCTTCTTCTCGCTGGAGGCGCCGGTGCTGCGGGTCGGGGGGTTCCACCTGCCCTACCCGGCGGCCCGCGCGGAGGAGCACTACCTGCCGGACGTCGACCGGGTCCTCGACGCGGTCGACCGCTCCCTCGCCGCCTGACCCGCCGCCCGAGACCACCGCGGACACCCTCCGCAGGAACCCACCGAGACCTCCGGACAGGACACCGTGCCCACGCTCAAGCAGTTCCTCCTCCCCGACGCCGGCGAAGGGCTCACCGAGGCCGAGATCGTCTCCTGGAAGGTCGGGCCCGGGGACCCCGTCGCCGTCAACGACGTCCTCGTGGAGATCGAGACCGCCAAGTCGCTCGTGGAGCTGCCCAGCCCCTTCGCGGGGGTGGTCGCGGAGCTGCTCGTCGCGGAGGGCTCCACCGTCGACGTGGGCACCGCGATCGTGGCGGTGGACGTGGACCCGGGCGGGTCGGTCGGGGTGGACCCGGGCGGGTCGGTCGGGGTGGACCCGGGCGGGTCGGTGGACGTGGACCCGGGTGGGTCGGTCGGGGTGGACCCGGGCCGGTCCGCCGGTGGGCAGGGGACCTCCGGCTCCGGTGCGGTGCTCGTCGGGTACGGCACCCGTGAGGCGCCCGCCTCGCGCCGCCGCCGGCGCACCGGCGGCGCGCCGTCCCCCGCCCGCCCGAACCCGGGGAAGGGTGCGGGGCAGGCCCTGCCGGAGCGCCCGGACCCGGAGAAGGGCGCGGAGCAGGCCCCCCCGGCCCGCGTGCTCGCCAAGCCGCCGGTGCGCAAGCTCGCCCGCGACCTCGGCGTGGACCTCGCCACCGCCCGTCCCACAGGACCCGGCGGCACCCTCACCCGCCAGGACGTCCTCGACCTCGCGCCGGGCGGGGCGCAGGCCGCCGCCCAGCCGGTGCGCCGCCGCGAGGAGCGCCCCCGCGAGAAGCACGTCCCCATCCGGGGCGTCCGCAAGGCCACCGCCCAGGCGATGGTGGAGAGCGCGTTCTCCGCCCCGCACGTCACCGTCTTCACCACCGTCGACGTCACCCGCACGATGAAGCTGGTCGCCCGGCTCAAGGAGGACCCGCAGTTCGCCGGGCTGCGCATCTCCCCGCTGCTCGTCGTCGCCAAGGCGCTGCTCGTCGCCGTCCGGCGCAACCCGGACGTCAACGCCACCTGGGACGGCGACGCGCAGGTCATCGTGGTGAAGAACTACGTGAACCTCGGCATCGCCGCCGCCACCCCGCGCGGGCTGCTCGTGCCGAACGTCAAGGACGCCGACCAGATGGACCTGCGGCAGCTCGCGGAGGCGCTGGGGGAGCTGACGCGCACCGCCCGCGAGGGCCGCACCACGCCCGCGGACACCGCCGACGGCACGATCACCATCACGAACGTCGGGGTGTTCGGCATCGACACCGGCACCCCGATCCTCAACCCCGGCGAGGCGGCGATACTCGCGCTGGGCAAGATCGCGCAGCAGCCCGCCGTGCACAAGGGCAGGGTGAAGCCGCGGTGGATGACGACGCTGGGCCTGTCGTTCGACCACCGCATGGTCGACGGGGAGCTGGGCAGCCGGTTCCTCGCGGACATCGCCGCCGTCCTGGAGGACCCGGTCCGGGCGCTCACGTGGAGCTGACGGCGGGGCTCACGGGGAGTGGACACCTCGAACGCCTCGTGATCCAGCTCGGCTGAACGAGTGAAATCGTGTGGAGCGAGCGGGTGAGAGACGCCGGGCGCGCGGGATCGCCCCGGCCGACCTCCCACCGTCCCCGCCGGGAGCACCCCGCGAGAACGGCCTGCTGGGCGAGCGTGTCCGCCGGACGACCACGGGTCCGGTGACCCCGGCCGCCGGGGCCCTCGGGCAGGCGGAGCCCTCCCCCGCACGGGTACCTTCACGCAACGTGAGACCTTCAGGCATGCTCGAGCGCACCAGCGACCAGCCGGAGCCGGACTTCCTCGACGTCCGGCGGCAGTCGCCGGTCAGCGCCGACACCGTCCGGCGTCAGGTCGCCGAGCCGGACTCGCCCGTCCTGGTCGACTTCGACCACACGCTCTTCGCCTGCAACAGCACCGAGCTCTTCATCGCGCGCTGCCGGCCGTCCCTGGTGGTCGCCGTCATCGACTTCCTGGTGCGGGTGTGCGTGCCGTGGCGGCTGGTCCCCGGTGGCCGCGGCTACCGCGTCCGCGACTACCTCTGCGTCGTCCTGATCGTCGTCCTGACGCCCTGGAACCTGCTCCTGTGGCGCCGGGCGGCGCCGGCCCTGTTCGAGCAGCACCGCGCCACCGGGGTCTCCGCCCTCTTCGCCGACGTCGACCGGTCGAGGCTCACGATCATCTCCTTCGGCATGGCGTTCGTGATCCGGGGGCTGCTCAGGGGGAGCGAGTACGAGTCCGCCGCGCTGCTCGCGACGCCACTGCTGCCGCGGCCGTCCTGGTTCGCCGGGGGCAAGACGGCGACGGCGGTCGGGGCCGTCGGCGAGGACGGGGTCGCCCGGGCCGTCTTCGTCTCCGACTCCCTCGACGACGCCGACCTGCTCGGGGCGTGCCGCTCCGGTCTCCTCGTCCCCCCGCAGGGTCAGCGGATGTCCGCCCGCGAGCGGCTCTACATCCCGATGCGCTACACCGCCCGGGTCAAGTTCACGCCCTGGTACACGCTGGACCAGTTCCTCCTGGTGGACGCCCTCGTCATCGCCATCGCCGTCTCCCACGACGCGGGGAGCCTGCTCCGCTTCGCGGTGATCGCGCCGCTGCTGCTGCTGTCGGTGATGTCGGTCTACGAGATCGGCTACTTCGAGAACGACATGCACGCCGCGAGGTTCGAGGAGCGCCCGAACCTGGACCCGGCCGTGTCGCGGTTCCGGGACTACCCGATCCGGGTCCAGGCGTGGATCTGGGCCGCCGCCTCCGCGGCGGCCGGTCTGGGCGCGGCAGTCCTGCTCGGCGAGCTCGGCACCGGTGAGCTCCTGCGGGCCGGCGTCTCCTGGGTGCTGCTGCTGCTCGTGCTGCGCGCGGTGTTCTTCGTCTACAACCGGACCAGGCCCGACGTGCGGATGCTCTCCTACCCCGTGCTGCAGGCCCTGAAGTACGGCGCCGTCTTCCTGGTGTTCGTCCCGAGCGTCGTCGGGGTGGCCCTGGTGATGAGCCAGATCACGGCGATGTGGGCGACCTACGTCGTCTACCGGCTCGACGGGCGCAAGGAGGCCCTGGACCGGGACCTCTTCCGCACCGTGGCGTTCCTGGTCGCCGCCGGGCTGCTCGGCACGGCGGGTCTCGTGCACGGCGGGTTCCTCGCCCAGGGCGCCGTGCACGGGTCGGCGGACCTGTTCTGCTTCGTCGTCGCCCTGCTGTGGTCGCTGGTCAGGGTCGCCAAGGCCCCGGTGACGCGCCGGCTCAGGTCCCGGCTCGCGTCCCGGTCCTGACCGCGCGCAGACAGCGCCGCGCCTGCGCGCGCAGGGCGGCGGTGAGCTCCGGCGGGCCCGAGACCACGTCGAACCCGACACCGGTCGAGGTGAGCACCCACACCAGGTCCGCCGGGTCCGGGGCCCCGACGTGCAGCAGGCAGCGCTCGCCGTCCACGGCCTCCAGGACCCCGGTACCCGGCCAGAGGCGTTCCGCCAGGACCCCGGCGGAGGCGTGCAGCAGGACCGTCGCCCGCACCGGCCACGCCCGCCGGGACAGGCCGTCGGCGACGAACGCGGCCGCGTCCCCGCCCGGCAGGGGCCGCGGGGTGAACCGCGGGCCGGTCGGGACGCGCAGGTCGGCGCGGTCCACCCGGAACGTCCGCCAGTCGTCCCGGTCGGTGTCGAAGGCCACGAGGTACCAGTGCCGTCCGGCGCTGACGAGCCGGTGCGGCTCCACCCGCCGCAGCGACCCCCGCCCGTCGTGGCCGGTGTAGCCGAAGCGCAGCACCTCCTGCCGCCGGCACGCCTCGGCGATCGCCACGAGGACGCCCGGCGCGACGCGGGGGCCGCCGTCGGGGACGCGCACCACCGCCCCGTCGAGCGTCCCCACCCGGTGCCGCAGCCGGGAGGGCAGGATGCGCTCCAGCTTCGCCAGCGCCCGCGCCGCGGCGTCCTCCGCGCCGGAGCGCTCGCGCGCCGTGTCGAGCAGGGACAGCAGCCGCAGCAGCCGCGCCGAGGAGTCGAGCACGGCAGGAGCCTGCCACCGGCCGAGGACCGGGGCCGTCCTCGGTCGTCCCTAGCGTCGGGGGCTCCGGCAGACCGACCGAGGAGGACCCCGTGACCCCCACCCCTGCCCGTCCCACCACCGTCCTGGTGACCGGCGCCACCGGCACGGTGGGCCGCCCCCTCGTGGCGCGGCTGCGCTCGGCGGGCCACCGCGTGCGGGCCCTGACGCGCACCCCGGCCACGGCCGTCCCGGGCCCCGGGGTGGAGGTCGTCGGCGGCGACCTCACCGACCCCGCGAGCCTGGGGCGGGTGTTCGAGGGCGTCGGGGCGGCGCACCTCATCACGTTCGACGGCGCGACCTCCGCGCCCCTGACCCGCGACGTCGTCGCGGCGGCGGAGGCGGCCGGTGTCCGCCGGGTCACCGTGCTGCGCGGGGACGTCGTGGACGGGCCCGTGGAGAGCGCGGTGCGGGCCTCCGGCCTGCGCTGGACGATGCTCGCCCCCGGGGAGTTCATGGCCGGCGCCCTGGAGTGGGCGGAGCAGGTGCGCACGGAGGGGGTGGTCCGGGAGGGGTTCGCCGACGCCCCCAGCGCCCCGGTGCACGAGGCCGACATCGCCGCGGTGGCCGCCGAGGCGCTGACCGGCGACGGCCACCACGGCCGGGACCTGGAGCTGACCGGGCCGGAGGTCCTGACGGTCCGGGACCGGGTGCGGATCCTGGGCGAGGTCCTCGGCCGGGACGTCCGCCTCGTGGAACCGGGACGGGACGAGGTCGTCGCCCGGTGGCGGGAGCAGGGCTTCACCGAGGAGGACGTGCAGTTCTTCCTCGCGATGCGCACCGACCCGCCCGAGGGCGGGCGCACCGTGCGGCCCACCGTGGCGGAGGTGACGGGCAGGCCCGCGCGCCCGTTCGCGCGCTGGGTGGCGGAGAACTCCGCGGCGTTCGGGGTGCCGGTGGGGGCGACGGCGCCCTGAGCGGGGGCCGTCCGGGTGGGGCCGCCCCCGCACCCTGAAGCCGCGCCCCTCCCGTGCCGAGACACCCGGGACGGGGTTCGGCGGGAGCGGTGCGGGAGGGGGCGGCATGCGCGCGTGGTCGCGGTGGCTGCTGACCGTGCGCCACCCCGGGCGGGAGGTGCGCCGCCGGGGCCGGGTCCTCGTCCTGTTCGCCTCGCTGCAGTCGCTGCTCGCCGTGGCCGGTGCCCCCTTCACCGCCCTCACGATCGACAACGGGTACCTGGCGTTCCCCGTCGTCGCCGGGGTGGTCGCGGGGTACGCCGCCATGATCGCCACGGCCCGCCGGGGCCGGGTGGACCTGGCGGCGGTGGGGATCCTCGCCACCTACGTCCTCGCGGTCCTGGCGGGCACCGTGCTGGGCGGGGCCGCCGCGAGCCTGCCGGTCTTCATGGTCGGGTTCGTCTCCCTCGCGGGGATCCTCCTGCCCCGGCGCGCGCTGCTGCCCGTGCTGCTCGTCGCCCTCGGCACCACCCTCGCCGCGCCGCTCGCGGTGGGCGGCCGGACGCGGGGGCTCGACTACACCGAGGTCCTCGTCTACTCCTGCCTCGTCGGGGGGTTCGCCGCCCTCGTCGCCGCGGTCAACAAGTGGGTGACGGACCACGCGTTCGACGACGCGGACGCCGAGCGCCTGCGCGCGCGGGAGCAGCAGCGCCGCGCCGAGGACCTCGCCGAGGCCCTGCGCGTGGCGAACACCGACCTGGAGCGGCGCGTGGCCGAGCGCACCGCGGAGCTGTCGTCGGCGCTGACGCGCTACGAGGCCCTCGCGGAGCAGCTGGCGGAGCTGTCCGCGCGGGACCACCTCACGGGCCTGGCCAACCGCCGCCGCCTCGACACCGAGCTGGACCGCCTGCGCGGCGAGGACCCGCACGGCACCCTCGCCCTGGCCGTCACCGACCTCGACGACTTCAAGCGGGTCAACGACACCTTCGGCCACCAGGTCGGCGACGTCGTCCTCCAGCGCGTCGCGGACGTCCTGCGGCAGGTGTCCCGCCGCGGTGACGTGGCCGCCCGCATGGGCGGTGAGGAGTTCGTGCTCCTCATGCCCGCCACCACCGCCGAGGAGGCCGTCGCCCGCTGCGAGCGGCTGCGCCGGGGGGTCGCCGCGCTGTCCTTCGACGACGTGGTGCCCGGCCTGCGCGTGACCACCAGCACCGGGGTGGCGCAGGCGGGCCCCGACGGCACCTGCGAGGACCTCCTGCGCCGCGCCGACGCGCTGCTGTACGAGGCCAAGCGCTCGGGCAAGAACCGGGTGGCGGGCGCGCTGCAGGGCACGCGCGGCTGAGCGGCAGGACCGTTCACCCCGCCCGCTGCCGCAGGACCAGGTGGACGAGCACCCCCTGCCACCCGAGCACCGCCACCAAGCACGCCACCAGCACCGCCGGCGGTGCCGTCTGCACGGTCCCGGCGGGCAGCGCGAGCGTCGCGTACAGCGCGACGACCCCGCACGCCCACAGGGCCAGCGCGGCCCGCCGGTCCCGGCCGGCGGGACTCGGCCGCGCCGCGACCCCCAGCCCGCGCAGGTCGTGCGGGGGGTGCGCCCGCACCATCCGCCGCCGCGACCGGTACACCGCGGTGTGCGGGTAGCGCCGCGCCAGGGCGCGCACGGCGCCGCGGCCCGCGAGGCGGGGCACCGCGACGGCCTCCACGCGGGCCGCCGCGGCGCGGAAGCCGTGGTCCCCCAGGACGACGCGCCCGCTGGCGGCCACGACGGCGGCCACGTCGCCGTACCCGGAACCGGGCCCGGCGTCCACCGCGTGGTACCAGGCGTACAGCCCGCAGCCGCACCCCGCGGCGGGAGCGGCGTGCTCCCCGCCCGCGGCGCAGACGGCGTGCTGCACGGAGGCGCCCCAGGGGCCCGAGGCGGTGTGGACGGCCGGGTGCAGGGCGCCCCCGTGCAGCCGGAACCTGCGGTAGCCGCGCAGTTCCCCGGCGACCAGCGCGGGTGGTTCCCTCCTGCTCACGCCGGGACCTCCTCGGCCGGTGCGGGTGCGGGCTCCTCCCGCGGCCCCGGCGCGGGAACCGGCGCCCGCAGCGGCTCGAACTCGACGTGCCGGCGTTCGGTGCCGATGTCCACGGAACCCTCCCCTCGGGCCGCACCGGACGGTTCCGGTGCTCGTGCGCCCAGGGTGCGCTCCCGGCCGGTGCGGGGTCGATGACCTCGCAGGTCATGGCGGTGTGCCCCGCTCACCCCTCCGTGCCCGCGGGTGCCTCCCCGAGCCACCGCCGCCCCGCCAGGGCCACGGCCAGCGCGGCGACGGCGCACCCGGCGGCCACCGCCAACCCCGTGCGCGCCGGCGCGGTGTCCAGGACCCACCCCACGGCGGGCCCGGCGGCGGCCAGGCCCAGGCCGATCGCCGCCGACGTCCACGCCATGCCCTCGGTGAAGCGCCCCGGGCCGGCGAGGGACCGCACGAGGGTCGCGCCGCTGATCATGATGGGGGAGATGCCCACCCCGGTGACCAGCAGCGCCAGGGCCAGGGTGGCCGGTGAGGTCGCCAGCGTCGTCAGCGCCGTGCCCGCGCAGAACACGGCGGTCGCGGCGAGGAGCAGTTGCGCGGGCGGGCGCCGCCAGTGCACCGCGCCGTACACGACGCCCGCCAGCAGGCTCGCCACGGCGAACACCGCCAGCACCGGGCCCGCCGCGCCCGGGCGGCCCAGGGCGGCGGTGAACGCCACGGTCGACAGGTCCACCGCCCCGAACACCGCGCCGAGCAGGCCGAACACCACGACGAGGACCACCACGCCGGGCAGCGCCCACACCGGCCCGGCGTGCCGGCCCGCCTCGTGCCGGACGGCGGGCGGCTCCGTGGAGCGCTGCAGCAGCAGCAGGGGGTATCCGGCGGTGTACCCGGCCAGGGCGAGCAGGACACCGGCGGCCGGGTGCACCTGCACGGCGAGCACGGTGACGAGGACGGGCCCGGTGACGAAGAGGACCTCGTCCAGCACGGACTCCAGCGAGAACGCCGTGTGCAGCCGCGGGGAGTCCCCCAGCAGGTGGGACCACCGGGAGCGCACCAGGGAGCCGGGGGAGCCGAACCCCAGTCCGGCCACCGCCGCGCAGACGGCCGCCACGACCAGCGGCAGCCCCGCGAGCACCACCGCGACCACCGCCACGACGGCCGGCACGTGGACGGCCACGAGCGGCCACATGACCCGCGCCTGCCCGTGCCGGTCCACCAGCCGCCCCAGCCAGGGCGCGGCGAGGGCCTGCGGCAGCGTGTACGCCGCGGCGACGGCCCCGGCGCCGAGGTAGGAGCCGCGGGTCAGCGAGACGAGCAGGACGATCCCGAGGGTCATCGTGGAGATCGGCAGGCGGGCCAGCAGCCCCGCGGCGGAGAACGCGGCGCCCCCCGGGGCGCGCAGCACGTCGGCGTAGGGGCTCAGCACGGGACCATCCCACCACCGGTGCCCGTGCACCCCGGGCCCCGTGCACCCTGCGCCCGCCCCA
>NZ_BAAIHU010000004.1:0-110362 GCF_054590795.1 Kineococcus anabasis
CAGCCAAGGAGGCAACCTTCACATCATAACCAGCCCAACCAGCAGACCACAACCAGCAAACCCGGCCCCGATCCGCCCGCCGCACCGGCTGACGAAGAGAACACTACCAGGCATCTGGAGTGCTTCCGACCGTCCTCGCCCTGCCGAGACGCCTGCCGCCGTCGGCGGTGGACGTCGTAGCACCCACCTGTCGGGGGTGGCCTTGCACTGTCCGCAACACGTCGACGGGGGCGTGTGTTCCCGCCTCCGCGCCGCGTTCGGACCGGCACGTACTCCATCGGCCGCCGGGCCGCCGGCTTGAGCGGATGCGCACACGGATCGTGGTGGCTCCGTCGTCGTCACCAGTCGAAGGCGTCCATGCGCCAGAGGAGCCACCCCAGCCAGGTGTGGGCGTGGTTCGCGTCGACGTAGCAGCCGAGCAGGCGCAGCGCGTTCCTCAGGCCGGTCTCGTCGAGGCTGAGCAGCTCGGGGAGACAGCAGCGCACCGCGTCGTGCAGCGTGGCGGGCTGGTCCCACAGGAAGGCGGCCTGACCGAAGAACGGCGGTCCCGCCATGACGTGCTGACCGAAGAAGGCGCCGAAGAGCTGCTCGAGGACCGGCCACCTCTCCCGCAGGGCGTGCGCCGCAGCCTTCTCCGCCTCGGACGTCTCCGGCTCGACCGGGTAGGAGGCCAGCACGGTGAAGGGCTCGCCCCGCTCTCGGGACCTCTCCAGGACGACGGCGAACCGGCTCGTCGCCCGGTGGTGGAACTCCGCACCGGGCGCCTCGCCGCGGTCGAAGGCGACGCCGATGCGGCGCCCGAGGTCTGCGGTCAGGTACAAGCGTGTGCCGGCGTCCGGGGCGGCCAGCCAGCGGGTGACGTCGGCCTCCCGCCGGCCGATCAGCTCCGCGACCAGCGCGTCCTCGTCGACGGTGTCGTCGCACCTGCTGCTGCGGGCCAGGTGCGGGTGGCAGGGGAACTCGTGGGGCGGCAGGAGGGTCTCGGGCCTGGCGATGGCCTCGACCAGCCGCTCCTCCGCCCACTCGGCCCACCGGACGTGGGAGCGCCCCTCCGGCGGACCGACCCACAGGAGGTCCAGGCGACGCCCGAAGCGCTCGAAGTCCTCCTCCGTGACGGCGCCGTCCTTCAGCGCGCGCCACTGCGCCAGGGCCACCACGAGGTCCCCGAGACAGTTCGCCATCCCCGCCTCGAACCCCTCCCGCGGGTCGAGCCACCGTTCCTCGGTGTACTCGCCGCGCAGGAACATCAGCATCGACCAGAGGTCCGGGTGCGTGCGCCTGTCGCCGTGGGGGGCCCACGGGACCGCACCCACCCGGCGCACGGCGTCCTCGACCTCGGCCCGCATCTCGTCGGTGACGGTGGGGTTCATGTCACTTCTCCTTCAGGTAGGCGGTGTGGACGGTGACCTTCCCGTCCCTGACGTTCAGCTGGACGACGGTCTGCACCGGGTCGGGGGTCGCGAACCGGCCGTCGTGGAGCGTGATGACCCGTCCCGACGAGGCGCGGGCGGGCTCGGTGACCTCGATGGCCGTGATCCCGCCGGCGATGAGCGAGCGGATGGCCGCCTCGTTGTCGCGCAGGGCCTGGGTGATCTCGCGCTCCGCGGTCTCCTGGTCGGCCCACCGGGACGCGGCGGTCATGCGGTACGCCCGCGGATCCCTGTCGGCGGCCTCGGCACTGCGGAGGAGGCGGTCGCGGAGGTACCCGTCGTCCACGTCGACGTGGCGGGACAGCGTGTGCGCGTCGCCGACGCCCTCCATCGCGGTGAGGTCGACGCCGGCGAGCATCTCGTCGAAGCTGACGGGGACGGGCACGGGTCTGCGCGGCCGGGGGACCACCTTGCCGAGCCGGCGGGAGGCCATCGCCGCGGCCAGGCTGCCCACGGCTTCGCCGGTGCGACCCGACCGGAACTCCTCCACCTTCAGCGACTCGGAGGTGGTGCGCACGGGATGCCTGGCGGACTCCACTTGGGCTCCCGGCAGCGAGCGCACCGCACGCCACCAGCCGGCGCGGTCCGACGCCCACCCCACGGTGAGGAAGGCCAGGGCCGCCGCGGGCTCGGCGATCCCCTCCCGCACGAAGGCACCCACACCGTCCGAGACGTGCTCGCCCCACGAGCGCGGCCGCCCGTCGACGTCGTCGATCAGGGCGTCCAGCCGCCGGGCCACGTCCACGACCGCCCGGTCCTGCTCCGCGACGACCGACTGCCGCTCGCCCAGCAGGCGATCGGCCTCGGCGGTGTCCGCGGCGAGGGTCCCCAGCGCGTCCACCCGCTGCATGCGCAGCTCCACGTCCGCCGCGGCGTGCGCGATGCGGCGCAGGCGCGCCTGGCGCTGCGCGAGACCGCGGGAGTACTCCGCCAGGACCGTGGCGCCCGCGCGGGCCGCGTAGGTCAGCAGGTCGAGGCGGCGTTCCACCTCACCGCACGCCTGGGCGTAGCCGGCCAGGGCGTCACCCCGCCACTGCGGGGTCGACGCTCGTGCGGCGGCGTACGTGCCCGACACCAGGTCACCCGTGATGGCCGTTCCCGTGAGCACACCGGCTGCCGCCTCCGCCGCCGCGACGTCGAGCCGCGACAGCTCGTCGGGCACCGCGGACCGGCTCACCGGTCCGCCCCGGGATCGAGCTCGGCCGGCCGGAGCCCGTAGGAGCTCAGCAGCAGCAGTTCCGTGACGTCGTAGTCGTCCCCCGACCGGCGCACCCGCTCCGCCAGCTCGGCGAGCTCGGTCGCGCCGGTCGTCGCGGCCCACGCGAGCGTCCGGAAGAAGCGCTCGGCGGCACCGCCGAGCGCCCCGTAGGACCACGCACCGGCCGCGCCCGCCTCACCGCTCAGCGCCGAGGCCAGCCCTGCCGCCCGTGCGGCGGCGTCGTCGTGGAGACGGGACGCCGCCTGCAACTCCGGGGTCGAGACGCCGATCTGCATGGTCTGGAGCCAACCGGCGCGGCGGTCGTCCCGGAGCGATGTCCACAGGCGCCGGCCGGTCCGGGAGGCTGTCCACAGGGCCGTGACACATCGACGGGTGGGGCCGCGTCCGCGCGTGGGCAGGATGGCGGCATGCCACGACCGACGGCGCTGCCTCCTGTCCTGTTCGGCCTCTCGCTCCTGCTCCTGCTGCAGCTCGCAGGAACTGCGCTGGTCGCCGTGCTGCACCTGCCCGTACCCGGCGCCGTGGTGGGGCTGGTGCTGCTGGTGGCCCTCGGGGTGTGGCGGCCCACCCGCCTCCTCGGGCGCCTCACCGCTCCTGCGGGACACCCCCTGCTGGCGCACCTCCAGCTGCTCTTCGTGCCGCCCGGCGTCGGGGCCCTGCTGGAGCTGTCCCGCCTGGCCGACAACGCCCTGCCCCTCGCCCTCGCGGTCGGCGGCTCGTTCGTCGCGGCGCTGCTGGTCACCGGGTGGCTGCTGGAGGCGCTGCTGCGGCACGCCGACCGCGGGCCGGCATGAGCGGCGTCGTCCACTCCCCCGCCTTCGGCCTCACCCTGACGCTCGTGGCGTACCTGGGCGCCGGAGCCCTGCACCGCCGGATGGGACGCCCCGCACTGCTGACACCCGTGCTGGTCGCCGTGGTCGTCGTCGCGAGCGTCCTGCAGCTCGTGGGTGTCCCCTACGACGAGTACCTGCGCTCGGTGTCGGTGCTCACCCTGCTGCTCGGCCCCGCGACGGTCGCGCTGGCCCTGCCGCTGCTGGACGCCGGACGGGCCCTGCTGCACTCCTCGGCGGTGGTGCTGGCGACGCTGCTGGTGGCCGGGCTGGTCAGCGTGGGGGTCACCGTCCTCGTCCTGGAGACCGCCGGGACCGCCGACGACGTGGTGCGCGCCGCCCTGCCGCGCTCGGTGACGACGCCCGTCGCGCTGACCGTCGCCGAGACGATCAGCGCCTCGGCGCCGCTGGTCGTCGTGATGACCCTCGTCTCGGGCATCACCGGCGCGGTCGCCGGGCCGGCGCTGCTCACGCTCGCCCGCGTGCGGGACGAGCGGGCCAGGGGTTTCGCCGTGGGCGTCACCAGCCACGGCATCGGCACCGCGCGGGCGCTCACCGAGAGCCCGGCGACGGGGGCGTGGTCCAGCGCGGGCATGGTGCTCAACGCGCTGGCCATGACCCTCGCCCTGCCGTTCGTGGCGCGCGCGTTCGGTTCCTGAGCCGGGTCAGGGCACCAGCACGTTCGTGCCCGCCAGCGCCGTGACCGGGACGGGCGCGCTCGTCACGTCGGCCGTCCCGCTGATGGGCAGCCACTCACCGCCCGCGACGGAGTACTCGCCGGTGTACGTGGTGGTCAGCGCGATGGCGTACCGGCCGGGGCGCGTGTACGTGTGCGTCGTGCGCAGGTCCGGGTACGGCGCACCGGGGTCACGGGTCGGGCCCAGCGTGCCGCCGTCGCCGAACTCCCAGCGGAACAGGGCGGGTGTCGCGCGCACCCGCACCGGGAAGCCGAGCACCGTCGTGTTCACGGTGACGGGCGCGGCCGGGACGTACACGTTCACCGGCAGGTTGACGACGACCCGGCCCGTGCCCGGCTGCACCGCCGGGTTCCCCGCGGGCAGCGGCAGCCTGCGCAGGTCGTGTGCGGTGAGCACCGGCAGCTGCACCGGCTGGGCACCCGGTGCGGGCGGTGGCGCCCCGATGCAGCGGGAGGCGCCGGAGTCCCACTGCCGGTCCGGCGCGGGGACGGCGTCCGCGGTGAACGTGGTGCCCCGCCACTGCCCCGGCGGGCAGCCCGTGAACATCCGGCCGCAGTTCAGGCCCTCGACCTGGCCCGCGGCGTCCGGGCGGTTGGCGGCGCAGGAGGACACCGTGACCCGCACCTGGCGCGGCGGCTCGGGGGCGGCGCGGCCGGCGCCCCGGGGGGAGGCGGACATGGGTGGGGTGGCGCGGGCGCGGGGCGGAGTGCAGCGCTTGGTTCCACGCACATCGACGGAATTGTCGACGGCTCGCCCGCTGGACGATGTCACGCACCGGGGTACCGCAGCAGCAGGGGGAAGCGGAAGCGCGCTGACCACCACCACCGCTACGAGGATGACGGCGAAAGTTCTCACTCGAACCAGCTCACGCGCCACGCACCATCGTTCCAGCTGAGTTCCAGAGTTTCTGACAACTCCTTGTGTGCCACATCCCTCACGACATGACCGTCGCGGTCCAGCAGGCGCCCCGCCGTAATGGTCGACTCGAGAGTTAGCCGAGCAGTTCGGGCAGCCTCGTCGAACTCGTCCACGTTGGCCGCTTTGAACCACACCCGAGAACCGTCAAGTTGGTACCCCTTCCTGGCGCCTTCGAGATCTGCCTCCACCAAGATTTGGCAATACTCACAGGAGTCCAGCGAGGCCTCTCGAAGCAGCTCGACGTCCTGCGTATTCCCCATGTAGTCCAGCACCTGCACGAAGTACACCGCGAACTCCAGCGCGCCCTCGGGGTTGAGGGTGGTGGGCAGGCCGAGGACCTCGGCGGTGGGGTACTCCGGCTTCGGGAACTCCGGGTTCGCCGGTGCGGGCGGTGTCGGCGCCCCCCCGGCGGGCGGCGGCGCCGTCCCGGCCGGACCGGAGGAGGTGGCGGCCGGGAGGCCTGCCGGCGGGACGGGGGCGGCGGGCGGGACCGGCTGCGGTGTGGGTGCCGGGACGGCGGCCGGGGCGCTCGGCGTCACCCGGACCGCAGCCGGTGCCCCCGCGTCGGAGCACGCCGCGACCGACGCGACGACGAGGGCGGCCGCGGC
Source organism: Kineococcus anabasis (assembly GCF_054590795.1). Lineage (NCBI taxonomy): Bacteria > Bacillati > Actinomycetota > Actinomycetes > Kineosporiales > Kineosporiaceae > Kineococcus > Kineococcus anabasis. Next base: position 5,704 of record NZ_BAAIHU010000004.1, read on the forward strand.
GGCTCGGGTCAGGGCGAGGGGGCGCACCCCACGACGCTAGGGGCGCGCCCCCCGCTCACCGGGACGCCTGTGGACAACCGCGCCGCGGGTCAAGCCCCGTGGCCGTGCCCGTGCCCGTGGCCCTCGGGACCGTGGTCGTGCCCCTCGTGGTCGTCGTGGTCGTGGTCCTCGTCCTCGGTGAGCGTGACGACCACGTTGGCCAGCGCGGGCCACAGCCCCCGGGGCGGGACCAGCTCGCTGCGGCCGGCGAAGACACCGGCGTCGGCGAGCCGGTCGAGCAGGGCGGAGGCCTCGGGCACCACGACGGACGGGTCGAAACCCTCCTCGGCGTCCTCGGGGAGCATCTCGGCGAGCGTCTCCCGGGTGACGGGGTCGGACACCATGCCGCGGGTGAGGACGGCGACGAGGAGCGCGGCGACCGCCTCGGAGGAGTCGACGAGCTGCTCCAGCACCCACACCGTGAGCGCGTCGCGCCGCAGCTCGCGGGCCTGCTCGGTGGCGTCCGCGCGCCAGGCGTCCGCGGCGGGACCGGGTCGCACCTCGTCGCCGTCGTGCTCGACGAGGGACAGCTCGGACAGCACCTCCAGCAGGTCCCGCGGGGCGGCCGAGGGGTCCTCCAGGTGCTCGGTGATCCGGCCGGTGAGGGGCAGCGCGGTGAGCGCGGCGTCCTCCTCCTCGTCGCTGACGTCGTCGGCGGCGCTGAGCGCGAGCTCGGCGGCGGTGACCTCGTCGAGGGCGGCCAGGCACTCCTCGAGGTCCTCCGCGGGGCCGGTCCAGCGGCGGGTGTCCTCCAGGAAGAGGAGGAACAGCTCCCACGCCTCCGCGGCGGCGTCGAGGACGTCGACCTCGTCCCAGCCGCGCTGACGGCCGAAGGCCGCGAGCACCGGGGAGTCCAGCTCGGCGAGCAGCAGGTCGACGTCCTCCGCGGTCCAGGCCGTCGCGGTCTGCGGGCCGACGGCCGTGACGCGCTTGCGCTTGAGCAGCCAGTCCATCGACTCGGCCAGGACGGTGAGGACGTCGGTGGGCTCGGGGCCGGGCTCGCCCTCGGCGGACTGCGTGGGCAGCCACGCGGTGAAGGGAGCGCTGAGGGCGAGGAGCGCACGGTTGCCGAGGTGGGCGGTGGCCGCGGGGTGCCGGCGGGGGGAGCCGGGTCTGCGGTTCGCGGGTCGGGTGTTCTTGGGCACGGGGAGCTCCGGACTCGCGGCGGCGGGGGTGGCACGACGGTAGTGGGTGGGGCGGTCGCCGGGGGCGGGTGGGCGGCGGCGTCGGGGCCGTGGCCCAGCATGGGGGCATGCTGCGCGGGGAGCTGACACCGGTCCCGGCGGCGGGCGCGCCCGGTGCCGCCGCCGCGGGGGTGCTGCACGCGTCGTGGGCGGGCCCGGCGGGCGTGGTGTGGTGGGCGGAGGGGACGGGGCGCGCAGGTGACGGGCGCCTGCACCCGGGGGCGCTGACGCTGCGGGAGCTGCGGGGCCTGACCGGCGGCTGCGACGCGGCGGTGGGGCGGGCGCTGCTGGGGGCACCGGGCACCGTGGAGCTGCTGCTGCCGTGCGTGGACGGGACGCCGCTGCCCTCGCCGGACCTGCCCCGGCGGCCGGGCGGACCGGAGCGGGGCGGGAACGGGGCACGTCTGGCGGCGGTGACGGTGCCGGTGGCGCGACCGGAGCCGGCCGCGAGCGTGGACGCCCTCGTGGCGCTCGCCGGGGACGCCGCCACGGGGGACCTGCTGCCGGGTGCGGCGACGGGGTTCCTGGCGCGCTTCGTGCGCGACGTGGTGCGCCTCGTGGACGCGGGCCGGATCGCTCCACGGCTGGCGGGGGAGTGGCCGCAGGTGCAGCCGGTGTGGTTCCCGGTGCCGGACGCGGACGTGGAGGAGTGGTTCGACGCGCACGTGGCGTGCCTGCCGCCGGTGCTGCGCGCGGCCTCCCCCGCACCCGGGGCGGCCGCGGAGGTGCTGCGGGCAGTGGTGGTCGAGGTGCTCGCCGCGGTGGTGTCCTCGCGTCTGGCGACCGAGCGGTCCGGGTGGCGGGAGGCGGTGCGGCGGGCGGGTCACCCGCTGGTCTCGTCGCTGGCGCACGGCACCCCGCTGGCGGTGCCGGAGCGGCGGGTCGAGCCGCTGCGCGCGCAGCTCGCCGAGTGGGCCTCCTCCACGCGGCGCCGGCGCCTGGACGTGGTGCTGTGGCTGACCGAACCCGTCGGCCCGGAGCCCGGGGACGAGCAGGAACCCGGACAGGCGCAGGAGCCCGGGGAGGTGCGGGAACCCGGGGGGGTGCGGGAACCCGGGGGGGCCCGGCGGGCGGGGGCGTGGTTCCTCGACGTGGGGGTGCGCATCGACGGCGCCGCGCCCGCCGAGCGCGACGAGCTCGGCGGTGACGCCGAGGCCCTGGCCGCCCTCGCCGACGGGCTCGCCCGCGCGCTGCGCGCCCACCCGCCGCTGCGCCGCGCCGCGCAGGTCCCCGGGAACACGGTGCGGCTCGTCCTGGACACCGCCGGGGTGCTGGACCTCGTCGACCGGGGCGCGGGGAGGCTGGCGCGCGCCGGGCTGGTGCTGCTGCTGCCGCGGAGCTGGACGCGGGTGGCGCCGGCGCTGCGGATGGCCGCGGACGCCTCCACCCGCGTCGACACCCTGGACCGGCGCTTCGGCGTGGACCGGGTGGTGGAGTGGAACTGGAAGGTGGCCCTCGGCGGGGCGGAGCTCACCGAGGCGGAGCTGGACGCGCTCGCCGGGTCGGCCTCGGAGCTGGTGCGGCTGCGCGGGGAGTGGGTGCGCCTGGACCCGCGCACCCTCGCCGCGGTGCACCGGTTCGTGCGGGGCGCGCAGGGCGAGCCCACCCTCGCGGGGATGCTCACGGCGCTCACCGCCGCCGAGCCGCCCGCGCCGGTGGAGGAGGTGCGGGCGACGGGCTGGCTGGGCCGGCTGATGGACCCGGAGGCGGACCGGCGCGTCGAGGAGGTGGAGCCGCCGTCGGACCTGCGGGCGACGCTGCGCCCGTACCAGCGGCGCGGGCTGTCGTGGCTGGCGCACCTGGACCGCCTCGGCCTCGGCGCGGTGCTCGCCGACGACATGGGCCTGGGCAAGACGGTGCAGGTCCTGGCGCTGCTGCTGCACGAGCGGCAGGCCGGGGAGGCGGACGGCCCGACGCTGCTGGTGTGCCCGATGTCCCTGGTGGGGAACTGGGCGCGGGAGGCGGCGAGGTTCGCGCCGTCCCTGCGGGTGGTGGTGCACCACGGGCCGGGCCGGGCGCGAGGCTCCGGGATCGCGCAGCTCGCCGCGGGAGCGGACCTGGTGCTGACGACGTACGGGCTGCTGGACCGGGACCTGGCCGCGCTGCGGGAGGTGGCGTGGGGCCGGCTCGTGCTCGACGAGGCCCAGCACGTGAAGAACTCCTCGACCCGGCAGGCGCGGGCGGTGCGCCAGGTGCCCGCGGCGCGGCGGGTGGCGCTGACCGGGACGCCGGTGGAGAACCGGCTGGAGGAGCTGCGCAGCATCCTCGACGCGGTGAACCCGGGCGTGCTGGGTTCGGCGGCGGCGTTCCGGCAGCGGTTCGCGCGCCCGGTCGAGCGGGACCGCGACGAGGGGGTCGCCGCGCGGCTGCGCGCGGTGACGCGGCCGTTCGTGCTGCGCCGGGTGAAGACGGACCCCGCCGTCATCGCGGACCTGCCGGAGAAGGTGGAGATGGTGGTGCCGGTGAACCTGACCCGGGAGCAGGCCGCGCTGTACCGGGCCGCGGTGGCGGAGCTGCTGGCGAAGCTGGACGACCTGACGCCCGTGCAGCGGCGGGGCCGGGTGCTGCGCACGCTGACGCGGCTGAAGCAGATCTGCAACCACCCGGCGCACTTCCTCGGGGACGGCTCACCGCTGCTGACCCGGGGGCGGCACCGCTCCGGCAAGCTCGCCGTGGTGGAGGACGTCGTGGACTCCCTCCTCGCCGAGGGCGACCGGGCGCTGCTGTTCACGCAGTTCACGGAGTTCGGGCACCTGCTCGTGCCGTACCTGGCGGAGCGGTTCGGGGTGGAGGTGCCGTTCCTGCACGGCGGGGTGCCGCGGGCCCGGCGCGACGCGATGGTGGCGAGGTTCCAGGAGGAGACCGACGTGCCGCTGCTGCTGCTGTCCCTCAAGGCGGGCGGGTCCGGGCTGAACCTCACCGCCGCGAACCACGTCGTGCACCTGGACCGCTGGTGGAACCCGGCGGTGGAGGACCAGGCGACGGACCGGGCCTTCCGCATCGGGCAGCAGCGCCGGGTGCAGGTGCGCAAGCTCGTCAGCATCGGCACCGTGGAGGAGCGCATCGACGCCGCCCTGGCGGAGAAGTCGGAGCTGGCGGACCTCGTCGTGGGCCCGGGCGAGGGGTGGGTCACGGAGCTGGACAGCGCCGCGCTGCGGGACCTGCTGACGCTGTCCGCGGAGTCCGTCGGTGAGTGAGGTGCCCACCTCGTGGGGGGACGGGATCGCCGGGCTGGTCGTGGAGGCCACCGACCCCGCCCGGTTCGACCGGGGCGAGCGGCTGCTGCGGGAGGGCGCCGTGCGGGACGTGCGCACCGCGCGCGGCTCCCTGGTGGCGACGGTGCGCGGCTCGGGCCGCAACGTCTACCAGGTGGCGATGGCGGTGCGGCCCCTGGGCGCCGCGGAGGCCGCGCGGCTGGTGCGGGCGGTGACAGCGGAACCGGCGCTGCTGCTGCGGCTGCTGGCCGGGCAGGACCCCGCCGCCGCGCGCGCCCTGGGCCGCTCGGCGGCGGTGGAGCTCGTGCCGCCGAGCTCGCGCCTGCTGCACTTCGCGTGCAGCTGCCCCGACCCGGTGGAGCCCTGCAAGCACGCGGTGGCGCTCGCGCTGGCCGGCGCGGAGCTCGTGGACGCCACCCCGGCGCTGTGGCTGCTGCTGCGGGACGTGCCGCTGGACGACCTCGCCGCGGACCTGCTGCCGGAGGACGCCGACCCGCTGGAGGAGCGGCTGGAGGACTTCTGGGAGCCGCGGGGCACCCCGCAGCCGCTGCCGGCGCCCCGCAGGTCGCGCGCCGCGGTGGACGAGCGGGACGAGGACCTGCTGCGCGCGCTGCTGCGCCCGGACCTGCCGCGGGTGCGGCGCGGGGCGGGGCCGACGGTGGAGGAACGCCTCGACGGGGCGGAGGAGGCGCTGCGCGCGCTGTACCGCGGCATCGTGCGGGTGGACGAGCGGGACGGCGGCTGAGCGCGGGGGTCCTCAGCGCACCGCGACGAGGACGCGGCTGGTGCCGACCTGCCAGAGGACACCGGTGTCGCGGAACCCCGCCTCGCGCAGCAGGCCCTCGTGGTCGGCGAGGGTGAGGCCGTTCTCCCCGCCGGCCGCCGGGGCGCCGTCGCGCGCGGCGAGGGCCGGCGCGAGGTCCGGGTCGGCCCGCGCGGCCTGCCACCAGGCGGACCAGTCCTCCCCGTCGCGCCGCGCCCTGGAGGCGGCGCCCTCCTCCACGGCCGCGGCGAGGTCCGCGAGCGCGCCCGGGGCGTCGGGCAGGTGGTCGGCGTTGACGAGGAGGCCGCCGGGACGCAGCGCGGCGGCCACGTCCCGGTAGATGCGCGCCAGCTCCCCGCGCGGCGGGTAGTGCAGGCAGGTGGCGGTGACGGCCGCGTCCCAGGGCCGCTCCCCCGCGACGGCGCGCACCCAGCCGGGGGCGCCGAGGAACGCCTCGACGTAGCGGATGCGCCAGCCGTCGTGCGCGGTGCCCAGCGCGAGGAGGAAGGGGTCGCGGTCGACGGCCACGACGGAGGCGGCGGGCACCCGCGCCGCCACGGTCCGGGCGAGGGAGCCGGGGCCGGCGCCGAGGTCGACCACGAGGGCGTCGGAGGAGCCGCCGACGGCGTGCGCGACGACGTCGGCGACGGCCCGGGCGCGGGCGCCCCGGTCGAGCGCGTAGCGCTCCTGCTGGCGGTCCCACCGGTCGATCCACCGGGCCGCCACGGACGGCGGCACGACCGGCGGTGGTGCCTGCATGCTCGCCGCTCCTCCTCCGCCCGACCTGTCGTTGAGAAGATTTATCAGCAGACGGGCCGGGCGGGGAAGCCTCGGGGCGACCTCAGAGCGGCTTCAGGCCCGGGTCGCCGGCCTGCACCGCGAACGCCGCGCGGGTGTGCACCGCCGCGCCCGGCTCCGACACCCGGTCCAGGACGCGGAAGTCGGCGCGCAGCTGCCCGCGGTCCAGCCGGGCCACGACGTAGCCGCGCTGGTCGTTGGCGAGCTTCAGGTCCGGGTTGTCGGCCAGCTCGCTGTCCCGCGTGGAGTACGCGTCCCCGCCGTCACCGCCCGAGGTGATCGACGTGCAGACCAGCTCCACGCCGATCGGGTCGGCCTTCGCGTCCGACGGGTCGCGCGTCAGGTCCGCCGCGTAGTGCTTGTGCACGTCGCCGGTCAGCACCACCGGGTTCTGCACGCCGCGCTGGGCGAACCCGTCGAGCAGGCGCTGCCGGCTCGCGGTGTAGCCGTCCCAGGAGTCGGGGTTGAACCCGCGCTTGGTACCGGGCACATAGTCGTGCTCGTGCACCATCACCTGCTGGGCGATCACGTCCCACGTGGCGGGGGAGTTCTGCAGCCCGTCCAGCAGCCACGCCTCCTGCCGGTCGCCCAGGAGGGTGCGGTTCGGGTCGTGGCGCTCCGGGCCCTCGGCGGGGAAGGTGTCCCCGTTGGGCTGGTCGCTGCGGTACTGGCGGGTGTCGAGGACGTGGAACGAGGCCAGCCGCCCCCAGGAGAGCCGGCGGAACAGCTGCAGCTGCGTGCCCTTCGGGCGGGACGCGGCCCGCAGCGGCATGTTCTCGTAGTACGCCTGGTAGGCGGCGGTGCGGCGGGCGGCGAACTGCTCCCGCGTCGGGTACGGCTCCTGCGCCTCGGGGACGAGGTCCGCGTAGTTGTTCTCGAACTCGTGGTCGTCCCACGTGACGATCCACGGCGCCGCGGCGTGCGCGGCCTGCAGGTCCGGGTCCGCCTTGTACTGCGCGTGCCGCTGCCGGTAGCCCGCGAGCGTCGTCGTCTCCGGGCCCATGTGGTCGCGCACGTTGCCGGACTTCGCGACGTAGTCGTCCGCCTCGTACTCGTAGATGTAGTCCCCGAGGAACAGCACCACGTCCGGCTGCTCCTCCGCGAGGCGCCGGTAGGCGGTGAACCAGCCGTGCTCGTACTGCGCGCACGAGGCGAACGCCATCGTCAGCGGCGTGCCCCAGGTGTTCGGCGCGGGCGCCGTGCGGGTCAGGCCGGCCGGGGAGACGTGCGCCGGGGAACCCGGCACGCGGAAGCGGTACCAGTACTCCCGGCCCGCCTGCAGCCCCGCGAGCTCCACGTGGACGCTGTGGCCCAGCCTCGCCGTGGCCTTCTGGCGGCCGCGGCGCACGACCCGCCGGAAACCCGGGTCCACCGCCAGCTCCCACTCCACGTCCACGTCGCGCTCCGGCATCCCGCCGCGCCCGTCCGGCGCGTACGGCTCCGGCGCCAGCCGCGTCCACAGGACCACGCCGTCCGGCGTCGGCTCACCGGAGGCGACGCCCAGGGTGAACGGGTCCCCCAGGCGGCGGGCCGGCGGGCGGGCACCCGCGGTGAGCAGGCCCGAGCCGAGGACGGCACCGGCCCCCAGGACGGTGCGGCGGGCGAGGGTGGTGTCGAGGGGCACGGCGGTTCCTCCAGGGTGCGTTGACCGGCACCCCCGAGCGTGGCCGCCCCGGGCGACCGTGGAGGTGCTGCTCCCCCGTACCGCGGTGAACAGGCGGTGACGGGTTCAGCAGCCGCCGAGGGCCGCGAGGCGCTCCCGCGACCCGGACTGCACGAGGCCGCCGTCCGTGGCCGCCGCGACGAACCGGAAACCCAGCTCCCGCAGACGTGCCGCCCGCTCCTCCGTCGCCGCGAACGCGCCGGGCACCACCGAGCTCTCCGCGCAGGCCCGCACGATCGTGGGCAGCGGGTCGTCCGCGCCGTCCGCGGCCAGCAGCTCCTCCACCGTCGTGCCCAGCTCCAGGGACAGGTCGAACGGGCCCACGAACACCACGTCCACCCCGTCGGTGGCCGCGATCGCCCCCACGTTCTCCAGCGCCTGCCGGGTCTCCACCATCACCGCGCACAGCACCGCGGCGTCCGCCTCCTGCGGCGTGGGGACGGGTGCGCCGGTGTCCAGGGCGAGCGGGCCCCAGCTCCGGTTGCCCGCCGGGGCGTAGCGGCAGGCCCGCGCCGCCAGCCGTGCCTGCTCCGGGGTGCTCACCATCGGCACCACCACCCCCGCGGCGCCCGCGTCCAGCACCCGGCCGATCTCGTGGGTCCCGCACACCGGCGGGCGCACCAGCACCGGGGCGTCCTGCGGGCCGACCCCCCGCAGGCAGTCCCGCACGGAGCGGTCGTCGTGCTCGCCGTGCTGCATGTCCAGCAGGACCCAGCTGAAACCCGCGCGCGCCAGGGACGCCACCGAGGCGGGGCTCGCCAGGCTCGACCAGCCGCCCCACAGCGGGGCGTCCGGCGCGGCGGTCAGGAGCGGGTGCGGCATGTCGGTCCCCCGGGCAGGTCTGCGGTTCGCGCGACGTCCAGGTCAACGATCGGTGAACGTGCCACCGCCGCCGCGCTCGGTGGGTACCGTGCCAGGGATGGAGCGACGGGTCGAGCAGCACACGCTCCACGCGCTGTGCGAGCTGACCGCGCGGCACGGCGTGGACCTGTGCGGCGTCCTGGACTCCGTCGTCGCAGCGGTCACCGCCCTCACCGGCGCCGCGCACGGCGCGCTGTCCGCCCCCGGCCCCACCGGGCACGAGGAGGTCCTCGTGCAGGCCGGGGACCTGCCGGGGGCGCCCGGGGACCTGCCGCAGGCGCCCGGGGCCCGCCTGGGCGTGCCCGTGCACGCCGACTCCCGGCAGGTCGCGACCCTGTGGCTCACCGCCTCCCCCGGCGCGGCGCTGCCGCCCGGCGCGGAGCGGGCCGCCGGGGCCGCCGCCACCACCGCGGGCATCGCCGTCACCCACGCCCTGCTCTCCACCGCCGAGCGCACCGCCCGCGAGCGGGCCGAGGACCGCGAGGCCGCCGCCAGCGGCACCGCCGGCCGCATCGCGCTGCTCCAGCGGATCACCGCCCTGCTCTCCACCAGCGCCACCACCGCCGACATCACCGCCCGCGTCCCCGCCGCCATCGTGGAGGCCTTGGGCTGCGACTCCGCCGCCCTGTACCTGCACGACCCCGCGCACGGCGTCCTCGTCGGGACCGGCCACCCGCCCCTGCCGCCGGCCGTGCAGGCGCGCCTCGGGGTGGTGCCCGTCGACGCCGCCACGCCCGTCGGGGAGGCCGCGCACACCCGCCGCGCCGTGACGTTCAGCCGGCAGGACGCCGGCCGCTACGCCGGGCTGGGCGGCCTCGAGCCGGGTTCCGTCTCCTCCGGCCTCGCCGTGCCCATGCTGACCCCCGACCGGCGCCTGCTCGGTGTCCTCAACGTGAACTGGACCGAGGCCAGGCCCCGCACCAACGACGACATCGCCCTCTTCGGCGGGGTCGTCGCCCAGGTCACCCTGGCCGTGGAGCGCGCCAAGCTCCTCGACGCCGAGCGCGCCGCCCGCGTCGACCTGGCCTCCTCCGTCAACGCCCTCACCGAGCTCGCCCGCACCCTCCAGCGCGGCCTGCTGCCCCGCTCGCTGCCCAGCCTGGAGCGGGTCGACGTGGCGGTGCGGTACCAGCCGGCGGTCGTCGGCGCGGAGGTCGGCGGCGACTGGTACGACGCCATCGAGACCGACGGCGCCGTCGTGTTCGTCATCGGCGACGTGCAGGGCCACTCCACCACCGCCGCCGGCCTCATGGGGCAGCTGCGCACCGCCGTGCGCGCCTACGTCACCGAGGGGCACGGGCCCGCCGCCGTCCTGGAGCGCACCAACCGGCTCCTCGTCGCCCTCGGGGACGAGCTGTTCGCCACCTGCTGCCTCGTGCAGCTCGACCAGGACACCGGCGACGTCACCGTCGCCACCGCCGGGCACCCCCTGCCCCTGGCCCGGGACGAGCGGGGCCTGCGCGAGCTGCACGCCGAGCCCGGCCCGCCGCTGGGGGTCGTCGAGGGCGTCGTCTTCGAGCAGTCCGCCGGGCGGCTGCACGGCCGCGGCCGCGTCGTCCTCTACACCGACGGTGTCGTGGAGTCCGTGGCCGACCAGCTCGACTCCGGCACCGAGGCGTTGCGGCGCAGCCTGTCCGACGGTGCGGACCTCACCTGCGAGGACCTGGCCACCGCCATCATGGCGAGCATCCCCCACCGCCTCGACGACGACGCCGCGATGCTCGTGCTGGAGTACGCCGGCCCCGTCGCCGAGCGCGACGAGGCCACCCTCCCCCTGCCCGCCGACCTGCGCTCCGTCGCCGACGCGCGCGCCTTCCTGCGCACCGCCCTGCGCGCCTGGGGCGGGGACCCGCTGTCCGACACCGCGGAGCTGGTCCTCACCGAGCTCGTCACCAACGCCCTGGTCCACACCGACGGCGACGCGAGCGTCGGGCTGCGCTACGACCGCGACGGCAAACGGCTGCTGATCTCCGTGCAGGACACCTCCACCCGGCGGCCCACGGCGCGCGAGGCCGCACCCGGTGCCACCGGCGGGCGGGGGCTGGCGATCGTGGGCGCGCTCGCGCAGGAGTGGGGCGTGGCGATGGAGGGGGACGGGAAGTCGGTGTGGGCGGAGGTCGTGTGGTGAGCGCGCGGCGGCTGCTCTGGCGGACGGCGTACGAACTGCTGACCAGGCGGGTGCGGCGGCCCGAGTGGGCGTTCATGAACTACGGCTACGCCCCGGCCGGCGGCGGGGACCTGGCGCTGGAGGCGGCGGACGAGGTGGACCGCCTCTGCATCCAGCTCTACGAGCACACCGTCGCCGGGGACGTGGCGGGCCGCGACGTCCTGGAGGTCGGCTCCGGCCGCGGCGGCGGTTCCTCCTACCTCAGCCGCTACCGGGGCACGCGGACGATGACCGGTGTCGACTTCTCCGCCGGCGCCGTCGCCCTCTGCACCCGGCACCGCCGCGGGCCCGGCCTGAGGTTCGTGCAGGGCGACGCGCAGGCCCTGCCGTTCCCCGACGCGACCTTCGACGCCGTCGTGAACGTCGAGTCCTCCCACTGCTACGGCTCCGTGCCCGCCTTCCTCACCGAGGTGCGGCGGGTGCTGCGCCCCGGTGGCGACCTCTACTGGGCAGACCTGCGCCCCACCCGCGACCTGGACGCCCTGCGCGCGCAGTTCCGCGACTCCGGGCTGGTGCTGCGCGAGGAGCGCGACATCACCGCCGAGGTGCTGCGGGCGATGCGCACGGACAGCGACCGCAAGCTGGGCCTGATCCGCGCCTGGTTCCCGCGCTCCCTGCACCCCGCGCTGCGGCCGTTCGCGGGGATCGAGGGGACGCAGAACTACACGGGCCTGGAGCAGGGCAGGCAGCGGTACCTCAGCGCGTGGCTGGTGAAGGAGGGCTGAGGGGGCGGGCCCGCACGGTGGCGTCCCGCCCCGGTCGCCGCTACCCCGGGAGGTCCCAGTAGGCCTGCGGGTCGCGCGGGGACTGACCGTTCCACCGGACGACCCCCTGCTCGCGCATCCGTGCGAGCTTCCTGATCGCGGTCGGTCTCGTGCGTCCCATCACCTCGGCCAGGTCGCGGGTCCCGAGGCGCCCGGCCTCCCGGAGCGCGGCGACGACCACACGGGTCTCCTCCGGCAGCCGTTCGTCGGCGGGACGCCCGCCGGCGTCGGTGCTCAGCGTCAGCCGGACACTGCCCTCGGTCTGCTGGTACAGGGGTGGTTGCAGGCCGGCGAGCCGCATCTCGTCGAACATCCGGCGGATCCCCTCACCGAACTCCTGGCCGAAGTCCAGGTCCGCGCAGACACGTGCGATGCGGGGGTTGCGCGCGAAGCGGTGGACGGACAGCGGGTCCCGCACGTCGGACAACCCGGGGAAGCGCCCGGGGCTGTCGATCTCGATGCGGTTGTCGAAGACGTCGACGTGGACGTGGTCGCTCTGCAGGCTGTAGGAGCGGTGGACGACGGCGTTCACGATCCCCTCCAGCCAGGCGCCCTCCGGCACCGCGGGGACGTCCTCGAAGCGCCCGCCCCTGCCGAGGGCCCGCCGGCGCGGCTGCACCTGCCGGACGTGCTCGGGGACCCCGGCCAGGATTCGCGGCAGGGCTCCTTCGAACCGCCGGTCCGAGAGCACCTGCTGACGCGTCCCGGTCCCGCGCTCGCGCCCGGCGAAGCGCGTGACCCGGACGTGGGCGTTCGGGAGCTCGCTCTCGGGGTGCCGCCCGAAGAGCAGGAGCCCGGCGATCGTGAGGCGTCTGTCCCGCGCCAGTCCGCGCGCCGCGAGCAGACCGGGCCACTGCGGGTGCCCGATGTGGGCGGCGTAGTCCGTCGCGGCCTCGTGGTCGACCGCGTCCGCGTCGTCGAGGGCGGCGGGGGTGAGCCCGGACTCGAAACCCGCCTGCCGCCGGTCGAAGAACAGCTCCCGCCGCTGCACGTAGGTGAGGCGCCGGGTCTCGTCCCCGAGCCGGAGGTAGACGTCGTCCCGCGTGGTGGCGTGCACGTCGTCGCCGGGGCTGACGTCCAGGACGAGGAGGTGGTCGCCTCGTCCGCTGTCGGTGCGGCACGGCACCAGGCGCGCGTGGACGCGCGCGGGGGGCTGGACGTGCTGCACGTGGACCTGCTGCAGCTCGTTGCGGTGGCGTGGATCGGCGTCCGTGCCCTCGACCCGGCCGTCGTGGATGCCGACGACGATCGTGCCGCCCTCGGCGTTCGCGAAGGCGACGATCGCCTGGCCCAGCTTCGCCGGGCTGACGCGGGCGCTCTTGCGCTCGAACCACTGGTCCTCCGGCAGCACGCCCAGTGCGCGCCCCACCTCGTCCTCCGGTGCCGCCAGAGCACGGTCCAGGTCGAGTCGCTCCACGTAATCACTCTAACATTTTAAGAGTGTGTGCATCGTGGCGGGAGGTGTGCCACACACCGTCCGGCGGTGCGGGCGGAGCCGTGCGAGGCTTCGTCCAGTGAGCGGCACCTTCGTCAGCGGCATGCGCACCCTCGCCCGCGGCGCCCTGGAGGAGCGGCGGCTGTTCGCCCTCGCGATCGTCGGGTCGGTGGTCTACGGCGCGGGCACCGCCGCCGGCGGCTGGCTCGTGGGGCGGGTGACCGACCGGGTCGTCGTCCCGGCCGTCACCGGCTCGGCCCCCGTCGGCACGGGCGACGTCTGGCTGGCCGGGGCCGCGCTGATGGCCGTCACCGTCGTCACCGTCGCCGGGATCCTCGTGCGGCGCATCTGGGCCGGGGCCGTCACCTTCGCCCTGCAGGCCCGCTACCGCCGCCTCCTGGCGCGCCGCTACCTGGAGCTGCCGCTGGCCTGGCACCACGCCCACCCCGCCGGGCGCCTGCTGGCGACGGCCGGCTCCGACGTGGAGGCCACCTGGCAGGCGATGTTCGTCCTGCCGTTCGCCCTCGGCGTCGTCGTCCTCATCGCCGTCGCCGGGGTGGCGATGGCCGCGGCCGACCCGGTGCTGGCCGCCGTCGGCCTGCTCGTCATCCCGGCGCTGCTCGCCGCGAACGTCGTCTACCAGCGGCGCATGTCCCCGCGGGTGACGCGCGTGCAGCAGCTGCGCGGGGAGGTCTCCGCCACCGCGCACGAGAGCTTCGAGGGCGCCCTCGTGGTGAAGACCCTGGGCCTGGCCGACGAGGAGGTCGAGCGCTTCGCCCGCGACGCCGACCGGCTGCGGGCGGCGAACGTCGCGGCCGGGCGCACCCGCGGCGCGTTCGAGCCGGTCATCGAGGCGCTGCCCGCCCTCGGCACCCTCGCCGTGCTCGCCGTCGGCACCGCCCGCGCGGCCGGCGGGGCGGTCGGCGTCGGCGACCTCGTGCAGATCGCGTACCTGCTGGGCCTGCTCGCCTTCCCGGTGCGCTCCTTCGGGTGGCTGCTGTCGGAACTGCCGCGCACCGTCGCCGGGGACGCGCGGGTGCAGGCGGTGCTGCACGAGAGCGCGGCGATCCCGTGGGGGGAGCACCTGCTGCGCGGGGGCCCGGACGCGGGACCGGTGCCCGTCGCGGCGAGCGGACTCGGCTACCGCCACCCCGCCCCCGCCACCGACCCCCTCGCCGGGCGGCCCGACCTGCCCCGCCTCCCCGGGCAGCCCGCGCACCGCGACACCCCGCCCGCGCCGCGCCGCCGATCGACACCGGTGCCCGCGCTGGCGGACGTCACCCTCGACGTCGCGGCCGGCTCCACCGTCGCCGTCGTGGGCGGCACCGGCTCCGGCAAGTCCACCCTGGCCGGCCTGCTGGTGCGCCTGGTCGACCCCACGTCCGGCGCGGTGCTGCTCGACGGGGTGGACGTGCGCGAGCTCGCCGAGGGCCAGGTCGCCGGCGCGGCGGCCCTGGTGCCGCAGTCGACGTTCGTCTTCGACGACACCGTGCGCGGCAACATCGCCCTCGGCCTCGACGCCGACGACGTCCCCCCGGAGCGCCGCGTGTCCGACGCCGACATCTGGGAGGCGCTGCGGCTGGCGCGCGCCGAGGAGTTCGTCCGGGCCCTGCCGGACGGCCTGGACGAGCTGGTCGGCGAGCGCGGCTCCACCCTCTCCGGCGGCCAGCGCCAGCGCCTGGCCCTGGCCCGCGCCCTCGTGCGGCGCCCGCGGCTGCTGGTGCTCGACGACGCCACGAGCGCCCTGGACCCGGCCGTGGAGCGGGCCGTGCTCGACGGCCTCGCCGCCTCCGGCGCCGGCACCACCGTCGTGGTCGTCGCGTACCGGCCGGCGACGATCGCGCTGGCCGACGAGGTGGTGCACCTGGAGCGGGGGCGGGTCGTGGACTCCGGGCCCGCCGAGGAGGTCGCCGCGCGCGACGCCGGCTACCGGGACCTGGTCACCGCCTACGCGCGGGCGGCGCGGGACCGGGCCGACGAGGCGACGGCCCGCGCCGACGGGGCCGCGGACAGGACGGGGATGGCGTGAGCGCGACCACCGCGGAGGAGCCCGGCCGCGAGGGCGTGCTGCGCCGCGCCCGCGAGCTGGCCCCCGAGTTCGCCGTCGGCCTCGGCACCACCCTGGCCATCGCGGCGGCCACGACCGTCGGCAAGCTCGTCGTGCCGGTCGCCGTGCAGCAGACCGTCGACACCGGTGTCCTCGCCCCCGGCGGCCCCGACCTCGGGCGGGTCGTGCTGCTCTGCGCCCTCGCCGCGGCCGTGGTGCTGCTCACCACCGTCACCGCGTGGGTGGTGAACGTGCGGCTGTTCCGCGCCACCGAGGCGGGGCTGTCGAGCCTGCGCGTGCGCGCGTTCCGCCACGTCCACGACCTCGCCGTGCTGACCCAGAGCGGGGAGCGGCGCGGCGCCCTGGTCAGCCGCGTCACCAGCGACGTCGACACCATCTCCACGTTCCTGCAGACCGGGATGCTCGTGCTGGTCCTGTCCCTCGGGCAGGTGGTGCTGGCGACGGGGCTGATGTTCTTCTACTCCTGGCAGCTGGCGCTGGTGGTGATCGGCTGCTTCGTGCCGCTGGTCCTGGTCCGCAACCGCCTGCAGCGGCCCGTGGCCCGCGCCTACGCCGCGGTGCGGGTGCGGATGGGCGAGATGCTCTCGGCGGTCTCCGAGACCGTGGTGGGCGCCGACGTCATCCGCGCGCACGCCGCCTCGGCACGCTCCTGGCGGGCCGTGGACGCCGCCGTCGAGGGTCACCGCAAGCAGGCCGTGAAGGCGCAGGTCGCGACCGCGGCGACGTTCTCCACCGGGGTGTTCGTCTCCGGTCTCGTCATCGCCCTCGTGCTGGTGGTCGGCACGCTCCTCGGGGTCGACGGGGACATCACCCTCGGGCGGCTGCTGGCGTTCCTGTTCCTCGCGCAGCTGTGGGTCGGGCCCGTGCAGGCGACCGCCGAGGTCCTCAACGAGCTGCAGAACGCCCTCGCCGGCTGGCGGCGCGTCGTCGAGCTCATCGACACCCCCGTCGTCGTGCCCGAACCGGCCGCGGGCAAGGTGCGGGAGCTGCCGCCGGGGCCGGTGGACGTGCGGGTCGAGGACGTCGCCTACACCTACCCCGGCACCGAGCGGGCCGTGCTGACCGGCGTGAGCCTGCACCTGCCCGCGGGGTCGCGCACCGCCGTCGTCGGGGAGACCGGCTCCGGCAAGACCACCCTCGCCCGGCTGGTGACCCGGCTCGTCGACCCCGTGCAGGGGCGGGTGCTGCTGTCCGGGGTCGACGCCCGCGACCTGCCCGGCCGCGAGCTGCACCGGCGCGTCGTCGCCGTCCCGCAGGAGGGTTTCCTCTTCGACGCCACCGTCGGGGAGAACGTCCGCCGCGGCCGGCCCGGTTCCACCGAGGACGACGTGCGGGCGGCGTTCCGGGAGCTCGGTCTGGGCGACTGGCTGGACGGGCTGCCCGACGGGCTCGACACCCCCGTCGGGCAGCGCGGGGAGCGGCTCTCCGCCGGGGAGCGCCAGCTCGTCGCCCTCGCGCGGGCGCACCTCGCCGACCCCGACCTGCTGGTGCTGGACGAGGCCACCTCCTCCGTCGACCCCGCCACCGAGGTCCGGCTCCAGCGGGCCCTGGAGGGGGTGCTCAGCGGGCGCACGTCCGTGGCCATCGCGCACCGGCTGTCCACCGCGGAGGCCGCGGACACCGTGGTGGTCGTCGACGGCGGGCGCGTCGTGGAGGTCGGGCCGGCGGCGGAGCTGGCGCGGGCCGGTGGGGCGTACGCGCGGCTGCACGCGGCGTGGACGGCGCAGCACGCCTGAGGGCCGGCTCCCGCTCGCGGCCCACCGGGAAGCACGCTCAAGGTCGGGCGCCGCTGCGCCGACACCACGAGGGCTGACCGGACCACGGCCGGCTCCCGTCACGTCTCCGGAGGATCCGCACCGTGTCCAGCACCGTGACCACCGGGCCCGCCGCCGCGCGCCACAACGTGCACGAGGCCGGCCGCCCCGACGGACCCGTCGTCCTGCTCGTGCACGGTTTCGGCTCCGACCAGCACGCGTGGCGGCGGATGCTGCCCGCCCTCACCGCCGGGCACCGCGTCGTCCTGTTCGACCAGGCCGGTGCCGGGGGCTTCGACGCCGGCACGTACGACCGGGAGCGGTACTCCACCCTCGACGGCTACGCGGCCGACCTCGTGGCGCTCTGCGAGGAGTTCGACCTGCGCGACGTGGTCGTCGTCGGGCACAGCGTCAGCTCCATGATCGCCGCGCGGGCGGCCCTGCGCGCCCCGGAGCGCTTCCGGCAGCTCGTCATGCTCGCCCCCTCCGCGTGCTACACCGACGACCCCGCGGACGGCTACGACGGCGGGTTCTCCGCGGAGGACGTCGCGGAGGTGCTGGCGTCGCTGGACCACAACTACCTGGCCTGGACCGCCAGCACCGCGCCGATGATCATGGGGAACGCCGACCGCCCCGAGCTCGGCGCCGAGTTCACCGAGTCCATGCGGCAGCTGCACCCCGGCACCGCCCGCGACTTCGCGCGCGCCACCTTCCTGTCCGACTCCCGCGACCTGCTCCCCCGCGTCACCAACCCCACCGTCGTGCTGCAGTGCCGCGACGACGCCCTCGCCCCCGACACCGCCGTCCGCGAGGTCGTCGCCCGGCTCCCGCACGCCACGCTCGTGCCCCTGCAGGCCGTCGGGCACTGCCCCCACGTCAGCGCGCCCGACGAGACCGCGGCCGCGATCCTCGCGAACCTGCCCGTGCGCCCGTGACGGCGCTCTCCCCCAGCGCTCCCCCGGCCCCCGCGGACGCCCCCGGCGGTTTCGAGGAGCTGTTCCAGCACGCCCCCTGCGGGTACCTCACCGCCACCGACGACGGGCGCATCACCCGCGTCAACGACACCTTCCTCACCTGGACCGGGCACCGCCGCGGGAACCTGCTGGGGACCGCGTTCACCCGGCTCCTGCCCGTCGGTGACCGCATCCTGTGGTCCACCCACAGCGCCCCCCGGCTCGCCGGCGCCGGCAGCGTCAGCGAGGTGGTCGTCGAGATCGTCGCCGCCGACCGCACCCGGCGCCCGGCGCTCGTCAGCGCCACCCGCGTCCCGGGCCGCGACGGGGCGGACGCCGAACTGCGGCTCGTCGTGTTCAGCGCACCCGAGCGCCGCGCCCACGAGCAGGAGCTCATCGAGGCCCTGCACCGCCTGGAGGAGTCCGAGGACCGCCGCGCCGCCGCCGCGGTGCAGGACCCCCTCACCGGGCTGCCCAACCGGGCCGGTGCCGTCGCCCGGCTCACCGACGCCCTGGGTTCCGCCACCGGGCCCGTCGCCGTCCTCGTGGTGGACCTCGACCACTTCCACGCCGTCAACGAGAGCCTCGGCCGGGACGCCGGCGACGAACTGCTCCTCACCGTCGCCCGGCGGATCCGTGACACCACCCGCGACGGCGCCACCGTCGCCCGGCTGTCCGCCGACGAGTTCGCCGTCGTCGACCGCTGCGCCGACGCCGACGCCGCGCGCTCCCTCGCCGACCGCCTCCTGGAGGTGCTCAGCGCCCCCGTCGTCGTCGCCGGGCTGGAGCTCGTCACCTCCGCCAGCATCGGCGTCGCCGTGGCGGCACCCGGGCCGGTGCCCGCGTCGGGGTCGGTGCCCGCGCCCGGGCCGGTGCCCACGTCGGGGTCCGCACCGGGGCCCGCGGAACGCGTCCTGCGCGACGCCGACGCGGCCGTGCAGCGCGCCAAGGCCCGCGGCCGCAACCGCGTCGAGGTCCACGACCCCGCCCGCAGCGACGCCGGCGTCGACCGCCTCCGCCTCCTCGGCGAACTGCGCCGCGGCATCGCCGCCGGGGAACTGCGCCTCCACCACCAGCCCCTCGTGCGCCTCGCCGACGACTCCCTCTGCGGCGTCGAGGCCCTCGTGCGCTGGCAGCACCCCACCCGCGGCCTGCTCCCCCCGGGCGCGTTCATCGACCTCGCCGAGCAGTCCGGCCTCGTGCGCGAGCTCGGCACCTGGGTGCTCGACGCCGCCGTCGAGCAGGCCGCCCGGTGGGCGCGCGACCCCGGCATGCCCGTCGTGGAGATGTCCGTCAACCTCTCCGCCCGCCAGCTCACCGACCCCGGACTGCTCGACACCGTCACCGCGACCCTCGCCCGGCACGGCCTCGACCCGCACCTGCTCGTCCTCGAGGTCACCGAGACCGCTCTCGTCAACGACCCCGACGCGGCCGCCGACGCGCTCGCCGCACTGAAGGAACTAGGTATCGGCATCGCCGTCGACGACTTCGGCACCGGCTGGGCCAGCCTCACCTACCTCCAGCGGTTCCCCGTCGACGAGCTGAAGATCGACCGCTCCTTCGTCAACGACCTCGGGCCCGGCGAGGGCGACGGCGCGATCGTCGCGACCTGCGTGCAGCTCGCCCGCGCCAAGGGGATCCGGTCCGTCGCGGAGGGCGTGGAGACCGCCGAGCAGCGGGACGCGCTGCGGGAGCTGGGGTGCGACGTGGCGCAGGGGTATCTGTACTCGCGGCCGCTGGACGCGGAGGCGCTGCGGGCGTGGGTGGTGGGGCGGGAGGTGTGACGCGTCTACCGCTGCCCTGACCAGGTCAGAGCTGCCGGCCCTCCCGGCCGCCGGGCCGTCGCCCCAGGCGCCGCCGGGCCTGGAAGTCCCGGTCGGGTGCGGGTGGCGCGCCTGCCGGCCCCACCGGTTCCGCCTGCTCCTGCCTCGGCGGGCCACCCGCCTCCTCCTGCGAGAGGGACTCCACCACCGCCGCGAAGACGTACTGGGTCTTCACCGCGATCGGGCGGGACGGGTAGGCGTCCTGGACGATCTGCAGGCCCTCCTCGACCGTGGTGAGGCCGAAGTGCTGGTAGAGCAGGGCGATGTCCGCCGTGTCCGCGTCGATGCGCGAGGCGAAGAGTTTCATCGCGAGCAGGTACCGCGGGCTGCCCACGTCGACGCTGAGCGCGGCATCCGCTTAGTACGTCGTGGCATCCGGGTCGTCACCGGGCAGGAAACCCTTGACCCCGTCGTTGAGCCAGTTCTCCGTGATCCCCTCGGCCTCCGCGACGGCCCGGGCCGCGTCACGGACGACGGCGGTGGGGACGAACGCCGCGTCGAGGTCGCGCGTGGCCCGGCGCGTGTCGTAGGCGAGCGCGATGGCGGCCCCGCCGACGAGGAAGAGCTCCGCCCGGTGGCCACGGCGCACCAGTTCCGCATCGAGGGCGCTCAGAAGGTACCGGATGTCGTCGTGGGTGAAGGGCTCGTCGGCGCTGAAGTTCCCGGTCATGCGATCACACCCTCGTCAGGCTGTCGGGGTCGATGAAGACACCGCGCTTGCGGAAGGACAGCGGGGACGACACCAGGACGTACGGGTGCAGGGCGGTGAGCGGGGTGACGAACCACCAGGGCACCGCGTACCGGTTCTCGTCCGCGGCCCACGCCGGGACGACCCAGCCGTCCTGCCTCGCGAGGTGCTCGGCCAGCGCGGCGAGCGCCGCGTCGACCCGGCGGTCCGCCGAGTGCGGCGGCTCGTCGCGGAAGACCCCGGCCGCCGCAGCGGTACCGCGTGTTCCGCGAACGGTCGTGTAGTCGTCCAGCAGTTGGAGGACGACGTGGCGGAAGACCTCGGGCATCTCCGTGCCCTGCGCGAGGAGGCGGTCGGCGGTGGCCGCCGCGCGGACGGCCGACGGGGCGAAGCCGGTCACCGGTGTTCGGGGGCCTGCTGGGCGCGGAGCCGCCCCAGGTGGTGTGCGGCTCGCGGCACCGTCATGGCGGTTCCCCCGTGCGTGGCTGACGTCCTGGTCCCCAGCCTAGGAGCTGCGGCCGGGGGGCGGCGAGGTCAGCGGCCGCGGCGGGGCACGGGGCGCGCGGGTGGCTCGACCGCCGTGTCCGCCGCAGGCGATGCCAGGGATCCCTCGAACCCGGCGATCAGGTCGAGGAGCCCGTCGACCTCGAAGGCGCGGTTGCGCCGGCCCGCGGTGGTCTGCCGCAGGACACCGGCGGCTCCCAGGCGGTCGACGGCCTCGTTGACCGCCTGGGTGGAGCGGCCGGTCAGCCGCACGAGGTGGGCGACGGTCAGCACCGGCGTCTGCGGCAGCACCTCGTCGAGCAGGTGCGCCACGGTCGATCCGGCGCGCACGGGTCCGACCGCGTCCCCGCCACCGCTGCGCCAGCTCGACCAGGCCGGTGGTCAGCCCGGCGACGCGTGCGCAGGCCTCGGTGGTGGCGGTGGCGAACGTCGCGACCCATTCCGCGAGACCCGTGTCGTCGCGGCGGTAGGCGGTGAGCCCGGCGACGTAGTCCCGGCTGCGGGTGGCGAGCACCAGGCTGACCGGGGGGACGTGCCGCGGACTCAGGCCGCGGCGGGTGAGCACCACGTGGATCAGCGCCCGGCCGGTGCGGCCGTTGCCGTCGGCGAAGGGGTGGATGGTCTCGAACTGCGCGTGGGCGAGGGCCGCCTGGACGAGCGGGGGGTGCCAGTCCTGCTCGAGGTACGCGGCGAAATCCTCCAGCAGCGCAGCGACCTCGCCGGGGGGTGGGGGCACGAAGTCGGCGCGGCACGGGTTGTAGGTGGGGGTACCGCCCGCTTGCGGGGGAGAGCCGCCGATCCAGTTCTGCCGGTCGCACACCTCACCGGCCCAGGAGGCGTCGCGGGTCCCGACCAGCAGGGCGCGGTGGATGTCGCGGATGCCGTCGACGCCCACCCGTGGCCGGCGGGCCACGTCATCGACGGCCGCCCGCATGGCGTCGATGGTGCCGAGCACCTCGGCGGCGCCCTCGTCGGGTGAGGAACCGTCCGCGACGCGCGCGGCGTCGGCGCGCGCCAGCCGGCGGCCACCGATCTCCATGCCCTCGATGCGGGAGGACACCACCGCCTCGGCGCTCAGCAGCAGCCGGGCGATCGCCTCGTGGCCGCGGTGGGGCAGATCTGAAGTGTTGAGGCGCTGCACCGCGCGCTCGGCGTCGGAGACGTCCGCCACGACGTCGGCGGGCAGGAGCACCTCCCGGCCGACGAGGAGGTCCGGGACGAAGGCGTCGTAGCGGCATGGCTGGCGGTGGCGCCGTGGAAGACCCGCGACGTCGGCCGGGTCGGGGGACCAGACGGCGCTCACGAGACGGGGCACAAGACGATCATGATCAAGGTTGCGCTGCAAGGCTGATTATGGACGCGGGTCGGCAGCGCTCTGTGGAGGACGATGCCCTAGGGCTCCACCGGTGTGCGACGGTGCCGCGTGACCACTGGCGGCGACCCGGGCCCGCACCCGGGCGCGTCCACGGCCGCCGTCTCGCAGCGCATGAGCCGACTCCGCAAGCGCGACAACGCACCCGAGATGGCGATCCGCCGGCGGCTGCACGCCCGCGGCCTGCGCTACCGCGTCGCCTGGCCGGTGCCCGGGCAGCGGCGGCGCACCATCGACATCGCCTTCACCCGCGCACGCCTCGCCGTCTACGTCGACGGGTGCTTCTGGCACGGGTGCCCGGAGCACATGCACCTGCCGAAGGCGAACCGGGAGTGGTGGACGAGGAAGATCGCGTGGAACCAGGCGCGGGACGCGGACGTGACGCGGCAGCTCGAGGTGCTGGGGTGGACGGTGCTACGGGTGTGGGAGCACGAAGACCCGGAGGAGGTGGTGGAGCGGGTGGTGAGGTGGCTGACGGGGTTGCGCAGGGATGCCCTCGTTCCCCGGAGGTGAAGCTCGCCCGGTCGGACGTGACCTGGTTCCCATCGGGACGGACCTCGCGCTGACCGCAGGCCGTCGCGGTGGTCGGGAGCACCGCACGACGGGGAACGAGCCGCGGTAGCACGGCCCGCTCCACAGCGGCAGCACGCGGGGACCGGGTGTTCCCTACGCTCCCTTCCGGCAGCCTCCCGCGCTACCTTCCGGCAGCCACCGGCCTCCCCTCACCCCTCCCCCTCCTCCTCGTGCGACAGGGCCACGGGCACCCACTCCCCGTCCTCCCCCGCCTCCACGCCCTCGTGCGGGCGGATCCCGCGCCGCTCCAGCACCTCCCACAACCCCGACAGCGCCTGCTCGGGGTCGTAGGCGAACTCGCTCTCCCGCACCCGCCAGAACTGCCACCCGGCGCGCCGGAGTTCCTGTTCGCGCCGGAGGTCCTCGAGGCGGTCCTCGCGGGAGGCCTGCCAGCGCTCGCCGTCGCACTGGACGGCGAGGCGGCCCCTGGCACCGGTGACGACGAGGTCGATGCGCCGGCCGCCGGCCTCCCAGCGGGGGGTGACCTGGTAGCCGCGCTCGCGGAGGCGCAGGTAGACGCGCTGCTCGAAGAGGGAGTCGAACGCGTCGTGCCGGGCGTCGGGGAGGACATCGGTCAGTTCCGGTGCGGTGCGCACGGCCGGGGGGTGGGCGAGGTAGCCGAGGAGGGAGCTGCGCAGGTCCTGGGGGGAGAGGAGGTCGGGTGCGACGGAGTGGAACAGCCACATCTGGTCCTGGGCGCGGGAGGCGGCGACGTTGAAGCGGCGCTGGTCCTCCTCGCGGGAGAGGGCGTAGCGCTTCTCGGCGGCGACCATGGACAGCATCACGACGTGCCGCTCGTCGCCCTGGAAGTCCGGCGGGGTGCCGACGCGCAGCTTGCGCTGCTCGAACACGTCGGGGGGGATGCGGCGGCGCAGCTCGTCCTCGATGAGCTCGACCTGGGCGTCGCCCTGGAGGACGACGACGCCGAAGGTGCGGCCCGTGTAGGCGGGGTCGGCGAGGCAGGCGGCGACCTGCCCGGCGATGGCGGCGGCCTCGGCGGGGTTGCGCAGACGGCTGCCGGTGCCCTCGGTGGTGGCGCCCTCGACGTGGGTGAGGCGCAGCGGGGGGAGGCGGTCGCTGCCGTACTGCCGCAGCGGGATGAGCGGGGAGTCGGCGTAGAACTGCCGGGAGGACCACTCGATGATCTCGGGCATGCAGCGGAAGTGCTCCCGGAGTTTCACGACGGAGCCGAACCTCGTGGCGAGGAGGCTGAAGAGGCTGTCGCGGGGGGTGAGGGAGTTCCGCAGGTGCCGGGGGACGTCGGGCAGGTAGGTGTCGAGCTTGTCGAAGATGGGCTGGAGCTGGCCGTAGCTGACGCCGGAGGGGGCGCACTGCCGCTCGTCGCCGACGACGACGAGGCGGGGCGCGAGCCACAGCAGGAACAGGGACTCGATGCTGGCGAGGCTGGCCTCGTCGATGATGACGACGTCGAAAGAGTTCCGGTCGGGGGGCACGATCTCCAGGACGTCGGCGAGCGGCATGATCCAGGCGGGGACGGCGCCGCGGGCCTCGCTCATGGCCTCGCGGGCGCCGCGGGCGTAGTAGTGGCTGTACCTGCTGGCGCCGGTCTCCAGGGAGCGGATGTTCTGCTGGTAGGAGCGCAGCGCCTGCGCCTGCGCGGCGGTCATCCGGGTCAGGCAGGCGTACCAGGCCCTGGCGGCGGCGAGCTTGGCGGTGAGGGCGCGGACGTCGCGGGCGGCCTCCCCGAGGCGCGCGTCGAGGCGCACCTCCAGGCCGGGGGCGCGCTGGGCGTCGAAGAAGGTGCGCGCGGCGGCCCACGCCCAGGCGTCCTGCAGGTCCCCGAGGCGCTGCTGCCACACGGGGTCGGCGGCGGTGGCCTGCACGAGCTGCGCGAGGCCGGGGTGGGCCTCGTTGAGCTCCTGCCACAGCTCCTCGGTGCGGGTCTGCTGCTCGGCGTCGACGCGGGCGGTGGAGAGCGCACCGACGGCGGCGGCGTACCCGGCGGGGTCGCGGGAGACGACGGCGGTGAGCAGATCGCGGCACTCGGGGGCGGCGCGGTCGACGTTGGCGACGATCCGCAGCCCCAGCACGGCGTTCTCCAGGGCCGTGGTGGCGGCCCGGGCCTCGCGCTGGGCGGTGAGCCCGTCGAGCGCGCGGACGAGGGCGGTCCACTCCTCCTCGGTGGTGAGGGGGACCGCGGCGCCGGCGGTGGTCAGCTCCCGGCGGACGGCCTCCACCGCCCCGGTCACCTCGTCCAGGGCGGTGAGGTCGCGGTGGGCGCCGACGAGCAGGGACACCTTGCGGGTCAGCGGCGCGTCGGCGGGCACGTCGAGCCCGGCCTGCGCCCAGCGCCGGACCAGGGCCGCGACCGTCACCTCCACCTCCAGGCGGGCCACGACCTGGGCGAGGAGCTCGGCGGTGGTGGGCGGCAGGCCGTCGACGGTGGCGCGCTCCAGGAGGGGTTCGGCCTGGCGCTGCACGGCGGGCTTCAGCATCCCCTTGAGCCTGCCGCCGGCCCGGAAGTGCTCCAGCAGGGCGCGGGCGGCCTCGAGCTGGCCCTTGGCGCTGCCCGGGCCGGCCGCCTCGAACGGCGGCAGCTCCACCTCGTGCAGGCCCAGGGAGCGCAGCGTCGTCTCGGCGTGCTCGGCGCGGGCGGCGACGTCGGCGACCTGCCGCCACTGCAGCGCGTCGTGCTCCGCGAGGGCGTCGGCGAGGAACCGGCGGCGCCAGTCCGCCGCGTCGCCGCGCGCGGTGGCCAGCCCGGCGCGGATGCGGTCCACCGGGGCCCGCAGCCGGCCGAGGGCCTCCTCGCCGAGCCCTTCGAGGGTGACGACGAGGTCGGTGCGGGCGGCGCGGGCGGCGGCGACCGCGGCCTCCTCCGCGGCCACGAGCTCCGCGAACGTCTCCGGCGGCAGGAAGGCGTCCCCGCGCGGGATGAACTGCCCGCCGCGGGCGCGGCGTTCCGGGGTGGCGGTGGCGAGCAGCCCGACGAGCTCCCCGATCCGGGCGGGCGGCACGGGCAGGGCGGGGGGTGCGTCCTGGGGCAGGGGGGTGGGCATCCAGCCGAGGCGGTCACGGCGCTCCCGCAGCAGCGTCGCGATCGCGGAGAGGGTTCCGGAGTAGCCGGGGGCGACCTCGGGGTGCTCGTGGGTCTCCGCCTCCCGCAGGGCGCGGACGATGTCGGTGAGGTTGTCGGCCTTGACCTTCGCGGCGTCGCGCTCCTCGGTGAGGGAGGCGATCTGCCGCTCGTAGCGCTCCCGGTCGAAGGCGGCGTGCCGCTCCACGAGGGCGTTGACGCTGCGGGACAGCTCCGCAGAGCCGCCCCGGCCCTGGTCGGCGGTGGACACGCAGAGCTGCCGCACCCCCACGGGCACCTTGTCCCGCAGCACCGCCAGGGCCTGCGCCTTCTGGCTGGTGACCAGCACCCGCTGGCCCTCCGCGACGAGCGCGGAGATCAGGTTGGCGATGGTGTGGGTCTTGCCCGTCCCGGGCGGGCCCTGCACCACGACCCCGGAGTCGCGGCGCAGGCGGGTCATGACGGTCGACTGCTCGGGGTTGGCGGGCAGCGGGAACAACGGGTCCTCCGCGAGGGTGGTGCCGGTGCCCTCGGCCCGCAGCCAGTCCAGGCGCTGCTCCGGCTCCAGCGGCCGCAGCAGCTGCGCCAGGCCCAGCGGCGCGACGGCGTCGGGGCCGGACAGCTCCGCCAGCATCCGCTCGTAGTAGCCGATGAGGCTCGCCCGGCCGCGGGGGCGCAGCACGAGGGCCGGGGCGAAGCGCAACGCGGGGGTGCCCTCCACCTCCTGCGGCTGCCAGTCCTTGTCGTAGGGGCGGCACTGCGGCAGCGCCAGGGCGCGCCACTGCTCCAGCAGGGCGTGGTTCTCGTCGGACAGCGGGCCGCCCTCCACGGCGCGCGCGGCCTCCAGGGCCGGCTCGGCGCGGGCGGCGTCGAACCCGGGCAGGCCGGTGAGCAGGTCGCGGTCGTGCACCCGCAGGCCCGTGTCGCCGGCGACGGAGAGGCGCAGCACACCCGTGCGCTCGTCCACGTCGAGGGCGAGGCGGGTGGACAGGACGTGGTTGCGGACGGCCGGGGCGTCCGGCGGCTGCCACGTCAGCAGGCCCGTGGCGAGGACCAGCTCGAACCGGTCGTCCTGCTGGGACAGGTGCCGGTGGACGGTGCTGAGGTCGTCGTACCAGCGGCGGGCGGGCGCGGTGCGCGGGTCCGCCGCCTCCTCCCCCGCGGCGGGGGCGGGCACGGGGGCGAAGGTGGCCACGACCTCCCGCGCCTCCGCGGCGGTGTCCACGACCGCGTTCTCCGGCAGGTCGGACAGCCACAGCACGAGGCGGTGGGCGTTCACGTCCGGCACCGGCTCGCGGCCCGCGCGCGCCAGGTCCCGCAGGAACTCCACCAGGCGTGTCGTCTGCTCCACCATGTCGCGGCTCAGCGCCGAGCCCGCTTCCGTCATGGCACCTCCTTGCTCACGTCGAGTGTGCCTGATGTGACACAGCGCGGTGAGTGTGGCGGTCAGCCGTCGTCCTCGCCCTCCTCGTCGTCCCCGAGCACCACGGGCGCCCACTCCCCCTCCGAGGCCGTCCCCGGGCCGGCCTGGGAGCCGGCCTGGGGGCCCACCGTGACCAGGCCCTCGTGCGGCCCGATGCCGCGCCGCTCCAGCACCTCCCACAATCCCGCCAGCGCCTGCTCGGGGTCGTAGGCGAACTCGCTGCCCCGCACCCGCCAGAACCGCCACCCGGCGCGCTTGAGCTCCTGCTCGCGCTGCAGGTCCGCCAGGCGCTGCTCCGGGGAGGAGTGCTGGTGGTCCCCGTCGCACTCCACCGCGAGGCGGCCCTTCGCGCCGGTGACGACGAGGTCGATGCGGCGGCCGTTCACCTCCACCTGCGGGGTGACCTGGTAGCCGCGCTCCCGCAGGCGCAGGTAGACGCGCTGCTCGAAGAGGGAGTCGAACGCGTCGTGGCGCTGGTCGGGCCCGACGTCCACCAGGTCCGCGGCGGCCCGGGGCGCGGGCGGGCTGCTGACGTACGCCAGCAGCGAGCGGCGCAGGTCCTTGGGGGAGAGCAGGTCCGCGGTCACCGAGGAGAACAGCCACATCTGGTCCTGGGCGCGGGAGGCGGCGACGTTGAACCGGCGCTGGTCCTCCTCCCGGGACAGCGCCTGGCGCTTCTCCGCGGCCACCATCGACAGGAACACCACGTGCCGCTCGTCGCCCTGGAAGTCCGGCGGGGTGCCGACCCGCAGCCTGCGCTGCTCGAACACGTCGGCGGCGATCCGCGCGCGCAGCTCGTCCTCCACCACCTCCACCTGCGCCTGGCCCTGCAGGACGACGACCCCGAAGGTGCGCCCGGAGTAGGCGGGGTCGGCGAGGCACGCGGCGACCTGCCCGGCGAGCGCGGCGGCCTCGGCGCGGTTGTGCAGGCGCGCGCCCGCGCCCTCGGTGACGGCGCCCGGCACGTGCGTCAGGCGCAGCGGCGGCAGCCGGTCGCTGCCGAACTGCCGCAGCGGCACCAGCGGGGAGTCCGCGTAGAACTGCCGGGAGGACCAGTCGATGATCTCCGGCATGCAGCGGAAGTGCTCCCGCAGCTTCACCACCGACCCGAACCTCGTGGCCAGCAGGCTGAACAGGCTGTCGCGGGGGGTCAGGGAGTTGCGCAGGTGCCGCGGCAGGTCCGGCAGGTAGCTGTCCAGCTTGTCGAAGATGGGCTGCAGCTGCCCGTGGCTGACCGCGGAGGGCGCGCACTGGCGGTCGTCGCCGACGACGATGACGCGCGGCGCCAGCCACAGCAGGAACAGCGACTCGATGCTCGCCTGGCTGGCCTCGTCGATGATGACGACGTCGAAGGAGTTCCGGTCCGGCGGGACGGTCTCCAGCACCTCCCCCAGCGGCATGATCCACGCGGGCACCGCACCGCGCGCCTCGCCCATCGCCTCCCGCGCACCGCGCGCGTAGTAGTGCACGTACCGGCCGGTGCCCTTGCCCATCGAGCGGGTGTTCTGCTGGTACGAGCGCAGCGCCTGCGACTGCTTCGCCGTCATCCGCGACAGGCACGCCTCCCACGCCTTCGCCGCGGCCAGGCGCGCCGTGAGGCCGCGCACGCTGCGCGTGGCCTCGTCGAGCTCGGAGTCCAGCTGCGCCTCCAGCCCCGGGGTGCGCTGCAGGTCGAAGAACGTGCGCGCCGCGGCCCACGCCCACGCCTCCTGCAGGTCCCCCAGCCGCTGCTGCCACACCGGGTCGGCGGCGGTGGCCTGCACGAGCTGCGCCAGGCCCGGGTGGGCGGCGTTCAGCTCCTGCCACAGCTCCTCGCTGCGGGCCTGCTGCTCCACGTCGACGCGGGCGGCGGCCAGCGCGGCGAACGCGGCGGCGTACGCGCCGGTGTCGCGGGCGCGGGCGGCGGCCAGCAGGTCGGCGCACTCGGGGGCGGCGCGGTCCACCCCGACGGTGCGCTTGAGCGCGGCGGCGGCGCGGTCCACGGCGCTGCGCGCGACCTGCGCCGCCCGCTGCGCGGCGAGGCCGTCGAGGCCGTCGAGGAGCGCGGCCCACTGCTCCCACGTCGTGAGGGACACCGCCGCCCCCGCACCGGACAGCTCCCGGCGGATGGCGCCCATCGCCTGCAGCAGCTCGTTCACGGACAGCAGGTCGCGGTAGGCGCCGACGAGCTGGGACACCCTGCGGGCCAGCGGGGCGTCGGCGGGCACGGCCAGGCCCACCTCCGCCCAGCGCCGGGCCAGTGCCGCGGCGGTCACCTCCACCTCCAGGCGGGCCAGCACCAGCGCCAGGAGTTCCTCGGTGCCCGGGGCCAGGCCGTCCACCGTCGCCCCGCTCAGCAGGGGCTCCGCCTGCCGCTGCACCGCGGGCTTCAGGACACCCTTGAGCCTGCCGCCCGCCCGCAGGTGCTCCAGCAGGGCGCGGCCGGCGTCGAGCTGGCCCTTCGGGCTGCCCGGGCCGGTCGCCTCGAACGCCGGCAGCTGCACCTCGCGCAGCCCCAGGGAGCGCAGGGTCCGCTCCGCGTCCTCCGCCTGCCCGCCGACGTCGGCGACCTGCCGCCACAGCAGCGCGTCCCGCCCCGCGAGGGCGTCGTCCAGGCACTGCTGGCGCCAGTCCGCCGGGCCCTCCCGCAGCGTGGACAACCCCGTCCGCACCCGCTCACCGTGCTCCCGGGCCCTCGCCAGGGACGCGTCGTCCAGGGGTTCGAGCCGCTCCACGAGGTCGGTGTGCACCGCCCGGGCCGCCTCCAGCGCCGCCCGCTCGGTCTCCACGAGGTCCGCGAACGCCTCCGGCGCCGGCAGCGCCTCCCCGGGCGGGATGAGCTGCGCGGTGCGGGCCCGCCGCTGCGGGGTCGAGGCCGCCAGCAGGCCCAGCAGCTCCCCCACCCGGGCGGGCGGCACCGGCAGCACCACCGGCGCGCCCGCCGGCAGCGGCGCGGGCATCCAGCCGAGCCGGTCCCGCCGCTCCCGCAGCCGCGCCGCGATCGCCCCCAGCGTGCCGGAGTACCCCGGCGCCACCTCCGGGTGCTCGTACGTCTCCGCCTCCCGCAGCGCCCGCACCCGCTCCGTCAGGGACGCCACCGCGGAGCGGGCCGCGGCGCGCTCCTGCGCCAGGGAGGTGATCTCCCGCTCGTAGCGCTCGGGGTCGAACGCCGAGTGCCGCTCCACCAGGGCGTTGATGCTGCGGGACAGCTCCGCCGACCCACCCCGGCCCTGGTCCGTCATCGACACGCACAGCTGCCGCACCTCCTCCGGCAGCTTGTCCCGCAGCACCGCCAGAGCCTGCGCCTTCTGGCTGGTCACCAGCACCCGCTGCCCCTCCGCCACCAGCGCCGAGACGAGGTTGGCGATGGTGTGGGTCTTGCCGGTGCCCGGCGGGCCCTGCACCACCACCCCCGTGTCCCGGCGCAGGCGCGTCATGATCCGCGCCTGCTCCGGGTTCGCCGGCAGCGGGAACAGCGGGTCCACCGCCAGGGTGGTGGTGCTGCCCTCCGCCCAGAGCCACTTCATCCGCTCCTCCGGCTCCAGCGCCCGCAGCAGCTGCGCCAGGCCCAGCGGGGCGGCCGCGTCGGTCCCCGACAGCGTCTCCAGCATCCGCTCGTAGTAGCCGATCAGGCTCGCCCGGCCCCGCGGGCGCAGCACCAGCGCGGGCGCGAACCGCAGCGACGGCGCGGCCCCGGCCTCCGCCTGCGGCTGCCAGTCCTTCTCGTAGCGCAGGCAGCTCGTCAGGGCCAGGGCGCGCCACTGCTCCAGCAGCTCGTGGTTCTCGTCCGCCAGCGGGCCCGCCTCCATCGCGCGCGCCGACACCCGCGCCGGCTCCGCGCGGGAGGCGTCGAAACCCTCCACGCCCGTCAGCAGGTCCCGGTCGTGCACCCGCAGGGCCGCGTTGTCCGCCACCGACAGCCGCAGCACACCCGTGCGCTCGTCCACCTCCACCGCGACGCGGGTGGACAGGACGTGGCTGCGGACGCGCGGGCCGTCCTGCGGCTGCCACGTGAGGAAACCCGTCGCCAGCACCAGCTCGAACTGGTCGTCCTGCTGGGACAGGTGCCGGTAGGCGGTGCTCAGGTCGTCGTACCAGCGCCGCGCCGGGGCCGTGCGCCGGTCCCGCTGCGCCCACGCCTCCCACTGCGCGCGCCAGAGCCCGTACGCCTCGCGCACCGCGGCCTCGCGGGGGTCGGCCTCGCGGGGGTCGGGCCCGGCGGGGCCGGCCGGGTGTGCGGGCCCGGCGGGGGTGGCGGCGGCCTGCCCGAGGACCGGCGGGGTCAGCAGGGCCGCGGGTGCCTCCGCGGGCGCGGGCGGCGCCACGGGCGGGGGCGTCAGCGCGGGCGGCGGGGTCCGGGAGTCGTCCAGCGGGCCGCCGACGCGCCCGAGCAGCACCTCCGGCAGCGCGGGCGGCGGCTCCGCGGGCACCGGGGCGAAAGAGGCCAGCAGCTCCCCCGCCTCCGCGGCGGTGTCCAGCGCGGCGCCCTCCGGCAGCCCCGCCAGCCACAGCACGTGCCGGTGCGAGCCCACGTCCAGCACCGGCTCGCGGCCCGCGCGCGCCAGGTCCCGCAGGAACTCCACCAGCCGCGCCGTCTGCCCCACCATCTCGCGGCTCAGCGCCGGCCCCGTCACCGTCATGGCACCTCCTTGCTCACGTCGAGTGTGCACGAAGTGACGCAGGGGAGTGGGGGTGTGGGGGCTGTGATCCCTTGGGACGGCGCCGGGCCAGGTGCCGACACGGCCCGGCCTGGTCGAAACCGCAGCTCGGGGCCGGTCGGAACCGCAGGATGGAAGCGGCTGGAACCGCAGCTCACAGGCGGTCGAAACCGCAGGACAGTAGGCTGCCGACGTGCTCCCACCCCACGTCCCCCGGCATGCGCTCACCGTGGCCCAGGCACGCGTCCGCGAGGAACCGGTCATCCTGCTGGAGGGGCCCCGCTCGGTCGGCAAGTCCACGATGCTGCGGGAACTCGCCTCGACGCTCGGCGCGGACGTGCTCGACCTCGACGACCTCGCAACCCGTGACGCCGTCGCGCGTGACCCGGCGCTGTTCATGGCCGGGCCCGCGCCCGTCTGCGTGGACGAGTACCAACGGGCACCACTCCTGCTGGACGCCATCAAGGCCGAACTGAACCGCGACGGTCGCCCGGGACGCTTCATCCTCGCCGGATCCACCCGCTTCGAGGCTCTACCCGAAGCAGCGCAGTCCCTCACCGGACGGCTGCACCGCCTGACCGTCAGACCCCTGACCCAGTGCGAACTGACGGAGAACCGCGTCCCCTTCCTGACACGTCTGTTCGCCACCCCGGACGAGGTGGTGGACAACGCACCCTCCACGACCACCCGCGAGGAGTACATCGAACGCGTCACCAGCGGCGGCTTCCCCCTCGCCCTGGCCCGGGACGCCACCGCCGCACGCAACCGCTGGTTCGACGACTACGTCCGCCTCACCCTCGAACGTGACGTCCGCGAGCTCAGCAAGGTGCGGCAGGCCGCGGCTCTCCCCCGCCTCCTGGAGCGCCTCGCGAGCCAGACCGCCCAGGTGCTCAACACGACGGCAGCCGCCACCGACGCCGGTCTCGACGACCGCACCGCGGACGGCTACCTCCGGTTGCTCGAAGCAGTGTTCCTCGTGCAGCGACTGCCGGCGTGGGGCCGCACCGTCTCGTCCCGCACCCGGCAGCGCCCGAAGCTCCACGTCATCGACCCTGGGGTGGCGGCCCGGCTCCTGCGTCTCGCACCGGAGAAGCTCGCCCACCGCAGCCCCGCGGCCCTGGCACAGTTCGGGCACCTGCTGGAGACGTTCGTCGTGCAGGAACTCCTGAGCCAGGCGTCGTGGACGGACGACCTCACCGACGCAGGGCACTGGCGCACGCGCGACGGGACCGAGGTCGACCTGGTCGTCGAGCGGGACGACGGCGCCGTCGTGGCGATCGAGGTCAAGGCCGGCACCCGTGTCCCTGGCCCAGACCTCGGCGGCTTGCGCAAGCTGCGCGACGCCCTGGGCGAGCAGTTCCTCGCCGGGGTCGCGCTGTACCTCGGCGAGCGGGCCTACACCTACGAGGACCGCCTGCACGTGATGCCCGTGGACCGCCTCTGGCGGGGGTGACGCGCGCGCGGGTTCTCGTCAGGACACCGCCCCGAATCGCTCGAAGCGCCAGGCCAGCCGCTCACGATCCGGACGGTCGGCCTTGCGGACCGGAACGTCCAGGCGCCGCCCGTGCATCTCCTGCAGACCGTGCCGCAGCATCGGCCCGTCGACCTCCTCCAGGAGGTCGCTGTCGATGCGCACCTCGTAGTCCGGGGAGATGCCCAGGAAGCCGCGGTCGAAGGCACGGTGGTGCAAGGAGCAGAGGCTCAGGCCGTTGCTCACGACGGGCTGCCCCAGGGCGGCGTCCTTGTCGTCGACGATGTGGGCGGCGTCGACCAGCTCCCCGTGGGCGAGCCGGCAGATGGCGCAACGGGTGGAGTAGGCCCGGATCACCCGGCCGCGGAACTCCGGCTGGTGCAGACGCTGCTTGGTGATGCGCTCGGCGTACCGCCGCTCATCCGGTGTCGGGTGCAGCGGGTCACGCAGGAAGCGCAACGACTCGTCGAGGGCGATGACGAACTGCCGGGCGGCGGTGTCGTCCTCGATGACGTAGACGGGGAAGACGGGGACGAACACGCCGGCGGCGATCTTGCGGAGGAGGATGAGCGGGAGCTCCAGCTCCATGGCCCGGCGCAGCTTGAGGTTCTGCCCGTCGGTCGACCCGGCACGGTAGTCGTACCGGAACAGTCCGCCGTCGATGTCCTCGTCCTCGTAGGGACCGTCGGGCGACGAGACGATGCTCAGCGTTCCGGCGAGGTCACGCGGGTTCCAGATGCCGGCTGACTGGTCGACCAGGCGACGGCGTTCTCCGTTGCCCAGGTCGAAGTCGGAGAGCTCTGCCCGGCTGACCACACCTCCGTTGGTGGAGGTGGTGCGCGCCAGACGCGTCATGACGTGCTGGCGCAGCGCGAGCTCGTCGGGAACCACCTGCGATGTCTACCACCCCGCACCGTCCGTGGGCGGCGTGTTCACCCCACCCCGAACCCCCGCGCCAGCTCCGCCAGCCCCGCCGCGTCCCCCCGCCCCACCACGCGGAACCGCCACCGCGCGCCGTGGCGGTGCAGGGACGCGAGCACGAGGCTGCGGTCGGCGGGACCGGCGTCGAGGACGGCGACGGCCACGGCGGTGCCGGCCGGGGTGCGCAGGACCACCTCGACGGGACCGACGTCGCCGAAGGTGCGGGTGGGCAGGGCCGCGGCGACGAGCAGTTTGTCGGTGCCGGGTGGCAGGGCGTCCAGCTCGACGTCGGCGACGGCCTCACCGGGGGTGGTGAGCTGCAGGGAGACGCTGCCGTCAGCCGTGGCGGGGGCGCCGTGGAAGGCGAGGTCGTCGGTGGCGTGGGTGCGCTCGGCGGCGTCCGTGCGGAACACCACGACGTCCACCGCGTCCGCGCCGTGCGCCCAGGTCACGTCGAGGGACCAGCGGCGCACCCCGGGTGGCAGGTCGAGAACACCACCGCGGGGCAGGCAGAGGGGCAGCGGCGGGAGCTCACCGCCTCCCGGCTCCGGCGCGCCCGGGCGACGCCAGGTCCTGGGGTCGAGCAGGGGCAGGGCGCGGGCCCGCACGCGCGGCCAGCGGCGGTCCAGCTCGGCGCCGTCGAGGGCGACGACGTCGGTGACGCCCAGCGTGAGGCGGACCGCGGCGGCCCCGCCGCGGGCGACGACGTCCTCGCGGACGTCCGCGGCGCGCTCGTGGGGCCCGCCGAGGACGAGGACGCGGCGGCCGGTGAGGGGCTGCGCCGCGCGGGCGGCGGGGAGCCCGGCGGTGAGCGGGCCGGGGGGCGCGGCCGGCGGGGTTGGGCGCCACGGGTTCCCGCGCGGTGCGGCGGGCTCGGAGCAGGGCGTCAGGGGCAGTTCCACGCCGAGGGAGTCCGCGGCGCGCAGGGAGTGCCGCAGCAGCTCCACGAGGACGCGGGTGTCGTCGGCGGCGTCGTGGGGCCTGCGCTGCTCGACCCCCCAGTGCGCGGCCAGGGTGGCGAGCTTCAGGTCCGGCACCGGCAGGCCGAGGCGCTTGGCGAGCGCACGCGTGCACAGGCGGTGCTCCACGTCCGGGACGTGCGGGGTGCGGCGGAACTCCGCGGCGAGGAACGACCAGTCGAACCGGGCGTTGTGGGCGACGAAGACCCTGCCGGCGAGGAGTTCCGCGAGGCGGGGCGCGACGTCCGCGAACACCGGCGCGCCGCGCAGCCGCTCGGCGGTGATGCCGTGGATGTCGA
Source organism: Kineococcus anabasis (assembly GCF_054590795.1). NCBI lineage: Bacteria > Bacillati > Actinomycetota > Actinomycetes > Kineosporiales > Kineosporiaceae > Kineococcus > Kineococcus anabasis. Next base: position 41,075 of record NZ_BAAIHU010000004.1, read on the forward strand.
CGGGCCCGGGGTCGCAGCGCGGGTCGACGAGGGTGGACCACTCGTGCTCGACGGTGCCGTCCGCGGCGAGGAGCGTCACGGCGACCTGCAGGACGCGGCTCACCTCCGGCTCCAGGCCGGTGGTCTCCACGTCCACCACGGCGTACGCGTGGGGGTAGCGCTCCGCGGCCGTCGCCGGGAGGACCGCGCCGGGGACGACGTCGGTGCTCACGCCTCCCCCTCGGGCACCTGCCCGGTGGGGTCCTGGGCCTGGTCCTCGGGGTGCGTCTCGTGCGCGGTCGTCATGGGGGCTCCTTCGGCGGTCCGGGCGCGCGTGCCCGGTGGAGGGGAAGACCGCCCGGGGGTCGCCGGGGCCCCGAGCGGTCCGACCACTGTGGACGCCGGGTACGACACGACTCCCCCGACCGGCTCCCCCGCACCGCGCGACACCGCGCCGCCTCAGCCCTCCCGCCCGCGCCCCGCGGTGCTCTCCCGCACCACCAGCCGGTGCCCGACGACGACGGTGCGCGGTGGCGTGGTGTCGCCGGGACCGGCATCGATGCGCTCGGCGAGGCAGCGGGCGGACTCGCGGGCGACGGCCTGCTTGTCCGGGGAGATCGTCGTCAGCGACGGGGTCGCGTAGCGGCCGTCCTCGATGTCGTCGAACCCGGCGACGGCGAGGTCCCCGGGAACGCGGAGGCCGTGGTCGAGGGCGGCGCGCAGCGCCCCGAGGGCGAGCTGGTCGGTGGCGCAGAACAGGGCGTCGACGCGGGTGCCGCGGGCGAGGAGCCGGCGCACGGCCGCGGCGCCGTCGGCGCGGTGCAGGGCGTCGACGGGGAGTTCGAGGTCGGGGTCGGGTTCCACACCGGCAGCGGCGAGGGCGCGGCGGTAGCCGGTCAGGCGGAGCTGCGCGGTGTCGTCCCCGACGCGGGAGCGCGCCCCGACGGCGGCGATGCGGCGCCGACCGAGGGCGAGCAGGTGGGCGGTGGCCTCGGTGGCGGCGGCGACGTTGTCGACGACGACGTGGTCGGCGACGCCCTCGCCGCCGCGCTCGCCGAGGAGGACGAGGGGGGCGGTGTCGTCGCGACGGGACAGCTCGTCGCGGCCGAGCGCCCAGGGGCTGAAGACCACACCGTCGACGAGCTGGGCCCGCATGCCGTCCAGGAGGCGCCGCTCGCGGTCGGGGTCGCCGCCGGTCTGCTCGATGAGCAGGGTCCAGCCCCGCTCCTCGGCGGCGGAGGCGAGCAGGGCGGCGAGCTCGGCGAAGTACGGGGAGTCGACCTCGGGGACGACGAGGGCGACCAGGCCGGAGCGGCTGCGGCGCAGGCTGCGGGCGGCGGCGTTGGGGCGGTAGCGCAGCTCGCGCAGCGCGGCCTCGACCCTGGCGCGGGTGCCGGGGGCGACGGGGACGGAGCCGTTGACGACGTTGGACACCGTCCGCGGGGAGACGCCCGCCCGTGCGGCGACGTCCCGCATGCTCGGTCCCACGTGGCTCCCCTCCCCGGTGTCCGGCCCATCGTGCCAGGGCCGGGAACGAACCGGGGCGGGCCGTTGCCACGTGGCATTGCCACGTGGCAACGTGGTCTGGGACAGGTTCCGCGACCGGCCCGACGCCGAGGAGATCCCCGTGACGCTGACCGTGACCCGCACCCCCGGCGCACCGCCCGTCCCGCCGGGCGCGGACGAGGAGACCCGGCAGATCGTCGAGGGCCTCTACGGCGACGGCGTCATCGCGCGAAAGGGCGCCTTCTCCCGGGAGTGGGCCGCGCTGATGGGCGAGGACATCGAGACCGCCTTCGCCGAGGCCCGTGGCCGCGAGGGCGGCGCGGTCGGCCGCGGCCCGAACCGCTGGTACGTCGAGATCCACCCCGAGCAGCTGCGCGGGTTCGTCGAGCTCGTCGACCACCCGTGGGTCCGCACGGTGAGCGAGGCGGTCCTCGGCCCCGACTACCAGATCGTCGAGGTCGGTTTCGACATCCCCTTCGCCGGCGCGGTGAACCAGCCCTGGCACCGCGACTTCCCCATGCCGGAGGAGACCCGCACGCAGGGCCGCCTGACGTCCCTCGCGTTCAACCTCACCGCGGTCGACACCGAGGAGGACATGGGCCCCTTCGAGATCGCCCCCGGAACCCAGTGGGACTTCTCCGAGGAGTTCGACCACGGCATGTTCCCGCCGAAGTCGATGTACGGCCGCTATGAGGAGCGCGCGGTGCGGAAGTACCCGAAGATGGGGGACATCTCCGCGCGCTCCGCGCTGACCATCCACCGGGGCACGCAGAACCGCTCGCAGATGGCGCGGCCCGTGCTCGTCCTCGGCGTGGACGCCCCCGGCGCCGGCAACGCCGAGCACCACGACCTGGCCGTCACCCACGGGTACTTCGAGAAGCTCCCGCAGCGGGTGCGCGACCACCTCGCCTGCCCGGTCGTGGACGAGCTCACCCCCATCACGCAGAAGCACACCATCGAGGGTCTGGTGATGGGCGAGGCGTGACGGGGCCGCCCACCGGTCGTGCACGCGGCGCGTGGTGGAGGCCGTGCCCCGCCCCGCTGACGACCGGTGCAGGTCGCCGCAGCGGGCGGCCTGCACCGGTCGTCGGGGCCGGGGGTCAGCGCGCGGCGCGCACGACCAGGTCGACGACCGCGTCGGGACGCGAGACCGCCACGGCGTGGGAGGCGCCCCGGACGGTCACGGTGGCGCGTGGGCCGGCGCGGTCGGCCATGAACTGCTGCGACCGCAGGGGGATGTTCTTGTCGGCGCCGGCCAGCAGGAACCAGGACGGGACGTCCGCCCAGGCGGGCTCGCCGGACGCCTCGCCCAGCGCGGCGTCCCGGACGGGTCGCTGGGTGCTGGCCATGAGGGCGGCCTGGTGTGCCGGGACGTCGGCCGCGAACTGCTGCCGGAAGAGCGAGGGCTCGATGTACAGGTCGCTCGAGCCGTCGGGCAGCGGGACCGGTGCCAGCGTCGCGCCCAGCGTGCTGCCGGGGTGCTTCGCGGCGAGCTGTGCCGCGGCCTCGCCCTGGTCGGGGGCGAAGGCGGCGACGTAGACCAGCGCCTTCACCTTCGGGGAGCGTGCCTCCACGTTGGTGATGACGGCACCGCCGTAGGAGTGGCCGACGAGCACCACGGGCCCGTCGATGGTGGCGAGACGCGCGTCGAGGGCGTCGGCGTCGGCGCGGACCCCGCGCAGGGGGTTGGCGACCGCGACGGTCGTGAAACCGCGCCGCTGCAGCCGCTCGAGAACGGGGTTCCAGCTGGAGCCGTCCGCGAACGCGCCGTGGACGAGGACGACGGTGGGTTTCCGCCCGGCCGGATGGGCCGTCGCCGGGTCCGGCGCGGCGAGCAGGGTGAGCCCGGCGGCGGCGACGAGAGCGAGCAGCAGGGCGGTCGCGCGTGCGGGGACGCGGTGCGTGAGGGTGTGCACGTGCGGCGCTCAGTCCTGGAGGAAGGCGATCAGGGCGGCGTTGACCTCGTCCGCGTGGGTGAGCAGCAGGCCGTGCGGGGCACCGTCGATCTCGACGTAGCGCGCGGCGGGCAGGCGGCGGCGGAACTCCCGCGCGGTGGCGTCGATCGGCAGGATGCGGTCGGCGGTGCCGTGCAGGATCAGCGAGGGGACGTCGATGCGCTCCACGTCGGCCCGGAAGTCCGTCAGCCACGCCGGGACGCACGCGTACGCCGCGACGGGCGCGGAGCCGATGGCGGTGACCCAGTTCGCCCGCAGCGCGGCCTCGCTGAGCCGGGACCCGAGCGTCTCGTCGGTGTTGAAGAAGTCGACGAAGAAGTTCTCGAACCAGGCGTGGCGGTCCGCCTCCGCCGCCTTCGCGATGCCGTCGAAGACGCTCTGCGGCACACCGGTCGGGTTGTCCTCGGTCTGCAGGAGGAACGGCTGCAGCGCACCGAGGAACGCCGCCTTCGCCACCCGCCCGGAACCGTAGGTCCCGAGGTAGCGGGCGACCTCGCCGGAGCCCATCGAGAAACCGACGAGGACGACGTCGCGCAGGTCGAGCTGCGTCAGGACGGTGTCGAGGTCCGCGGCGAAGGTGTCGTAGTCGTAGCCCGTCACGGTCTTGCTGGAGCGGCCGAAACCCCGGCGGTCGTAGGTGATGACCCGGTAGCCGGCCCCGACCAGCGCGGCGGTCTGCTTCTCCCACGACTGCCCGTCCAGCGGGTAGCCGTGGATGAGCACGACCGGCTGGCCGGAGCCGTGGTCCTCGTAGTAGAGCTCGATGCCGGTCGAGTTCTCGGTGCCGACGGTGATGGTCCCCATGGTGTGTGCCTCTCCGCCCGTCCGCCGTGTGCGGACCGGGCACGGCACGAACGTAGGGAGCCGGGAGATCCGGCCGCGTCCGTCAGGTGACGTACCCGGCGTACGTCGGCGTGCCGCCCAGCACCTGCGCGAGCTCGCCGCGGGAGGTCACCCCCAGCTTGGGGAACATGCGCTGCAGGTGGGTGCTCACGGTACGTGGCGAGACGTACAGCCGCTCGCCGATCTCCCGGTTGCTCAGCCCCTGCGCCGCGAGCCGGGCGACGTGCAGCTCGGTCGAGGTCAGCCGGTCGGCGGCGGCCGGGTCCCGGCGGGGGGAGGACGCGCCCGCGGCACGCAGCTCCTGCCGTGCCCGCTCCGCCCACGCCTGTGCACCGAGGGCGTCGAACACCTCGCGCGCCGCCTGCAGCACGACGCGGGACTCCGCGGGCCGCCTGGTGCGCCGCAGCCACTCCCCCAGCGCGAGCTGCACCCGGGCCCGCTCGAACGGCCCGTCCGCGGGGGCGGCGTCGAGGGCCGCCCGGTAGAGCGGCTCGGCGGCGTCCTGGGGGCTGAGCAGGGCGCGGGCCAGGCGCAGCCCGCGGAGCAGGGCGGGGGAGGGGGTGAGCTCCTCGAACCCGCTCAGCTCCGCCACGATTCGGCGTGCCGCCTCCGCGGCCCCGCTGCGCACGGCGGCCTCGGCGAGTTCGGAGATCGCGTAGAAGCGGAGCCAGGGGTGGAAGGCGGGGTCGGCCGGGTCGAAGACGCGGTGCAGGTGCCCGAAGGCGTCGCCGTAGCGCCCCTGGCAGAGGGCGTCCTGCCCGCGGGCCAGCTGCACGACGGTCAGCACGGGGCGCACGCCGCCGGGGAGGGCCACGCGTTCGGCCTCCGCCGCCCACACCTCCACCTCCGGGTCGCCGCGCAGGGCGGCCAGCTGCGCACGGGCGGCGTGCACCGTCGCGTGCACGAGGGGGAGGCCGACCTCGCGGTTCAGGTCGGCGGCCTCCTCGGCGGCCAGCTGACCCGCGCGCACGTTCCCCAGCAGTGCTGCGCCCACGGCCTGGACGCAGAGGGCGCCGGCCAGCATCGCGAGCCGGCCCTGGGCCCGCACGGGTGCCAGCGACCTGGCCGTGATCCGCAACGCCAGGGCGGGGGCGCCCATCGTCAGCGCGGCGTGACCCAGGTAGTTGTCCCACTCGGCGTCCTCCGACGGGCGCTCCAGCTGCCGCTCGAGGGACTCCAGCGCGGCCCGGCCGTTCTCGACCGTCGCGCAGTACGCGCGCAGGGCGACGCTGAGGGGGAGGTCGGCGTCCGCGGGCACGCGGTCGACGGCGGCGGCGACGTGCTGCTGCGTGGCCTGCCCCGGGTCCCCGAAGTAGCAGTGCAGGACCGCGCCCCACAGGATGCGCAGCCCCAGGAGGGGTTCGGTGGTGGCGATCTCGACGGCCAGCTCGGCCAGCTCCTCGGTCGCGCTCCTCTCGCCCCGCGTCCACTCGCCTGCCGAGACGATGCCCATCCAGGTCGCCCGGCCCCGGTCCCGGACGGAGAGCTCCAGCGTGCCGGCCCGGGCCAGCAGCTCCGCGACGACGTCCAGCCGGCCCGCCTCCAGCGCGAGCTCCGCCGCGCGGAGCAGCCGGTCCGCGCGCGCGGCCGGGTCCTCCGTCAGTTCCGCCGAGCGCCGCAGGGCGGCCATGGCCGCGGCGACACCGCCGCGCCGCAGGGCCCGGCCGGCGGTGGATTCCAGGTCCCCGGCCGCCTGCTCGTCGGGGCCGGAGGTCGCGGCGGCGCGGTGCCAGGCCTGCCGGTCGGGCTGGCCCTGCAGCACGGCGGCGAGGGCGGCGTGGGCGGCCTGCCGCTCGGCGGCGGTCGCGGCGTGGTGCACCGCCGAGCGCACGAGGGGGTGCCGGAAGGCGGTCCCCCCGGCCTCCACCAGGCCGGCGCCGACCGCGGGCCCGAGGGACCCGACGTCGACCGCCGTCCCGAGGAGGCCGGAGGCCGCGGCCAGGCACTCGTGCACCGTCCCGTCACCGTTGAGGGCCGCGAGCAGCAGGACCGTCCGGGTCTCGACCGGGAGGCGCGAGACCCGTGCCGAGAAGGTGCGCTCCAGGCGCTCGGTCAGCGGCAGCGGACCCGGGCTGAGGGCGTACGCCCCACCGACCGAGCGCAGCGCGACGGGCAGCTCGGTCAGCGCCAGCGGGTTCCCGGCCGCCTCCTCCAGCAGCCGCCGCCTGACCTGCTGCCCCAGGCCGGGGGCCACCGCGTCCAGCAGCTCACCGGACACCTCCTCCGTCAGCGGCTCCACGTCCAGCACGGGCAGCCCGGCGCCCCCGAGCCGGTCGTCCGTGCCCCGGGTGACGGCGACGAGGACGAGGGGGTCGGACTCGATCCGCCGCGCGACGAAACCGAGCACGTCGAGGCTGGTGCGGTCCATCCAGTGGGCGTCCTCGACGACCACCAGCAGCGGGGCCTGCGCCGCCGCGTCGGACAGCAGGGTCAGCGCGGCCAGCCCGACGAGGTGGACGTCGGGGACGGCCTCGTCGCTGAGCCCGACGGCTGCGCGCAGCGCGGCACGCTGCGGCCCCGGCAGGTCCTCGATCCCGCGCCGCAGCTGGTGGACGAGCTGGTGCAGCCCGGCGCAGGGGACGTCCTCCTCCGACTCCACCCCCACGGCCGTGACCACCCGGACCCCGCTGGACGCGGCCGCCGCCGCCGCCTCGGCCACCAGCGACGACTTGCCGATGCCGGGCGCGCCCCGGACGACCAGCGCACCACCCGAACCCGCGGCTGCCTGCTCGACCAGGGCGGCCAGCGCCCGGCGCTCCGTCTCACGCCCCAGCAGCGGCCGTCGTCGCATGCCTCGCTCCGTCTCTCCGTGCGGCTCCCGCTGCCCGCGGGACGCCGCGTCCTCGCGTCACCGGGCGACCCCGCCCACGGCTCCCGTCAGCCGGCCGGCAGGCCGGGCCCGGGACGCCACCCGCACGATGGCACGCCCACCGCCCCGCGGGGGGCGGTCGCCCGGATCGTGGGAGGTGGATCCGCGGTGCTCAGCCGCGCGTGGGGCGCACGAGGCCCGTCTCGTACGCGAGGATGACGGCCTGTACGCGGTCGCGTACGCCGAGTTTGGCCAGCACGCGCGCGACGTGAGTCTTCACGGTGGCCCCGGACAGGAAGAGGTGTGCGGCGATCTCCGTGTTGGAGCGGCCGTCGGCCATGCAGCGCAGCACCTCGACCTCGCGCGGTGTCAGCTCCGCCAGCCGGGGGTGCACGGCGTCCGGCTCGGGCGCCTGACCGGTCTCGGGGAAACGGTCGGCGAACAGCTGCAGCATGCGCCGGGTGATGCGCGGGGAGACGACGGCCTCGCCCGAGGCCACCGTGCGCACCGCGGCGACGAGGTCGGCCGGTGCGGCGTCCTTGAGCAGGAAACCGCTGGCGCCGGCGCGCAGCGCGGCGAAGGCGTACTCGTCCAGGTCGAACGTGGTCAGGATGAGCACCCGTGTCGCGGCGTGGGTCTCGACGAGGCGACGGGTGGCGTCGATGCCGTTCACGCCCGGCATGCGCACGTCCATCAGGACCACGTCCGGGTGCAGCGCGCCGGCCTGCTCCAGCGCGGCGCGCCCGTCGCCGGCCTCCCCCACCACCTCGATGTCGCCGGCGCTCTCGAGCACCAGCCGGAAACCCACGCGGATCAGCGCGTGGTCGTCGACCAGCAGGACCCTGATCACGCCGTCGCCCCGTCCCGGGGCAGCAGGGCGCGCACCCGCCAGCCCGGTCCGTGGCGACCGGCCTCGAGGGTGCCGCCGAAGACCGCGGCGCGCTCGCGCATGCCCACCAGCCCCCGGCCGGAGCCCGCGCCCGCGCCCGTACCCGCGTCGGCGCCGGCGTCGGTGACGACGACCTCCACGTGCCCGGGCTCCTGGTGCACGGACACCTCCACCGACTCGGTCCCCGGCGCGTGGCGCAACGTGTTCGTGAGCGATTCCTGCACGATGCGGTACACGGCCAGCCCCAGGTTCGCGTCCAGGCCCTGCAGTTCCTGCGGGTGCAGCCCGCGGGATCGCACCGGCAACCCGGCGCGGCAGAACCGCTCGACCAGCGCGACGAGGTCCGTGCTGCCCGGTTGGGGTTGCATCGGCACCCCGGGCGGATCGCCGGGAACCCCGGGCGCGCCGTCACCGGCGGGGAGCGGTCCACCTCCGGGAGGGACCGGTGCGCCGACGGGCGCCGGAGCCCCGTCGTCCTCGTGCAGCACACCCAGGACGCGGCGCATGTCGCCCAGCGCCGAGCGCCCGGTCGCCACGAGGTCCTCCAGCGCGGCGCGGGAGCGCTCGGGCGAGCGGTCGAGCGCGGCCGATGCGCCGTGACCGAGCGCGACCATGACCGAGAGGCTGTGCGCGACGACGTCGTGCATCTCGCGGGCGATGCGCGCCCGCTCGCCCGCCTGCGCCAGGAGCATCCGCTGCTCCTGCTCCTGAGCGAGGGCGTTGGCGACGTCCAGCAGGACCGCGACGTGCAGTCGCCGGTTGCGCACGCTCGTGCCGATCGCGACCGCGAGCAGGGCGAGCACGAGGACGGGCACGGCGGTCTGCGCCCACACGACGCTCTGGAAGAAGAACCCGTCGCGCGCCCGCTGCGCGACGGCGTCGAGCCCGCCGGCCTGCGCCGGGTCGGCGCCGAGCACGAGCGCGCTCACCGTCGCCGGCAGCGGCAGGAGCCGCGCCGCCACCAGGAGCGCCGAGACCGCCGCGGCGCCCGTCGCCCACGTCACGGCCGGTCGCCGCGAGGCGGCGACGGCGTACAGCGCGAACGCGAGCCCGACCTCGAAACCCGACGGCGCCCCCGTGGTGGCCAGCGCCAGGACGCCGAGCCCGCCCACGAGCGCCGCCACGGGCACGGGGTGCCGGCGCCGGCGGGTCAGCGCCAGCGCACCGACCGCGGTGAGCGCCAGCGAGGCCCACTGCATCCGCAGGACCTGCTCGGCGCCCAGGTGGGTGCTGAGCCCGTACATCGAGTCCGCGCCGACCCCGGTGAGCAGCGCCCACCCGGTGAACGCCAGCACCACGAGGACGTCGGAGGCGACGGGGAACCGTTCGAAGAACCGCCGCAGGGGACCCAGCTGCCGGGTGGAGGACTCGGTGAACCTCGGACCGGGGGCCAGTGCCGGAGGGGTGGCCGGGACCGGTGTCCCGCTCACGGCACGTCCTCCGGCACCGGTCCATCGTCCCACCTCCACCGCGCCCGCCGTCGTCGCGGTCCGCGGCACCGCGCTCAGGCGTCCCGCCGGCGCACGAGCACGCCGGCCACGAGGAGCACCGCCACGACCCACGCGAGCATGACGGCGAACCCTCCCCACGGGGACAGGGCGCCGCTGCTGGAGGTGGTCAGCACCGAGCCGACGGCCTCGGAGTGCAGCAACCTGCTGCCGGCGGTGACGGGCAGGTGCGCGGCGAACGTCTGGAGCGGGGTCCACGGGATGAGGGAGAGCAGGTTCTCCACCACCAGCAGCAGCCCGAGCACGAGCGCCACCCCGGCGGCGGAGTTGCGCACGATGGTGCCGATGCCGAACGCCAGGGCGCTGGCGGCGGCGAGGTAGAGCGGCGCACCGAGGACGATCCGCGCGTCCTCGGCCCGCAGCAGGTCGATCGACATGCCGGTCTCGTCGAACCAGGGCGCGCTGGCGGCCCAGGCCAGCGCGACGGCGACGGCCGAGGCGGCGAACACGACGAGGACGGTGACCAGCAGTTTGGCGGCCAGTGCGGGCAGCCGGGTGGGGGCGGCCGCGAAGGTCGAGCGGATCTGGCCCGTCCCGTACTCCCCCGTGATGCCCAGGACGGCGAGCGTGCAGAACGCGAGCTGGGTGAGCGCCACGCCGGAGGTGACGTACACCGCGCCGACCAGTCCCGCGGTGCCCACCGCCTCGGGCACCTGCGCGATGCTGAACACCCGCGAGACCGCGAACAGCGGGATGAAGAGGACGCCGAGGGCGAGCACCCACCAGCTCGAGCGCAACGAGCGGAGTTTGATCCACTCCGCGGTCACGAGCCGCCTGGTGGTGCTGGGGTGCACGGCCACGCGCTGGGCCGGGTGTGCGGTGGCGGTGGTGGTCATCGGGGGGCTCCCTCGGTGGTCCGGGCAGGTGCGGCGCTCTGGTGGGCGGGCGAGCGGTACTCGACCTCGGTGGCGGTCAGCTGCAGGTAGGCGTCCTCCAGCGAGCTGTGCACGGGGGCGAGCTCGTGCAGCGCCAGGCCGGCCGCCGCGGCGGTGGCGGCGATCCGCGGCGCGTCGCTGCCGGTGACCTCGAGCACGTCGTGACCGACCTGCACGACCCCGGTGCCCGCCCGGCGGTGCAGGAGCGCGCTCAGGCGCGCGGGCTCGGGTGTCCGCACCCGCACGGTCGTCGACTGCGCCCGCGCGACGATCTCGCCGACGGACGCGTCGGCGATCACCCGGCCGCGCCCCACGACGACGAGGTGGTCCGCCGTGAGGGCCATCTCGCTCATCAGGTGCGAGGAGAGGAAGACCGTGCGGCCCTGCGCGGCGAGAGCGCGCAGCAGGGTGCGCACCCACAGCACGCCCTCGGGGTCCAGGCCGTTGACCGGCTCGTCGAGGATCAGGGTGTGCGGGTCCCCCAGCAGCGCCGCGGCGATGCCGAGGCGCTGGCCCATGCCCAGGGAGAACGTGCCCACCCGCTTGTGCGCCACGGATGCCAGACCCGCCAACTCGACCACCTCCAGCACGCGGCGCCTGCCGATGCCGTGCGTGGCGGCCTGGGCGAGCAGGTGCTCGCGGGCGGAGCGCCCGGGGTGCACGGCCTTCGCCTCCAGCAGCGCGCCGACCTCCCCCAGCGGGGCGCGGTGCTGCGCGTACGGTTTGCCGTTGACGGTCACGGTGCCGGCGCTCGGCCGGTCCAGACCCATGATCATCCGCATCGTCGTGGACTTCCCGGCGCCGTTGGGCCCGAGGAACCCGGTCACCCTGCCGGGGCGGACGGTGAACGAGACGTCGTCGACGGCTGTCCTGTCGCCGTACCGCTTGGTCAGGCCGGTGGCCTGGATCATCGCTTCCTCCTGCGTTCGGTGCGTGCCTCGAACGTAGGAGCCGGTGCGGTGCACCGGGACGCCCGCGAGGACCACGTCCGTCCCGGCCCGGGTCGCCCACGAGGACGACCGGCGTCATCCCCGCGTGGTCCCGGGCAGGACCGCGGAGCACCGCCCAGCCGGACACCGCCTAGCCGGACACCGGCCGGACGGAGAGGACGAGCTTGCCGCGCACGGAACCCGCGACCAGCAGCCCGAGGGCCTCGCGTGCCGACTCCAGCGGCAGGACCCGGTCCACCGCCGGGACCACCTCCCCGGAGTCGAGCATCCCGGTGAGCACGGCGAGGTCGGCGGAGTTCTCCGTGCTCACGAACGTGCCGAGCCTGTGCCGCACGAACGGCGAGAGCAGCGTCGCGCCGAGCTGGCGCTGGATGCCGCCGAGCACCCGGCCGCCGTTCTCGCCGCCGACGATCACGAGGGTCCCGCTGCGGGTGAGCGCCCTGCGCAGGCGGGGGACGGGGGTGTTGCCGCCGATGTCGAGGACGACGTCGTAGCGGCCGCGCGGCAGTTCGTCCCTGGTGTGGTCGAGGACGGTGCGGGCGCCGAGCGAGCGGACGAGGTCGAGCTTCGCCGTGCTCGCGACGCCGGTGACGACGGCGCCGTACGCCCGGGCGATCTGCACGGCGAACGTGCCGACCCCGCCGGAGGCGCCGATCACCAGGACCTGCTGCCCCGGCCGCACGCGGCCGTGGTCGCGCACCGCCTGCAGCGCCGTCTGCGCCGACACGGGCACGGCGGCGGCCTGCTCGAAACCCAGCGTCGCGGGCTTGGGCGAGAGCCTGCCCTCGGCGGCCCGGGCGTACTCGGCGAAGGTGCCGTGGCCGGTGCCGTACACCTCGTCGCCGACGCCGAAGCGCGTGACGCCCTCGCCGACGGCCTCGACGACACCGGCGAGGTCGAGGCCGACGACGGGGTTCCTCGGCGCCCGCACGCCGAAACCGGCCAGCCGCAGCGGGTACGGCAGTCCGGTCACGAGGTGCCACACGCCCCGGTCGACACCGGCGGCACGCACCTGCACGAGCACCTCGCCGGGGCCGGCCCGGGGTCGCTCGACCTGCCGGACGTGCAGGACGTCGGCTGCCGCGCCGTAGCGCTCCCGCACCGCCGCGCGCATCACCCCCGCCGCGGCCCGCGGTGTTCCGGTGTGCTGCTGGGTCGTCACGAGGTACCTCCCGAGAACAGGCTTACGGTGTAACCCTGTTGTACGCTTACGCCGTAAGCCCGTCAAGCGCCGGGAGGACGAGGGTGGCGACGCGAGACGAGAAGGGCGCCCGCCCGCGGCTGAACCGCGAGCGGGTGCTGCAGGCGGGCCTCGCCCTGGCGGACGAGTCCGGCCTGGAGGCGCTGTCCATGCGCAGGCTCGGCGAGCGGCTCGGCGTGGAGGCGATGTCGCTCTACAAGCACGTCGCCAACAAGGACGACCTGCTCGACGGGATGGTCGACGCCGTGTTCGCCGAGATCGGCCTCCCCGCCGGCGGGCACGACTGGCGGGCCGTGCTGCGCCGCCGGGCCGTCTCCGCGCGCACGGTCCTGCGGCGCCACCCGTGGGCCGTCCCGCTGATGGACTCACGGGCGAACCCGGGGCCGAGCACGCTCCGGCACCTCGACGCGCTGATCGGGCTCCTGCGCGCAGCGGGTTTCCCGGTCGCGCTCACGGCGCACGCGCTGTCGGTCGTCGACGCCTACGTCTACGGCTTCGCGATGCAGGAGAAGGCGCTGCCCTTCGACGCCGGGGAGCACGGCGCCGGGGTGGCGCAGGAGATCCTCGCGGCGGTGCCCGCCGACGAGTTCCCGCACCTGGTGGAGTTCGCCCGCGAGCACGTGCTCGCACCCGGCTACGACTACGGCCGGGAGTTCGAGTGGGGGCTCGACCTGGTGCTCGACGGGCTGGACCGCGCGCGCCGCGGGCGCTGACGCCCCCGGCGGGAGGCGCCGGGGGCTACCGCCCGGCGCCGCGACGGAACAGCCGCGCGGGTTTCCCGACGGTCCCGCTGGTCAGCTCCCCCGTCGCCCGCAGCAGGGGTTCGACGCGCCTGCGGAAGGTGTCCCGCGGCAGCCCTCCACCGGCCACGGCCTCGTGGAGGAGCTGGAGGTCCCGCAGGGTGAACGGCTCGGACAGCAGGTGGCCGGGGTCCGGCCGCTCGGCGTAGCGCCGCCTGGCCCGCCCGACGCCGAGCTCGACGATCTGCGCGTGGTCGAACGGCAGCGGCCCGACCTCGCCGAGCGGCGCGAGCCGCACGTCGTCGTGACCGTCGAGGTGGGCGACGCGCTCCCACGGCACGAGGTCGAGGTGGGCGACGGACAGCACCCAGCCGCGGTCGTCCCGGCCGGGGTCGTCGAACACGTGGAGCTGGCGCGGTCGCAGCCCCTCGACGTGCGCCTTGTCGCGCAGGGAGCGCAGCACCGCGGCGGCGAGCGTCTCGCCCTCGTGCAGGAACGTGCCGGGCAGGGACCACTCGCCGAAGCGGGGGTCGCGGGGCCGCACGAGCAGGACGTGCAGGCCGGCGCCCTGGACGCCCCCGCCACCCCTCGCGCCGGGGGGCGGGACGGCCAGGACGACGGTGTCCACCGCGACGGAGGGCCGCACGTACGCCTGGAGGTCCTGCCCGCGCGCGGGCAGGACCTCCCCGCTCGCGGGGGAGAGGTCCTCGGAGGCGGGCCGCTTGCGCCGGACGGGGGGCATCCGCCCATGTTGTCGCATCCTTGCGCTAACTTCTACCTGGCGCACCCACGCGCGAACGACGGGGGGAACCACGACCGCCACCACCACCGTCCCGCGGGTGGGGGCACTCCCCCGCGCCAACCCGACGACGGAGGAGAAGAGCATGGACAGGCAGCACAGGGTCTCCGGCGCGCTCATCGGCGCCGCGGTCGGCGACGCGCTCGGCGCACCGTTCGAGTTCGGCCCGCCCCACTGGTTCAGCGACAGGTTCCCCGCCCCCGCCCGCGGGGTGTCCACGGAGATGTGCGGCGGCGGGCAGCTCGGCTGGGAACCCGGGGAGTTCACCGACGACACCCAGATGGCGCTGCTGCTCGCGCAGTCGCTGGTGGAACACGACGGCCTCGACGAGGCGGACGTGTTCGCCCGCTTCCACCGCTGGGCCGAGGCGAACCCCCCGGACATCGGCGTGCAGACCCGGGCCGTCCTGGGTTCCGGGCTGCCCTGGGACCGCGCCGCGGCCGAGCACTTCCGCACCGGCGGGCGCGCCGCCGGCAACGGCTCCCTCATGCGGACCACCCCCGCCGCGATCCGGTTCGCCCGCGCGGGACGGGAGGCCACGATGGACGCGGCCCGGCGGATCTCCGCGCTCACCCACGGCGACCCCGCCGCCGGCGAGGGCTGCGCGATCTTCCACGAGGTGCTGCGCGCCCTCCTCGACGGCGACGACGTCGACGCGGCGCTGGCCGGCGCGCTGCTGGAGGTTCCCGGGGAGTTCCGGCCGAAGTGGGCGGCGGTCTGCTCCGCCGCCTGGCACCCGGAGGACGCCACCGAACCCAACGGGGCCGTGTGGCCCACCCTCGGCTCCGCGCTGTGGGCGCTGCGGAACTCCACCACCTACGAGGAGGCGCTGCGCCTCGCCGTCGACCTCGGCGGGGACACCGACACCGTCGCCTGTGTCACCGGCGCCCTCGCCGGGGCCCGCGCCGGCATCACCGGCATCCCCGCCCGCTGGACCTCCGTCCTGCACGGCACCGTGCCCGGCACCGACGGGCGGGTGTGGGAACTACCCGACCTGCACGTCCTCGCCCGCCGGCTCGACGGGGACCGGCGCGCCCGCCCGTACGAGCCGGTGCCCTCCGCCGACCTCGACGCGGCCGAGATCTCCCCCGGCGTCTGGGCCGCCGACCTCGACGGCGCGCGCCGCAGCGACCGCGACTTCGCGGTGGTGTCGCTGTGCCGCACCGGAGGCCGGTTCGGCCACGACGTCCAGCGGCTCGCGTACCTGACGGACGACGACACGAACACCGAGCTGGAGACCGTCCTGGACGACGTCCTCGACGACATGGCCGCGCTGCGCGCCGACGGCCGGCGGGTCCTCGTGCACTGCTGGGGCGGGGCGTCCCGCACCGGCCTGGTGCTGCGGGCCTGGCTCATGCGGACGGAGGGCCTGAGCGCGCAGGAGGCGACGGAGCGGGTGGGGCAGGCCTGGCCGCACCTGGGGTTGTGGAACGCCAGCTTCACGGCGGCGCTGGAGGCGCGGGACGGGTGGTGACGTCCAGCCGGCGGGCTGAGCGGCAACGTTCCCGAAACCCGTCGCAACGCCCGCGTCACGCGGCTCTGGTCAGCTCCTCCCCCGGCCACCGCACCAGCGGCCGGTCCCGTGGACCGAGGAGCGCGCCATGCACCAGCACGACCACCCCGCACCCCGCCCGTCCGCCGCGGTGGACGGTGGGTCCGCCGCCGGCGTCCTGGCGCAGGGCATCGGCCGGCGCCGCCTGCTCGCCGCGGCCGCGGGTCTGAGCGCCGCCGGTGCCGCGGTGGCCGGTGCGCAACCGGCGGCGGCCGGGTCCGGGCCGCGGGTCCTGCAGTGCCACCAGGGCGCCAGGCGCGGTACCTACGTGCCGGTGGACGCCGGGCGGGTGCTGTGGGGCCGGCTGCCCAACCGCGACACCGAACCGGTCGCCGTCGTCGGCTCCGGCGCCACCGTCACGGTCGACACCCTCTCCCACGAGGGGATCCTGGAGGACCAGGGCAAGGACCCGGTGGAGTACTTCACCGGGCACGGCGTCGCACGGGGTGACGTGCTCGACGACGCCGTGCAGGTCGCGGCGCGCACCCCGCACGACGGCCCGGGCCCGCACGTCGTCACCGGGCCGATCGCCGTGCGCGGCGCGCAGCCGGGGGACGTGCTGAAGGTGGAGGTGCTGGGCCTGGACCTGCGGGTCCCCTACGGCGTCATCTCCAACCGGCACGGCAAGGGCGCGCTGCCCGCGGAGTACCCGGGCGCGTGGAAGGGCGTCCCCGGGCTGGAGGAGTACTTCAACGAGGGCGGCAACGTGAGCGTCTTCACCCCGGTGCAGAAGCGGGGCGGAGGGCTGGTCGGTGCGCTGCCCGGGCCGGTGCGGGCGGCGTTCCCGCTGGCACCGTTCCTGGGGATGATGGGCGTGGCCCGCGACACCAGCGCGCTGGTGGACTCGGTCCCACCCACGGACGCGGGCGGGAACATCGACATCAACGACCTCGGGGTCGGTTCCACCCTGTACCTGCCGGTGCGGGTCCCCGGGGCGAAGTTCTTCGCCGGCGACCCGCACATGGCGCAGGGCGACGGCGAGGTCGCGCTGACCGCGATGGAGGGTTCGCTGCGCGCCACGTTCCGCCTGTCGGTGGTGCGCCCGGGTGCGGGGGCGCCGG
Source organism: Kineococcus anabasis (assembly GCF_054590795.1). Classification (NCBI taxonomy): domain Bacteria; kingdom Bacillati; phylum Actinomycetota; class Actinomycetes; order Kineosporiales; family Kineosporiaceae; genus Kineococcus; species Kineococcus anabasis. Next base: position 57,742 of record NZ_BAAIHU010000004.1, read on the forward strand.
CCCAGACGGCGACCTACCCGTTCGCGGAGACGGCGCGGCACTGGATCCCGATCGGCCTCAGCGACCCGGACGGCCCCGAGGGCGGCGTCAACGGCACGGACCTCGACGAGGCGATGCGCACGGCGGTGCGGCACGCGATGGCGTTCCTCACCGAGGACCTGGGCATGGAGGGGCCGGTGGCGTACGCGTACCTCAGCGCCGCCGCGGACTTCCAGGTCTCCCAGGTGGTGGACCGCACCACGGGCGTGCACGGGCTGATCCGCAAGGCGGACTTCGGGCGCTGAGCCCTCCGTCAGCCGGCCGCGGGGCCGTCGAGGAGGTCGTCCGCCTCGGCGGCCTCCTCGGCGCTCGCCACCTCCGCGGCGGGCTGGTCGACGCCGGGCCGGAACGCCGAGGACGGCTCGTCGTCGGGCTCGGCCGGGGGCAGGGGCTCCTGGGACACGGGTCCTCCTCGGTGCGGGACGGGGTCGCGGGCGTGGGCGCCCGGCCCGGGGACGTCGCTCGCGTCGCGGGGACGTCCGGTCGCGCGACACCGGCACGTCGCGCGCACGACGTCCCCGCCGAGAGGGGGCACCCGCGCGCACGACGTCCCCGCCGAGAGGGGGCACCCGCGGGCCGGGCCGCCCTAGCGCTTGTACCCGAAGAACGCCCGCTTGACGATCATCGCGGCGACCTCGACGGGCACCATCGACTCCCAGGTGTCGTCACCGCTCGCGATCCGCCGCAGGACGTCGCGGCTGAAGATGGGCAGGTACTCCTCGCGGAAGTTGTCGAGGTGCACGAAACTGCCGCGCCGCGCCATGAAGTCGTACAGCGGCTGCAGGTCGGGCCCGACCTCCACGTCGTCCACGGTCAGGACGGTGCCGTGCGGGCTCTGCATGGGGTACACGAACAGCTTCAGGTCGTTCTTGAACAGCCGGCCGAAGCTCTCCAGGATGCCGCCCTGCATGTGGGCGTGGTTCTCCTCGCGGAAGAGGTCCAGCAGGCTGGGCACGCCCATGACGATGCCGATGCGCTCGCTGGTGCGCTGCGCGATGTACGCGGCCAGGCGGTTGTAGTCGGCGTAGTTGGAGATCAGCACGGGGATCCCGCAGGCGCCGAGGAGGTCGGCCCGGGCGAGGAAGTCGCGCCGGTCCACCTTGTCGCTGTCGGCCATGAGGTTGCGCATGGTGAGCTCGGCGAGGGTGAGGACGGGCTTGCCCTGCACGGCGGGGTCCTGCGCGAACTTCTCGCAGGCGCTCTCCAGCATGTCGATGTTGACGACGGTGGGCGGGCGGAAGCTGCCGCGCTCGACGAGGACGGCGTGCTTGCGCAGGGCCTCGCTGGGCTGGAGGACCTCCCCGTCGGAGCCGAACATCGCGACACCGGACAGGCCGAGCTGCACGAGCTGCAGCGCCATGATGCGGTTGTCGACGCTGCGGAACTCGATGCCGCGGAACTGGACGAGGTCGATCTCGATGCGGCCCGTGGACAGCCTGTCCAGGAGGGCGGCGAGGATCTGGTCGGGCTCGTGCCGCTGGAAGAAGGCCGCGTGCAGGAGGTTGACCCCGACGATGCCGAGGGCCTCCTGCTGCTGGGCGGCGGACTCGTCGAGCATCCGGACGTGGATGACGATCTGGCTGGGCTCGTCGTGCGGGTGGGCCTGGAAGCGGACGCCCATCCAGCCGTGGCACTCGTTGCCGCCCTTGTAGCTGCGGGCGACGACGGTGTCGGCGAAGGCGAAGAAGCAGGTGTCGTCGCCGCGGCTGTCGGACAGGCGCTCGATGTTGAGGGACAGCTCGTGCTCGAGCATCGCCTGCAGGCGCCCGCGGGAGACGTACCGGTCGGACTTGCCGTAGACGGCGTCGCTGACGGCCATGTCGTAGGCGGACATGGACTTCGCGACGGTCCCGGCGGCACCTCCGGCGCGGAAGAACCAGCGCGCGACCTCCTGCCCGGCGCCGATCTCGGCGATGGTGCCGTACCAGCGGGGGTCGAGGTTGATGCGCAGGGCCTTCTGCAGGGTGTCGGCGGCGATCTCCATCGGGGTCCCGTCCTCTCGGTGCGCCGGTGCGGAGCGGCGGAGCACCTCCATCCTGCTGAACGCTGCTCCATTCTGCTACGTGGCGACTGCGCTGGGTCGTGAAATGGCCGCCCGGGGCCGTCGGCGGCAGGATGCGGCGCGTGCCGGAGCAGATGTGGGACGTGGCCGTCGTAGGGGCCGGTCCCGCCGGCAGCGCCGCCGCGCTGGCGGCGCTGCAGGCGCGCCCCGGTGCCCGCGTGCTGCTGCTGGACCGTGCGGACTTCCCCCGCGACAAGCCCTGCGGGGACGGCATCGCCCCCCACGCCCTCGACGTCCTCGCCGGCCTGGGCGTCCCCCACGCCGCCGCCGGCTACGCGCCGGTGCACCGCCTGGAGCTGGGCTTCCCCGGTGGGCCGGTCGCCGCGGGCACGATGGCCCGGCCCGCGCACGTGGTCCCGCGGCGGGTGTTCGACGCCCGCCTGGTGGAGGCGGCCGTGCGCCGCGGCGCCGTGCTGCGCCGGCACCGGGTGCGCGAGGTCGAGGTCCACCCGGACCGGGTGGTGCTGGACGGCACCGCGGCGCGGGTGGTGGTGGGCGCCGACGGGGCGCACTCGCTGCTGCGGCGGGTGGCGGGGGCGCCGGCGCCGCGCCGGGTGGCCTTCGCGATCCGCGGGTACGCCCCCGCCCCGGACGCCGCGGCGCAGGTCATCGCGTTCGGCACGGCCCGCTGGCCCTCGTACGCCTGGTCCTTCCCCGTCGGCGACGGCCGCGCCAACGTCGGCTACGGGGAGCTGCTGGCGCCGGGGCAGACGCTGAGCCGGGAGGTGCTCGTCGCGGGCGTGGAGGAGCTGCTGCCCGGCGCGGGATCGGGGGCCGGGGACTGGCGGGCGCACCACCTGCCCCTGTCGACGGGCCGCTCCCGCCAGCCGGACGGGCGGGTCCTGCTCGCCGGGGACGCCGCGTGCCTCATCAACCCCGTCACGGGTGAGGGCATCTACTACGCGGTGCTGTCGGGGTCGCTGGCCGGGCGGGCCGCGGTCGCGGCGGAGGACCCCGGCGCCGGCTACCGCCGCGTCCTGTCGGCCGCGCTCGGCGGGCACCTGCGCTCCACGGACGCGGCGGCCGCCCTCAGCCGCTCCCCGCGCGCCCTGACCGCCGCGGTGCGGGGGGCGCGCGCGGACCCGGGGGTATTCGCGGACCTGGTGGAGCTGGGGCTGGGCGCCGGGCTGCTGACGCCCCGTGCGCTCGGCGGGCTGGTGCGCGGTGCGGTGGCCGGCTCGCGCCTCAGCCCTCGAGGGTGAGGGTGCCCCGCAGCACGCTGTCGCTGGAGTGACCCGGGTCCCCGTCCAGCGGCTCGCGCGAGACGTCGACCACGGCGAAGCGCTCCAGGTCGACGCCCGCGGGCAGCGGCACCCGCGCCGAGGGGCCCACGACGGCGCCGAGCGACACGAGCCCGCCCTCGGGCGAGAGCAGCCACACCTCGTAGAAACCGCCGTCCGGGTCGGGCAGGTCGCGGACGTCGACGGCCAGCTCGCGGTGGTCCCCCACCGCCAGCACCCGGGCCGAGCCCGCGCCCGCCCGCGCGAGGGGGGCCAGGTCGGCCCGGGCCAGCGCCACCGGCCCGGGGGCGTCGCGCTCCGGCGTGCGCCCGCCCAGGGCGAGCCCGGCACCGAGGCCGCCGGCGAGGCCGGCGAGCAGCGCGGCGGCGACGGGCAGCCAGCGGCGGCGCCCCGCGGTGCGCGGGGCGGGGAAGGCCACGACCCGCCCCCCGGGTCCGGGTGCGGCGGAGGTCGCCTCGTCGGCGGGCGCGACGGGAGGTGCCTCGTCCGCGGGCGCGACGGGAGGTGCCGCCTCCGCGGGCGCGGGGTCGGCGGCGGCCTCCCAGGAGGTCCCGGTCTGCGCCGCGATCGCCTCCCACGTCCCGGCCGGGGGCGGGACCGGCACCGGCTCCGCGCCGCGGCCCGCGCGGACCACCCGCCGCCACGCGTCCAGCTCCGCCGCGCAGCTCCCGCAGGACGTCACGTGCGCGGCCGCCCCCGGGCCGGCGTCCTCGCCCAGCGCCAGCAGCACCAGGTCGTCCTCGGGCACGTGGAGGGACGGGGCGTCCCGCTCAGGAGGTCGCATCGCCGGCCTCCAGACGGTCGCGCAGGCGCCGCAGGGTGCGGCGCAGGTGGCTCTTGACGGTGCCCACGGGGAGCGCGGTCCGCTCCGCGATCTGCACGTGGGTGAGGTCCTCGAAGAATGCCATCCGCACCAGGGTGCGCTGCGGCTCCCCGATCCGCTCCAGCTCCTCCAGGACGAGCATCCGGTCCAGCAGCTCCTCCTGCGGCTCCGTGCCCCGCCCGTCCGAGGCGTCGCGGGCACCGGTGAGGGTCACCGGGTCGGTGGCGACCTCCTCGTGCACGTGCCGGGCGCCGAGGGCGTCGGCGATGCGGTGGCGGGTGATGCCCACCAGCCAGGCGGGCAGCGGGCCGCGGGACGGGTCGAACCCGGCGCGCGACTGCCACGCGGAGACGAACACCGCCTGCACGACGTCCTGGGCGTCGGCCGGCCCGAGGGCGCGCAGCGCCAGCCCGTGCACGAGGGCGCCCCACCGCGCGAAGGCCTCCGCGAGGGCCTGCTCCTGACCGGCGCGGAAGGCCAGGGCGACGGCGGCGTCGTCGTCGGGTGCGCCGCCGGCCGGTGCCCCCGGCGCGGACCGGGCCGCACCCGGGGGGCCGGCGCGGAAGGCGACGACCTCGCCGTCCTCGCCCGGCAGGTGCGGGGAGGGCGGCGGCATGGGCGAACCGTACGGCAGCCTCGCGGCACCCCGGGGCGGGCCCACCACACCGGCTCGCGACCCGTCGAGCGGCACCGGGTCAGCCGAGGGGCTCGGCGACCACCACGACGTTGTCGCTGTAGGTGCGCTGTGCCGCATCCCAGTCGCCTCCGCACGTGACGAGCACCAGCCGGGCGGGGCCGGTGCGGCGGAACAGGTCCGCCGCCGGCAGCCGGTCCTTGGGGAACGACTCCCGCGCGGTGATGCCGAACCGGCGTTCGGAGCCGTCCGCGTACCGGATGCGCACCACGTCCCCGCGCCCGGCGCGGGCCAGGTCGAACAGCGCACCCGGACCGTCGGCGTAGGTGTCGACGTGCCCGGCGAGGACCGCGGAGCCGGGTGCGCCCGGCACCGGTCCCCACCGGTACCAGCCGACGTCGTCGCCGTCGGCCGGCACGTCGAGGGCGCCGTCACCGCGCACGCCCACCGGGACGACGTCCGCGTCCAGCCCGAGGGCGTCCACGACCACCGCCACGGGCAGGGGCAGGGGCACAGGAGGGGGCACGGGAGGAGGCGCGGCGGAGGGTGCGGGTGCGGACGGGGTGGGCCCGGTGCCCGCCGGGAGGGGGTCGGCGGGCACCGGGAGCAGGGGCGCGGTAGGGGCGGGGGCGGCGGCGGGCGCGGCCAGCGCCGCCCGCACGTCCCCGTCGGCCGGGGCGTCCCCCCGCCACGACGACAGCACGAGCACCGCCCCCGCGAGGGCCGCCGCCGCCGGTGCGGCGCGCCGGGCGCGCCGCACCGCGGCGGAGCGGCTCACGCCCGGACGCGGGACGCCCTCGCGCGGCCGGCCGCCACGGCCGCACCGGCCAGCAGCAGCACGCCCGCGGCGGTGGTCCAGCCCACCGGTCCGTCCGCCAGGCCCCCCTCGCCGGCGGGCACCCCCGTCGGGGCGGAGCCGACGCCGTCGACCGTGCGGGTGAGCAGGGCGAGGTTGCCGTCCTGCGCGGAGCCCCACGCGTACACGACCGTGCGGGTGCCCTCGGCGAGGGTCAGGTCGGCGGGGCCGATGGCGACCTGGTCGGTCCCGGCGAGCACGACGTCGGCGCTCACGGTTCCCGCCGGGACGGTGGCGGAGGCCTCCCGCGGGTTCTCCAGGCCGGGCAGCACCGGCTGCCCGCCGGCGCGCACGTCGACGGCGGGTGCGGCGGCGACGTGCCGCACGGTGAGGCCGGCCTGGCCCGCGGGGACGGCCGAGGTGTCCTCCACGAAGGGCGTCAGGGTCGGCTGCCCGGAGGCCGACAGGTGCGCCGCGACGGTGATCGTCGCCCCCGCGGGCACGGCCACGTCGTCGGCGGAGACCGCGGGCTGCGCGGTGGCGGGGTCGGCGCCCGCCGGGAACACGGCGAGGTCGTAGGAGCCGGCGGGCAGGCTGAGGGGGCCGGCGGAGGTGCCCGGGCGGAAGTCGCCGGCCACCTCCTGGCCGTTGGCGTACACGTCGACCGTCAGCCCCGGGACCGCGTGCAGGACCGTGACGCTGGCGTCGCCCGAACCCGCGGCCGAGGCGGGGGCGGCGGCGAGGAGCAGGGGCAGTGCGGCGGCCGCAGCGGCGGCGAGCGTGGTGCGCATGGTTCCTCCTGGTGACGTGGCGGGTCCTGGTGGACCGCCTCGCCCCTCCTTCCGGCGGGAGGCCGTTCCCGGATGCACCGCGGCGCCACCGGGTGCTGTGGTCCCCGTCACACCGGCGGGGCCGCCGCGGACGGTACCGGCGCGACCGCCGCGGGCGGCACCGGCGGGACGCCCGTGGACGGCGAGGAGGGCCCCGCTCGGGTGAGCGGGACCCTCCTGGCGACCGGGGCGAGGGAGGTCAGACGCCGAGCAGCGCCTCCGGGGTGCTCGGGCTGGCGGCGCCGGCGAGCATGCGGCGGCCGGTCAGCTTCTGCAGGCGCAGGTGGATGACCTGGCTGCTGTCCTCGGGAGCCCAGGTGCCGAGCTCACCGCTGAGGCGCTGGGAGTCCTCCAGGGGGAGGATCCGGGCGCGCCCCACGGCGGTGACGCTCCAGCCGGTGCGCTGGTCCACGTCGACGACGTGGACGTTCAGCGCGATCGTCGCGTTGGCCACGGCACGGGCGAAGATGCTGTCGGCCGTGGTGCGGATGAGGACCTCGTCGCCGTCGACCAGGTAGTTGACGGTGCGGATGGCGGGCAGGGCGTGCTCGGTGTACGCGATCACGCCTACGCTCCGCGACGCGAGCAGCTCCTTGCACTCCGGTGTGCTGATCTCCTGCGTGCTCCCCATGTCCGGTTCCTTCCCTCGCGCCCCGACGCGCCGGGCCCGCCCGGTGCGGGACAGGTCGTTACCGACACGTTAAGTACCCCACCGTAAGCGGAGAGGTACCATTCTGACTAGATCCGCTACCGCCCGCGCACCCGCCCCGACCTGCGGAAACGCTTTTCTCCACCCTGCACCGAACGCTCCGGCAGGCGCGCCGTGACGGCCCGGCCGCCGCGGCTGCGGCAGGATGGCGCCCGTGGCGGAGCTGGTGTTCTTCTCGGGGACGATGGACTGCGGCAAGTCGACCCTCGCGCTGCAGATGGACCACAACCACGCCGCCCGGGGCCGCCGCGGGCTGCTGTTCACCCGCTTCGACCGCGCCGGCGACTCCGTGATCTCCAGCCGCCTCGGGCTGCGCCGCGACGCCGCCGAGGTCCACGACGGCACCGACTTCCTCGCCGAGCTGACGTCGCGCTCGGCCCGCGGCGAGCGCGTCGACTACGTCGTGTGCGACGAGGCGCAGTTCTACTCCCCCGAGCAGGTGGAGCAGCTCGCCCACCTCGTGGACGACCACGACGTCGACGTGTTCGCCTTCGGGATCACCTCGGACTTCCGCACGCGCCTCTTCCCCGGCTCGGCCCGGCTCGTGGAGCTCGCGGACCGGGTGCAGGTCCTCCAGGTCGCCGCGCTGTGCTGGTGCGGGGCCCGCGCCACCCACAACGCGCGCACCGTGCACGGGGAGATGGTCGTCGAGGGCGAGCAGGTCGTCGTCGGGGACGTGCACGCCGACGCCGCCGAGGCCCCCCGTGGAGTACGAGGTGCTGTGCCGGCGCCACCACATGCGCCGGCAGAGCGCGGCCTCGGCGCCCGTCGCCCGGCAGGCGCGGCCCGCGGACGCGGTGGGCGCGGGGGCCTGAGCGCCGCCGGCGGCCTCAGCCACCACCGTCCCCTCCACCCCCTCCTCCGCCGTCGCCGCCACCACCACCGTCGCCGCCGTCGCCCCCGCTCCAGCCGCCGCCGTCCCAGCCGCTCCCCCAGTCGCCGGAGCCGGAGTCGTCGCCCGTCCACCGCGCGCCCCGGCACAGGTGCCGCACCACGTCCTCGAGGTCCTCCAGGGCGGCGAGCACGCCGGGCGGCACCTCCCGCGAGCGGCCCAGCAGCGCCACCACCTCCGCGGCGGGGAGCCGGCCCGTCGCCTCCCGCACGTATGGCCCCGCACCGGCCAGGGCGCCGGCGGCCGCGAGCAGGCACACCAGGGTCGCCGCGCGGGGCTCGGCGGGCCGGCCGGCCGTCACCAGCGCCGTCGCCAGGCGGCGCTCCACGCCGTCGCGCGCCGCGGGCGCGCACACCGGCCAGCGCACCACCGGGAACAGCCCCAGCACCCTCCGCCGCCGCTCCTCCAGCACCCCGGCCGCCGCGAGGGCGTCCACGGCGGGGCGCCACTGCCCCGGCGCCGCCAGGGTGGCCACCTGCCGGGGCAGGACCTCCCGCGACTTCGGGGTGCACCGCTCCCACGCACGGTGCAGCCGCGGCGCGGGCGGCTCACCCGCGCCGGGCGCCCAGCGCAGCCTGCGCACGGCCGGGTCGGGCACCACCGCACCGTCCAGCAGCAGCCCGGCCAGCAGCGCCCCGGCCAGCAGGGCGTCCGCGGACCGGGCCGGCAGCCAGCGGCGGCCCGTGGTGGCGTGGACGAGCAGGACGGCGGCCTCGTCGGCGAGGATCACGGCACGGACGCTAGCGCCCGGCGGTCCTCACCAGAGGGTGTAGCCCCCGTCCGCCACGAGGACGGAGCCGGTGATGAAGCTGGCGGCGTCGCTGGCGAGGAACACCACGCTCGGGGCGATCTCCTCCGGCGAGGCGTAGCGCTGCTGCGGGGCGTCCTCGATCCAGTGCCGCCGGAACTCCGGGCGGTCGACCGGCGCCATGTCCGTCTTCACGTAGCCCGGGGCGACCGCGTTGACCCTGATGCCGAGCGGTGCCCACTCCGCCGCCAGGGACCTCGTGAGCTGGTGCACCGCGGCCTTGGAGGCGTTGTACGCGGGCTGCATCTGCGGCCGGTTCACGATCATGCCGGAGATGGAGCCGATGTTGACGATCGAGCCGCGCCCGGCTTCCCGCATGACGCGGCCCACCGCCAGGCTCGTCCTCCACAGCGCCCGCACGTTGAGGTCCATCACCGCGGCCCACTCCTCGTCCGTGACCTCCCACGACGGCGCGTGGTAGCAGGTCCCGGCGTTGTTCACGAGCACGTCCAGGGACCCCAGCGCCTCGTGCGCCTCGGCGACCGCGCGCTCCAGCTGCGCGTCGTCGGTCAGGTCCGCGTCCACCCGGACCAGGTCCAGCCCGGCCGCGCGGGCCTCCTCCACCACGGCCTGGGTGCGCTGCCCGTCGCGGGCGAGGACCGCCACCCGCGCCCCCGCCTGCGCCAGGGCCGTCGCGAACGCCTTGCCGAGACCCTGGTTGCCGCCCGTCACCAGGGCGGTGCGGCCGGAGAGGGAGAACACGTCGTAGCTCATGGGACCTCGCTTCGTCGCCGGATCCGTCCGCTCGCGCGGCGCGCGGGCAGTCTCCACCCCTGCCGCGCCGTCCTCCAGACTGGGGTGGTGAGCACCACCGGGACCCTCGTGCCGGCCCTGAAGGAGTGGGGGGCCGTCGCGCACGCCCTCCTCGACGGCCGGCAGGCGCTGCTGCTGCGCAAGGGCGGCATCCACGAGAAGCGGTTCGAGGTGGGCGCCTCCCGCTTCCTGCTGTTCCCCACCGTCGCGCACAGCCACGCGGGGTCGGTGCGCCCGGAGCACCACGACCTGCTGCCCCTCGGCGAGGCCGACGCCGGCACGGACGAGCTGGTGCTGCGGGTGGGCCTGGAGGTCTTCGCCGTGGTGCCCGTCGAGCGGCCCGAACAGGTGGACGACCTGGTGGACCTGCACATCTGGACCCCGGAGTCCGTGCGCGCCACCCGCGTCGACTTCCGGCCCCGCCACCGCCTCACCGCCCTCGTCGTGCGCGCCGTGGAGCTGGGAGTACCGCCCGCGCGGAGCGCAGGGGGAGGGGCACCGCTGCGGCTGCGCCGCCTGCCCGAGCACGGCGGCTGCCGCAGCTGGCTGGAGCTGCCCCTGGCGTGGCCGGAGGGCGGCGGGCGCGTCGTGCACGACGACGGGCACCTCGCCTCGGTCGCCGCGCGGGTGCGCGAGCGCGTCGGCTGACGCACCTCGGGAACACACCGTTCACACCGACGGGGCAGGATGGGCACGTGAGCTCCCGTCGCTGGCCCGACCAGTCCGGCCCCGGCCGCTACCCCAGTGCCGAGCACGCCCGCCTGGCCGCCTCGGCCGGTGACGACGCGCCCTGGCGGATGTGGGGGCCGTACCTGGCGGGCCGGCAGTGGGGCACCGTGCGCGAGGACTACTCCGCCGACGGGGACGCCTGGACCTCCTTCCCCTTCGACCAGGCCCACGCCCGCGCCTACCGGTGGGGCGAGGACGGCCTGGGCGGCATCTCCGACCGCTACGGCTTCCTCAACTTCTCCGTGGCCCTGTGGAACCGCCGCGACCCGGTCCTGAAGGAGCGCCTCTTCGGCCTCACCAACGGCGAGGGCAACCACGGCGAGGACGTCAAGGAGTACTGGTGGTCCGTGGACGGGACCCCCACCCACTCCTGGATGCAGTGGATGTACCGCTACCCGCAGGCGGAGTTCCCGTACCAGCAGCTGCGCGAGGAGAACGCCCGCCGTGGCCGGGACGAGCGCGAGTACGAGCTCGGCGACACGGGCGTGCTGGACGGCAACCGCTTCTTCGACGTCATGGTCAGCTACGCCAAGGCGTCCCCGGACGACGTGTGCATCACCGTCAGCGCCACCAACCACGGCCCGGACCCCGCGCCGCTGGACCTGCTGCCGCAGATCTGGTTCCGCAACACGTGGGCGTGGGGCTGGGACCCGCGGCAGGGCACCATGAGCCAGATGCTGCCCCCGACGCTGTCGGTGGCGGGCGTCGAGGCCGTCGAGAGCGAGCACGCCCACCTCGGGCGGTACTACCTGGCCGCCGAGGGCTCCCCCGAGGTGCTGTTCTGCGACAACGAGACCAACCGGGTCGGGCTGTTCGGGGCGCACCGCAACCGCACCCGGTACACCAAGGACGGCATCAACCAGCGCGTCGTGTTCGGCTCGCGCACGTCCGTCAACCCCGCGCGCAGCGGCACCAAGGCCGCGTTCTGGTACCGGTTCGACGAGGTCGCGCCGGGGGCGACGGTGACGGTGCGGCTGCGGCTGTCGCACCTGCCGCCGTCGTCGTCCACGTTCGGCCCCGGCTTCGACGACGTGCTGGAGGAGCGCCGCACCGAGGCGGACGAGTTCTACGACCACGTCATCCACCCCCGGGTGCAGGGCGAGGACCGGCACATCGCGCGGCGCGCCTACGCGGGGCTGCTGTGGTGCAAGCAGCTGTACCGCTACGACGTGCGCCAGTGGCTCGACGGGGACCCGTCGGGCGACCCGCCGCCGGAGGAGCGCGCCGAGCCCGGGGCTCGCAACACGGCGTGGCGGCACCTGTCCATCGCGGACGTGATCTCCATGCCGGACGAGTGGGAGTACCCGTGGTTCGCCGCGTGGGACCTCGCCTTCCACGCCATCCCCCTGGCGCACGTCGACCCGGACTTCGCCAAGGAACAGCTCGTGCTCATGTGCCGCGAGTGGGCGATGCACCCCAACGGGCAGCTGCCGGCGTACGAGTGGGCCTTCGGGGACGTGAACCCGCCCGTGCACGCGTGGGCGGCGTGGCACGTGTACCGGATCGACGGCTACCGCGACCAGCAGTTCCTCATCCGGGTCTTCACGAAGCTGCTGCTGAACTTCTCGTGGTGGGTGAACAACAAGGACGCCGACGGCTCGTACATCTTCGAGGGCGGCTTCCTCGGGATGGACAACATCGGCCTGTTCGACCGCTCCGCCCCGCTGCCCCCGGGCTTCCGGCTGGAGCAGTCCGACGCGACGAGCTGGATGGCGTTCTACTGCCAGCAGATGTTCAAGATCGCGCTGGAGCTGTCCCGGCACGACCGGGCGTGGGAGGACGCCGCGACGAAGTTCCTGGAGCACTTCCTCTCGATCGCGCAGTCGATGAACTCGTTCGGCTCGCACAGCCGGTCGCTGTGGCACGAGGAGGACGGCTTCTTCTACGACGTGCTGGTCCGCCCCGACGGCAGCGCCGAGCCGATGCGGGTACCCTCGATGGTCGGGCTGCTGCCGATCCTGGGGGCCACGGAGGTGCCCTCCTGGATCGCGGAGGAGTGCCCGGACCTGACGCGGCGGCTGCGCTGGCTGCAGCACCGCCGCCCGGACGTGACGGGGCCGCTGATGTCGCGCTCCACCCCGGAGGGCCGGCGGATGCTGCTGTCGCTGCTGGACCCGGAGCGGCTGCGCTCCATCCTCACCCGCATGTTCGACCCGGGGCAGTTCCTGTCGCCGTTCGGCATCCGGTCGCTGTCGGCGGCGGTGAAGGACACGGTGCACACGGAGGTCGGGGGCAGGAGCTCCTCCATCGAGTACGAGCCGGGTGAGTCCCGCACCCCGCTGTTCGGCGGCAACTCCAACTGGCGGGGGCCGGTGTGGTTCCCGGTGAACGTGCTGCTGGCGGACAAGCTGCGCACGTACGGGCGGCACTTCGGGGACTCCTTCACGGTGGAGGTGCCGGCGGGGTCGGGGATGCACCTGACGCTGACGGAGTGCGCCGACCTCATCGACGACGGCCTGGTGTCGCTGTTCCGCCCCGTGGACGGGCGCCGTCCGACCGACGGGAACCGCATCGAGGCGAGCGACGACCCGCTGTGGCGGGAGCACCCGACGTTCAGCGAGTACTTCGACGGCGACACCGGCGAGGGGCTGGGCGCCACCCACCAGACGGGCTGGACGGCGCTGGTGGCCCACCTGCTGAACCCGCGCCTGCCCCCCGGCCCCGTCTGAGCCCGACCGGGCCGGAACGAGGCCCCGAGCACCACGAGGAGGATGCCCATGCCCGCGCAGACGACCCCCGGGGACGGCGACGTCGTCGCCTGCACCCTGGACGAGCTGCCTCCCGGTGAGGTGGTCCGCCTGGACCTGGAGGTCCCGGTGGCGGTGTTCAACGTCGACGGGGAGCTGTACGCCATCGACGACACCTGCACCCACGCCGAGGCGTCGCTGTCGGAGGGCGAGGTGTGGGAGTGCGCGGTGGAGTGCCCCCTGCACGCGGCCGAGTTCGACCTGGTCACCGGGAAGCCGTCCGGGCCGCCGGCGATCCGGGCGGTGCGCACGCACGCGGTGTCCGTGGTGGACGGCGACGTCGTGGTGCACGTCGGGACGCCCCGCCCCCGCTGAGGCGGCACCGGGCTCCCTCGCGGGGGAGCCCGGTGCGGGGTCTCAGGCCGCCCGCAGGCCCGCGTCGCCGGGGGTGGTGAGGGCGAGCAGCAGGTCGCGGCCCTGCCGGCAGCGGGGCAGCGCCCGGGAGGCGGGCCGGGAGGGACCGGCTCCGGTGCCGGCGCAGTCGGCGGCACGCAGGGTGAGGTCCTCCCAGCGGCGCGCCGGGTACAGCGCGTCCAGGTCGGCCCCGCAGCCGGTGGCGGAGCGGCTGAGCAGCCGGCGCTGGGCCGAGGCGTCGAAGGCGAGGACGGACCGCCCGCCCGTCACGGCCAGCAGCCGGGGCGCGACGTCCCGCAGGGAGGCGGTGCGGGGCACGTCGGTGCCGGCGGGACAGCAGCAGAGGTGGCCGGACACGCAGGGGTGCAGGTCGACGAGGACGTGCAGCAGGGCGGCGCCGGTGGCGGCGTCGAGCACGGCGATCTCGAGGGCGGGGCTGCCGGGGTCGGGGGTGCAGGCGGCGAGGAGGACGGCGGCGCCGGGCGCGGTCACCCGCCGCGCCCAGCGGCGGGTCTCCCCGGCGAGCTCGCGGGCCTGCCGGCGCTCGGCGCCGAGCAGGTGCCACGCCCGCTCCAGGGGGCGGCGGGAGGTGTCGGCGGCGGCGGCCAGGTGCTCCCGGACGGTGCCGGGCACCTCCGGCGTCTGCGGACGGGATCCCTCCAGCGCCTCGAAGGCGGCCCGCAGCTCGGCGAGGGCCTCCTGCCGGGCGACGCCGAGCACGTTGCCGCAGCGCCGCGCCTCGGCGGCGAGACGGCGGTGGAAGGCGGCGTCCTGGTGGGGTTCACCGCCCCACCACTCGGCGGTCCCGGCGGGGCTGAGCAGGACCCGGCCGCTGCGCCGGTCGCGCGAGCCGAGGACCACGGGTACGTCCGCGGCGATCACCCAGGGCCGCCCACCCCGGTGGGTGGGGGTCGCAAGGGTCCGCACGGGAGCGATCCGAACGTCCATCGTGCACCTCCGTCGGTGCTGTCCGTCGTGCTGGTGCCGGGCCGTGTCCTCGACGCCGACAGGAGCGACGCTACGCCCCGCCGCCGACACTCTCGCGCCGGCGCCACGGTGTGCGTCACCCCTCCGGAGAGGCTTCCCCACCCCCCGGATACGCCGTCCGGAGGACCGGATCGACCAAGGGGTCACGTAGAGCGACCAGAGGGGCCCGATCGGGCGGAGCCGTCCGACGCCTGCCATATTTGGTGACTCTCAGCTACCTCGATCGTCGGACAAGCGCCCGAACGGGTGACGGGGAGGCGAATGGCGTTTAAGGAATCTCGCTCTGTGCCGATGACTACACCAGGTTGCTAGTCCGGCACAGTCAGTAAGGAGCAGACATGTCGCACCGCGGTGTCACCTGGAAGGGCCCTCGTCTGGCCGCCCTCGCGCTCGGCGCCGTCATCGCCGCCGCGCCCGTCGCGACCGCGACCAGCGCGCTGGCAGCACCTTCCGGGACCACGGTCGGCACGGGCACCAGCGCCCAGGACTCCACCACCGACCGCTCCCGCTGGGCGAGCACCACGGACCGCTCCCGCTGGGCGAGCACCACGGACCGCTCCCGCTGGGCGAGCACCACGGACCGCTCCCGCTGGGCGAGCACCACCGACCGCAGCCGCTGGGCGAGCACCCCGACGTCCGCCACGGTCTCCACCACCGGCTCCACCGCGGACCGCTCCCGCTGGGCGAGCACCACGGACCGCTCCCGCTGGGCCAGCACCGAGCGCTCCCGCTGGGCCTGAGCCCGCGGCACCACACCTTCCCGGCAGGCCCCACCGCGCACCGCGCGGTGGGGCCTTCGTCGTCGTGCGGGACCGATCTGCCGCGCTCCGCTGTGTGACGATATGGCTACGCGGGTAGGACTGGAGCGAACCGGCCACCGACTGCGCCCCACCCGGGGACCGCACCGGCAGCCGGCCGCGCGCGAGGAGGTGCCATGGCTGCTGGCGGCGAGGCGCCGACGTCCGGGCACGTGCCCGGCGAGGAGGAGGCCGGCAGGCGGCGCGGGGGTCCGTTCACGAACCCCACCGCCCTCACCGTCGCCCTCACGCTCGCGCTGGCGAGCGTCGGTGCCCTCCTCTCCTCCCGGCTCCCGCACGAGGCGCTGCTGCCCGGCCCCAGGGGCACGGCCGGGCTGCTCGTCCTCCTCGGCCTCGGTCTGGCCTTCTACCTCACCGAGCTCGGCCAGGCGCTGGTCGAGATCCGCCGTCAGGCGTACGCCTTCTCCCTCGCGGGCATCCCCCTGCTCCTCGGCCTGCTGTACGTGCCGCCCCACGAGCTCGTCCTCGTCCGGGTCCTGGCCACGAGCATCGCCTTCGCCGTGCAGCGGGCACCGGCGCTGAAGTTCGCGTACAACACCGCCGCCTACCTGCTCGACACCGCCCTCGTCCTCACGCTGGTCCACGCCCTGCTCCCCGAGGGGGCGGGGCTCGACCTGCGCACCGCCCTGGTCTGCTACGCCAGCCTGGCCGTCATCGACCTGCTGATGGCCGGTTTCGTCATGCTCGCCATCCTCATCAACCAGGGACCTCCCCAGCGCGAGGAGGTGCTCGAGGCGCTGATGTCCGCGGCCGCCTTCGTGGGCATCACCACCACCCTCGGCTTCATCGCCGCCGCGCTGTTCAACGCCGGGCCCCTCGGCCTGGCGCTGCTCACGGTGTTCGTGGTCGTGACCGCCCTCGTCTACCGCGGCTACCTCGTCCTGCGCAGGCGCCACCAGTCCCTCGTGCTCGTCCAGGAGTTCATCGAGCAGGGCGAGGGCCCCGGGACCGCCGAGGAGGTGGCCCAGCGGCTGCTCACCCACGTCCGCACCCTCGTGCGCGCCACCCGCGTCCAGCTCACCCTCACCCCCACCGGCACCGGGCGCGGCACCGGCCCGGCCACCTGCACGAGCGTCGACGAGAGCGGCACCGTGCTGCTGCGCGCCGGTGAGGACGTGGCGGCCGAGTGGCCCGCCCTCTACGCCTCGCACGGGGGCGAGGCCGTGCTCCTGGACTCGCGCACCCACTCCCCCGGCGCCCGCCGGTGGCTGGACGAGCACGGGATCCGCGACGCGCTCGTCGTGCCGCTGGCGCGCTCCGAGACCCACGGCGTCCTCGTCGCCGTGGACCGGCTCGGCGACATCCCCAGCTTCACCCTCGACGACCTGTCCCTCCTGCAGGCCCTCGCCGGGCACCTCGCCGTCGCCGTGCACAGCCGCCACCTCGTGCAGCGGCTGCGGGACGACGCCACCCACGACTCCCTGACCGGCCTGCCGAACCGGGCCCTGCTCGCCGAGCGCACCGGTGAGGCCCTCGCCGGTGGCGGCACCGACACCGGCCCCGCGATCGTGCTGCTCGACCTCAACCGCTTCAAGGAGGTGAACGACGCCCTCGGCCACCACGTCGGCGACCAGCTCCTGCAGGTGGTCGCCCGGCGCCTGCAGGACACCGTCCGCCCGGACGCGACCGTGGCGCGCCTGGGCGGTGACGAGTTCGCGGTGCTGCTGCCGCGGTGCGAGAGCCCCGAGCTGGACGCCCTCTCCGTCGCGCAGCGCATCGTCGACACCCTCAGCCCGCCCGTGGACCTCGACGGGGTGACCGTCAGCACCGACGCCAGCCTCGGCGTCGCCGTCGCCACCGAGGGGCAGGACCACACCGACCTGCTGCGCCACGCCGACACCGCCATGTACGCGGGCAAGACCGCCGGCACCCGCGTGATGCTCTACACCCCCGCGCTGGACCGGGGCCGGGCCGAGCGCCTGGCGCTGCTGACGGACCTGCACGCGGCGCTGGAGCGGGGGGAGCTGCACCTGAGGTACCAGCCGAAGCTGGACCTGGCCCGTGGCGCGGTGACCAGCGTGGAGGCCCTGGTGCGCTGGGCGCACCCGGCGCTGGGGCCGCTCACCCCCGACGCGTTCATCCCGCTCGCGGAGTCCACCGGCCTCATCGACCAGCTCACCAAGGTGGTGCTGGCGCAGGCCCTGGAGCAGTGCCGCGCCTGGCAGGCCGCGGGGCTGGACCTCGCCGTCGCGGTGAACCTGTCCGCGCGCAACATCAACGACGTGTCGCTGCCGGAGCACGTCGCCGGCGCCGTCGTGGAGGCCGGGCTGCCCGCGAGCAAGCTCATCCTGGAGATCACCGAGAGCAGCGTGATGGGCGACCCGGAACGCACGGTCCCCGTGCTGGAGCGCCTCGCCGCGATCGGGGTGACCCTGTCGCTGGACGACTTCGGGACGGGGCACTCCAGCCTGTCGTACCTGCAGCGCCTGCCGGTCCGGGAGCTGAAGATCGACCGCTCGTTCGTGCGGGGGATGTCGCTGCCGCGGGAGGCGCAGGCCAGCGCGATCCTGGTGCGCAGCATCATCGGCCTGGGCCGCAGCCTGGACCTGCGGATCGTGGCGGAGGGCGTGGAGAACGCCGAGACGCTGGAGCAGCTGCGCGACTACGGCTGCGACGTCATCCAGGGCTACTACGTGGGGCGGCCGCTGCGCGCGGAGGACGTCGAGGCGGCCGGGCCCTTCCCCGTCCTGACGAGGAAGGGCCGCGGCTGACCGGGCCCGCGCACGGGCCCGGCCGGGCTCACCAGATGCGGACGCGCTCCGCGGGGTCCATCCACAGCTCGTCGCCCTCGCGCAGGCCGAAGGCCTCGTGGAACTCGTCGAGGTTGCGCACGACGGCGTTGCAGCGGAACTCCGGCGGGGAGTGCGGGTCCACGGCGAGGCGGCGGGCGGCCTCCTCGGGGCGGACCTTGCCGCGCCAGACGGCGGCCCAGCCGAAGAACAGCCGCTGCCGGCCGGTGAGGCCGTCGATCACGGGCGGCTCCTGCCCGTCGAGGGCGATCTCGTACGCCTTGTGCGCGATGGTCAGGCCGCCGAGGTCGCCGATGTTCTCCCCGACCGTCAGGGCGCCGTTGACGCGCTGGCCCGGCACCTCCTCCGGCTCCAGGGCGTCGTACTGGGCGATGAGCGCGGCGGTGCGCTTGCCGAACTCCTCGCGGTCGGCGTCGGTCCACCAGTCGGAGAGGTTGCCGTCGCCGTCGTACTTGGCGCCCTGGTCGTCGAAGCCGTGGCCGATCTCGTGGCCGATCACGGCGCCGATGCCGCCGTAGTTGGCGGCGTCGTCGGCGTCGGGGTCGAAGAACGGCGGGCGCAGGATCGCCGCGGGGAAGACGATCTCGTTCATGCCCGGGTTGTAGTAGGCGTTGACCGTCTGCGGGGTCATGAACCACTCGTCGCGGTCCACCGGCCCGCCGAGCTTGCCGAGGTCGTAGCGCAGGTCGAACTCGTTGGAGCGGCGCACGTTGCCCAGCAGGTCGGCGCGGTCCACGACGAGGTCGGAGTAGTCCCGCCACCTCGCCGGGTGGCCGATCTTGGGGGTGAACTTGCCGAGCTTCTCCAGGGCGCGGGTCTTCGTCTCCTCCGTCATCCAGTCCAGCGCGGCGATGTCCTGCCGGTAGGCCTCGATGAGGTTGGCGACGAGCTCCTCCATGCGCGCCTTGGCCACGGGCGGGAAGTGCCGCTCGACGTAGAGCCGGCCGAGCGCCTCCCCCAGGGCCCCCTCCACGAGCGCGACCCCGCGCTTCCACCGCTCCCGCAGCTGCGGCGTCCCGGACAGGGTGGTGCCGTAGAAGGCGAAGTTCTCGTCGACGAACGCGGAGGACAGGTAGGGGGCGGCCCCGTGGACGATGCGCCACTGGAGCCACTCGCGCCACTGCGGCACGCGCTCGGGGGTGAGCAGGCCCGACAGCCCGGCGAGGAAGCCCGGCTGGCGGACGACCACCTCGGCGAGGGCGGACTCCTCGATGCCGGCGGCGTCCAGCCACGCGGCCAGGTCCACGGTGGGCAGCAGCTCCTGCAGGCCGGCGCGCTCGACCCTGGTGTAGGTGAGGGTGGCGTCGCGGTTCTTCACGCGGTCCCAGTGGTGGGCGGCGACGGCCGTCTCCAGCTCCAGGACCCGCGCGGCGGCACCCTCGGGGTCGGGCAGGCCCGCCAGCTCCAGCATGCGCCGGACGTGCTCGCGGAACTGCCCGCGGATCTGCGCGTACTGCTCCTCGCGGTAGTAGGACTCGTCCGGCAGGGAGAGCCCGTACTGGGTGAGGTGGAGCAGGTAGCGGTCGGACTGCTTGGAGTCGGTGTCGACGTAGAAGGCGAAGGGGCCGTTGACGCCGACCCGCTGCAGCCGGCCCCAGGTGCGGACCAGGCCGGCGACGTCCTCCACCTGTGCGGCGAGGGCGAGCTCGGGCTCCAGGGGGGAGGCGCCGAGCGCCTCGACCGCGTCGGTGTCCATGAAGCTCGCGTAGAGGTCGCCGATCCTGCGTGCGTCGCTGCCCTCCGGGGCGCCGGAGGCGGCGGCCTCCTCGACGATGGCGCGGACCTCCTCCTCGGACTGGTCGCGCAGGCGGATGAACGCCCCGTCGAGCGCCCGGTCGGCCGGGATCTCCGCGGTGCTGAGCCAGGCGCCGTTGACGTGGCGGTAGAGGTCGTCCTGGGGGCGGGTGCCGGGGTCGAGGGCGCTGAGGTCGATCCCGGACGGGCGGGTGGCGGTTCCTGTCGGGCCGATCACGTCGGTGCCGGAGGTCATGGTCCGAGCATAGGTCGACCACCGGAGCACGGCCGGGCGGGAAGGACGCGCACCCCGCGGATGTTGTGTGAGCGATCACCTACACCGGGAGGACGCCGTGGACACCACCCTCGACCTCTACCGCGCCGCGCAGGGCTGGCTGCGGGAGGGGCAGCCCCGTGAGGCCGTCCGGCTGCTGGAGCTCGCCGAGGAGCGCTCCCCCGGCGAGCCCGCCGTGCGCCGGCTCCTGGCCCGCGCCCTGTTCGACTTCGCCGCCCTGGGCCGCGCCGAGGAGCTGGCCCGCGGGCTCGTGGCGGCCGACCCCTCCGACGCGGGGGCGGCCCTGCTGCTCGGGCGGACCCTGCAGCGCCGCGGTGACGCGGAGGCCGGCCGGTGGCTGCGCCTGGCCGCGGCGATGGACCCGGTGCTGGCGGGCGCCGGGACCGGGGTGCTGCGCAGCGGTGAGGGCGTCGTGAACCTCGTCGACGGCTGAGCGGGCGCACAGGAGGGCCCGGCGCACACCGGGCCCTCCCGCGGCTCTTCCGATATACGTATATGTATGTTTATATGGGCGCGGAGGTTACGATGAACCGTGCCCAACAAGACGATCTACGTCGCCGAGGGCGACCTGCCCCTCTTCCAGCGCGCCCAGGAGCTCACCGGCGGCAACCTCTCGGCGGCCGTCAGCACCGCGCTGCGACGCCTCGTCGACGCGGAGGAGGCGAAGATGGAGGGCTTCGAGGAGATCACCGTGCGGGTCGGCCCGGGCCCCGGCCGCCGCCAGCGCTTCACCGGCGTGCTCCTCGTGGAGTGGAGCCGCTCCACCGCCGAGCGCACCGAGCGGTTCCGCGTCTACCGCACCCGCAGCGGCAGGTTCGCCGTCCACCTGGAGAAGTCGCCCGAGACCCTGTGGAGCGCCGGCCCCGACGGCCAGGCGCGCGGCTGGCGCAAGCACTTCAGCAGCGACCAGCAGTGGGGGACGACGGCCGCCACCGCCACCCTGGAGGTCGTCGACGACCTCGACGCCCTGCGCGCGGTGGTCCCCGAGGAGCTGCACGTCCACGTCGCGGCCCTGGCCGCCGAACCCGTCGTCGAGGACCTCGACATCTGACGCCCGCCGGCACCTGACGCCCACCGGGCACCCGCACACCTCACACCCCGCGCCGCGGCGCGGCCCCACCCGCCCGAGCCGCCGCGCGCCGCGCCCCGGTGGCCCCGCCCTGCCCGGAGGCAGCCGTGCACCCCCAGCCCACCCCACCCCCCCGGTCCCCCTCGCCCGTCCCCCGCACCGCCCTGCGCACCACCGGGCTGCGCAAGGCCTACGGCGGGCGCACCGTCCTCGACGGCCTCGACCTCACCGTCCCCGCCGGCAGCGTCCTGGCGCTGCTCGGGCCCAACGGGGCCGGCAAGACCACCACCGTGGACGTCCTCTCCACCCTCGTGCCCGCCGACGGCGGCACCGCGCAGGTCGCGGGGCACGACGTCGCCACCGAGCCGGCCGCCGTGCGCGCGGCCATCGGCGTCACCGGCCAGATCTCCGCGGTCGACGACCTGCTCACCGCCCGGGAGAACCTCGGGCTGATGACCCGCCTGCTGCACCTCGGCCGGGCGGCCGGGCACCGCCGCACCGCGGAGCTGCTGGAGCGCTTCGACCTCGCGGACTCCGCCGACCGGCCGGTCTCCACGTTCTCCGGCGGCATGCGGCGCAAGCTCGACCTCGCGATGACCCTCGTCGGCGAGCCGGAGGTCGTCTTCCTCGACGAGCCCACCACCGGGCTGGACCCCCGCAGCAGGCGCGCCCTGTGGGACGTCGTCCGCGCGCTCGTCGCCGGCGGCACGACCGTCCTGCTCACCACCCAGTACCTGGAGGAGGCCGACGAGCTGGCCGACTCCGTCGCCGTCCTCGACGCCGGGCGGGTCGTGGCCTCCGGAACCCCCGCTGAGCTCAAGCGCCGCGTCGGCGGGGGCAGCACCCGCGTCCACCTGCGCGACGGCGCCGGGCTGGCCGCCGCCGTCCGCGCGTTCCCCGAGGGCGTGCCCGACGAGGCCGCGCTCGCGCTCGTCCTGCCCGGCGGCGGGGACCCCCGCGCCGTGCGGGCGGTGCTCGACCGCCTCGACGCCCACGACGTGCCCGCCGAGCACGTCGAGGTCCGCACCGCCGGCCTCGACGACGTCTTCCTCGCCCTGACGGGTGGCGCCCCCGCCCCCGCCGCGGGCGCCGTGCGCGAGGAGGTGGCCCGGTGAGCGCCGCCACCCTCGCCCTGACCGACTCCGCGACGATGCTGTCGCGCTCCCTGCTGCGGATGCGGCGCTACCCGAGCCTGACCGTGATCCTCGTCGCGATGCCCGTGGTGCTCCTGCTGCTCTTCGTGTACGTCCTCGGCGGCACCCTCGGGGCGGGCCTGCCCGGCGGGGCCGACGCCGGCGCGGACGGCCGTGCGCGGTACCTCGACTACGTCACCCCCGCCCTCGTCGTGGCGGCCGCCGCGGGCGCAGCCCAGGGCACGGCGATCTCCATCGCCATGGACCGCACCGCGGGGATCGTCGCCCGCTTCCGCACCATGGCGATCGCCCCCTCCTCGGTGCTCGCCGGGCACGTCCTCGGCAGCGTCGTGCAGTCGTTCCTCGCCATGGGGGTCCTGCTGGGGGTGGCGGTCGCGCTGGGCTACCGCCCCGCCGCGGGGGTGGCCGGGTGGGCGGCCCTCGTGGGCGTGCTCCTGCTCCTCGCCCTCGCCCTGACGTGGCTGTGCCTGGCGCTCGGTCTCGTCAGCGACAGCGTGGAGACGGCCAGCAACCTGCCGATGCCCCTGGTGCTGCTGCCCTTCCTGGGCAGCGGCTTCGCTCCGGTGGAGTCGATGCCCGCC
This sequence comes from Kineococcus anabasis, assembly GCF_054590795.1. Lineage (NCBI taxonomy): Bacteria > Bacillati > Actinomycetota > Actinomycetes > Kineosporiales > Kineosporiaceae > Kineococcus > Kineococcus anabasis. The sequence continues at coordinate 80,547 of NZ_BAAIHU010000004.1, forward strand.
GGGCTGCGCTGGTTCGCCGCCCACCAGCCCGCCACCCCGGTCATCGAGACCGTCCGGGGGCTGCTGGCGGGGAACGCCGACGGGAGCACCGCGGCCACCGCGGTGGCCTGGTGCGCGGTGATCGCCCTGGCCGGGTGGGCGTGGGCGCTGCGCGCCTTCCGGCGCAGCGCCGCACGCTGACCGCGACCCCGCCCGCCACCCGGCGCGGGGCCCCCCCCCCCCCCCCCCNGGGCGCGTCGCCGCTACCGTCGGCCCGTGCCCTGGCTCCCGGAGGACTTCCGCCACCCCGAGCGCGTCGAGCTGCCCACCGGGCACCACCTGCGCCCGATCCGCGCCGACGACGTCGGCCTCGACATGCCCGCGGTGACGGGCTCGCGCGAGCGGCTGTGGGCCCTGTACGGCGAGGCCTGGGGATGGCCCCCGGAGGGCATGACCCACGAGCAGGACCGCGCCGACCTCGCCCGCCACGAGGCGGAGATCGCCGCGCACGAGTCGTTCAACTACGCCCTCTTCGACGAGGGCGAGACCGCGCTGCTGGGCTGCGTCTACGTCGACCCCACCCGCAAGGAGGGCCACGACGCCGAGGTGTCGTGGTGGGTGGTGGACGAGCTCGCCGGCTCCGACGTCGAGGCGGCCCTGGACGAGCTGGTCCCGCGCTGGCTGGGCGAGGCGTGGCCGCTGCGCGCGCCCGCCTTCGTGCCGCGCGACGTGCCGTGGGCGGAGTGGGCGCGCAGGCCGGAGCGCGGCTGAGCGAGGTGTTGCGGGCAACCGCTTGCCGCAGCAGGGTGGGGACGTGAGCGCCGTCCCCGCCCTGCGCCTCAACACCGGCGCCACCATCCCCCGGCTCGGCCTCGGCACCGCCCGCGCCGACGACCCCACGACCCGCCGCACCGTCGCCCGCGCCCTGGAGCTCGGCTACCGCCTGCTCGACACCGCCTCCCGCTACGAGAACGAGCGCGGCGTCGGGCAGGGCATCGCCGACTCCGGCCTCCCCCGCGAGGAGGTGTTCGTCTCCACGAAGCTGCGCGGGGACGACCAGGGCTACACCTCCGCCAAGGAGGCCCTGCACGGCAGCCTGGAGCGGCTCGGCCTCGACCACGTCGACCTCTACCTCGTGCACTGGCCGCTGCCCCGCCTCGACCGGTACGTGGAGTCCTGGCACGCCATGGAGGAGCTGCGCGCCGAGGGCCTGATCCGCGCCATCGGGGTGTCCAACTTCCTGCCCGAGCACCTGGACCGGCTGGAGCGCGAGTCCGGCACCGTCCCCGCGGTCAACCAGGTCGAGATGCACCCGCGCCTGCCGCAGGAGGCCCAGCTCGCCGACGACGCCCGCCGGGGCATCGTCACCGAGGCGTGGTCACCGCTCGGCGCCGGCAACGACCTGCTGGAGGAACCGGCCCTCGTGCGCACCGCGGAACGCCTCGGCGTCACCCCCGCGCAGGTCGTCCTCGCCTGGCACCTGCACCGCGGCGTCGTCACCTTCCCCGCCGCGTTCGAGGAGGACCTGCTGCGGCAGAACCTCGCCGCCCTGGACGTGCGGCTCGACGACGAGGCCCTCGCGGCGGTCGCCTCCCTGGAGAGCGGGGAGCGGGTCTCCGGCCAAGACCCCGCGACCTTCGAGGAGTTCTGAGGTCGGGTAGCGTCGCCCCACCGGAACGGCACGAGGGAGCACGACATGGGAGTCAGCCTCGCCAAGGGCGGCAACGTCTCGCTGACCAAGGCCGCCCCGGACCTGCGCGCCGTGAGCGTCGGCCTCGGCTGGGACGTGCGCACCACCACCGGACAGGCGTTCGACCTCGACGCCTCCGCCCTGCTGCTCGGCGCCGACGGCCGGGTCCTGTCCGACGCGCACTTCGTCTTCTACAACAACCTCACCAGCCCCGACGGCTCCGTCGTGCACACCGGGGACAACCGCACCGGTGAGGGCGAGGGCGACGACGAGGTCGTCGAGGTGGACCTGTCCCGGGTGCCGCAGCAGTGCCAGCGCATCGTGTTCGCCGTGTCCATCCACGAGGCGGACGCCCGCCGGCAGAACTTCGGGCAGATCCACAACGCCTTCATCCGGGTCGTGAACCTCGACGACGGCGAGGAGCTCGTGCGCTTCGACCTGAGCGAGGACGCCTCCACGGAGACGGCGATGGTGTTCGGCGAGGTGTACCGGCGCGGGGTGGAGTGGAAGTTCCGTGCGGTGGGCGCCGGCTACGCCAGCGGCCTGCGCGGCATCGCGGGCGACTTCGGCGTCAACGTCGAGTAGGGCGCGCCCGGCGGTGCGGCCGCCGCCGACCCGCCGCGGGCGGCACGTCAGGGCCTCGTCACCGCGAGCAACGCCTCCAGCCCTCGGTGGTCGTCGGGGTTCGAGGTGACCAGCGCGAGGTCATGAGCCCGGGCGGTGGCGGCGATCATGAGGTCCAGGCGGCGAGGCCCGGGCTCGCGACCGTTGGCCACGGCTGCTGCGGCGATGTCGTGGCGGCGCTGTCGGACCGCCCGCTCCACCGGGTCGGTCACGCTGTCGATCCCCCCTGCCAGTGGCTGGTCGTCCTCACCACGCCACTGTGGGAACGAACTGCTACGGGTGGTCGGCTCCACCGTCCCCGGGAGGATGATCAAACGCTCCCGCGCCCTGCGGGCGCGATCATGGGCGACCCGAACGCACTCATCTCACGGGTGGTGTCGGGTCTGCCGGTGAACGGATGCTCAGCCGGACACCACGACGCAGATCTCGGGTTCAGCTCCCACCTGGCTGAGCCGGCGGCGAGCGGCGCGGGTTGCCGGCCTCCTGCGGCCCGGCTTCCGGGACGGGGCGGCGCGTGGGGCGGGTGGCGCTGAGCGAGGTCAGGAAGTGGTCAGCGCGCCGGTGGTCGCGCCGGTCAGCGCGTCGGGTACGCCCAGGAGAGCGCCTACTGCAGCGTGCAGGCCGACGAGGACGCTGGTGTCGTCGTGCAGGCGAGCGAACAGCACCAAGCCCTCGATCTGGGCGACGACCGCCCGGGCGGTGGTCGTCGAGGCGACGTGGCCGGGCACGTCGCCGGCGGCGGCGGCCTCCTGCAGCACGTGGAGGACCTGGGCGACCTGGGCGTCGAAGATGTCGCCCAGCCGGGCGCGCAGGTCGCCTTGTTCGGCGTCGAGCTGGAGGGTGATGTTGGCGAGGGTGCAGCCGCGCACCGTGCCGGTGGCGTACTTGGTCTCCTCCTGCGTGCGCACGTAGTAGTCGAGCAGCTCCCGCAGCCGCCGCAGCGGGGGCTGTTCCGCGTGGAGGATGCGCAGGCAGTCCGCTTCCTGGGCCGCCCAGTGGGCGTCGATCGCGGCGCAGGTGAGGGCCTGCTTGGACTCGAAGAAGTGGTAGAAGCTGCCCTTGCGGACGCCGGCGTGGGCGCAGATGTCGCTGACACCGACCGCGTGGTAGCTGCGAGCTGCGATCAGGCCACGTGCCGCGTCGACGAGCCGTTGCCGTGCATCGCTGGTGCGTCCCATGTCTCCAGAGTAGACGGTCGGTCAAGTATTGACGGCTAGTTGACCGACCGTCTAGCTTGCTCGGCACCTGCCACCCGAGGAGAGACCATGACGCCCACCGCGTCCCCCGCCGTCCCCGCCCAGACCACTCGCGGCGGTGACCGCTCGACCTCCGTGGTCATCGCGTACCACAGCGGTTACGGGCACACCGCCCGCCAGGCCGCGGCGGTGCGTGACGGAGCCGCCTCCGTCGCCGGCGTCGCCGCCGAGCTCCGTGACGTCGGCGTCCTCGACGAGGACCTCTGGGCCGCACTGGAGGCTGCCGACGCCATCGTCTTCGGCTCCCCCACCTACATGGGCAGTCCCTCGGCCGTCTTCCAGGCCTTCGCCGAGGCCAGCGGTGGTGTCTGGGCCCGGCAGGGCTGGAAGGACAAGGTCGCCGCCGGCTTCACCAACTCCGCCGGGATCAGCGGCGACAAGCTCAACACCCTCACCTCCATGGCAGTGCTCGCCGCCCAGCACGGCATGCACTGGGTCAACCTCGCGCTGCCGCCCGGCTGGCTCTACCGCAGCGACGGCGACATCGACGATCTCAACCGCCTCGGCGGGTTCCTCGGGGCGATGGCCCAGTCGCCCTCCGACGCCGGGCCCGACACGTCCCCCTCCTCCGGTGACCTGCGCACCGCTCACCACCTCGGCCGGCGCGTCGCTGAGGTCACCGCGCAGCTCACCCGCAACCACCGGTCCACGGACCTCGCGGGCACGGCCGCGGGATGACGGCCGTTCCGGCGCATCCCGGCGCGGTGGTCGACACCGCGCCGGGGCCGGGCGCTCCCCGCACCGGGCGGACCGGCACCGCCACCGGCGTCCTGGCCGCCCTCTTCTCCGTGATCGTCTGGGGCGCCATGTTCCGCGTCTCGGCCGGGATGCTCGACGCGATCGACCCCTTCCACCTGACCCTGATCCGCTACGGCACCGCGGCAGTGCCCTTCACCGCCCTGCTGGTGTGGAGGGAGGGCTGGTCGGCGCTGCGTTTCGAGGGGCGGTTCGCCCATCTCGTCGTGCTGGGCGGGGCGGGGTTCGCCGGCTTCAACTTCCTCGTCTACCTCGGCCTGCAGTCCTCCCGCCCGCAGAACGCCGCCATCATGATGGCGACCTTCCCCCTGCTGACGAGCGTCGTCGTCTGGCTCCGGTTCCGACACCGACCCTCCCGGGCCACCACGGTGGCGGGGCTGGCAGCCGTGGCCGGGGCCCTGCTGGTCATCACCCGCGGCCACCCGTCGAGCCTGGTCGACATCCTCGGCCGGGGCGATGTGCTCATCCTCGCCGGAGTCCTCTGCTGGGTCGTCTACACCATGGGTCCTGCCGACCTTCCCGGCCTCTCGCCGCTGCGCTACACCACCCTCGCGGTGCTGGCGGGCCTGCTCCCCGTCGCTGCCGGCACCGCGGTCGCCACCTGGGCGGGCCTCGCCACCACGCCGGGCGGCGCCGAGCTGCGTGCGCATCCGGCGCAGCTGCTCTACATGGTCCTGCTGGCTGCCGTCCTCGCGACCAGGTCGTGGTCGTCGGCGAGCAGGATCCTCGGCGCGCACGACACCGCGCTCTTCATGAACCTGGTGCCCGTCACCGCCTTCACCGTCGAGATCGCCCTCGGCTATCGACCGAGCCCACTGGAGATCACCGGCGGACTCCTCGTCCTGGGCGCACTGCTGGCTCACAACCTGCACGGACGCCGCCGCCCCGACCCGCAGGTCACCACGGAGCGGGGACATCCTCCCCGCCGGGATCCATCACCGCGGCCGTGACCGGACCGTGCCCCGCCCGCGTCGCCTCCGCCTGCCGGAACACCCCCACCGGCACCTCCGCCACGACCGTCTCGTCGACGCCCACACGACACCATCGCTCCACGGACCGCTGAGGAGCGGACGATCCACCGGATCCGCCGATGTGCGGACACGAGCTGGGCCGGTGGAGACGAGCGAGACGCACACCTGCCCTGCTTGCCGCGTCTGCGGTGCGCCGGCGCACGGAGGAAGCGATGAAGTCGCCGGCGACGTGTCGGGCCGCGATCGCGGCCGCGGTGCTCCTGACATGCACCAGTGCCGTGCCAGCGGTTGCGACGGACGGCAGCACGTCCGCGAGGATCCGCGCAGACGCCCGGTCCGCACCGCTGTGGGTCGGGCGGGAGTGGCGCGTGCGCACGGTCCGGGTCGACGAGGTCGAAGTCCACGTGTCCCCGCGCGGCGAAGCGCGCGTGACCTTCAACCGGGACGGCACCTTCATCTTGAACGACGGCTGGACCGGCTGGTCCGGTCGCTACCGCAGGACGGCAGATGGCTTCATCGTGGACCCGGAGGTGAGCACGAACTTCGGCCCATCCGGGCTCCGCAACGAGCACATGGCCGTGAAGACCGCCGTCCTGGCCCTCACAGGCCTCGACCACACCCAGGACCCTTCACGTACCGGCCCGCTCACGCCCGAGCCCACCCCGGTCGAGGCACGACCGCACCACGGCCCGCTCACCCTCACCACTGAGCGCTACCGGCTCCTGCTCACCTGACTGTCACGCCCGCTCACGCCGCGGGTGGTGCGCGAAGCTGACGTTCGACGCATCCACCCGGAGCTGAGGAGCCTGCTCGTGGACGAGCCCGAGGACCTCTCCGCTGCGGCCGCCCCGGGTGACGAGCAGCCTCCGAGGACGTCGCCGGAGCACGCCGAGGGCCCGGCGGGCGTGGCGCCCTCCTGGCACGGGCAGCGCGAACGGATCGTCAGCGCCCTCGGCGGGGACGAGTACGCCGGCGTGCTGACCCAGCCCGGCGAGCACCTCGTGGTGCTCGTTCCCCGGGCGCAGGACCCCGGACGAGTGCTGGCCAGGGCGCGGGCGGCGTCGTCGAGGCCGGCGCCGGTCCGGCCGGCGCCGGGGACCGCGCCCCGGCGCCGCGGCGGAGGCCGCTGCTACTGGCAGGCCTCGCAGTCCGGGCCGGCGTCGATGGCGCAGGCGCTGACACCGGAGAGGAAGTCGTCCTCCTCCTCGACGGCGGGCGCGGTGGTGGTGGGGTCGGCCACGGGGATCTCCTCGGGTCTCGGGCCGGTGCGGGCCCGGCGCTGGTGCGGGTGGACAGGCTAAGCGCCGCGGAGCGCGGGGAATTCCGCCACGCCGGTGCCGGCCCACGTGAAGCCGGCGCCCGCCTCGGCCACCGGCTCCCCGCGCACGCCCGCGGCGAGCAGCGCGAGGTACGCCGCGCCCGCCTCGTCGTTCACGGCCCGCTCGGGGACCAGCACGGGGTAGGCCCGCGGCGGCAGCGCCCCGGCCGGGCGCACGTCGACGTGGGCGACGTCGAGGCCGCGGGCGTGCAGGAGGTCGGCCATGGCGTAGTCGGTGCGGGAGTCGCCCACGGTGCGCCAGCGCAGCGGCAGCTCCCCGTCCGCGGCGAGCAGCTCCAGGGCGCGCTCGGCACCGAGGTCCTTGCCCAGGCGCACGGACTCCACGTCCACCGCGATGATCGTGGGGTCGACGCGGTAGGGCACCCGCCCGGCGGCGTCGGGCCGCACGTCGTCGTCGAGGCGGACCCCGAGGCCGGCGGCCGCGCAGGCGTCGAGGACCTCGGCCTGGAAGCGCTCCTGCGCCGGGGCGTACCCGTCGGCGCCGACGTCGACGCGCTGCTCGACGGAGACCATGGCGCGCTTGGTGCGGTCCACGAACATCGTGCCGGTGTACCGGGCGGCGACGATCCCCTCCACGAGGTCGTGCACCTGCCGCGGCACGGCGAGGGTGTCGTCGACGGAGACCTCCCCGGGGCCCGCGGCGCCCACGCCGAACCAGACGGCGCCCTTCTCGCAGACGGCGTGCACCCGGGCGTGGGCGGGCAGGCCCGCGGCGAGCAGCGGCGCGACGACCTGCTCGCGGCAGAACGCGTCGGAGCGGCCGGTGTTGAACACGAGCGGGACCCCGGCGGCAGCGAGGGCGACGAGGGAGGCGAGCAGGCCCGGCTCGCGCACGGTGCGGGTCAGCGGGCTGGAGACCGGCCCGTCCACGTCGAGGAGGAGACCGAGGGGAGGTGGGGGCACGCGCCGATCATCCCGGACGCCGTCCGCGTGTGGCGCACGCGTGCCCGGGTACGGGCGGGGCATGCCGGACCAGCAGAGCGCCGTCCCGTTCGTCTCCACCCTGCCGCCCGCTCCCGCGCCGGGGGCCGCGGAGCGCCCGCTGCTGGCCGCGGTGGGCACGGCGATGGGCGCGGCGATGGCGGTGGCGGGGCGGCTGCGCGGGGACAAGGCCGTGCACGCCCGGGGCCGCACCGTGTCCGGGACCGTGCACCGGCACGGCCTGGCGGAGCCGGCGGGGGTGCCGTGGCTGGACGTGCCGGGGGAGGACGCGGCGGCGGTGCGCTTCTCCCGCGGCGGTGGGCTGCCGGAGCACCTGCCGGACCTGCTGGGCCTGGCGGTGCGGGTGAGCGGCGCCGACGGCTCCCCGCACGACGTGCTGATGTCCTCCAGCGCGGGGCGCTCGCCCGTGGCCCGGCACCTGCTGGCCCCGGGGCGGGACCCGCTGGCGGCGGTGTACACGAGCGTCGTGGCGTACTCGTGCCCGGCCGGGCCGCTGCTGCTGGGGGCGCTGCCGGAGGGCGGTGGCTCGTTCACGCTGGCGGTGGCGTCCCCGCGGGGGCCGTGGCGGTCGTTCGCGCGGCTGGAGGTGGACCGCTCGGCGGTGCTGCCGGACGTGGCGTTCGACGCGGTGGTCAACCAGGTCCCGGGGCTGGTGCACGGGCCGCGGATGGCGTCGCTGCGGCGGCCGGCGTACGCGGCGAGCCGGCGGGTGCGCCGGGCGCGGCTGGACTCCTGAGCGCGACCGGGCGCGCGGCTGACCCGCCCGGGTGACGGGTACCCGCCGGACGTGGATTCCGCTGCGGTGCCCCTGCCCGCCTGCCGATCCCTCTCCTGAGGGGTCGGCAGACCACCGAACCATGATCACGCGTCACCTGCGGTGACGTGGTGGCCCGGCAGGGTGATCGCTTCTGCAACGTTGCCGGAAACGGGCGAACGGGCGGTGGTGAACGGGTTAACGTCGTCCTGTCCGACCCGCGGCGCACGATGCCGCGGGCGGTCGCGGAGCGCAGGACGCAGGGCGGAGGAGACGGCATGAGCAAGGCGGTGCGGCAGCTGTCGCGGCACGTTCCCGGGGTCGGCGTGGCCGTCGGCGTCCTGGTCTTCGTCTCCGGCGTGCTGGGCCTGGCCGTCCGGGGCGGCCCCGACTCGGCGGACGCCAGCCTCCTGCCCGCGCTGCAGCTCCTCCTCGGCACCGCCCTCGTGGTGCGCTTCACCGTGGGCGCCCACCGCACCCGCGGCGCCGGGGACGCTCCTCAGCGCGCGCGGCGGGTGAGCGCCACCCCGCCCAGGGCGAGCGCGCCCCCGGCCAGCGCCAGCGGCGGCGGCACCTCCCCCAGCAGGGGCCACGCGGCCAGGACGGTGAAGGGCGGCACGACGTACGTCGTGACCCCGAGGCGGCCGGCGTCCGTGCGGGAGAGGGCGTAGGCCCACGTGACGAAGGCCAGCGCGGTGGGCACCACGCCGAGGTAGACCAGCCCCGCCGTGGCGGCGGCCGGTGCGGCGAGGAGCTGCCCGCCCAGGCCACCCGCGAACGGCAGGCAGGCGAGGGTCCCGACGGCGCAGGCCAGGAACGTGACCTGCAGGGCGGGCAGCCGGCGCAGGACCGGCTTCTGCGCCAGGACCCCCACCGCCCAGGTGGCGGCGGCCAGGAGGCAGAGCAGGGCCCCGGCGAGGTCGGTGCCCGACCCGCGGCTGGTGGCGGCCCCGATGACGAGGGCCCCGGCGAACGCCACGGCGGCGCCGGTGAGCAGCCGGCGCGGGAAGCCCTCCCCGAGGAACGCACCGGCCAGCAGGGCGATGAGGACCGGCCCGACGCTGACGAGCATCGCGGCGGTGCCCGCGTCGAGCCGCTGCTCGGCGGCGTTGAGGGCGACGTTGTAGACGGCGAACCAGGAGACCCCGCAGACGGCAGTGAGCGCCCACTCCCGCCGGGTGGGCCGGACCCACCTGCGGCGGGCGGCCACCACGAGGCCGAGCGCGAGGGTGCCGACGGCGAGGCGGCCGAGGGCGAGCTCACCGGCTCCGAAGTCGTCGCGGACCGCGCGGATGGCGAGGAACGCCGAGGCCCACGCCAGCACGGTGACCAGCACGGCGGCGAGGACCGCGGGTGCTGGGCCGGCGGGAGGGGGTGCCGTCTGGCGGCGGGTCGGGGCCGGGGAGGTCATGCCCCGACGCTAGGCGGGCCGGGACCCGGCTGTCGCCGCGGTTCTCGCCACATGCGCCACGGATCCTGCCGTCTCAGGGGCGTACCGGCTCAGAGCCCGCCGATGGGCGGCTCACCGGTGTCCGGCACGAGGATCGGGGTGTCCTCCCGCAGGGTCCGGCCCTGGAAGAACGCCCGCAGCCGCAGCGCGCACAGCGCCATGAGCGGCACCCCGAGCACCAGCATCCCGACCCCGATGACGAACACCCCGCCGACCGGCCCGAACGTGGTGTCGCCGTAGTCGGCGGCGGCCATGTCGACGGCGCTCTGCACGAAGGCCCACAGCATCGCCAGGCCCCCGAGCAGCGGCAGGACACCGCGCAGCAGCAGGTCGCGCACCGAGCGGGTCAGGGTGCGCCGGAAGTACCAGACGCACGCGAACGCGGTGATGCCGTAGTAGAACGCCACGGCCAGGCCGAGGCTGGCGATGGTGTCGGCCAGCGCGTCCTCGCTGACGAGGGAGAGCACGAGGTAGAAGAAGACCGCCGCCGCGCCCATCACGACCGTGGCGAAGGAGGGGGTGCGGTAGCGCGGGTGGACGCGGCCGAAACGCTCGGGCAGCGCCCCGTAGACCGACATCGCCAGCGCGCCGCGGGCCGTGGGCAGGATCGTGGTCTGCGTGGACGCCGCGGCCGAGACGGCCACCGTCAGCAGCAGCACCGCCGAGACCACGGGGCCGCCGACGGGCCCGCCGAGGACGGTGAGCACGTCCTCCTCGTTCTCCTCGTTGCCCAGGCCGATGCCGGTGTCGCCGAACCCCGCGTACGCCTGCACGGCGACGGCGACGAGCAGGTACGTGGCCAGCAGGAGCACCGTGGCGAGGAGGGCGGCCCGGCCGGGCGTGGAGTCCGCGTCGCGGGTCTCCTCGGTGACGGCCAGGCAGGCGTCCCAGCCCCAGTAGATGAAGACGCAGAGGATGACGGCCTCGGCGACGGCGGAGGCGCTCAGCCCGAGCGGGGAGAACCACTGCAGCCGCGGGTACACCGCCTGCTCCCCCGCGGCGCCGCTGTACACGAGGTACAGGGCGCCGAGCGCGACGAACCCGAGGACGACGAACTGCACGATGACGAAGACGTTCTGCAGCCGCTCGGAGATGACGATGCCGCGGTAGGAGACCCAGGTCATCGCGACGATGACGAGGACCCCGAGGCCCACCTTCACCGCGGTGCTCTCGGCGGCGTCGCCCAGGCCGAGGACGCGCAGCGTGTAGACCCCGGCGACCTCCGCGACGTTGGCCAGCACGATGATCGCGGAGACGGCGACACCCCAGCCGCCCATCCAGCCGACCCAGGGCCCGAAGGCCTTGGTGCCCCAGGTGAAGGTGGTGCCGCAGTCGGGTGCGGCGCGGTTGAGCTCCCGGTAGGCGACGGCGACGAGCAGCATCGGCAGGAACGCGAGCAGGAACATCGCCGGGGCGCGGTCGCCGACGGCCGCGACGACGAACCCGAGGGTGGCCGCGAGGCTGTACGCGGGTGCCGTCGCGCCGAGGCCGATGACGGTGTTGCCCCAGAGGGTCAGCGCACCCGGGGTGAGGCCCTTGCCGGGCGCCGGTGGCGGGGCCTGGCTCTCGGAGCCGCTCGTCGTCGGTACCTGCGTCATGGACGTCCCGCCCTCCCTGCCCGCGACGGCCGTCGTCGCACCGGGACCAAGCTTCGCAGCGCCCGGGCGGTGGGGTGGTGCGGGAACAGCCCGGCACCACCTATCGTTGAAGGCTCAAGCAGACGGGAGGGTCCCGGGCTGCGAGGAGGCGGGACGTCGTGGAGATCGGCATCAGCTCGTTCGCGGAGACCACCCGCGACCCGGTGACCGGCGTGCAGCTGGAGCACCCGCAGCGGCTGCGGGAGGTCGTCGAGGAGATCGTCCTCGCCGACCAGGTGGGCCTCGACGTCTACGGCCTCGGCGAGCACCACCGCCGCGACTACGCGGCCTCCGCGCCCGCCGTCGTCCTCGCCGCCGCCGCCTCGCGCACCGAGCGCATCCGGCTGAGCAGCGCCGTGACGGTGCTCAGCAGCGACGACCCCGTGCGCGTCTTCCAGGACTTCGCCACCCTCGACGGCCTCTCCGGCGGCCGCGCCGAGATCATCGCCGGGCGCGGGTCCTTCATCGAGTCCTTCCCGCTGTTCGGCTACGACCTCGGCGACTACGACGAGCTGTTCGCCGAGAAGCTCGACCTGCTGCTGCGCATCCGCGCCTCCGAGCGCGTCACGTGGAGCGGGCGGCACCGCCCCCCGATCCGCGACCTCGGCGTCTACCCGCGCCCCGTGCAGGACCTCCTGCCGGTGTGGATCGGCGTCGGCGGCACCCCGTCCTCGGTGGTGCGCGCCGCGACGCTGGGCCTGCCGCTCGCGGTGGCGATCATCGGCGGCATGCCCGAGCAGTTCCGCCCGCTCGTGGACCTCTACCGCAGCACCCTCGCCGAGGCCGGGCACTCCCCGCAGCCCGTCGCGGTGCACTCCCACGGGTTCCTCGCGCCCACCACGCAGGAGGCCGTGGACATCAACTTCCCCTCCACGGCGGTGGCGATGAACACCATCGGCCGTGAGCGCGGCTGGCACGAGTACAACCGCCTCAGCTACGACGCCGCCCGCAGCCCCCGCGGCGCCCTCTACGTCGGCAGCCCCGCCGAGGTGACCGACAAGCTGCTCCGGCTGCACGAGACCCTCGGCCTCGACCGGTTCATGCTGCACGTCAGCGTGGGCACCATGCCGCACCGCGACGTGCTGCGCGCCATCGAGCTGCTCGGCACCGAGGTGGCGCCGGCGGTGCGGGCGGAGCTGGCCCGCAGCGCGGCCCCCGCCCGCTGAGGCGGCACGCACGGGCGCCCCCGGTCCGGTCGGACCGGGGGCGCCCGTGCGCGTGCGGAGGTGTCAGGACGGGCTCAGCGGGGGACGGCCCGGCCGCCCCGCCGTGGCCGCCGCGACGGCCGCCGCACGCCCCAGCCGGCGCCCGGCGCGCCGCACCGCGGAGAGGCCCTCCTCCACCGGCGGGGGCATCACCACCACCGGGCAGGCCGCGGAGAACACCAGCTGAGGGGCGAGCAGCTTCGCGCCCGGCGTCACCAGCTTCGCCGCGCGCGGGGAGTCCAGGACCAGCAGGTCCGCCTCCCGCGACTCGCGCAGCAGCACCGGGCGCGCCGCGCCCCGCACGGCCACCGCCTGCACCGCGTGGTCCTCCCCGAGTGCCGCCCGCAGCAGCCCCTCCAGCCTCTCCTCCGCCGCCCGCTGCGGGTCCTGGTCGGCCAGGGTGGACACCGCCGGCGGCCGGTTCCCCGACGTCACCGGTGGGCGCGGCGGCCGCCACGCCAGGACGGCGCGGACGTGGCCGCCGACGGCCGCGGCGTGCTCGGCCGCCCACTGCAGCGCCGACGGGGAGCCGCTGCGCGAGCTGACGCCCACGACGACCAGCGGGATGTGCTCCACCGCCGCCCGCTCGGCGGCGCCACCGGGCTCGGCGCTCACTTCCGCCCCGTCCCCGGGGTGACGCCACCGGCGGGCAGGCCGGCCGCCGACAGCGGCGTGGCGATGTCCTCCAGCGACTTGCGCTCGGCGTCGACGCCGATGAGCCGGGCCACGATGCCACCCGTCATCATCATCACGGCACCGATGACGTAGCCGACGGTGAGCGGCCCGGCGTCCAGCACCGCGGCGTCCTCCCCGCCCGCCGCGTCGATCAGCCGGCCGAACAGGTACGGGGCGATGACGCCGCCCGCCGCCTGGGAGATGGCGAAGAAGTACGAGATCGCCTGGCCGCGCAGCTCCAGGGGGAAGATCTCCGAGACCGTCAGGTAGGCGGAGGACGCACCGGCGGAGGCGAAGAAGAAGATGACGCACCACAGCGCCGTCTGGGTCACCGCGCTGAGGATGCCGGCGTTGAACAGGAAAGCCGTGACGAGCAGCAGCGCGCCGGAGCCGAAGTAGGTCGCGAAGATCATCTTTCGCCGCCCGACGGTGTCGAACAGCGGCCCGAGGACCAGCGGCCCGAGCAGGTTCCCGAACGCGAACGGGATGAAGTACCAGGGGATGTCGCCCTTGTCGATGCCGTAGAACGTCGCCAGCACCGCCGCGTAGGTGAAGAAGATGGCGTTGTACAGGAAGGACTGCGTCACCATCATCGTGAACCCGAGGACCGAGCGCTTCGGGTAGGTGCCGAAGAAGACCTTCGTGAGCTGGCGGAACCCCAGCGGGGGCAGCTCCTTGATCTCCATGGCCTTGGAGTCCGGCACCGGTTCCAGGTGGGCGCCGGAGGCCCGGACCCGCTCCTCGATGTCGTCGATGGTCCGCTCGGCCTTCTCCACCTGGCCGTGGGTGACCATCCACCGCGGGCTCTCGGGGATCGTGCGGCGCAGGAAGATGACGACCAGGCCGAGCATCGGGCCGATGAAGAACGCGATCCGCCAGCCCCACTGGACGGGCACCGACTCCGAGTACAGGTACAGCCCGAGGATGTTCCCGAGGAGCGCGCCGGCCCAGTAGGTGCCGTTGACGGCGATGTCGACGCGGCCGCGGTAGTGCGACGGGATGAGCTCGTCGATCGCGGAGTTGATGGCGGTGTACTCGCCGCCGATGCCCATGCCGGCGATGAACCGGAACGCGGCGAGGGACCAGAAGTCCCAGGCGACGCCGCCGAGGCCGCTGCCGATCAGGTAGATGAGCAGGGTGGCGATGAAGAGCTTGCGCCGGCCCAGCTTGTCGGTCATGCGGCCGAACACCAGGGCGCCGAGGACCTGCCCGGCGAGGTAGGCCGAGCCGAGCGCGCCGACCTGGCCGGTGGTCAGGCCGAGGCCGCCCTCGGGGTCCTGGAGCGACTCGGTGTTCAGCGCGACGACCTGGATCTCCAGGCCGTCCAGGATCCAGGAGACGCCGAGACCGACCACGACGAGCCAGTGGAACTGCGTCCACGGCAGCCGGTCGATGCGGGCGGGGATGGTGCTGCGCACCTGGACCGGCGTGGTGCCGCGCCCTGCGGGTGGGGTCACGAGTTCCCCTCCCCGTGGTGGCCGGTGCGTGCTGCCGGGGTGCCGGGGAGGGCTCCGCCGCCTCGCGCGGATCCCCTCGTGGAGTGCTCCATCGCCGTTGGCTCCGATCCGGAGGTGAGGGCGGCGGGAACCTTCGTGCCCGCCGTTCTGCTCGTCCTGGTGCGCCGCACGGTTTACCACCGGGAACGGGGCGCGGCGAGTCGGTGGGACGGGAGGAGCGGTTCCCCGCGGTCCGCGCCGGCAGGAGCCCGGGAACCGGTCCGGGCAGTTCCCGGCGGGGGTACCGGGCGGGTTCCGCCGTCAGCGCGCCCCGGGGGCCGCGCCGCCCAGCTCGCCCACCGCCGCCCGCAGCAGCGCCTCGAGGCGGCCGCGGCCCTCGGACCACTCCAGGCCCCGCACCGACACCCCCACGACCACGTCGCCGGTGCGGGCCGCGCCCACGAAGGCGGTCGCCCCGTCCGGCGAGGTCGTCGTCGCCGCCCAGCTCTCGTCGGCGGGCACGTCCACGGGCAGCGTCTCCCCGAGGGCGGGGAACCGGCACGGCCCGGAGTTCCCGTCGACCTGCGCGAACGCCTCGCCCGCCGTACCGGGGGCCCAACCGGTGACGTGCACCCCCACGCCCGGGCGGCCCGGGCTCCCCGAGGGGTGCGCCCAGGTCCACGACCGCCCCACCACCGGCTCCGGCCCCGCCCGGCCGTCCGCGGTGCACTCCTGCCCGTCGACGACGGGGATGCCGGCGTGCTCGAGGTCGGTGAGCTCCACGAGGCCCTCCGGCAGCGCCGCCCACGTCCGCGGCAGGTCCGGCACCGGGGCGGGCGCGGCGCCCGGGGTGCCGGGCGGCGGCACGAGCCGGGCGTCCTGCGGGGTGTCCTCGCCGCCGGGCGCGGGCGGGGCGTCGCCCTCCCCGCCGGGCACCGCACCGGGCGCCGCGGGCGCCGTGCCGGGGCTCGTGGGCACCGCGCCGGGCGCCGCGGGTGTCGTGCCGGGGGTCGCGGACGCCGTGGGCGCGGGCGCCGACCGCGGCTGCGGATCCCTGTCCCTGCGGTCCTGCGGAGCGCCCGGCGCGACGGCCGGCGCGGGCGCCGCCGGGGAGGTGGTGGGCCGGGGGGCCGGGGTGCCCGGGCGGGGTGCCGCGGTGGTGCCGGCCGCCGGGCGCGACGGGGTGCCCGCGCTCGCCGGCGGCGGCACCGGCCCGGGCGGCGGCTCGTCCGCCGGTGCGGTGCTGGGCTCCACCGGCGCGGGCGCGACCTCGGCGTGGTGCTGCACGCCGCGCTCCTGCCCGGGCAGCAGGTCCGGCGCGAAGGGCAGCACGGCCAGCGTCGTCAGGGCGAGGGCCACGGTCGAGCTGCGCAGGGCGCGGCGGCGGCGGCGCAGCACGACCGCCCGCGCGCGGGTGCCGTCCAGCAGCCCGAGCACGTCCACGGGTGCGTCGTCCGCACCCCGCCGCAGGGCGCCCGCCAGCCGCTCCCCCAGCTCCCGGTCCCCGCCGGGCCCGCGCTGCTCAGCGGCCACCGCGCCCCTCCTCCCCCAGCAGCGCGCGCAGCGCCGCCAGGCCCCGGAACGCGTTGCTGCGCACCGTGCCCTGCGAGCAGCCCAGCAGGTCGGCGATCTCCGCGTCCGCCAGGCCCTCGTAGTGCCGCAGCACCAGGACGCTGCGCTGCTTCACGGGCAGCGTCCGCAGCAGCGCGAGCACCTGGTCGCGGTCGCCCACGTGGCCGGAGTGGTCCACCACGCCGCGGTCCGGCAGGGTCGCCGGGTCGTCGGGGCGCTCGCGGCGCCACGCCCGCCGCCCGGAGGACACGCAGGCGTTGACCACCATCCGCTTCACGTAGGCGACGGGGTCGTCGGCCCGCTGCACCACCGCCCACTTGACGACGACGCGTGCGAGGACGTCCTGCACGACGTCCTCGGCGGCGTGCGGGTCGCGCAGCAGCGCCCGCGCCAGGCGGACCAGCGCCGAGCCCTGCGCCACGACGAACGCCTCCACGTCGAGGGCCTCGCGGGACTCCACCTCCAGGCCGGGGGCCTGGCCGGGACGGAGCACGGTCACGGGGTCATCGTGCCGCCCCGGCGTCCCCGCGGGGGGCGGTACGCGGAATCCGACGACCAGGGGCCCTGCGCTCACCGGTCGCTCCCCGCGCTGTCCACGACCTCAGGACGCTCACCGGGGCCCCGGCGTTGCACCCGCCGCGCAGGTGCCCCGCGCCGGCCCGCCGGCCACGGCTGCGCGGGCCGCGGCGTCAGCCGGGGACGACGATCCCCGACCGGCGCCGCACCACGACGAGGACCAGGCCGTGCAGCAGGACGTTGAGCACCGCGGGGCCGTAGAGCACCACGTCGCGGGCCGAGGGCGGGGCCTGCCCCAGGGGGTAGGGGTCCACCACGGCCGGCAGCGACCCGGGCAGGCCGAGCAGCAGCAGCGGCAGCGCGGCCAGGCCGCTGCCGTGTCCCGCGCCCGCGCCCGCGCCGGGGGCGCCGACCAGGGTCAGCAGGCCCAGCACGAGGACCGCGTGCGCGGCGAAGACCCACGGCCACACCCGGCCGTCGTGCATCCCCTCGCTCTCCACACCTGTGTAGATGCGGTGAGGGGCCGATCCGTTGCACGCGGGCCCGGATCCGTTGCCGATCCGTTGCCCGGCCCCCCGGAACCGGGCGGGCGGGAACGGCGTCCCAGGGCGCACGGGCACCCGCCCGTCCCCGATCCCGTCCCGCGTCGCCGCGGGCGTCCCCGCGGAGGTGGCGAGTGCCCACGGCACCCGGAACCCAGCCCGTCCCCCAGCCCGCTGCCCACCCGGTCTCCTCCGCGAGCCGCCACCCGGGCCCCCACCGCGGCCACCACCGGGGGCGCCCGGTGGCGGCGTCCCTGCTCGCCGCGGCCCTGCTCCTCGGGAGCGCCGGGTGCTCCGGCGGCGGCTCGGAGGCCACGGGCGGCGCCGCCTCGCAGTCGGCGGCGGACGCCCCCGCCGGGCTGCCCGCCGCGAGCGGCGGGGGCGGTCAGGGGATCGCCGACACCACCGGGGTCCAGGGCACCTCCACGGGCGGCACGGCCCCCGCCCCCGGTGACGAGGTCGGCCCCGGGGTGGCGCGCGCGGTGGTCTCCACCGGCACGGTCGCCGTGGAGGTCGCCGACGTCGACGCGGCGGCGGACGAGGTGACCCGCCTGACCGCCGCGGCGGGCGGGCTGGTCACCGCCAGCAGGTCGGGCTCCGGCAGCGGCCCCGGTCAGGACGCCGGGGCCGGCTCCGGGCAGGCCCGGATGACCCTGCGCGTCCCCGGGGACCGGTTCGCCGCGCTGCTGCAGGACGTGGCCGCCCTCGGGAGGCGGACGGAGCTGTCGACGACCTCCACGGACGTCACCGCCGAGGTCGCCGACGTGGACAGCCGGGTCACCTCCGCGCGGGCGGTCCTGGAGACGTTCCGCGGGCGGCTGCCGCAGACCGCGTCGATCCCCGACGTCCTCGCCCTGGAGGGGGAGATCGCCCGCCGCCAGGCCGACCTGGACGCCCTGCTGGCGCGGCAGCGGGTGCTGCGCGACCAGGTGGCCCTGGCGACGGCGGAGGTGACGCTGACGGGCCGCACCGCCGTCGCGGCGTCCACCGCCACGCCCACGTTCACCGGCGGGCTGGGCGCGGGCTGGGGCGCGCTCGTCGCCACCTCCCGCTTCGTGGCCCTCGCCCTCGGGGCGCTGCTGCCGTTCGCGGCCGTCGCCGCGGCCGTCGGGATCCCGCTGGTGGTGTGGCGCCGGCGCCGGGCCCGGGTGGCGCCCGCGGGCGGTCCGCCGGCGTGAGACGCGGCCCGCGCTCAGCACCCCAGGGCCGCCCGCAGCGCCCGCGCGTCGCGGACCGCGTTCCCGCCGCCGTCGTTGTTGAAGTAGGCGTACACGTCCAGCCCGGCGGCGTCCCACTCCCGGATCCGCTGCGCCCACCACGCCAGGTCCGCCGCGGGGTAGGACCCCGCGTACAGGTGCCCGTGGTCCGGGCCGTGCAGGCGGACGTACACGAACGGGGCCGTGGCCCGCAGGACGCACGGCAGGTTCGCACCGCTCATCACGCAGTACGCGGCCCCGTGCTCCGCGAGCAGGGCGTACACCGCCTCGTCGTGCCAGCTGGGGTGCCGGAACTCCACCGCGACCCGCACCCACGGCGGCAGCAGCGCGAGGAACCAGCGCAGCCGCTCGTCGTCGCGGGCGTGGTCGGGGCGCAGCTGCACCAGCAGCACGGCGCGCCGGTCGCGCAGCTCGTGCCAGCAGGCGGTGATGCGCTCGACCCAGCGCTCGGGCGCGTACAGCCGCTTGGCGTGGGTGAGGCCGCGCGGCGCCTTCACGGACATGGCGAAACCCTCCGGCAGCCGCCGGTTCCACGACGCGAACGCGGCCTCGCGCGGCCAGCGGTAGAAGCTCGCGTTGAGCTCGACCGTGCCGAACTCCCGCGCGTAGTGCGCCAGCCGCTCCCGCGGCGGTGTCCCCCGCGGGTAGAGCACGTCCTCCCAGTGGTCGTAGCTCCAGCCCGACGTGCCCACGAACAGCCCCACTCCACCTCCCGGTCCCCCGCCGTGGCACGCTACGGCCCGTGCCCGCGCCCCGCGCCCCGGAACTGCCCGCGCTGCGGCCGGCGCACCTGGTGCGCAGCGGGTTCTTCTCCCCCGCCGACCCGGGCGCTGTCTGGGCGGGGGACGTGGTGCTGCACCGCCACGTCGAGGACGGGGACCCGGCGCGCGAGCGGTTCCGGCTGCCGGAACCCCTGGGGTACTGGGACGAGCACGTCGGGCCGGTGGTGGTGCCCGCTGATCCCGCGACGTTCTCCTCGGACCTGACGTCGGTCCCGCGCCTCCTGACGTGGCTGGTCCCCACGACGGGGCAGCACCTGCCCGCCTCCCTCGTGCACGACGGCCTCGTCGCGGCGCAGGGCGAACCGGCGTCGTACCTGGCGCGCCGGCCCGTGGACCGGGTCACCGCCGACCGGGTGTTCCGCGACGCGATGCGCGACCTGGGCGTGCCGTGGTTGCGCCGGGAGCTGATGTGGGCGGGGGTGTCGGTGGCGACGATGCTCACGGGGCCGCCGTCCCGGACGTGGCGGGCGTGGGTGGCGGTGTCGGTGATGGCCGCGACGATCGCGGTGTTCGGCACGCTCGCGACCGTGGACCTGGTGGACCTGGCGGCCCCGCTGCCGTGGATGGGGCGGCGGCCCTGGTGGGCGGAGGTCCTGAACGGGGCGCTCGCCGCCGTCGTCGTGCCGCTGCTGCTGGCGGCGACGTGGGGGCGGCGCCGCCGGGCCGGTGCCGTGGCCGGGGTCGGCACGGCGCTGGTGTTCCACGCGACGGTCGCGGTGGTGCTGGTGTTCTCGGCGTTCAGCGCCGCGGAGAACCTGCTGTCGCGCCGGTTCCTGCCCGCCGCGGCGTGGGGGGCGCTGACCGGGGCGGTCCTCGCGGTGGCGGGGGCGGTGGTGGCGCTGGCGCGCTGAGGTTCAGCCCGCCACGAAGCAGAACTCGTGGCCCTCGGGGTCGGTCATGACCTGGAACGAGCCCTTCTCGTCGGTGACGGTCCGCCCCACCGGCGTGGCGCCGAGCGCGACCGCGGCGGCGACGGCCGCGGGGATGCCGTCGACCTCGATGTCGAGGTGCACGCGGTTCTCGGTGGTCCCCGCCCCGGGGACGGGCTGGAAGGACAGGCGCGGGAAACCCGGGGGCTCGACGTGCGACCAGCCGCGCTCCCGGTCCACCGGCACCCCGCCGAGCAGGCCGGCCCAGAACCTGGCGAGGGCGGCGGGGTCCGCGCAGTCGACGACGATCTGGTCCAGGCGCGGCCGCACCGGTGCAACGTAGCGGATCGCCGGCCCGGGCGGACCGGAACCCGGCAGGACGGGCCGCGGTGCGGGTGGGGGGTTGCGCGCGGATCGGAGGGGAACCCGGTCCCCGGGTGCGGTTCCGGGAAACCCGCACGGCGGGAGGCCCTGCGCTGCAAGACTCCGCTGGCGGCCGGCGACGGGGCGGGCCGCCGGACGGGGGGCGGTCGGCGATGGGCGGTACGGGTTCCGGCGGGAGCCGGACGGGTGTGGGCGGCGTCCTGTCCAGACGGCGGCTCCTGGGTGCGGCGGCGGCCGGGCCCGCGTTCCTCCTCGCTCCCGGGAGCCCGGCGCGGGCGCAGGCGGGTCCCGGTGCGACGTTCACCGCCGGGCACGGCCCCGAGGTGGCGGCCGCCTGGCTGCGCACCCTCTACCGGGTCACCGCCACCGAGGGCCTCACGCCACCGTCGGCGGCACGGGCGTACGCGTACTGCTGCGTGGCGATGTACGAGGCCGTCGTGGCGGGGATGCCGGGCTACCGCTCCACGGGCGGCCAGCTGAACGCCCTGCCCCGCCTCCCCCGCCCGGTGCAGCGCTCGGGCACCGACTGGCCGGCCGCGCTGAGCGCCGCCGTCGCCACCACCGCGGCGGCCCTGCACGCCGGGGCGTCGGCCGCGTCGCTGGACCTGCTGGCCCGCACCCACGAGGACGTCGTGGCCTCGCGCCGGGCGGCCGGCGTGGAGGCCGGCCCGCTGCGGGCGTCGCTGGAGTTCGGGCGCGGGATCGGTGCGGCCGTGGCGGGCTGGGCCGCCGGGGACGGTGCCGCCGAGGCGGGGCGACTGCCGTACACGCCGCCCGTCGGGGAGTCGCTGTGGGTTCCCACGCCGCCGAACTTCGGCACCGCCGTGGAGCCGCACTGCGCCCGGGTCCGCACGATGGTCCTGCGCTCGCCCGACGAGATCGCCCCGCAGCCACCGCTGCCGTTCTCCGCGGAGGTGGGTTCCGCCTTCTGGCTGCAGGCGAAGGCGGTGCACGAGCAGGCGGCGCTGAACACCGACGAGACACGCGACGTCGCCCGGTTCTGGACGGACAACCCCCGCTTCTCCGGGATGCCCGCCGGCCACTGGCTGCACATCGCGCTCCAGGCGTGCGAGCAGCGCGGCCTGGCGCTGGACCGGACGGTGGACGCGCTGGTCCGCACCGGCGTCACCCTGCACGACGCGTTCACGAACTGCTGGACGTGGAAGTACCGGTACAACCTGCTGCGTCCCGTGACGTACGTGCGCCGCTACGGCATCGACCCGGGGTGGCAGACCTGGGTGAACTCCCCGCAGTTCCCGGAGCACACCTCGGGGCACTCGGTGGGCTCGTGTGCGGCGGCGACGGTGCTGACGTCGTCGCTGGGCGCGCTGGCCTTCGACGACACGTCCCTGGCCACGACCGTCGGCATCGTGCGGCGGACCCGGCACTACCGGAGTTTCCGCGAGGCCGCGGACACCGCCGCACAGAGCCGCATCTACGGGGGGATCCACTACCCCCACGGCGTCGCCAGCGGCAAGACGCAGGGCGACGCCATCGGGGAGCTCGTGGACGCCCGCCTGCGCACCGCGCCCTGAGCGCGACCCCGGCCCCTTCCGGAGCCCGGCGCGCCCGCGCCGGGGAGACGACCACGAGGAGATCAGCCATGCCGTCCCACCCGCTCCGCACCGCGCTGCTGCGCACCGCCGCGGCCCTGACCGTGCCCGGGGTCCTGCTCGCCACCGCCGGTCCGGCGGCGGCCGCGCCGAAGGACTCCACCAGCACCAAGCGCTCCGGCGCCTCGGCGTTCGTCAAGTGGACGGAGTACGACTTCGAGAACCTGCTCCCCATCCCGGACAGCAACGTCCACGTCGGGTTCCTGTCCGTGTCCAAGGAGGCGCGCGGCACGTTCCTGCACGGGCAGATCACCGACTGGCAGTGCGACCCGGGCGAGGTCCCCGGTGGGCACGCGGAACCTGGGACCCCGGGGACCTGCGACTACGTCCGTGACCGCATGCTGGGTTCCGAGGCGATGACGCTGATCGTGGACGCGCGCGCGGGGACCGCGGTGGCGACCGGTGAGGTCATCGTCAGCAACGGCGGCCACGGCGGTCCGGGGACCGAGCTGGGCCGGGTGCCGGCCCGGGTCGAGCTGCGCGGCAGCGGGCCGATGGCGTCCTACACCAGCACCGAGACCTGGAACGACGGGACGTCCACGTACCGGAGCAGGATCCGCGGGGTGGCGAGCGGCGACGCCGTGGTCACCGGCGCGCTCGGGGCGATGGGCTTCACCGACGACCGTGACGACGTCTCCTACGGGTCGTTCCGCACCTACACCGAGGTCAGCCGGGAACGCATCGGCTGACGCCCACCACCGGGTGGCGGGGGCCGGGGCGACACGTCCCGGCCCCTGGTCGCGTCCGCGGCCTTGTCCGCCGCGGACCCCGGGTGCACGCTGGAGGAGCCGCCCGCCGGGGCGGCCGGAGCGGGAGGAGTGCCACCGTGGCGGATGAGGAGGACCCGCGCGAGCGGTTCCGCGTCCTGCCGGAGCCGGTGCGGCTCGGGCAGACGTTCGCGGTCCACGACATGTCGACGGCCGCCGCCGTCGGGATGCTGGGAACGGGTGTGTTCCTCGCACCGGACGGCGCGGGCGGCGACGGCGGGAGCGACTGACCTGCGGGGCGGCGGTGCGTGGGCACCGCCGCCCCGGGGGGCCGGCCTCAGACGCGGTGGAACACCACCGCGGACGTCCAGATCTTCCGCTTGCTGATCGAGCGGCCCGAGCGCGGGGAGTCGTACATGAACCCGTCGCCGGCGTAGATGCCCACGTGGTAGGCGCGCCCACCGCGGGTGGGGAAGAACACCAGGTCGCCGGGTCGGGGGTCGGACACCCGGCGGGTGGCGTGCATCTGCTGGGTGGCCGTGCGGGGCAGGTGCACCCCGAACTGGCGGTACACGTAGCCGGTGTAGCCGGAGCAGTCGAACCCGGCGGGGGTGGTGCCGCCGTACCGGTACGGCAGGCCGACGAACCGGTGGGCGACGTCGAGGACGGCGCGCGCGTCCACGACGGCCGCGGCGGCGGGCGCGGCGGCCAGCACGGGCGCGGTGAGGCCCGTGCTGATCCCGGCGGCCAGGAGCAGCGCGGCGGGGGCGGTCAGGAAGCGGGGACGACGGCGCGCGGGCGCGCCGGAGGACATGCGCTCGGGCATGGCGGACTCACCTCTCGACGCCTGCGAGGTGAGCTGTCGGGTTCGGGTGGAAGGTTCACCCGGCTCAGGTCGTGAGCTTCACCCCGAGGACGCGGCTGGTGCCGCGCCCGGTAAGTGGGTCCCCCGCCCTCTGCCGTGACGGTCTCGCGTCGCCCCCAGCGCCGGCAGAGGCTCGGCGCACGCTGGGAGCACCCCGGAGGGATCTCCAGGGCAGCCGGAGCTTACTGTGCGGAGTGAATCGTGCCAACCCTGTGACAGTGCTGTGCATGTGGGTGTGGCGCCGGATCACCCTGTGTCCTCACCCCCGGACGGGGGCCGTCAGGTCGTCCACGGGGCGGCGGGTGCCCCCGGTGGCCACCGCGCGCAGCGCCGCCGCGTCAGCCCCACGGCGTACCGCCGCAGCTTCCGCACCGCCTGACGCGTGCCCACGGCGAACACGGCTCCCGCGGTCCGCCGCCGCCCTCCACACTCGCCGGGACAGCGCTGCGCACCTCCGGGAGGCACACCGTGGGCGAGGTCCTCGGGCACGACCTGCTGGGCGACGGGCCGCGCCGGGTGGTCGTCCTCAACGACTGGCTGAGCGACACCGGCGCGTGGGACCCCGTGCGCCCCTCCCTCGACGGCGGCACGTCCACGTGGGCGTTCGCGGACGTGCGGGGGTACGGGCGCTCCCGGCACCTCACCGCGCAGCCCTCGGCGGCGGCCGTCGCGCGGGACGTGGTGGCCCTGGCCGACACCCTCGGCTGGGAGCGGTTCGCCGTCGTCGGGCACTCCATGACCAGCCTGCCCGCCCTGCACCTGGCGCAGCACTC
Source organism: Kineococcus anabasis (assembly GCF_054590795.1). Lineage (NCBI taxonomy): Bacteria > Bacillati > Actinomycetota > Actinomycetes > Kineosporiales > Kineosporiaceae > Kineococcus > Kineococcus anabasis. The sequence goes on from NZ_BAAIHU010000004.1 coordinate 105,101, forward strand.
CCCCGGCCGCGTCGAGCGCGCCGCCGTCCTGACCCCGCCGCCACCCGGGGGTCTCGGCGCCGACGCGGCCGCGGTGGACCGGATGCGCGCGCTGGCGCTCGCGGACGACGAGGGCCGCCGGGGGGCGCTGCGCTCGATGTGGGGCGTCCGGCTGACCCCCGGGTGGCTGGAGTTCAAGCTCGCCGGGTGGCGTGCCGCCGCGGACCCGCGGGCCGTCGCCGCGTACGTCGAGATGTTCGCCCGCGACGGGGTCGCGGAACCGTCGGCCCCGGCCCGGGTGCCGGTGCTCGCGGTGACCGGGGAGGAGGACGGCGAGCCCCTGCGCGCCACCGCGGTGCGGGCGGGCTGGGAGCCGCTGTGCCCGCGGTTCGCGCTGGAGGCGCTGCCCCGGTGCGGGCACTACCCGATGCAGGAGATGCCGCCCCTGCTGGCGGCGGTGCTGGAGCGGTTCCTCGGCGAGGCGGAGAGCTGACCCCTACGGCAGCAGCCCGTTCGCGCGCGCCTGCACCAGCCAGCCCGGGTACTCCGTCATCAGCAGGTCGAACAGCTCGTCGTCCCCGATCGCCGCGGGGTCCTCCACGCTGAAGAAGTCCGCGTTGTCCACCAGGCGCCCCGGCATCTCGTCGAGCTGCTCGAGGAACTCGAACTCCCCGCCGGACGTGCGGCCCCAGCCGCGCCGGGTGGACCGCTTGGCCGCCAGGTCGCGCGAGGAGCGGCCGATCGCCATGAACTGCCAGAACAGCGGCTCGTAGCTGCTGGAGCGGACCTGCTCGGCGGTGACGTCCTGGTCGAACGTCTGCCCGTCGGTGACGAACATGACGTACACGGGCACGTCCGCGCGCAGCGGGGTGCGGCGCTCTGAGTCGGAGCCGAAGTAGTGCCGGCGCAGCAGCTTCATCGCCTTGCCGTAGTAGGTGGAGGGCTCCAGCCTGCTGCGCAGCGGGTCGGTGAAACCCGTGACGGTGCCGAGGTCCAGGGCACCCGCGGCGTGCCCGTCGCGGCCGAACAGGAACACGTCCACCGCGCCGTCGTCGTCGAAGCGCAGGCCGAGCGCGAGGATCCGCTCGCACAGCTTCTGGATCTTCCCGCTGAGGTAGAGGCGGGCCATGGAGCCGCTGATGTCCAGGCACAGCGCGACCCGGGCGGTGTGCTCGCCGAGGCCCTTCTTCTCCAGCGACAGCGCGGCGGTCTTCACGAGGCTGACGATGTGCGGGGCCTCGGCCTCGGCGCGCTTCTCCAGGCTGAGCTGACGCTGCTTCTTCAGGCTGAGCGCGGGCGCCGCGGGGGCGGGGTCCGCCGGTGCGGGGCTGCTCTGCGCCGGGGCCGGCTCGTCGTCCACCGAGATGCCGAAGTCCGTGGCCAGGCCCCCCAGGCCGCTGGCGTACCCCTGCCCCACGGCGCGGAACTTCCAGGCACCACCGCGCTGGTACAGCTCCCCGAACACGAACGCCGTCTCCGTGGAGGCGTCCGCGATGTCGAAGTGCGCCACCACCGCGCCCGAGGGGTCGAGGACGTCCAGCGCGAGACCCGCGACCTGCCCGAACGTTCCTCCGTCGGCGGAGGCGGCGAGCACGACCCTGGTGATCCCCGCGGGCAGCGCCGCGAGGTCGACCTCCAGCGCCTCCGTGCCCGGCCCCGCGCTGTCCTTCCCGAGGTGGACGACGGACCCGCTCGCGTGCCGGGGTGCGTTGTAGAACACGAGGTCGGCGTCGTCGCGCACCTTGCCCGCCTCGGTGAGCAGCAGCGCCGAGGCGTCCACGTCGACCGGGCCGGGGCTGCGCCGCAGCACCGCGCGCAGCCGGGCGGTGGGGACGGGACGGTTGGCGCCCTTGCTCAACGTGGTCATGCCCGCATCGTGCCGCAGGTGCCGACCGCCCCGCTCCCCCGACATGCCGCTCCCGGCCGGCCGGTCCCGTCAGCCGCCGAGGGGACGCGCCCTGCCCGTCTCGACGCTCTTGAAGGCGGCGATGCGGGGGGCGGAGGCGGTGAAGTCGGCCGTCGTCAGGGTCCGCCCCGCGAACGTCGCCGTGACCTCCGCGGCCGTGGACGCCCCCACCGCGACGGACTGGCAGGAGAACTCCCCGCCCAGGCAGGCCGTGCCGTGCGTGGCGGAGCGCTGGACGTCCCCCACCGCGGTGAACACCACGTCGACGTCCGTCGTGCCCGGGTCCACGCCGTACACCCAGCCGCGGTGCACGCCGGAGCGGTCGTAGTACTCGCCGGTGACGTGCCCCCGGTTCTCGACGTCCTCCAGGTGCACGGTGGCGGAGGACAGGTTCGCGGCGATGCCGCCCGCGGCCACCGGGACCTCCGCCCGCAGGTCGACGTGGTGCCAGCCGCACACCGTGCCCCCGTCGGCCACGGGCAGGCAGGTGTCCGGGAAGGTGCCGTAGACGTACAGCGTGGCCGGGCGCGCCGGCGACGCCCCCCGGTGCAGGCTCACGGACGCGTACGCGCCGCCGTCGGAGGACATGTGCGCGGCCGCGAGCGCTCCGCTGTCGTGCATGTGGAAGACCCACGCCTGCGCCTGCGCAGAGGTGGGAACGGTGACGACGGCGGCGGCGCAGACGGCGGCCACGCCCAGGGCGCGGAACTTCACGGGGTTCTCCTCACAGGTTCTGGTCGAGCGCTCAGCACGCTAGGTGCGGGCACCCGACCGCGCGGGGGAACGCCTGACCCGTCAGCCGTTCGGGTCACCCGAACTACGCTGACGCCCCGTGAGCGCAGCGCACCCGTTCGCGGGCACCGTCCGCACCGCCGCCGACGACGACTGGCCGCGGATCTGGCCGTTCCTCCGCGCGATCGTCGCCGCCGGGGAGACGTACGCCTACCCGGAGGACCTCACCTCCGCGCAGGCCCGCGCGCTGTGGATGGAGGAGGCACCGGGCACGGCCGTCGTCGCCGTCGACGGGGACCGGGTGCTCGGCTCGGCGAAGTGCGGCCCGAACCGGCCCGGCCGCGGTGCGCACATCGCGACGGCGAGCTTCGTGGTGGACCCGTCGGCCGCCGGGCGCGGCGTCGGGCGGGCGCTCTGCGAGCACGTCCTGGCGTGGGCGCGGGAGCAGGGGTACCGCGGCGTGCAGTTCAACGCCGTGGTGGAGACGAACGCCGCCGCCGTGCACCTGTGGCGGTCCCTCGGGTTCCGCATCATCGGCACCGTGCCCGGTGCGTTCGACCACCCGGTGCACGGGTACGTCGGGCTGCACGTCATGTACCGGGAGCTCTGAGCCCGCCCATCTCCGGGTTCGGGCGCACCCACGCCCCTCCTCGCCCACCCATCTCCGGGTTCGGGCGCACCCACGCCCCTCCTCGCCCACCCATCTCCGGGTTTCGGCGCGGCAGGAGGGCGCTGGGTGCGCCGAAACCCGGAGACGGGCGGGGAGAGACGGGCGGGGAGAGACGGGCGGGGACGGGAGCGTCAGCCGCCGAGGGCGCCGACCACGCCGTCCTCGCCGGGGGGCACGACCACGAACTGGCGCAGCGCCAGGTCGGGGAACGTCACCGGACCGCGGGGCCCGGGCACCCGGTCGACGCTGATGCCGGTCTCCGGCACGCCGAGGAGCTTGTAACCGTCCAGCACGCGGGTGGTGGTGTTCCAGAAACCACCCGTGCCGTCCCACGCGCCGAGGAACGCCGCCGCCGCGGCCTCGTCCTCCGCGCACACCGTCGCGGCGATCCCGCTGGTCTCGGCGCTGGCCAGGGCCGCGGCCTGCACCGGGCCGTCGGCGGGGGCGACGGTGACGCTGGCCTCCCGGCCGGAGTCCAGCGCCCACTCGTGGCCGAGGCGCTGCTCGTGCGGGGGCAGCAGCGCGCGCACCCCGGACGCGGCGAGCGTCTCGGTGGCCACGGCGGTCAGCTCCTCCCAGCGGTCGCGGTGCACGAGCAGCAGGTTCAGGCGGTTGCAGACGCCGAGGCGGTCGACGCCCGCGGCGAGCAGCGCGCGGAACCGGTCGACGTCGGTGGAGGCGTCGGCGTAGAGGACCCCGCCGCCGTCGGCGTGGGCCAGGACCCGCACCCCCGCGGCGGCACCGAGGGCGCTGAGCCGCCGGGTGGTCTCCCCGCTGCCGCGCACGATGACGAGGGGCAGCAGGTCGGGCTGGCTCACCAGCGCCTCAGCGGCGGCGTGACCCGGCTCGCGCACCAGGGACACCGCCCCCGCGGGCAGCCCCCCCTCGGTGAGGGCGGGGGTGAGGACCTCGTCGACGAGGACGCCCGCGGTGCGCAGGGCGGCCGAGCCGGTGCGCAGGACCGCCGCGCTGCGGGCCCGCAGCACCTGCCCGGCCACGTCGAGGGTCACGGCCGGGCGCGCCTCGTAGGTGGCGCCGATGACGCCGACGGGCACGCGCCGCTCGTAGACGCGGGCACCGTCGGGCAGGTCCCGCACGTAGCGCAGGCGGGGACCGGGGACGGTGCCGGCCAGCTCGACGAGCTGCTGCGCGGCGCCGCGCATGCGGGTGGGGTCGAGGCGGAGGCGGTCCAGCAGGCCGGCGGACATGCCGTTCGCCTCGGCTGCGGCCACGTCCTCCGCGTTCGCGGCCAGCACCGCGTCCGTCGCCTCCGGCAGGCGCGCCGCGGCGGCCGAGAGCACCGCGCTGACCTGCTCGTCGGACGCGGTGCGCAGCACGGCGCTGGCGGCCGCGGCGGCGGTGGCGGCGCGGCGGACGGCGTCGCGCGCGGCGTCGGCCGCCTGGCCGGGGGTGGTGGGGGTGGAGGTCGTGGTCACGGTCCAACTCTAGGCAGCGCACCCCCGGGCCCGGGGCGGGGACGTTGCGCGCCGGACACGCCGGCGCGGCGCGACAGGACGTCCCCACCCGGGGGCGCACCCACCCTGACGGGGACGTTGCGCGCGCGGCGCGCGGGCGTGTCGCGGCAGAACGTCCCCGCGAACGTCCCCGCAGAACGTCCCCGCGAACGTCCCCCCGGACGTCCCCGAGCGCGCCTCAGTGGGTCAGGCGCGCGGGTCAGGCGCGCGGGTCGGGGGTGGGCGGGACGCGGCCGGGGCCGGCCTCGGCCGGGCGGGGGCGGTCCTCGGGGTGCAGGCGCACCGCGACGAGGGCGACGTCGTCCTCGGGGGAGGGGGGCAGCAGGTGGGTGAGGATGCCGTCGCACAGCTCCTCCAGGCCGCTCCCGGCCCGGGCGAGGTCGGCCACCGCCGAGCGCAGCCGCTCCAGGCCCTCGTCCAGGGACTGCCCGCGCCGCTCCACCAGCCCGTCGGTGTACAGCAGCACCGTCGAGCCGCGCTCCACCTCCAGCACCTCGTCG